>JAVXHR010000048.1:0-1585 GCA_036656795.1 Lachnospiraceae bacterium | reverse complement strand
GTAAACTAGGAAGTTCAAATTTGTTTGATTATAGTCGTAAACTTGCCTATGTTGGTATGAGCAGACCTAAAAAACTGCTGTGTGTGGCGATGCAAGCTAAAACTTATGTAAAAAGCAAAGAGGTGTTTGCTGCTGATTGGGAAATCATTGATTTGAGGGAATAGGGATTAACATTAGGTTCTATAACGACAACGGATAACTGCTCACAGAATGATAACTCCCAGTTTGTGGGATTGATGAGTAGAAATGAGAATTTGAATTTTTCTGGGAGGTTGAACCAAAGAGGTAAAAGATAAAAGGGGGACGAATGATGAAGCTGACTAAGTCATGTAGAACTTGCGAATTTGGTTCTGACGGAGTTTGTATTGACGGTGTTAAATTTGAAAGCAGAGAAAACATACCACAGGAGAATATAGGATGTGAGAATTGGGGAGCTTCTCTGGATTACTATACGGAAATTACTGAAAATGCTCCTTGGTACATTGCAGAGCCATATAAAAGAAATCGAATAAGTTATGCTAAATTTATGGATTTTGTTGAAAAAGATGCAGAGGGAATCGGAGTAGAGGTTAATATTTATGATGCGATTGAAAGGATTTACGAATTAAAACCGTGGGAATTGGCCGGGGTGTTGGATGTATCCATAGGGGTAATTGGCTATGCCAGAATGAGAGGAACAATTGCCAGAAGAAAGGAGCAAATATCAAACAGACTACATATTCCTAAAAATTATTTTGACAGCTTTTTATCAACTCAACTTGAACAGTTAAAAGAATGCCGAAATGAGTTTTATGATTTCTATGGTGCACAACTGATAGAAAAATTTAAGCAAAATGGTATTAAAGCGATGGATGAAAAAATGGAAAGGGATATTGCTAAAGATAGAATTCTGATTGAACAATATCGTAAGGATAATCAGCACAGGTATCAGTATAAGGGGGAAAATAAAATGCATCATGATTTGTCAGATGACTATAAATCGAGGGATTATGTTGTTGCTATAACTTTAAAAGATGGTGAATATTCTGGGAATATATTTTATGAATATACTTATGATGGTTATGGCTTAACTGTTTCTATAATGAAGGATATTTTAGATTATATTGAAAGTCTTAACTGTGAAGAAATAGATGGGTGGAACTATGAAGGCTTGTTAAATAATAACATTGGTTTGAAATCTGATATTAATGGTGTAGATATTCATTTTACATTGAAAAATCAGAGCGGTAATGTATTGAAAAAAAAGATCCCGGCAGATCAATTACAGAAATATATCATTGGTTATGAGATGATTAGGTGCGATGGACATGGGATGAAAAAAGAACAGAGAAGATGCAGTAGTTGTCAAAAATTTCAACCAATAAGCGGAAGTGCAAAAGGTAATTGTTCTGCCAGAGGTGATATAGTTCAAAGAAGTAGAATTATATGTGCATTTGAGTATGTTGCGGTGGAAACTGATTAATGAGGTGCGGAAATGATGTTGTATAATAAAAATTGCCACCCTATTCTCAAGGATTTTGATATATAATCACAGAGAATAGGAGAAATCAAAATGGCAAAACGAATTACAAAAACTTATGATCAG
>JAVXHR010000047.1:0-2139 GCA_036656795.1 Lachnospiraceae bacterium | reverse complement strand
GGAGAAAATTCTAGATTGTGGGATGAGTTCTACAAAGATGGAATTATGGCTATTGGTTGGGACGAAATTGGCGATTTATCAGAATATGCAGATAGAGATGAAATGATTACAGCAATGAAAGATAAAATCGCGGATGGTAAATCCTATAAAAATGATTCACTTGTTACATGGCAATTCGTGAATACAATGTCAGTTGGAGATGTTGTATATGTAAAAAGGGGAATGAGTAAAGTTGTTGGAAGAGGTGTTGTGAAATCTGAGTATTACTTTGATGCAACACGGCAGGAATATAAAAATACTCGAAAAGTTGAATGGACAAATAATGGAGATTGGGAGCATCCAGGGCAGGCTGTATTAAAGACATTAACCGATATTACGCAATATACAGATTATGTTATGAAGTTGGAGAGTATTTTTTCCGAGGCAATCGGGGAAGAATTGGAAACACAGAAGCCAGTAGTATATCCCAAATACTCTGAAGAAGATTTTTTGAATGATGTATTTATGAAAAAGGAAGAATACGATAGTCTTTCTAGATTGATTTTGAAAAAGAAAAATCTGATCTTACAAGGAGCTCCTGGCGTTGGAAAAACCTATGCAGCAAAAAGATTGGCGTATTCTATTATGCAGGTTAAAGATACTAGCAGAGTAATGATGATACAATTCCATCAGAGCTACAGCTATGAAGACTTTATTATGGGGTATCGTCCAACCAAAGATGGATTTGAACTAACACCGGGACCATTTTATGAATTTTGTAAGGCTGCACAGGATGATGAAGAAAGAGAGTATTTCTTTATTATAGATGAAATTAATAGAGGAAATTTAAGCAAAATATTTGGCGAATTGCTTATGCTTATTGAAACGGATAAACGTGGAGAAAGTTTAAGACTACTTTACAAAAATGAATTGTTTGCAGTTCCTAAGAATGTCTATATTATTGGAATGATGAATACAGCAGATAGAAGTTTAGCTATGATTGATTATGCACTTCGTCGAAGATTTGCTTTTTATGAATTAAAACCAGCGCTACAATCAGAACAGTTTGAAGATATGAAAGCTACTGCAGAAAATGAGAAATATAATAGACTTGTTGATTGCGTAGTATCTCTAAATAAAGTGATAGAGGATGATGAAGCGTTAGGAAGTGGATTTGTAATTGGACATAGTTATTTCTGTGTTACAGAGAAGATATCAGACGAAGATGTGTCAGCAATTATTAAATATGAGTTAATTCCACTTGTAAAGGAATACTGGTTTGATGAACAATCTAAGGTAGATGAATGGATCATGAAATTGCGTGGTGTTATGAATGGCTAATATCAATATTAAAAATGTGTATTACATGTTAAGTTACGCATTTCGAGTGTTAAATGAAGAAAAATACCAGGATATCAAGACAGAAGAATTTGAGAATACAGCAGATTTGTTATCAGTGATTCTTGCAAAGGGATTATCTAGTCAGATAAAACGCGGACTCGGTAGGGATTATATTGAAAGAACAGATAGATTGGCATCGCCTCATGGGAAAATTGATATTTCGGCCTCAATTAAAGAAAAGTCAATTATTTCGAAGAAACTGGTATGTCATTATAATTCATATGAAGAAAATACATATATGAATCAAGTCTTGAAAAGTACTTCTTTAAAATTGATTCAATCTGATGATGTAAAATTAGAACATAAAAAGGCTCTAAAAAAGTTAATGCTGTATCTGGATAATGTTGATGTGATTGATCTTCGTAATGTTAAGTGGAAAAACTTCCAATATTCAAAGAACAATGCAACATATAAAATGCTTATCAATATCTGCTACTTGGTTGTTAAAGGATTGCTTCTTACAGATGAAAAGGGTGATCTGAAAATGTCAAAGTATTTAGATGACAGGCAGATGCATAACCTGTATGAAAAATTTATCCTTGAGTACTATAGAAAGCATTATCCAGAATTCAGACCAACGCCATCACCTGTAGATTGGAACGTAGACGACGGATTTTTAGAATTATTACCAATGATGCGTTCGGACATTACATTGGAATACCAGGGTAGAACGACCATAATAGACGCAAAATATTACTCCAGAATGTTGCAGTACAATCAGATGTTCAATTCAAAAACACTGCACTCCAATAATATGTA
>JAVXHR010000046.1:0-2399 GCA_036656795.1 Lachnospiraceae bacterium | reverse complement strand
ATTTTGAATAGAAAATTAGGAATTGTAAATAATAATCCTATTGATATTTCGTTAGAAAAAGTATATACTTTTTCTAACGAAAAGAATGTGAGGTTTGTATTATGGAAAGACCAAAATATAATCAAGCAATTATTGATAGAATTAATGGAATGGAAGAAGGCACTATATTTATTACCTCTGATTTTTCAGATATTGCTACTGTACCTGCAATTAATATGGCTATGACCAGATTAATTGATGAAAATAAAATTAAAAGAATTATGCGCGGAGTATATGAAAAACCTAGGTATAGTAATTTGTTAAAAGAATTTGTAGCCACTGATACAGAGAAAGTCGCTTATGCAATTGCCAGAAATCATAATTGGTCGATTGCACCAGCAGGTGATACCGCTTTGAATCTGTTAAAATTATCTACACAAGTTCCAGCAGTGTGGTTATATGTGAGCGATGGTCCGTATAAGGAGTATGAATACGAGGATATTAAAATTAAATTTAATCATACCTCTCATAAAGAAACTTCAGGATTATCATATATAACAGCACTCACTATACAAGCTATAAGGGCCATTGGAAAAGAGAAAATCTCAGAAAGAGAAGTTGATATTCTCAAGTCCGTTTTAACGGATAGTGATAAATGTATAATTATAGCAGAAGCACAAGGGACTACTGCTTGGATATATTCTATTATAAAAAAACTGATATAAGATAAAATAAGGAGAGTTTAATGGATAAAATTGCAAAGCTGAGCAATAAGGAACTAGAGGAATTATTTAGAAATACTGCAAAAAAAATGAAAATGTCACCTGCAATTATCGAAAAAGATTTTTGGGTATGTTACATGTTGGATTATTTATTTCATAGATGTAAGTGGAGTGATTCATTTGCATTTAAAGGGGGAACAAGTCTTTCGAAAGCATATAATCTGATTGAACGATTTTCAGAAGACATAGATTTAATTCTTGATTGGAGATTGATTGGATATGGACTAGAAGAACCCTGGTTAGAAAGATCAAATACGCAACAAGATTTATTTAATGAAAAGGCAAATAATCAAGTGGCTATTTTCTTGGAAGAAGAATTTTTGCCGGTATTAATACATGATTTAAATAACGAGCTGGGGAAGGATGTAAGATTATATATAAACCCAAAAGATAAACAAACGATAGATTTTGTGTATCCTCAGATATTCAGTAATCCATCAATATTACAGGAAATCAGATTAGAAATAGGTGCTTTGGCAGCATGGACGCCAGCAAAAGAAGTGTTGATTACTTCATATGCAGCTGAGCAATACCCACAATTATTTTCAGATAAAAGTACCTCGATATATACAGTAATGGCAGAAAGAACTTTCTGGGAAAAGGTAACGATTTTGCATAAAGAAGCAAATAGAATATCAGGTGATTTTCCACAGAGATATTCAAGACATTATTATGATTTATATTGTATGAGCCAGACAGAAATAAAAGAAAATGCATTTAAAGATTTGGAACTGTTGAAAAAAGTCGTAGATTTCAAAACTAAATTCTATAAGTGCAAATGGGCTAAATATGAGGAAGCTAATATTGGAACAATTAAGTTAGTTCCGAATAAAATTTATTTAAGTGAATTGGAACAGGATTATTTAAAAATGAGAAATATGATGTTCGGGAAGATTCCTGAGTTTAGTGAAATCATGAAGCAAGTGTCGAAATTGGAGGAAAGTATTAATTTTTTGAAAGTAAGGTGACAGGATGAAACAAAAGTTAATTATATTATCTATATGTCCACTATTTATTTTAACTTTTATACAGCATTTTCCTTGGACAAAAATGAAGAAAGTTTTTAGTAATTTAAATAATACGAATATGATGATATCGTCAAGTCTGAACTAACAGATAAGGATTATGATAGTCCTTCAAAAACAATATTGCCAGAAAATATCGTTGCGAGTTAGTGCTTATAGCAATTATTGTTATTAATGAAAATAGATTGTAAATTGGAACTATATAATCTATTAATTGGAGAAATGAAATGGAATTATTAAATAACTATGATGTAAAGAACCACAAAAAACAGCTTATGAAAATGGCTTTTAGTGCAGACGAAATGGTTTTAGCATCTCCATTTTTAGGTGGGGATATTAATATTTTGCTTGAAGCAATAAACAAGAAAGAACAGTTAAAGCATATTGTGCTTCTTACTGTATTAAAGGCATATGATGAAGGTATAAATAAGGCAGATACATTAACAGCTTTTATTGAGTACTGTGAAATTAAAAATATTTCATATGAAATACACATTGATGAAAAGCTACATGGCAAAGTGTATCTCTTTTATAAAAAGAAGCAGGAGAAAGGGATAATAATATCTTCATCCAATTTTACTTCAAATGGACTAGTTAAAAATCATGAGTGGGG
>JAVXHR010000045.1:0-2735 GCA_036656795.1 Lachnospiraceae bacterium | reverse complement strand
AAAGAAAATTCAACAAGATGGTGAAAAAAAGGCATTATTGATATCTGCAACAGGAACAGGGAAAACATATGCATCTGCGTTTGCCTTGCGTAATCAAAATCCGGAAAAAGCACTGTTTTTAGTACACAGAGAGCAAATTGCAAAACAAGCTATTAAAAGTTATAAGAATGTATTTGGCGATACAAAAAAGATAGGGCTGCTTTCTGGAAATTCTAAAGATTTTCAGGCAGACTATTTATTTTCAACTATGCAAATGATGGCGAGACCTGAGATTAGACAACAATTCCAACCAGAGGAATTTCAAACAATTGTAATAGATGAAGCCCATAGAACAGGGGCAACAAGTTATCAAGACATTATGAATTATTTCAAGCCACAGTTTTGCCTTGGAATGACGGCGTCCCCAGAACGTACAGATACATTTGATGTATATAAGGCATTTGATCATAATATTGCGTATGAAATACGATTACAGCAAGCATTAGAGGAAAATCTGTTATGTCCGTTTCATTATTTTGGTATTAAAGATCTAGAGATTAATGGTGAGACTTTTGATGATGTATCAACATTAAAGCAATTTAATTTGTTGACATCAGATGAACGAGTAAAATATGTAATTGAAAAGATAAAGTACTTTGGATATTGTGGAGATAGGGTAAAAGGATTGGTGTTTTGCAGTACCAAGGAAGAGGCAAGAATATTTTCAGAGAAATTTAATAGAAACGGTTATTCGACGTTAGCATTAACAGGAGAAGATAGTCAAGAAAAACGCGAAGAAATGGTAGAAAAACTTGTTGGTAATGATATGAATTATAAATTAGATTATATTTTTACTGTGGATATATTTAATGAAGGTGTTGATATACCGGAAGTTAATCAGGTTGTAATGTTAAGACCTACACAATCGCCTATTGTATTTGTGCAACAGTTGGGACGTGGATTACGAAAAGCAGATAATAAAGAGTATGTTGTTATCTTAGATTTTATTGGAAATTATACTAACAATTTTATGATACCAATTGCTTTATCCGGGGACAGAAGTTACAACAAAGATAGTATTCGCAGATATGTAATGGAAGGTGGGCGTGTGATTCCGGGAAGTTCAACGATTCATTTTGATGAAATTTCAAGAAAACGTATTTATTCTTCTATTGATACAGCTAATTTTAACGATATAAGATTAATTCGTGAAAATTACAATAATCTTAAACAAAAGTTAGGACACATTCCCAAATTAAAAGATTTTGATAGCTATGGGTATATGGATGTACTTCGGATTTTTGATAATAATTCACTTGGTTCTTATTACAAATTCTTGGTAAAATATGAAAAAAATTATAAGATAAGATTTAATAAAGAACAAGAAAAATGTATTGAATTTATATCAAAGAAAATGGCTTCGGGAAAAAGAGTGCACGAACTTCTTGTTTTACAACAATTATTAAGATACCCAAAGAGTATTCTCAAGTATTTGCATAATAACTTACAAGAAAAATATGGAATAAAAATGACAGATAATACAGTGACTAACGTGGTGAATATTATGACAAATGAATTCCCTTCAGGGACAGGAAAAGCCACATATGAAGATTGTGTTTTAATACAACCGGAGGGAAGAGATTATTGTGCTTCGGATTCTTTTATAAAGATGATACAAGACAAGAATTTCTATGAGATGGTTCTTGAGCTTGTTGAGTTTGGATTAGAACGGAACAAAATCTTTTATGGAAATAGATATTTAGATACCAATTTTCAATTATATCAAAAATATACATATGAAGATGTGTGTCGATTATTGGATTGGGAAAAAGCGGAAGTAGCCTTAAATATCGGGGGATACAAATATGATGAAAAGACTAAAACATATCCAGTATTTATAAATTATGAAAAGGGAGATAAGATTGTTGACACCCAAAATTATGAAGATAGATTTATTTCGAATACAAGATTAATTGCATTGTCAAAATCAGGAAGAAATGCAAAATCAAAAGATGTAAATATAGCATATCATGCAAAGGAATTGGGAGTGGAGATGGACTTATTTGTTCGTAAAAATAAAGATGATAAAATTTCAAAAGAATTTTATTATTTGGGGAAAATACAGACTATAGGAACTCCCAAATCTATTGTAATGAAAAATACAAATAAAAAAGCAGTCGAAATACAGTATGAATTACTAACACCTATTCGGGAAGATATCTATGAATATATCGTTAGTTAGAAAGGATTCATTAATGAAATCAGTTAAAGTTGCAGCAGCAATTATTCAAAAAGAGGGTAAGATCTTTGCAACCCAGAGAGGGTATGGAGAATTTGAAAATGGCTGGGAATTTCCGGGAGGCAAGATAGAAACCGGTGAAACACCACAAGAAGCGTTGATGCGCGAGATATGGGAAGAATTAGATACGGAAATTAATGTAGGGGAATTGGTAGATATTGTGGAATATGATTATCCTAATTTTCATCTGACCATGCATTGTTTTTATTGTACAATAAAAAAAGGAGAATTGTTTCTAAAAGAACATAAAGCAGCAAAGTGGTTGATAAAAGAGGAACTTTTTAGTGTGGAATGGTTACCGGCAGATAAAGGATTGATTGAGTTATTATCCAAAACTTTCAATCCTCTTTAGATATCTGCAATTAGTGTTTTACCATGAAAAACCGACCTCCAAATCGTTAAATTTTGAATAGAAAATTAGGAATTGTAAATAATAATCCTATTGATATTTCGTTAG
>JAVXHR010000044.1:0-3462 GCA_036656795.1 Lachnospiraceae bacterium | reverse complement strand
TTATTTTCTCTGCAATCTTAAGCGTGTTCATCGAGCCCGTCCTATGCTCGATTCCTGCTTGCGTTTTATTTGTTTTTGGTCTGTGTATAATGATATATGCTCAAAAGAAATATAATCATGGTATTTTCTAATAGTATTTTAATGAATATCGGAACTTTTGTATGCAGTATCTTATATTTGCTGTTTTTATTGCCCGCTTTGATCTTTACTATTTTAAAAGGGAAAGTAGCATGGTTGATAAAGTGACTTGCTATTAAACCAAGCTTAATAGTCAGCTACTTATTTTACAATATACTAGGCATCTTCTTTCCATATTTTGTAAGTAATAATTATACAAATAAGTAACCATAATAGAGTGCCTATGAAAGCCATGCCACTATGTTCTGCTAAATATTTGCCAAATAAAATATCAGCAGCCATCCCTCCGGTAATGAAAGCTAAAAGCACTCCCATAATTCGACTAACCTTTTTCCCATTATAACGTAGTTTTTCTTTCTTCGATAGGGTATTATAACCTGCAACTAAAAATCCGCCCTTTCCTGACAACAAAATAATTGTTAATATTAACAAAATAATAGTAGTTACAATCATTAACACCTTTTCCCAGCTCCTTTATAAAATCCAATTAAATACATTTCAAGTATTAGATGTTGATTATATTATCAAAATATTCAACAGTCTTGTGATTATGTGATATAACAATAGTTATCTACAATGAAAAATGACAATCCTTCTATGCAGTACTCCGTTTGCAATCATTTCTCTGATTGCTGTAATAGGAAATTCGTAAGTATCTTTTCTGTACTCTCCATTGATTTCAGCACCAGTATTAATGTGTCTTAAAACAAATTTGTATGCTTCATCAACCTGATTTTGAATTGGTCCGTCAAACTCTTTCTGGCCTATAAATAAGTCTCTTGTTAAGCCTTTAAATAGCGCACATTGATTCTTTGCAGCTCTATTTCTATTGTCTGTCAAAAGATCAAACGCACGTGTTGGATAAGGATTTCTCCCTGCTTTGGATAAAATTCCAAAATCTTCTAATGTTTCAAGAGTCATATCCTTCACTGCGGCTTTTTCATCTTCTGTGTCACAAGCTGCTACTGCAACTTTTTTCATAGTATCGCATAATCGCAATGCCTTATTTTCGTCATATTCTTTGCTAATCTCTTGCAAAGAATCATAGGATATCCCTTGTCCTTCAAGTTCTAATTCCTGCAATTTTCTTGTATCCGCAGGTCTGCTTGTACTATTTATTCTAATATATGCAGTAGTTTTTTGCCTTTATTAGCAATAAAATATGGTCTAAACTTTCCTGGAGCGACATCAATTTCAAGAACTGTCTTGTCCTCAATCGTCTTTATTGTAATATCTGGCTCTATCTGCGGTATACATGCATCTGAAATCATAGTTGATATCGCATCTGATAATTTGAATGGACTCTGTTCACCAATGCCATATACAATGCAAGTCTCATCTTCAATTCCAAGAATGACTTTTCCACCTATACTATTTAAAAATGCAATTATATCTTTAAGGAATTTCTCATGTCTACTTGGTATTTCTCTTTTAAATTCAATATTTTTGCCTTCTCCAAAATACTCTTGCTTACCACAAAATCACCTCTTACAAATCAATCAAAACGCTATATCTTTTATAATTCATTATATTTTTCTTTATTCCCGTATGCTTTATCAACTGGATACTTCTGATTGTTTACTTTTATTTTTGCTTGAACAATTTCGTCCATATCCAAGTCACACGCATCTGCCATTAATACACAATAATTAATTACATCTGCCAATTCTTCCTTCACTTTTTCTATCTTTTTTTCGCACACCGTATCTTCTGCACTCCACTGAAATACTTCCAATAATTCTGCCGCTTCAAGCGATATGGATATTGCTAAATCTTTAGGGTTATGAAATTGTTTCCAATTTCTATCATCTCTAAATTTTAATATCTGATCAACTGTTTCTTTTGTCATTTTTGTATCCTTTCTCGTAAATAATCTCGCAATCCCTGATTTTCGCAATATACATAGCACCCCTTCATTCCTCTAGTCATGAGTGTTCGGTATGTATTTTTAATAATCTCATCTGCAACTTTTTCTGCTTCTGAAGGATTTTCTTTATACATCTTTTTAATTCCTTTTAGAGATTGATCTGTACGGGCTCTTTTTGTAAAATCGGTTATGATTTTCCCCTCTTTATAACGAAGATCATCTCCAATTATAACACCAACATAATCAAACTCTAATCCCTGTGAAGTATGGATACATCCAATCTCATTTACAGATGTGTCATCAATTGCATACGTTGAACTACTTCCAAGATTCCAACTCATTTCAAAATCTCCAATTTTAATATCGTGAACATCTGAGTTGTTTTTTCCTTCTTTAATCCAATTCCAACAGTATCCTGCCAACAATCTAGCATGATTTGGTGCCTTGTTCCTTTCCAAGACAATATTGTATACTTCATTTGGTGTCTCACATATTCGTATATCATAATCAATATCATCCATTTCATAATTTGCAGTTTTTCTTATATCTAAAACATCATCCAGCCAAGCAAGATATCCATCTGAACCATTGCATCTAAATTGTGATACTAATTCCATTTTATATATTTGTGATTGTTCTTTTCCTGCCCAATATTCAATTTCTTCCACACTTCCTATATCACTTAATGTAACACGCTGACTCTCATCTATAAAAAAGACACTGCATTTCGCTACATTAATTATTTCTTTAATCTGATTTTCTCCCATATTTTGAAACATTCCTGATTTTGCATTTAAACGATGTGCTTCATCTACAAGAATTGTGTGAATACTGTCCTGTTCTGCTTCTGTGTAAATTCCAGATCCTTTAAACATATTATCTACAGAACTTTTCTTCATTACACCTTTTAATTTTTGTAAGTATACATTTCTCGGTGCACTATTTTTAGAAACATACTGCACAAATTGTCCATCATTCGTCAAATTCGAAAGCAGGTTAATTGCAACCACAGTTTTACCTGTCCCTGGTCCCCCTTGCACAATAATAGTTCTCTTTATTCCGTCCTTCTCTGCTTGCTTCGATAAATTCATAATATTTTCATAAACAACTTTTTGCTCATCCAACATCACAAATTCATGATTTCCCTTCAGCATACTTGCGATCGTATTTTGTAAACTTTTAGATGGTCTGATTTTTCCTCTATCTATCAAATAAAGAACTTCTTTTTCGTCTCCAACAACTACTGATTTTTTTATAAAATCACGCAGTTTAGATACCTCACCTCTTGTAAAAACTGGTGCTTCATCAATATATGTTTGATAATGTGGATTATCTATTGGATCATTTTCACTTCTTCTATAATTGTGCAAATATGCACATGGATAAATTTGTACATTTTTATCTTGAACAGATTTATTATAATCTTTAATAAGCATTGAATATGACCATGCTTGATA
>JAVXHR010000043.1:0-4193 GCA_036656795.1 Lachnospiraceae bacterium | reverse complement strand
ATTTCAGAAAAAGAAGTATACCTCCCATCAGATATACTTCTCATATGTCATTGGCATCTAATCTAAATCAATAAAATCAATTTTGAAATCATCATCCTGATTTTTATAAGTTGGGACTCCTGTTAACGGATTATCCAGATCGTCTTCATCATAGTCTGTATATCCATCGTCGTCATCATAGTCTGCATATTCATCGTCGTCTTCATAGTCATATTCGTCTTCAAAATCATCGAAATCATCTTCGTCTTCTTGTTTATAACGTTTTTCAAATTTATTTTCTTTCTTAGACACCGGAATTGCTTTGTCTTTTTTATTCGATGCTACCGGTTCATCATTATATCCATCAATATTGTACTCTTCATACAGTTCATCTAATTCTAAATTACGATGACGAAGTTTAATTGCAATTACAATAATTAGAATCAAGAATACTAAGAACCCAAGCCCAATCCCAAGAATTAATTTATCCATATTCTTTTCAAGAGTCGTAGTTAATTTCCCAAACATGGAATTACTTTTTGCCTTCTCTGTTTTAACTTTTTCTATATATCTTTGATACGTTCCCTCTTTGGAATCATATTGATAAAGGCCTTTTTTCCCGTCCCCATTCACTGCATATACTACATAATAACCATCTTGGGTACTATCTTGCCATGCCGGAAATTCTTTTCCATTCATTGTAAGTTTCACTTTTTGATAAGTCTTTGGTAATGTTACCGCTTTTTCATCGTTTAACAGTATAATATATGTGGTATCTGATATCATCACCTGTTCAAATGGTGAAAATGTAGCTGTTTCGTCTTGATATAAGAAGAAGTCCCCATTCTTTTCTGCATCTATCAAATATCCAAGATAAATCCCACTTGCCTCTTGTTGTACTACCTTGTGTGGTGTTCCCTCATAAGTTAATTCTGCGGTTTTAAAGCCCGGTGGTATTAATGCTTCTGAAAACGCATCTGAAAATGTATATTTAGCACCATTTACCTCGACCTCAGCTGTTGCATTTCCTACTGCATCTCCTGTTGACGCTGTTGCTTCTGGAATCTTAGATGGATCTCCTGCCTTTGCTGTAACTGTAGAATTCCCCTCTTTACATGTTATACTCTCACCATCATTGGTCTTAGCCGAATATTCCACTACCTCAACCTTAGAAGTTCCTTCCTTTATCACAATAAACTTCGCAGTGAATTTCAACAATGTATCTGAGCCATTCCCTTTGCCCGTATATTTAATCTGGCCTTCATTCCCGGCTGTGATTCCATCTCCACTTTCAAACCGTAAAGCAGAAGCATCATAGGACAATGTCATAGAGACATCACCAACCGCTCCACCATTCGATCTTAAGTTCACGCCTATGGAAACTGTTTCTCCCACTGCAGTTGCTGGATCATCAAATGATATCCTGCCATCAGCCGCCTGAGCTATCATTGAAAAACAAGGCACCACTAAGCATACTGACAATAGTAATGTTGCTATTTTTTTTATGATTTTCATATGTTCTTCCTCTTCTTTCTCCCATCTTATCAATCTACCAAATTATCATACACGTTTTTCAAGAAATTGTCTACATTTTACATTTTTTTCGTTTATATTTTTAGTTTGTGTTGCTTTTTGTTGTATCCTCTTCTGGAGTTTCAATATCTGCTCTTGATAATCCTGTAAGATTCACAATTTCACTTCCTATATTATCTACTGTTTCACTTACTGTATACGCTTCATTTGCATATAAGAAAGAATGTAATTCTTTTACATTTTCTTGTAACCCCAACGGAACAATGGTAGCTCCTACACCTTTGATCTTCGCATCTCCAAGTTCTTTTGGAAATCCTGTGGTTTCTCCTAATTCGTACTGTGTTACCCCTGCTGCCAACCCGATTAGATCCGGCAAAGAAAAGCTGGTGGAGACTTGTGGAAATACTTTGTCTACAATTTTATTAATTGTACCTAATTTTGTACCTTTTACTTTTTCAAATACTTTTTCAACTACCAATCGTTGTCGTTCTGTTCTTTTAAAATCTCCACCTGCCGTAGAGCGTATACGTGCATAAGTAACTGCCTGTGTACCATTCAATGTCTGTATTCCAGATTCTTGAATAAATTCTGTTTCTTTGGCGGTTCCGGCTACTTCTGCAGTTTCACCCAAGAATTCATTCAGATATTGAACTTCTTCCGGTTGTACATCAATTTCAATACCTCCCAACAAATCAATTGTATCTACCAATGCTTTAAAATCTACGGTTGCATAATTTTGAATGTCTAAATCAAAGTTTTTATTCAATACATTAATCGCACCCTTAGGTCCACCTACAAAATACGCATTATTTACCTTTTTTAAAGTACCATCCATTTGCTCTGTCAAAGTATCTCTATATACGGATGCCAGTTTTACATTCTTCGTCTTATTATCAATTGAAGCAATGATAATGCAGTCTGTATGTGTTCCCTCTTCTAATGCACCATCTCTGGAATCACCCCCAAATAATGCAATCGTTGTATAGCCCTCTTTCTTAACTCCTTCATTGACCTTAATATCTCCGTCACCAAAGGCAACTGTCTGAAATTTATCATATTTTATCATTGCATAAGCAGCGCCTCCCAATACCACCAGTATTAAAAGTTCTACTATTAGAATCATTGCTCTTTTTTTTCTTCTGCTTTTACGTTTTTTTGCAGCTCTCGCTGCTTTTTCATCTTTCAAGCGTCTTTTCTTGCTTGCCACAGTCTTCCTACCTCCAATACATTCCTCAGTTATTCACGCAAATCGGAGTGAGTTTCCTCACTCCGTAATCTTACTACTCTGTAGCTCCTCCATTTTCCGGTGGTGCCGGATTGGTTGGTGCATCTCCTGAACCTTCATTTTGATTTCCATTTTGATTTTCATTATTGCCTTGTGTATTTCCATTATCAGTATGTTCTGTTCCGGCATTATTACCACCGGTTGTTTCATTTGTTGATCTATTACTTTCCTGAGAAGAATTATCTTTTTCTTCATATTTCTTCTGACGTAATGCGTCATCATCTTCTGCTTTTTTATTTCCAACTTTTGTCTGAATAGACCTGCTAATCTCAGAAACTTTTGATGATGGAGTATAGGCTACGTCTGCATATAAAAATTCATGTAATTTTTGTACATTACTTTCCAGTGTTACGGGAACAACGATACTTCCAAGTCCCGGCACATTATCTGTTGCTTTGTCAATTGGGAATCCAAGATTAGCACCCAATACATATTTTGCATAAGATTTTGCATAATTCAACATCTCTGTCAAAGAAAAACTTGTAGACATCTTTGGAAATACTTTATCCAGAATCTTATTAATCGTCATTAGATTTGTTTTCTTTATCTTTTCTACCATTTTCTCAATTACAGTTCTTTGTCGTTCCGTTCTGGTAAAATCGCCACCTGCTGTTGACCTGATTCGAGAATATGTAACTGCCTGTGTACCTGTTAGGGTCTGTAATCCGGCTACTTCTATAAACGGAGTTTCTGCTGCAGTACCTGCTACTTCAGCTGTCTCTCCCAGGAATTTATTGATATATTTTATCTCTTCTTCTTTTACATCTATCTCGATGCCGCCAAGAAGATCTATTACATCAACTAATACACTGAAATCCACCGTTACATAATTCTGGATATCTAAGTCAAGATTCATATTCAACATATTGATTGCCTGTTCAGGTCCACCATAACTATAAGCCGCATTACATTTTTGCAATGTTCCCTCTGAAAGATTCAAAAGTGTATCACGATATACTGAAACCATCTTAATCTCTTTTGTTGCATTATTCAAACTCGCAACAATAATACAGTCTGTACGCACACCTTTTTCCAATTCTCCGGTTCTTGAATCTCCACCAAAAAGTGCAATATTTGTATAACCTTCCCCTACTTCTTCTTCCAGTTCATTTACCACAATATCTTCTTTTGGTATCTTTTTTGTTTCTAATTTTCCTAATTTCGCCGCAACAAAAACAACCGTTGATGCTAGCAAACAGACGAATACTCCACCTATGCATACACCAATTCTTTTCCCTGTACTTAATCTAGTAAACCAATTACCTGGTTTTCGTCTCCTGCTACCTCTTCTTCGTCTTCTGCTTGCCATATATTTACCTCATCATTTTATTTGTTGTTATATTTACATCGATACAATAATACACTATATTTTAAAAATGAGCAACTATCCTCTTTT
>JAVXHR010000042.1:0-4766 GCA_036656795.1 Lachnospiraceae bacterium | reverse complement strand
TAGACATGAACAATGTTTTTATTAAACTTCCAAAATAGTAAGAAATAAATCGACTTGCAGTTTTAGACATTTTTTTATTCTACAGCAGAAAATATACAAAGTAAGGTTAAACGCTACTTTACATCAATTGCGAAAAGGGGCGGATCGTTACAAATGGGGCTGTCCTAAAATGCATGTCGAAAAAGGGCAATGGCTTTGTCATTGTGAAAACCCCTGTAGCGCCGCTAAATCAAATTTATTTTTACTCTTACAGCATTGAAAGATACATATTCAATCTTTCATTAACATATCCTGCGAAGAGTTTTTCCATTGCTGACAAATTGTTTTTTACATGATATTCGTCAAATGCATTATAATACGCGATCCTGTCTGTAAATTTTATATCGATTATCGGAATAATATAAAGCCTATCGGAACAACATGATGCAATTTAACGGAATAATACTAAATAAACAAAATCCCTCGCTCATCATAAACCGATGCGCCACTGTCTGCACCACAGCGAATGGCTCCGTCCAATCCCATAATCGTGGCAATCGTACCATCAATTTTCTCCGTGGATTTTTCATTTTCCTCCTTTTTCCGATTCCCGATTTTGGGAATAAGAAGAGCACCAATCATTTCTGACTGATGCTCTTGGTAATTATTGAGTTTTGAATTGACAAACCGGGAATTGGGTCTATTTTACATGATGCTCATTTGACAAAGTGAATTTCAGATGCCTTTTGAAGCAATTTCGGTTGTATCTCTGGGTATGTCCAATTAGTCGGTAGTATATTGAACAACTCAATTCGTTCTATTTCAAGAGGCGGTAGTTCTCCAAATGAGGTAATTTCAGCAAAGTATAACATACCAAATGTTTCACTAGCATTATCCATTACACCATCATCATCACAGACGGAATACACACAAATTGGAGTTAAATCAAATGCGGTTGCTCCTGTTTCTTCACCGGAGTCTGCTTCCACATCCGCTAGGTTCAAATCATAAGAATCCGGCAGAGGGAGAACGGTACCGTTAAACTTCAAATACTGTATAAATGCCATTTATCTCCCTCCGCTTCTTAAGTGTGTTCTTTGCTGTGCATTGACTACAATAAATTGTACGATGAATTAGAAGAAACAACGGGTTATAGCCTATGATGAACAGCTGGTGCGAAAGCTAATTGAAAAAATTACGGTATATGATGACCATTTGGATTTTCTTTTCAAATCGAGAACTCAGATTAAAATAAAGGAATAATTGAGTATAAAAGTATGATAGGCACTCTGTAAAAAAGCAGGGTGTCTGTTTTTACAAAATCATTGAAAAATTCATAACAGTATGCTATAATAAATAATCTAAAATGTGTTATAAATAGTCGAACGATTCGATAGGAGAAAAAGTATGCTGAAAAACAACATAGAGGTTGATGTTAAGGTCAAGTGCATAGAGGGTGAATTAACACAAGCACAGCTTGCGGAAAAGATTGGAACAACGGGGCAGTATGTCAATCGTATCATCAAGAAAAAAGAGGGTGTTGTGAATAAAACCTTTGTGCAGATGGTGGAGGCGCTGGGGTATGATATTGAACTGACCTATGTGAAGAGAGAAGATTAGAAAACAATGTCACGAAAATGAATGGTTGTAAAATAAGCAATGGTTCAAAATGGAGATAAGGAATATGGATATAGAGAAATCATCAATAAACATCCCGTAGATATCAGCAAACTAAGTGTAGATGAAATGGATAAGGAAATTAAAAAAGGATTTCAGGATATGCTTGCGGATAACTGCCGATGACGGCAAGAACTATAATACCACTCACAATGCAAGACTGGGAATTACGTTTAAATGGCTTTATTGAAATGTTTGAGTATGGCTTACTTAAAGATGCGGGGAAGGTATCTGCTGAAATTGCAAAGCTTCACGCAGAAACGGAATTTGAAAAATATCGAGTGATTCAGGACAAATTGTTTCTCTCTGATTATGATAAGTTTATGATAGAACTTGAAGAAGCAGCAAAGAATTAGGAGAAGGGAGAACTATTAATTAGAATATGAGGGAGAAATAGTATGGCAAAACAACAACTTACACTTGAGCAAAAGGAAAAACAAAAGAATTGAAACGAAAAATTTAAAGGGTTAATGATAAATATAAGAGCTAAGAAAGGGGTTACTATGAGTTATTTTGAGTTTGATGGCAATAAAATATATTATGAGAAAGTAGGAACTGGTGTGCCTTTATTATTACTGCACGGGAATACGGCTTCCAGTAAGATGTTTGCATATATTATTCCGACTATTTCTGAGCGATATACAGTTTTTACTATGGACTTTTTAGGTTGTGGTCGGTCTGAGCGTTTAGCAGAATGGCCGTTTGATTTGTGGTTTCGATGGAGTGAACAGGTTGCTGCTTTATGCGAGCATAATCACTTAGAAAAAGTTTATGTCATTGGATGTAGTGGTGGCGCTATTGCTGCCATCAATTTTGCACTTGAATATCCTGACATGGTTCGTGCTGTTGTAGCGGATAGTTTTGAAGGTATTGCCGCAGATACTTCTGTCACGGATCAGATTCGCATGGGACGAAAGTTTGCCAAGCAAAATGAAGGCTTTTGCAATATGCTGAAATCAATGCACGGGGATGATTGGGAAAGTGTAATTGATGCAGATACCGAAGCTGTAGTTGGTCATGCCCAATGTATTGGAAATTTCTATCACAAGCCATTATCGGAAATGAAAACAAAATTACTTCTCACTGGAAGTAGTGAAGATGAAATGTTCCCTAAGGGGCATTATGAAAAGCTTTTTGAAGATATATGTTCTCAGACACCGAATGCTTCAATGCACATTTTTGAAAATGGTGGGCATCCTGCAATGATGAGCAATGCAACGGAATTTTTGGATCTCTGTGAGATTTTTTTGCAGAAAGTAGAAAAGTAGTATTGGAAACCGAAAGGCTTCTAATTGAACCCATGAGCAATGCAGAATTGGAAGAACTGAAATACGAGGCTTTCCCAGAGATTTTGCCTTTGACTGGTTCTTACAAATACAGATGGTTTCGTGGACTTATTACCAGTAAAATGGAATAAGAAATAACGTGTAAGTATGAAAAATTAGAATTTGCCGAGATTTTTGAAACAGTCCCAATGCATAGAATTGATAAACTGGAGGTGACTACAGTGGCAGATATGAATCGGATACATGACTTTGCTGTGAAGTGGATTGATAAATTCAGAGTTCAGCAAATTAACGACATAGAACTTGTTGACCACTATATGGCAGATGATTGTGTTGCACTCGGCTTCGAGATGGACTGTGGACATGCTTTTGAGCATGTTTATGGAAAGGCTGCAAGCAATTGCGAAGAACTGGATAAAATTATCGATGATGTTACAGATATTGCGTTGCTCGGTTCGGCAATTTATTCAAGGTGGAGATACTTTAATCACTGGGCATATGATGGGGCAGAAATTCTCGAGCTGAAGAACCGCGCGTGGTTTATTCTTGCACTTAGCAGACTTGCGTTGTTGACTGGTGAGAATCCGTTCATATTTGAGGGTATTCCTAAGAAGATACGAATTGTCTCTAACGAAATGGGATATGGGCCTTGTCCTGAACCAAATGATATAGTGGAACAGCATATAACAATAAATTCATATGGACGAGTATGGTTTTCTGCATACGCATTTGGAGATGGTTTGGGCAAATATGAGAAGGTTCAAACTAAGAATTATAAAATGGAAATGGCAGTAGCTGAAAATGTTTTAAATAAAGTAGCTATTTATTTTAGTAATGAGTATGACGAGATTTTTGCAACAGATATCGGAAGTTGGGAAATGGAGATAACGAACACCGATGGAAAGACATATAAATTCCGTGGCTCTCTTTGTGCTGATTTTGAAGTGGACGGTATTGATTTATCTGATTTAATAAGAGATGCTTTAAATATGCAGGATTTGTATGTGTTTGATGGTAATAACAAGCCAGACGTGATAAATAGAATCGTATTGGATTATCATAGGTTGACTAAAATCAAACCAAAGGAAGTGCCGGAAGATGCTACATGGGAGTTTGTGACTTGGGATTATACAGAGAGACTCATCCTTGACAGAGAGACAGAAAAACTGGAACACATTCAGAATATTGGAACGGGGTGTAAGATTTCTCATAAATATGAAATTGAAGGTGGTATAGAAAGCCTGCTAGATGATTTCGATCCAGATGTTCTGTTTGGAAATATTGTAGGAAATCCTGAGGATGTAGTGGAAACGCCCAATGAATTTAAGGATTACAGAGTTACCATTGATTACAAGAAGAATCCGCAGAAAGTTATCACAGGAACATTTGACAAGAATGGTCTGCCAGATGATTTTGAGGAATTTGCAGATACAGTATTTGGCTTTATGCGTTTTTATGGTCTGGGAGAAATACTCGATCCATCTGTGTATGGCAAAGTCAAACGCTGCACCACAGATTATATCTTTTGCAGTGTAACCTTTGATGAAGGACAAAAATCCTACTACTATTTGACGGAGGATGACGGCATCGAGGTTGATGACTTTGTCATAGTCCCAGCAGGGAAAGATAATCACGAGGCGATTGTAAAGGTAGTAAATATAGAATATTTCAAGGATGATAATGTACCTTTACCCATTGATAAAATAAAACGTATTATTCGTAAATGACACGTTCGTTTCATAAATTTTTTTAAATAACGTATTTATGTTAAAATAAGTTAGGGGGTGACGAAAATGGAAAACATACGCGAAAAATTCTCACAAA
>JAVXHR010000041.1:0-6841 GCA_036656795.1 Lachnospiraceae bacterium | reverse complement strand
GCGGCAAAGATAACCATAGCACCTTGCAGTTGCATACAAGAGATTCCATATGATAAGGCTCTGTCATATCCGAAGACTTGTTTTAGTTCCGCATTTTTAGCTTCAATCTTGTATCTTGTGCGCGACTTGATTTTAAATTCATCAGTACCTTGAAAAGTTAACTGCTGTTGATGTTCGTCTGACTTTATGGTGACCGAGTAAGATTTTGTTTTTGCTCCATCTTTGTAACATCCATCTTTGCGTGAACACACCCGACATTTGTTAACATCAAAGTAGTATGTCATAACTTGGTTTGTAGGCTGATTCTTTTTTCCCTGTCGCGCACGGCGTATCGCCATGTGACCTGCTGGACAGACAAACATACTTGCATCCTTGTTGAAATCGAATAATTGTTCTTCCTTGCGGTGTCCTTGACTTATACCCGGATTAAGTCGAGCAACTAGCTCAAATCCATTTTCTTCATTACCGGAGAGTTGAATGTTTTCCTTTCCCGAATAGGCTGCATCCCCAATGACCGTTTCTACTACCATACCATTATTGCGACTTTGTTCAATGAGTTCAGGTAGTTGAGGACCATCGCCTTTTTCTCCCGAAGTAACTGTGGCAGCAGTAATTATTCGCTCATCGCTCATGGCTATGTGGGTCTTGAATCCGAAAAATGAATCATCTTCGCTTTTGTGTCCCACACGTGCGTCTTCATCTTTGGATGTAACATAGTGGTCTTCTATATCTGCCAAAGTCTCTCGCAGCATATTAAGGCACTCCTTAACTTTGGGAACATTAATCAATGCTTCATCTGCCGATACTACATCGAGCAAAGCTTTGGTATAATCAAGCTCATGCTCTAAATTATCATCTTCATTTTTGCTAGGCAGATTGTTTTTAATCGACTCGTCGGCATCATAAAGACTCTTTCGAAGTTGTTTCGAGCGAAGTTGCAAAATCTCAATGGGGGAATAAGGGTTGCTGCGTGAGCCAGTATGGGTGGCGTCAACGATAATGGTTTTCGATTTAATAACACCTTTTTCTATAGCTACGGATACAGTCTTGCCAATAAGAAGGTTCAACATATCTTTGTCTTTAAGTCGAAGTTTGCGGAATTTGCATAAAGAACTTGGATTGATCAGATCTGTATCTTCGGGAGACATACCAAGAAAATACTTGAAAGACATATCATAGCGCGAACGCTCCACTACATCCACATCCGATATATCAAAGATGGTTTTGAGCAGAAGGTTTTTGAACATCCGTATGGGGCTTTCGGCAGTTCGTCCATTGTCAAGGCAGTATTTGTTCAAAAGCTCCTTATGGATGAAACTAAAGTCGATTAGGTCGTTTATGCGACGTAATAGATTATCTGACGGAACTATCAAGTCATATAAACTTGAGTAATGACTCAATAGTATGGTCTGTTGGGTAGGTAACATAGCTACTTGATTTATACCTATAAAGATACAAAAAAGTCAGCACATATCCTAATATATGGATGGATATCTGCTGACTAATTAGACGCTCATTGCTGAGAAAGGGACTTTTTCAGTGCCCTCGAATGCGGCTCAAAATTTTTCAGTTGTCTTTAAAACTGCATTAGCTATGCTAAAAGAGTATCCATCAAAAAGAAGTATTGCTACAAAAAGAAAAAGTGCTGGATGGAGCAACAAAGTACTCATGGACATTTTGACTGTATGATTTTTTAATGCGTTTGCCCTGATGTTTTCGTTTCCTTGATTTGGTTTCTACTATATTTTTTATAACTTGCCACTGTTTATCAGTTAGGTTGGTTGGATAAATACTCATAACTTATGTCTTAGTAACCATAAAATTACGAAATAATATCCAACTAACAAACTGATATACAATATATTAATTCAATATTTTGTAATTCAAAACAGCTTCTTAAATGAAATGGGGGCGGTGTGGGCTTATGATAAAAAGGTCAAGACATTTATTCTTCCTGATGTTGACTTTAGATCTATTGGTTGGCTTTATGATATTAAGAAAGCGAGTAAAATAAATGATTCTATTGCTTTAGATTCCCTATATGAGGATATGACAGGATATTATAAACTTCCCCAAAAAACAGGAGAATGGGGACGGCAACGGGAGATTTTTTTTAATAAATTATAATGATATCAAGAGAATCACAGACAGTAGAATTTAAGGAGTCGTGGCGGGATGAATATCTCAAAACGGTATGTGCATTTGCAAATACTGACGGCGGGACGTTTTATATTGGCGTGAATGATAAGGGGGAAGTTGTAGGTATTGATAAGGTAAAGAAACTTATGGATGATCTACCTAATAAAGTTATGAATAGTTTTGGACTTTTTGTAGGGATTCACATAAAAGAGAATAATGGATTGCCATACATAGAGGGGCGTGGAACACTTAAAATGATTGAAAATGCTCGTGAAGGTGGTTGTACTGAACCTGCATTTGCAGAATTTCAAGATGGTATTCTTGTTACTTTTGAGAAAAAAGAGTTTGGTGATACTATAAATGATACTATAAAAGCTGTTGATGAGCTTATTTTAGCACAACTAACAATGAATGATGGTATCTCTGCTCCTGAAATAGCAAAAAGAATAGATAAACCTCTCTCTACGGTGAAAAGATATTTAGGACAGATGAAAAAGGCAGGAAGAATAGAGTTTATAGGTGCATTGAAAACAGGAGATTATCACATAAAAAAATAAACATGCTTGTTTCTCAGTCTGATATAGATCTTTATAAATCCCTTTTTCGGGGACGGGAAGATGCGTATGCCGTAAGGTGGGAAAAGGAGGGAAGGAGTGGATACATGCCTGCTTATAAAGTAGACTGGGAAGATTATAAGAGATATAAAGCGAATGGAGGAACGTTTGCCAATTATGCCCGAAAAGAACATCTTCCATTTACAGACGGAGCACTCCTGGAACATCTTGAGGGGAAATCGACTATTGGCATTTATCCATTATTGCCAGATAACACCTCTTATTTTATTGCGGCTGATTTTGACGAGGAAAATTGGCAGGATGCAATAAAGCGTTTGTATGATGTTTGTCATGAGCACGAACTACCTGTTGTTGTTGAACGCTCGAGATCTGGTAATGGTGGGCATCTTTGGCTGTTCTTTGAAGAGAATATTCCGGCGTTTCAAAGTCGGAAGCTGATGTTTGACCTGATATTACAAGCTGAAATACTCTCAAAATTTGAAAAAGAACCCAGCTTTGACCGATTATTCCCGAATCAGGACACCCATTCCGGTAAAGCGATGGGTAATCTGATAGCCTTACCCTTGCAAGGGAACTCATTAAAAAAAGGAAATTCCTGTTTTATTGATTTTGCAACAGGAATACCCTATGCAGACCAATGGGATTTTTTGAAATCTATACAAAAAGTAACGAAACAAAAAATAGAAAATCTCTTCCTCCAATTGTCAGGTTCGGTAAAAGAATATATTACTTCTACTTTTTCTACGGATCATTCATTTGAGCTTGAAATATACATTAAGGGACAAGTGTTCCTAAAGCGAATTCAATTGAATTCCAAATTAACTAAATTCCTCAGGGAAAATCTGAATTTTCTAAATTCTGATTATTTTGTGAAAAAACGGTTAGGTAAAACGGCTTATAATATTGAAAAATATTTTAAGCTGATAGAAGAAACTCCGGAAGGAATAATTATTCCAAGAGGTTTTGTTTCAACCCTGTTCGCATTTTGCAAAGCAGAGCATATTCCGGTGAAAATTGTAGATGAACGTCAAAAACGGGAATTAATCACGTTCCATTCTAAAATTGAATTACGCCCACAGCAAGAAGACGTGTTGGAAAAAACAGAAATAAAAGATTTTGGAGTGATCGTTTCTCCTCCTGGTTCGGGAAAAACGATTATTGCTTTGGAATTAATAGCCAGGAAAGAGCAGTCAACCTTAATTCTGGTGCATCGCAAGCAATTGTTTGACCAATGGATTGAACGGATACAGAGTTTTCTGGGAATCCCCAAAGATAAAATCGGACAAATCGGCAATCAGAAAGATAAAATCGGGAAAGAAATCACAGTGGCAATGATTCAATCGCTGACCCGTGAAAAATCATTGAAACTGATTCATGAGCAGTTTGGTATGATTATCGTGGATGAATGCCATCATATTCCGGCGAAGTCATTCCGGGAAGTGATCACTCAATTCAATAGTTTCTATCTGTATGGATTGACAGCGACTCCCAAACGTAAAAATAATGACGAAAAATTGATTTATGTTTATATCGGGAATATCCTTTATGAGATGTCGCAGAAAGAAGCTTTGGCGGAACAGACAAATAAAATCGAGATCAATATTAAGGAAACAGAGTTGTTCGTACCCTTTGATTACAAAGTGGATCAATATGAAACAGTATCACGGGTTTTGATTTACGACACTCAGCGTAATGCGATGATTATAACTGATATTGAACAAAATATTTCTCGTTTTAAATCCATTTTGGTTTTAACAGAGCGTAAAGCGCATATTGACATATTAAATCTGTATTTAAAAGACAAATATGAAACCATCGCTATTTCCGGTGACGATTCGGAACTGAGTCGGAAAAGCAAATTGGAACAAATTGAACAAGGACATTTTCAGATTATCATATCTACGGGACAATATTTTGGTGAAGGAATAGATATCAGTTCATTAGAGTGCCTGTTTGTTGTTTATCCTTTTGCCTTTGAGGGAAAATTAGTGCAATATATCGGACGAATACAACGTTCCGGTAAACCTCCCGTGATTTTTGACTACCGGGATTCAAAAATTGATTATTTTGATAAAATGTTCAAACAACGGAAACGTTATTACAATAAACTGATAAAATAAATCTGAAATGTCTAAGACTCAATTTAAAAAGCATTTGGAATCGCTGGATAAATCGGAAATAATAACCATGATTCTTGATTTATACGATTCCCATAAAGAAGTAAAGGAATATTTTGAATATCAATTAAACCCCAATGAAGAGGTAAGTTTTCTGAAATATAAACAGATCATAGAAAATGAGTATTATCCTGAACATGGTGAACCTAAAACACGATTGGCTATTGCAAAAAAGGCAATTGCAGATTTCAGTAAATTGAAACCCTCTCCAGTGCTCGAAGCGGAATTGCTAATTTTCTTAGTTGAAATGGGATGTCAGTTCACTCATGACTATGGCGATATGTGGGAAGGATTTTATGATAGTATGGTGACTAATTTTGGCCGGGCGTTGAAGTTTATGGCAGCAAATGGCTTATTGAACAGATTTCGTTCGAATGCAGAATTGTGCTTAAAATACGCTTCTCCTTGTGGTTATAATTTCCCTGCTGAAATGGAAGAGGTGTTTTATGAATACTATGGAGAGTAATTAAATATTAATAAAGAATGGTATGGACGAAAATAGAGATGAGATTATTATATATCAAAATGAAGATGGGACGATCAATGTGGATGTACGGTTTCAGGATGAGACAGTTTGGCTCACACAGGAACAAATGGCTTCTATGTTTGGGAAAGGGCGGAGTACTATAACCGAGCATATTAGCAATATCTTTAAAGAGGGAGAGTTACACGAAGATGTGGTATGTCGGGAATTCCGACACACCACTCTGCATGGTGCAATAGAAGGTAAGACACAAGAAAAATCAGTAAAATACTACAATCTTGATGTCATCATTTCTGTTGGCTATCGGGTGAAATCACTTCAGGGCACTCAATTCCGTATCTGGGCTACGCAAAAATTAAGAGATTATATTATCAAAGGCTTTGTACTGAATGATGAGCGTTTTAAAACGGGTTCTTCTATGAACTACTTCCGGGAACTATTAGATAGAATTCGAGAGATTCGCTTATCTGAAAAAGTATTTTATCAACAAATAAAAGATATCTACGCTACAAGTATTGATTATGATCCATCCTTGGAAATGACTCAACGATTTTTTAAGGAGATTCAGAACAAACTATTATGGGCGATCAGTGGACAAACAGCAGCCGAATTGATTTATTATCGTGCTAATGCCGAACTTCCTCAAATGGGATTGATGTCAACTAAAATCCAGAATAAATTACGTAAAGCTGATATTGAAATTGCTAAAAACTATCTAAAAGAAGAGGAAGTATCAGCACTGAAACTTCTTGTTGAGCAATATTTAGCTTTTGCAGAAGCACAGGCATTGGCAAATAAGCCAATGTATATGAGAGATTGGAGCGACAAGTTAAGTATGATTTTAACGATGAATGAACGTAATGTAATTACCAATGCAGGAAAGATTTCTCATGAATTGGCTATGCAAAAAGTAGAAATAGAATATGATAAATATAAACAACAACAGATAGTTATAGAAAAACAGCAAAGTATTAAAGAATTGGATCAAGATATTAGAAGAGTGAAACAATTAGCAATTAATAAAAAAACTTCAACCAAATAAAGTTTTAATGAATGATTGCCGTTTTTCAAAATAAATTGGATCTTCTGCTAACAACAAACAATTTGACCATTGATATACATCCACAATGCAAGAATTTTTATGATGCTAAAAAACCATATACATATATTGTTATTTGTCATCCTGCTAACAGGGTGCTCAGAACAATCAAAGAAAACTTCTTCGACCAGTAATCTTGATTATTCGAGTGCTGCGATGTGGTATGCTCATACAGAGAACACAAGAGCAGAGGTCGATGTATTCTACGTCACTCCAACCTGCATTTGGGATTGGACAGACTCTACCGGAACGGTGCATCATCAAATGGATGTCGCAAACCGGATGCAGCGAGCGGCAGTTGACGGATCGAACGCTCTGGCAAATGCACTGTTTTCAAAGAGTTGTCGTTTCTACTCGCCTTACTATC
>JAVXHR010000040.1:0-7487 GCA_036656795.1 Lachnospiraceae bacterium | reverse complement strand
AATCTGTTCCCTCCCACCAAGCATTCGGTCTACGGTGTCGGTCAGGTATTGTTTCCCACCCACACTGGTGATTCCAATTCCCAACACAAGCACCATGGTTGCCGCAAGAATTAGATATAACTTTGTCTTGATTTTCTTTGATTTCCTATATGACACTGTTTTCCCTTTGGTCTCTAACTCTTCTTGGGCAGAAATATCCCGTGCTTCTTTCTCTTGGTCTGCAAAAATCCTTTGAAGCGAAATACTTTGGTATTGAGCCTGTTCACAAGCATCTACCTTTTCCATCAAACTTTCATGCATCTCTTCCGTCGCTTTAATATCCGTTACTGATGGACTTTCCAATACTTCTGCTAAGATATCTTCTGCTTCTTTTTGAATTTCTTCTTTTGAGAAATATTCTTTGGAATCTTTCATATCTCTGCTCCTTTTTCTATCTTAATTCTCTCCGTTAGACTTGACCTTTGTTACATATATGATAATATAAATATATAAAAAGGACTGGAGAATACACTATGAAACGAATCATATTAACCGGTGGCGGAACTGCCGGCCATGTTACCCCGAATATTGCTTTATTACCAAAGTTACAAGAACTCGGCTATGACATTCAATATATTGGTTCCTATGAGGGAATCGAAAAACAGCTCATCGAACAATTTGGAATTCCTTATCATGGTATCTCTTCCGGAAAATTACGTCGTTATTTTAGCACTAAAAATTTCACTGACCCTTTTCGTGTACTCAAAGGATTTGGAGAAGCCAATGCTTTGATTCAATCGTTACAACCTGACGTTATCTTTTCTAAGGGTGGCTTTGTATCAGTTCCCGTTGTAATGGCCGGAAAACGTCGCCATGTACCAACCATTATTCATGAATCTGATATGACACCCGGCCTTGCAAATAAGATATCCATTCCATCTGCCACAACTATATGTTGTAACTTCCCGGAGACCTTGGCACTTCTGCCAACAGAGAAATCCACTCTGACAGGTTCACCTATTCGTCAAGAATTATTATCCGGTAATAAGATTGCTGCCTTAGATCTCTGTGGTTTTACCCTTGGCAAACCGGTAATTCTGGTAATTGGTGGTAGCCTTGGGTCTGTAGCTGTCAATCACGCCGTTCGCCTTATTCTTCCCGAATTATTAAAAGAGTTTCAAATCATTCATCTATGTGGCAATGGAAAACTAGATTCTTCCCTGGAACATCTACAAGGGTATGCTCAATTTGAATATATTCAACAAGAACTACGCGATATCTTCGCCCTTACAGACCTTGTAATCTCAAGAGCCGGTGCTAATGCAATCTGCGAACTACTTGCACTTCGCAAACCCAATCTATTAATCCCACTCTCTGCCAATGCCAGTCGTGGTGATCAGATTTTAAATGCACGTTCTTTTGAACGACAAGGATTCAGTGTTGTAATAGAAGAAGAACAATTGACAAAAGAACTATTGCTTTCTTCTATACAAGAGCTCTATGCCACACGAGATTCTTACATATCTGCTATGAATCGTTCTTCTCAGCAAAATTCAATCGAGACAATTGTAACGCTAATTGAACAAGCTGTTTCAAAAAACACTGTATAACGAGATGTTTTTAGTGCCGTATCGAAACTTATCACATCTTTTGTGTCGATACGACACTTTTGAACTTATACTCGGCTTAGGTCATCAAATTGAACTCTGTATTTTTTCGATAGCCAATTCCTCGCTCTTTGCAACATACTACGTAGTGCTCCCGAACTCATGCTCAATTCTTCTGCAACTTCCTTCTGTGGTTTGTTCATAGCATACGTTAGTATAATGGCTTTGTGCCATAGCTCATTCTCCTCAAAAAGTGCCTCGAAAACTTCCTTTTTGAATTTTGAAATCTCTTGATCTTTCTGATTCAAAAGTACCTGCTCTTCAGCACTATTCTCTGAATCCGTCTGATTACTAACTTCTATAATATCTCCATTCGCCACTTCACGATTTCTTCTTTTCATACAATTAATTGCAAGATTCTTAGTCGCTCGAATTGCCCAATAAAGTGCATATTCTTTTCCTATTTCCTCTCTTTTTTCATATAATTGTAAAAATGCTGTCTGCATAATCTCTTCTGCTATTTCGTTGTTGTTTGAGTAATAGAACGCTACCTTTAACACTTTGTCTGCTCCCGAACTATAAATCTGTTCAAATTCAGCTCTTGTTATCGAGTCGTTCACGCCAAGTACCCTCTACTCTTTTGTATTTTCAAATATCTTGTTTCTCGTATACTTATCTCATTTATCTGATTTACCTTATTTATTTAATTTGCTTAAGATATCATTTTTATCTTCCTCTGTCAAAGTGCCCATATTCCAACCCAAACCTACCTGATCGTCATGATACCTTGGTATCAGATGCATATGAAAGTGAAATACCGTCTGGCCCGCAACTTCTCCATTGTTCTGGACAATGTTATATCCATCACACCCTAAGATTTCTGTAAGTTTTGTAATCATCTTTTTTGCAAGTACAAAAACTTTTGCTGCTATGGAATCATCTAATTCATATAGATTGGCATAATGTTCCTTTGGGAGAATAAGTGCATGTCCTTTGGCTGCAGGTGCAAGGTCTAAAATTACACGAAAATCTTCATCCTCATACAACGTTGCCGATGGAATTTCGCCATTTGCTATTTTACAAAATATACAATTGTCATCTTTCATTTCGTCTCCTTCTTTCCCCATTCATTTTTTATCATATATTGTCATATATCGCCGAATGATTGTGATTGAATATTTTCACTCAAGATGCTATGCTTACATAAAATAGAAAGGGGATTCCCTATGTTTACTAATGAAGATATGCAAGCACTTGAAGCTCTTATGAATGAAACTCTTGAAAATCGTGAGTTGCTTGAAAAATTAATAGCTTCTCACAAATATAATATCAGTAAAATCAGTCACGAAATACGCAATCCTCTCACTCTTGTATATAGTACCATTCAATTAATCCAAGCGCAACACCCAGAAGTTATTGATTTCAAACATTGGGGATCTCTTGTTGACGATGTTGAATTTATGAAAATACTCCTAGAGGCTTTATCAAACTATAATAATGGAGATACACTTACTTTAGAGACCATTGACCTTTGTTCTATTTTAAAGCACTTAGTTCTCTCATTTGCCACCTCTATTGTAGATACTAAGATTTCATTTATCTCTCGTATTCCGCCTACCTTACCTACCATTCAAGCAGATCAAACAAAACTAAAAGAAGTCCTGTTAAACTTACTTCGAAATGCACAAGATGCGGTAGACTCCACCGGAACAATTCGATTACTTGTCTCCCAAACAGATACCCATATTATCATCAATATTGAAGATTCAGGATGTGGGATTCCATCGGAACAACTAGACAGTATCTTCACTCCATTTGTAACATACAAACAAGGAGGTACCGGTCTCGGTCTTGCAATTGCTCAAAAAACCATCAAGGCCCACAATGGTACTATTGAACTACATTCCGAATTACAAGTTGGGACTATATTTACCATTACGCTTCCAATACAATAGTATCCCAGCCAAAAACCCGACACACAACCCACCAATATGGGCCCAATTTCCTATTCCCGTTCCGGTAAATCCATAATACAGACTACATACAATCATGAAAATGATTCCCTTTCCCGATATGTTTCCTACACGGCCATGATTACGTAGTGCTATATATAACAATGCACCGATTACTCCAAAGATTGCGCCGGATGCACCTGCTGATACTGCATATTCCCCCGTTTTTATATCAATCCCTAAGGACAACAATGTTCCACCCAATCCACTGACCAAATAAAGACATATGTATTTTATCTTCCCTAATTCCAACTCCAAATTCCACCCAAGTACCAATAGTATTATCATGTTATTCATAAGGTGTGAAAATCCAAAATGCAAAAACATACTGGTAAAGATGCGATAATACTCACCTTGTACCAATACATAAGGAGCATACATGGCCCCATGCGCCAACATAAACCCACTATCTTCTGTCTGTCCCAACATAGTTAATGTAAAGAATACAATAACATTTATAAGTACAAGTCCCATCGTACAATATGCTTTTTTCTGATACATAATAGCACTTCCATTTCTATAATTTTAGTCATTCTTAATGGCATCACTATAACTTATTCCCACTATATTTTCAAGATATAGATTTAACTCAATCGTAATACAGGATAGTAATCTTATGGAAAATATATTATAATATCTGCATGACATTAAAATATCATATGTAATATGCTTGAAAAATTACATGCTATGATACAAAAAGGAGACACCTATGAGTGAGATTAATAATATTGGCGTTAGTATTCGAAGACTGCGCAAAACAAAGTACATCACATTACAGCAACTTGCAACCATGTCTGGTCTGTCTGTCGGGTACTTAAGTAATTTAGAGCGCAATAAAAATAGTCCCACTCTGCAGAATATGCAAAAAATATGCACGGCTTTAGATACTTCTGTTGGAGACTTACTTGCACATAATGCAGAAGAACGTACAGTTATTCGTGCGCAAGAACGAGAAGTCACTATTGACGAGACCCAATGTATGCGCATGGAAACTGTAGATTTTGGAACCAATGCCGCAACCTATATGTATATTACTTTTGATGCGGAAAGCACCTTTAATGGACTAACTTGGACACATGACTATGATGAAATCGGTACTATTATCTCCGGCTCTTTAACTGTCTGTATTAATGATGAAACTTATCATCTAAATGCTGGTGACACTGTCCTTATTAGAGCTCATATTTCACATTGTGTCTATAATACACAAAAAGAACCTTGTGTTACCTTCTGGGCGAAACAATGGTTTCCCGGATAAACAATATTTAAACAACAAAACAAAAGATTGATGAAAGATTGGTGAAAGTTTATACTTCTTCCCAATCTTTTTTTATTTTATTGTTTAATTTTAATTTTATACTTGCTATTGACAAATAAATAACGTATAATACAAATAATATTTCATTGTTGTGAAAACGTTTCACGAACAGAAAGGAGTTTTTATGAATGTATATGACGAAAGAAAAAAGAATGTATGTGAGAATTTAAGAAAAGGAGGATTTGACAAGGCGCTCGTTGGAGATCCAATGTCTATGTTATATCTAACCGGAAACTATATTAACCCATATGAAAGATTTTACGGATTAGTTATCAATGCATCTGATAATAGTATCCATATGATTAACCCAAGTGTAGATACTGGTTGTATGAAAGGTGTAGCTCCTGAACATGTCTATCAAGATAGTGATGGTCCTGCTCGGATTATTGAAGAATTAGTTGGAGATTGCCACACTCTTGCAGTAGAAACAAAATACTATTCTATGGCAATTGGTGAAATTCTGCATCAACTAAAATGCGAGGTAAAAGATATTGGCAATGTACTTGCAAGTGTTCGCATGTATAAAGATGAAGATGAAATTGAGCAAATGCAATATGCTGCCAAAATTGTTGATGAAGCTATTGTATTCATTTCCGATAAAATAAAAATTGGAATGACTGAAAAAGAATTAAATAAAATGCTTTATGATTACATGTGTACTTATAAAGGTTTTTTGACAGATGAAGTAATTATCCTTGTTCTTGCTGCTGCTAATTCTGCTAATTGTCATGGGACTTCCGGAGATTATGCATTTAAAAAAGGTGACATTATCCTTCTTGATTTCTGTGCCTATTATAACTATTACTGGTCCGATATTACAAGATGTCTCTTTGTAGACGAAGCTCCTGATGCAAAACTAGTCGAAATCTACGATATTGTATTAGGTGCTAATTTAGCTGCAATCGCAAAAGTAAAACCGGGTATTACCGCAAAAGAAGTTGATAAAGCTGCACGTGATTATATTACAGATGCTGGATATGGTGAATTATTCTTACATAGAACAGGACATGGATTAGGACTAAGTGTTCATGAGGAGCCTTACATCACTTCTGTAAATGACTTAATCTTAGAAGAAGGTATGACATTTACAATCGAACCAGGAATCTACATAGATGGATTAGGTGGAGTTCGTATTGAAGATGATATTCTTGTTACAAAAGACGGATGCATTACTCTGACACACTCTTCTAAAAAGTTAGAAGATCATATTGTGAAAACCGTAAAATAGACATTCTAAGGAGATAAAATATGAGTGAAAATACTACTATTCAAAGTAAATTAAAACGAAACATGCCAACTTTAATTATCCTAATTATTTCCGGTGCATTAATTTATGCACTTCCTTATTTCAGAAGTTATTATTATGACACCTTTGTAAAATATTTTCATATTACGAATACCCAGATGGGTGCTTTAGGTAGTGCTTTCGGTGGTTTCAGTGTCATCGCCTATTGCCTCGGTGGATTTTGTGCTGACCGCTGGCCAGCTCGTCAGTTAATGACTATCTCTTTAGTAACAACCGGTATCTTAGGATTTGTATTAATGCTATATCCTCCATACCCTGTTGTTTTTATTATTCACTGTGCATGGGGAATTACTTCTATCTTAACATTCTGGAGCGCACTGGTGAAAGCAATTCGCTCTTTGGCAGGTAGTGATGAACAAGGAAAAGCATTTGGATTCTTTGAAGGTGGTCGTGGTATTGTGAATATGGTTCAATCCGCAATTATCCTTGCACTCTTTGGATATTTATCAAAAGCTGTTTCTGATAAAGTTGCTTTAACAACTGTAATGTTGATCTATTCTATTATTTGTATTTTATTAGGAATCATGGTATTTGTTCTATATAAAGGTTCTGAAGAAGAAGTTGCAGCAGATTCTGCTGTTAAGAAAAAATTATTTGATACGGTTATATTAAAACGTGTTGTAAAGATGCCTACCACATGGCTTATGGTTCTAATTATCTTTTGTTCTTATGCTATGATTATTAGTTACTTCTATATTACACCATATGCAACAGCTGTATTTGGCACTTCTGCCGTTATTGCCGCTGCAATGGGATATATGTCCCAATATTGTCGACCTATTGGTTGTTTTCTATCTGGTATTGCCGGAGATAAAATCGGCTCATCTAAAGTAGCTGCTATCTCATTTATAATAATGATTTCTGGTATTGTAGGTGTTATATTCACTCCTGGTAAGGCTTCTATGATTTGGATGTTACTATGTTTCTGTGCTTGCATCTATGCCTCTATGTATGCAATTCAATCTATGCATTTTGCAATTATGGAAGAAAGTGATTATCCTTTGGAAATAACCGGTACTGCTACTGCAATTATTACCCCTCTGGGATATAGTGCTGAATTCTTTTTCCCGATGATTGCTGGGGTATGTTTAGACAAATGGAGTGGTGCAATGGGTTATAAAGTATTCTTTGGAATTATAGCAGTTGTTGCATCTATTGGTCTTGTCTGTGTCTTGATTTGGATGAAGATCACAAAAGAAAAACGTATGGAGCTTCGTAAAATGCGCGATACAAAAAAATAAATTCATTTGAGTAAAAACACAATA
>JAVXHR010000039.1:0-7928 GCA_036656795.1 Lachnospiraceae bacterium | reverse complement strand
CGGAAATTTTCAAGGTTGTTTTGTCTATTGTTTAATTATCAATGTTCTGTGTTGCCGTCCTCAAGTGAGTCAGCCTGATAAGTATATCATTGGCATTCCTCAATGTCAACCACTTTTTTTATTTTTTTTAAAAAAGTTATTTGAGAACGAAACGGAGAAAGAGGGATTTGAACCCTCGCGCCGGTCACCCGGCCTACACCCTTAGCAGGGGCGCCTCTTCAGCCTCTTGAGTATTTCTCCTGAATTCTTTTTGTTCATATTAAATTGTACTTATGCACTCTGTAGCGCAAGGGTTATTATACTAAAAGCACTGTTGTTTGTCAATCACTTCTTTACATTCTTTTTATTTCTTAATTTATATTCCTTTTATTCTTATAACCAAGAAGCCAAAAGCTTATCTCTATTTATCAATAATAAACTCTGACCTCTCTACAATATATTCTCTTAACTTTTATTAACACACACTACTTTGTATTGTATTTACAATTCTATCTTGAACACATTTCGCTATCTCAACACTCTTCATATCTTTATACTGTTCGTATACCAATGGTTCTAAGAAATGCACTTGTACCGTAACTGGTTCAATTGTATTTCTATCAAAAGGAATATACGCATCTACAAGCGCTATGGGAACAATAGGGCATTTTGCTTTCATCGCCGCTTTAAAGCTTCCGCCTTTAAACTCTCCCACTTTATTCCCTTGCTTAGAGCGTGTTCCCTCCGGAAATATCAGATAATTTTTCCCATTTTGAACTTCTTTTGTTACATCCACAATTACTTGCATTGCCTGTCGTATATCATTTCTATCAATTAAATACGCATTCATACATGAAAACACTTGCTTTAAAAACGGAACGTTTTGAACTTCCTTTTTTGCCACTACCGAAAACGGAGTTGAACAAGCATCTGCAATTGCCAGTACATCATACAGTCCTTGATGATTCGGAAAGAACATAAACCCTTTTTCCTTTGGGATATTCTCTTCTCCGTGGATATCGATATGCACTCTACCACCACTATTAGCTTTTGATACAATCTTTCTCAGCAACATATACCGTTGTTCTTCTGTATATTTCTCCACATGTTTTGCATAATAGCACAATTTTACCCATAGGTATATTGCACTGAATATATTTTTAAACACCATATATATTATTCGTTTCATAATGTCCTCCACTCTTTAGTTGCTGTTTCATAAAGATTGTTTCCTTTACAGTCAACTACTACAATCACAGGGAGTTTTTCTACTTCAAGTTTTCGAATTGCCTCCGTTCCAAGGTCCTCATATGCAACTACTTCTGATTTTTTTATACATTTTGAAAGTAATGCCCCGGCTCCACCGATTGCCGCAAAGTAAATAGCTTTATTACGAACAATGGCATCTAATACTTCTTGATTTCTTTTTCCTTTTCCTATCATTCCATACAATCCAAGATCTAATAATCGGGGTGTATATTTGTCCATACGACTAGATGTAGTAGGTCCTGCTGAACCAATTGCCTTTCCATCTCGTGCCGGTGATGGGCCCATATAATATATGATTTCATGTTCTATTTTAATAGGAAGAGACTCCTGCTTTTCTAACGTTTCCCACATTCTTTTGTGAGCTGCATCTCGACCGGTATAGATGGTCCCAGTAATATAGATATAGTCCCCTGCTCTTAGCTCTTGAATTATTTCTTTTGAAAGTGGTGTTGTAATATATCTATCCATAATTTACTCCATTTCTATATCTTCCTCTATATTACTCTTGTGATATGTCGATTCACATGACAGCAGATATTAACACCAACCGGCAATCCTGCAATATGTGTGGCATAAGTGTCTATATGGACCGCCAAAGCCGTTATTGAGCCACCCAAGCCTCCGGGACCTATTCCAAGACCATTTATTGTCTCTAATAATTCTGTTTCCATTTCTTTCACATACGGAATATTCGAATGACTTCCCACTTCTCTGGTCAACGCTTTCTTTGCCATAAGCGCACATTTTTCAAATGTTCCTCCTACACCAACTCCTACAACCATTGGTGGACAGGCATTCGGTCCCGCATCTTTTACCGCTGTTAATACAGCTTTTTTTACACCTTCAATTCCATCTGATGGCTTCAACATGAACACACGGCTCATATTCTCGCTCCCGAATCCTTTCGGTGCCACCGTCAGCTTAAGATAATCTCCCGATACAACCGAATAATGTATTATTGCCGGTGTATTATCATTCGTATTATTTCTAAGAATAGGGTCTTCTACAACTGATTTACGTAGATATCCCTCTGCATATCCCTCTCGCACGCCCTGATTAATTGCCTCTTCTAGATTTCCGCCCTCTATGTGAACCTCTTGCCCTATTTCTACAAATATAACTGCCATACCTGTATCTTGACACATTGGAATCATCTCGTTTCCAGCAATCCTACAATTATCCTGCAATTGTTCCAAAATCTGTCTCCCCAATGGAGATTTTTCTTCCTTGACCGCTCGTTTCATCGCCATATCCATGTCCTCAGACAAGAAATGATTTGCTTCTATACACATTTCCTTAATACAGTTAATAATAATCTCTGTTTGAATACATCTTATCATAGTGTCCTCTCTTTCTCTTGTTATTATAATCCATAAAAACCGTTCTGTAAAACACGAATTCTATTAATACACAGAATCTTTCCCTGTGAATATTTTAGGACTTTTTAAGAAGCTTCTTCGTTACTTGCGCTGCTCTTACCTCTGAACATTAAAGAATTAAAGGTTGCATTCTATAGATATCATTATTATAATAAAATCAGACTATACTCAGAAAGAAGGAACTATGTATGATAACAAATGTAGATATTGAACAAGTTCAAGCTGATGCTGTACATATTTTTAACAATGGATTTGCCTGTTCCGAATCCGTCATCTACTCAATAAAGAAGAATTTTCAATTAGATTTATCAGATGACGCTATCGCTATGAGTTCTGGGTTCCCCTGGGGATTAGGTGGTGGTGGCTGTATCTGTGGCGCACTTGCCGGTGGAACAATGTGCCTTGGATACTTTTTTGGCCGAAGAACTCCGGGAGATCCGGCAATTAATCATTGTTTTGAATTAACAAAAGAATTGCACGATTATTTTCAACAAACCTGTGGAGGAACATGCTGCAGAGTGCTTACCAAGGGAAAAGAAAAGAACTCACCCGAGCGAAAAGCACAATGTACCCGGTTTGTTTCTGATACATCAAAAAAAGTGGCGGAAATTATCATACGTGAATTAAATAAAGACCAATAGTTTGATTTTTGAACACATATAAGAAAGACCTCAAACCGAGGTCTTTCTTATTGATTATTAAAGTCTTCTGTCTCTTTTTCTGCGTCTTCTTTTTCGACGTCGTCGTTTTAATTCTCTTTTTCTTAATATTAATCCAATCCCAAGCAGAATTGCAAGTGTTGCAACTGCACCTAGCACTATCATAATACCTACAAAGAGTTTTTTCTTAGGACTCATTCTTTTTTTCTTTGAATCCTTTTTTTCTGTTTTTTTTATGTTGGTTTCCTTTTTATTCTTTTCAAAATAAGATTCATTCAAAGTAACCTTGGTCGTTCCTACCGGTTCGCCTTTGTATGTATATGACACTATTCCATCTTTTTTGTTTTCTTTATCTTCCATGATTGTCGTTTCTAATTCTTTGACATCAACACCATTTGGCAATACAACATATGCATCTTCTGCCATCGTTTTTACGCTCTTTCTATCTTTTTCCAACAACATTTCTTTACGGACAGGTACTTTAGTAAAATTTCCATATGCATAATCAAATAAATTTCTTGTATCCGGGTAGAGATTCTTCCCATGAGATTTTAATACTACACAGACTAACTCCAGATTATCCTTTTGCGCCCAGGTAATTAATGTAGACAATGCTTCATCTGTATATCCAGTCTTTCCTGCAATACAATTTTCATAATAATACTTATCTGTTGGTTTTAACATGCGATGTTTCTGTTGAAAGATACGTTCTTCTGGCACAATGCTAGTTGGTGCAATGGTATATTGCAATGTTTCAGTGATGGTCTTAAACTCTTCATGTTTAATAACTTCCGATCCGATTAAAGCCATATCTCTGGCCGTTGTATAATGTTGACTATCATGTAGTCCGTTTGCATTTACAAAATGTGAATTTTTACAATTTAACTCCACCGCCCGCTGATTCATCTTCTGAATAAAACTATCATAGTTTTCACCAACATTCGCTGCAATTGCATATGCAACTTCATTCGCCGAAGCTAATAGCATCGCATATAACGCATCATTTAAACTGATCTCTTCCCCCGCTTTCATACCGATGGAGGAGTATCCCCCTTTCATAAATGAAACGCAATCATCTGTAAATGTCACCTTATCTGTTGCATTTCCATTCTCTAATGCAATAAGAGACGTTAACACTTTTGTAATACTTGCCGGATATTCTTTCGTATCTATATTTTTTGCATACAAAATCGCACCACTATTCACATCCATAACAATAGATGCTTCATTATATGTAGACGGACCCTGTGGCCAGCCCTTTATTTCATTTGATTCTACTTTCATTGCATATGCATCTGCTGTTGCTTTTTCCTTTGCCAACAGTTCCGGGCTTTTTTCTTCCGCCATAGGTTCTTCTGTTGTGTTAGCTACTTCTTCTGTTGCATAAACAGTCATACTCATATTTATTATCATAATTAATCCGATAGCAACTGCCATCATTTTTTTTATACAATATCTCATTGACGTCCTCCATGTCACACCGGATACTTGGAAATCCTATTCACAAGTTTATTTCCTACTGCCAAACATTATATGATATTTTTCGCACAGTGACAAGTCCGAAATTTTACTGTTTCTTATAGTTATGGTATACTAAACAAAAATCAATAGCTATTGAATAGAAGAAAGGATGACTTCATGGAGAATCAAGAACAACATCATAAAAGACGCGTACGCTATCAAGGAACACATCCTAAAACATATGGGGAAAAATATAAAGAACATCAACCCGAAAAATATGCCGATACAATTGCAAAAGTAATACAAAAAGGAAGCACCCCTGCCGGAATGCATATTTCTATTTGTGTAAAAGAGATATTGGATTTTCTACAAATCAGACCGGGACAGATTGGTTTAGATGCCACACTTGGATATGGTGGGCATACCTTAGAGATGTTAAAACAACTCGACTATAAAGGACATCTTTATGCACTTGATGTAGATCCTATTGAATTGGTCAAAACAAGGGAACGACTTGCTCATCTAGGCTACGGCCCCGACATCTTAACAATTGAACAACTAAATTTTGCTGATATTGATCAAATTTCTTCTAAGGTTGGTCCCTTTGATTTTGTATTGGCTGATTTGGGAATCTCTTCTATGCAGATTGACAATCCTGAACGCGGTTTCTCTTATAAAAAAGAAGGCCCATTGGATTTGAGATTGAATCCCCAAAAAGGAATCTCTGCCTCTGAGCGTTTGAATATGTTGACCCAAGAAGAACTCGAAGGAATGTTAATCGAAAATGCAGATGAACCCTACGCACATGAAATTGCCGATGCTGTTATTGCAGAAATCATGTCTGGATCTTCCATTTCTACAACCACAAAATTACAGCAAATTATTGAACACGCTCTCGCATTTCTTCCTATAAGTGAGCAAAAGGAAGCAGTTAAAAAATCTTGTCAGCGAACCTTTCAGGCATTACGTATTGATGTAAATCATGAATTTGAAGTATTATATACTTTTTTGGAAAAGCTTCCCAATATTCTTTCAAAACATGGACGTGTTGCCATCCTGACTTTTCATTCTGGAGAAGATCGATTGGTAAAGAAATCCTTTAAACGGTTATTACGTGAAGGAATCTACCAAGAAATCTCATCTGATGTTGTCCGTCCATCTGCCGAAGAGTGTAATCTGAATCCACGGGCCCGTTCTACAAAAATGAGATGGGCGGTAAAAGCTTAAGATACCAATTCCTTTCTGCTCTGACATCAAAGAGTCCTTTATTTATTATACACTTTTTTAAATATGAATTCAAAAGATACTGGCAATTTTTACAACTATGGTATATAATAATAATTAATGACATATGCCAAAAACAAAAGGGAGGAGATTTATATGCCAAGACCATGCAAGCAACGTCGCATCTGCGCTAAGCCGGGCTGTGAACATTTTGGTCCCAAAAGCAATACTACAACAGAACGTCAAACTATTATGATGACTTTAGATGAATTTGAATGTATTCGACTTATTGATCTAGAAGGCATGACGCAAGAACAATGTGCTGCACAAATGAAAGTAGCACGTACCACTGCACAGGCCATTTACAATCGTGCACGATTCAAACTGGCCGAATGTCTTGTCAACGAAAAAGAATTGCATATTGACGGTGGCGATTACGAAATTTGTGATGGTATTACAGAAACAGCCCCTTGTGAACATCGTTGTAAGAGGCACTGTCACAGGCATCATCAGGTAGAAGATACTATGTAATAAACTAATAATTAAGGAGGATTTTATAATGAAAATTGCAGTAACTTACGAAAACGAACAGGTATTTCAACACTTTGGTCACACAGAACAATTTAAAATCTATGATATTGAAAACCAAAAAATTGTGAATAGTCATATAATTGACACCAATGGAAGTGGACATGGTGCCCTAGCTGACATTCTTAAAAAGCTTCAAGTTGACACCCTTATCTGTGGTGGTATTGGTGGTGGTGCACGTCAAGCCTTATGTGAAGCCGGAATCAAACTCTATGGTGGTGTAACCGGTTCTGTAGATGAAGCCGTTGCCTCCCTTCTTGCCGGAACCATAAGTTATGATCCTCATGCAATGTGTGAACATCATGGAGAGCATCATAATGGTGTGTGTGGTGAATATGGTTGTGGTGAGGAACATTGTGGAGAATAGCCCTCATAGTAATAGAATAACCTTCAAATAAATAACGAAAAGTAAAAGCTTGAAGACACAAGTTCATCATTCCTTGACTGTCCTCAAGCTTTTTTTATTGCATTAACCCACGTTTTCTTAATGCACCTAACTATATCATATGTATATAATAATATTAAACCTCTTAAATTTAGGTTCTACTGCGGATGTTTCGGATTCAAATTTTGTGTGATTGCTCCTACCGGGGCAGCGCTGTCATCCACCAGCTTTGCCATCACTACAATGCGATGCTTTCTGGTTCTATTCACATCGTACTTGTGCGAACAACCCGATAAGGTCAGTAGCTTATCCTGCTCGGTCACTTCCACACCGTCAAAAACAAACTCGTTTCGGGCATTTACCTCCTGCATGAATTTATCAAATCCTTGGTCACTCGGCTTGGGGTCTATGTAGTAAAAGTCGGTATCAGAGTAGAATACCGCAAACACTTCAAAGGTCAGCTTACTTGCTCCTACGGTTAGATAAATATTTCGGTTGGCCTTTATAAAATTCAAATCCGTGTATTTAAATAGCTGTGAGAACCGCTGTTCATTGGGGTTGTCTTTGTTTTCGGTATGTCCGTAAATCACCGTATTTTGGATTAAGCTGTCGGCGGAGCTAAGGTCTGCATAGTAATCTGCAAAATAACTGCCCCACGGGGTTTTTTGTCTTTTTTCATTGTGGGACAAGTAATACTCGTTGTTTGAACTTTGCATAACCACATTGTCGATTTCTGTGTTTGGAATTTGTAGCCATGCGATGGCATCTATGTTTTCTGCCTTTGCCTTACCAAGTGGACTATCCTCTGGTATTGTGATTTCTTGAGGTGCTTCGGGAAGTTGCTCCACCTCGTCATCGTTAATTTCACCCTTTCTTGTTCCAAACACCGCTAAAAATGCAATACATATTACAGTAGCCACGGCAAGGGCAAGATATATTTTCTTTTTTTCGTTTTGTTTCATAGTTTTCTTTCTGTGACGGTGT
>JAVXHR010000038.1:0-8998 GCA_036656795.1 Lachnospiraceae bacterium | reverse complement strand
AATAATGAGGGTTGAGGCTCCAAAATGGTGATTAATATCCCCCGCTCAAGCCATGTGGAGTGCGTTTGTTTGCTCAGTCGCAAGGCTTAGAAAGCCCGTAAAATGAGCATTCGTTGTTGGATAGATTCCCGCAGGCAGTTAGGGAAGAGCTTGCAAGGGATTTCTGTTCCTACAGACAAGTGCGAGAAATAGTTATAATATTATGTGGAGATCTAGAGTATATCTGCTATTCTAATAGAAAAGTGATATGCTCTATTTTATGGTTGAAAGTATTCCGATAAAAGAATATAATAAATTTATATGTGATAGTTAAGGTGGAGGTGTATAAATGGACTTTTTAACTACAGCAGAAATGTCAGAAATATGGGATATATCTACAAGGAGAATATCGCTACTTTGCAGTGAAGGCAGAGTTGAAGGCGCAGTGAAAAAGGGAAAGACCTGGTTAATCCCCCAAAATGTAAAAAAGCCGGAGGATCCACGAAGAGTACGGAAAAATGGACAGACAAAGTGAGATAATTAAAGTATTATAGTTCTTTATAGATTATACGTAAACATGGAAGAGGTGTTCATATGGAAGAAGGAATGTTGGAAAGGCGAATAGAAGGCTGGAAAAAAAGTTTTTTAGACATGGGGAAAAGAAATCGGTTATTGAATTATAGAGATACAAAGAGGTCAAATATACGTATCATTACTCCTGATTTAGAAGAGTTATATAAAAAGTTAGTTCTTGAAGAAAGAGAATTTTCATTTCCGTTTTCATATTTTTATGAGGAAGATGATGAAGAGGAAACGAATGAAAAGGTAATTCCAGGGGATATTACAACCAACAGATCTATAGGAGAACAACAAAAAACACTAAAAAGTTTAAGGGATAAGGCTAGGACTGCTATTGAGGAACAAGGTGTAAATATTTTGTATGTTGCCTTTGGATTCTTAAATTGGACAGAGTCACCAGATTCAAAATGGGAACTGGTATCACCGTTAATTTTGGTACCAGTGACATTAAGTATTGAATCATTAACATCTCCATATGTGTTAAAAATACATGAAGACGAAATTGTTATCAATCCTACATTAGTATACAAATTGGAGAATGATTTTGGTATATGCCTGCCAGAATTTGATTCTCATGAAAGTGATATTGCTGAATATCTTGATAGTATTCAGAATTCAATTAGTGTGAACGGATGGAGCATAAAACAAGAATGTGGATTAAGTCTTTTCTCATTCCTAAAAATGAATATGTATTCTGATTTAGAGGCTCATTCAGAAAAGATACAAAATAATCCTATATTAAAAGCATTGGCAGGGGATTTGAGCGAAATAAAAAATGTTCCAGAAGAATTTAATGATTATGATCACGATAAGAACGAAAAGTCAATCAATATTTTTCAAGTTGTAGATGCAGATTCTAGTCAGCAGGATGCTATCTTATATTCTAAACAAGGGATTAGCTTTGTTTTACAGGGACCTCCAGGAACAGGAAAAAGTCAGACGATAACAAATATAATTGCAGAGGCACTTGCTGATGGAAAGAAAGTTTTGTTTGTATCCGAAAAAATGGCAGCTCTTGAAGTAGTACATAAACGATTGTCACAGTCTGACCTTTCGGATTTCTGTTTAATGTTACATAGCTACAAGGTTAGTAAAAAGGAAATACTTAACGAGTTAAATAAAACATTGAACATAGATCGAATAAAGATGCAAGAGGATGCCTTATATCAATTAGACAGTTTAGAGAGAAAAAGAAATCAATTAAATGAATATGCGAAACAACTTCATGAAATATGTAAGCCTTTAAATAAATCCATATATGATATTACAGGAAGATTATCGAAACTGCAGAATGTTCCTGACATTATTTTTGATATTGACAATGTGAATGATTTTGATATGGCAAAATTGCATGAGACACGCTACCAAATTGAAGAGTATTCGAAAACATTGGGAAAAATGAGTGGAGACTATCAGAAGAACCCATGGAAAGGAATTTGTATTGATTCTGTATCACATGTCGAAAGACAAAACCTTGAGAGAAAACTTAGTGATTTATATCTAGAAGTAACTGAACTGGAGCAGCATTCTAGTGAAGCAATTAAGAGAAATGAAATCGGAGCAGAGGTAACATATAGGAATATAGAATTATTATCGAAACTTTTTGAAACAATTTCAACATGTCCCGGAGTGCCAACCGATTGGCTTTTATGCGAGGACATGAATCTGTTAACTGAAAAGGCGAAGGAATATGGAAAATTAAATGAGGAATATCACGACGCATATGAATATGTTGAATCAGTGTGTTCATCTGGCGCATTCAGTTTATCAGCAGAGAAAATTAAGGAAGACATAGGAGGCACGTGGAACGAGTTACAAAATTATTATAATAATGTGGATAGAAATATTTTTATAAATAATAGGGAATCAGAAAAAGATGAAATTCAGTCATTTCAAATGCAACTGGAACAAATGATAGTGGATGTAAACCATCTGCAGCATATTGGATTTAAGGTTGATTTTACTGAAGAAAGTGTGAGTGAAATCATAGGGCAGTTGAGCTATTTTGAAAATGAAATTTACCCAACGGAACAGTGGTTTGATGAATGGAAAAGAAAGAATGGAGAAGCACTTTTAAATCAATATGAAGAATATTTGGTAGAGTGCAACACATTGAGAAAAAGGATTTTAGATTCTTATGAAAAAGGAATCTTTGACATTAGATACGATGATATTCTTAAGAGGTTTAAAACAGATTATGCTTCATTTACAAAAATATTCAATAAGGATTATAAAAAGGATAAAAAAGAAATACTTGGATTATCGCGCACTATTCAAAAGAAAATACCTGATGGAAATATAGTGGATTTGTTAAATCAAATTAAAACTCTCAAAGAGAAGGAACAGTGGCTTTGTGATAATAGGGATAAATTGCAAGAGTTTGTGGGCCAGTTGTATCAAGGCGATAATACGGATTGGACGTCAATAAGGAATCAATTGGATAGTATCAAGCAGATTATTTCTTGTATAAAAGTACCATTAATGCTACAAAATAATTTAGTAAATGCGGTTGTTGATTTTAAAGAGATTTTGGAAGTAAGAAACAGAATCGAAGCCTATAAAAACTGTACAGGTAAAGAAAAAAGAATTGTGTCAAAACAGGATGAGTTAATGACATTTCAAACGATGTACTCTAAGGCAGTGACGATTATACAATTTATTGATTGTATTAGTAGAAATGTGGATACAGTCAAGTTTTATTGTGATGAAAGTATTGATTGTTCAAAACTTTTTTCTGTACTAGAAAAGATAATAGAAACTCATAAAATTGAGTCACAAATGAATGAGGAGGAAGAGCTACTTAAAAAAATATTTATCACAGAATATGATGGATTAAATACCTGCTGGAGTAGAATTAAGGAACAATTATTATGGATAAACGAATACAAACAGGCATGTCAGGCATTCATAATTACTGATAAATTTATCAATGAGATATGTACGGATAAAAGTATACGACAAAATTGTGGACAGCTTGCACAGAGTATAGAAATTAAAATTATGCAGATGGCAGATAGATGGTCTTGGTTTGTGAATTTGTTTGATAAAACAGAAGATTTAAGTAATCAGAAATTATCTGATGTTGGTGATAGGATAAAATTATGCGCAACTAATATGTATTTACTCGAAGAGTGGATTGATTATTCAAATTCAAGAAAAAAATGTGAAGAAGCTGGATTAAAAGAGTTTATTATCCAGTGTGACAAAGATATAATTCCTGCCGAAATCATGCAAAAAGTGTATTTAAAGAGATTTTATAGAGTTTGGTTGGATACAGTGATTCCTAAGCACCTGGAGATAGCAAATTTCAGAAGACGAAACCAGGAAAGCTTGATTGAGGAATTTAGAAAATTGGATTTGCTACAAATGAAAATTGCAAGAACTAGAATTAAAACGGAACTGATTTCCAAATTACCAGATGTCAATCGTACGATTTCAGCAAGTGATGAAGTAGCAATACTCCGAAGAGAATTAAACAAACAACGAAGAATCATGCCATTAAGAAAATTATTTAGAACAATACCTAATTTGCTAATGGCTTTAAAACCATGCTTGATGATGTCGCCACTGTCGGTAAGTTTATTTTTACAGGCAGATAGCTATGATTTTGATATGGTTGTATTCGATGAAGCATCACAGGTACATACCGAAGATGCAATTGGAGCTATAATGAGGGGAAAACAAGTCATTATAGCAGGAGATACAAAACAGTTACCACCAACCAGTTTTTTTGCTGCTACTACATCAGATAGTGATTTTGATATTGATATGAATGATGAAGTGGAGGAAAGCAATGTTTTTGAATCCATTTTAGACGAAGCTTGTACCATTTTACCAGATAGAACGTTGAAGTGGCATTACAGAAGTAGAAATGAGAGTTTAATTGCTTTTTCAAATGCAAAAATCTATAATCATAACCTGATTACTTTCCCTTCACCTACAGAAGGAGAAAAGGATAACGGCGTGGAATATGTGTTTGTTGAAAATGGTGTGTATGATAGAGGCGGAAAAAAATCAAATATGCAAGAAGCAATCAAAGTTGCAGAATTAGTATTTGAACACATTAGAACAAATCCTAATAGGACATTGGGAGTTATTACATTTAGTGAGGCACAGCAACATACCGTAGAAATGGCAATAAGAAACATTCGCATTGAACATTCAGAATATGAATACTTTTTCAATGAAGAAAATCCGGATGCGTTTTTTGTTAAAAACTTAGAAAATGTACAGGGCGATGAAAGGGACACAATAATTTTTAGTATTGGGTATGCAAAAGATCCCAATGGTGTTATGTATATGAATTTTGGGCCTTTAAGTAGGGACGGTGGATATCGAAGATTGAACGTTGCAATAACAAGAGCAAAATATAACATTAAACTGGTGGGGTCCATTCGACCAACAGATATACGTGTGGAGAGGACACATTCTGAGGGTGTTAAAATGTTACGCTCCTATATTGAGTTTGCAATTCAAGGACAGAAAGCATTAGATGCAGAAGTCAATGTATCCAATGTGGTAAATGTTGACTCTCCATTTGAAGAATCTGTATATGATTTCCTTATTAAAAATGGATATGATGTTGCAACACAAGTAGGATGTTCAGGATACAGAATAGATATGGCAGTAAAGCATCCAACACTCAGCGGTAGATTTATTTTAGGCGTTGAATGTGATGGGGCAACATATCATTCATCGCGAACAGCAAGAGAAAGAGACAGATTGCGACAGACTATTTTAGAGGATATTGGATGGAAAATATATAGAATATGGTCTACAGATTGGATCAAAGATCCCCAAAATGAAGGCGACAGATTAATTGCGGCAGTTCAAAAATCACTCAAAAATTTTATTGACGATACAGAGATTGAAAAAGCAGAAATAAGGGAAGTACAGGAAGAAATCATAAATTATGAGATTCCAGTAGAGACTATTGAGATCTCACAAAATGATATGTCTCATTTGATTCCAGAATATGTAGAGGCAGATATTTGGTCAGTGGATCGTGATTATAATGATAATACATATTTAAAAAGTGTAATTAATTATGTTGTTCAAATTGAATCGCCTATTCATTTTGAATTATTATGCAAAAGGGTGGCACCGCTTATGGGTAATCAAAAAGCAACTGTAAAAGTGAGAAATGGGGTTGAATATATTCTCTCTCGATTTAGTACAGGCGTAATAAAAAAAGGAGATTTTTGCTGGGAGAAGGAAAGTAAGCTGCCACAGGTTAGAAAACCAAATGCAATCAATAATAGACCAATACAACATATTGCAAAGGAAGAAATAATTGAAGCAATGAAATTGGTACTTAACAATGCATATGGAATCTCACAGGAAGATTTATTTGTTGCAGTTGCAAGAATTTTTGGATTTGGCAGAACAGGGGGCAATATACAAGTTGCATTGAAGGAAGCATTTGACGTAATGATTAGTGACAACATAATTACGATACTAGATGGGAAAGTTGCTATGATTGAATATTTTGCATGAATTGCCTTATGAGGGGGCAAAAGAAATGTTGTTGGTAGATGAGGTTGATAATAAAGAATATTTGACGGGTTTGTTTAATGCAATGTATGATGAGTTGCCAGAAACAAAACCTAAGAAGAAATAATAAACCCGAGGAGAAAAGGTGAAAAAAACAGTAGATTTTGAGCCGATTTTAACTAAAGGTTCTTAAGAACCTTTAGTTAAAATTATTTTTCAAAATTAGTTATCGTTGCATTTAACCAATAAAGAAGTATCATAGCCCTGAGATTCCAAGTAAGCAAAAACATTTGCATTATTTAATGTTACTTTAGGCTGATTGTAATGAGGACCCATCAATTCCTCATAATCAGTTGGATTAAAAGGTTGCTTTTTACTTTTAATTGCAGCAAGAGCACATTGGACCAGCATTGGTTTTAAATAAGCTCCAGCTTTGGCAATTCGGACAGTTTTTTTCTTTCCAGCTGATTCTGAATATTCTTGTGCGATGAAATCGCTGTTCCGGAAATGTGGAAATCAGATGTCCGGAACAGGAAATCATCAGTTGCTTAGTGCGAGTTTACTCGCTCATGTTTTTGTCTAGTCCATAGACTTCCCTCATGGAAATATCCTTTGAAGGGTCAATGCTCTGGATGTTGATTTTATATGCGTCATAAACAATACGATCCAGTATGGCATCGGCAAGAGGACTTGATTCTCCACCTAACTGTTCATACCACCCTTCCTGTAGATACTGGGAGCAGAAAATCGTAGAAGATTTCTTACGTCTCCGATGCAGGAGTTCAAATATATCCTTCTCTTCGTTATCAGTCGGTTTCAGTAAAAGCCATTCATCAATGATCAGAAGCAGCGGATTGGCATATATATTTACCTCCGATAGTAGTCGGCACCTCTTGTGATACCATACTTGTTTTGTGTGTTTGCTGGTTTTATTTCAGAATCAGTATCAACAGATTTATCCTGCCCTGCTGTAAGGATGTTTTTAATGCTCTTATAGCTAGGTGTTGCTGTATAGCTGAGAGCCTTTTCACAGGCTGCTTCTAATCGTTCGACTGAATATTTATCAGTCAGTTTAAGAAGTCCCATACAGCCTTTATAGGTCTGTTGTTCCACACGTTTGGAGGTAAGGATTGCATCCACTACCTTGTACGTATTGTTGCCAATCCGCTCAGCCCACTTACGGAAACGGTCACCGTTCCATTCCAGATATTTCTGGTGATCCTCCGGCATATGTTCCAGAATAGTGTCATACTGACCCTTTCTGCCATGAAGCCTTTTGTGGGAAGCTATGCGGTTATGGTTGTAAAAAATTTCAATCGTAGTATCAGTTACCCTGACATCTACCTTGCGTTTAATGTATTCATACGGAACTGAGTATAGCATTCCGTCGATGGATATGTGATAATTAAACTGAACAGTGGCCTGTTTCCAGTCCATCAGTTCAAAAGAGGTAGCAGGTAGGGGAGCCAGTAATGGCAGTTCTTCGTCGCGGAAGAGTTCCAATCGGCTACCTTCTTTCTTTTGAAAGAGCTTTTTATTGAATTTCTCTAATTTCTGACTAATAATGCGATTTAATTCTGCAAGAGAAAAGAACTGTTCATCACGCAGAGCTGCAATAATCCAAGTGGAAATATTTTCAACGGAGCCCTCTGCATTTGGCTTATCCTTGGGTGCGCGCACTCTGGCCGGAATAATAGCAGTACCATAGGAGCTTTTTGCTTACTCCATTACGGAGCAGATCCTTACGGATGTAAGCATAGTCTGGCATACGCTTTTCTGTAGCCGTTTTGCTACTTTTAGGAAACAATAGATTCCCTAAAACAATATCTGTCATAGAATCTTCCGGTGGCCATTCAAAATTTAACTCTTTGGTACGATGTTGGACTTTTACAACAGTTTTTTTGCGCAACACCACAGCTTGCCATGATGTTGCGTTGTGTGAATCCCAGGCTTGTTAGCCTTATGATTTCACGATACTTGGTCATAATAGTGATCTCCTTATAATGGATTTACATCATTCGATGCATTATTCCATTATAGGCAAATATATAGAAAAATGATTTCCAAAAGACTGGAATTATGATTTCTCAAAAATAGGAATGTTGATTTCCTGACACCGGACAGGTGATGGATTTCGCTCCAGATTACTCATTTGATGAAAAAACTGTATATTGTTGGGAATGGATTTGACGTTGCACATGGACTCCATACAGTTTATTGGAAGTTTAGAACATTTCTCGAACAGAAGTACCTAGATTTTTTGATAGAGTTTGAAAAACTATATGGCATACAGCAGTTGGATGAAACAGAGCCTTGGTATACTGTAAGTGGTAAACTATAATCAGCAGATTTAGGCAAACAAAATCCAGCACCTATTGAACATCATCGAGTGATATGCTGTCATTCTGAGGTGGAGAAAGGATGGCTAAATGGATGGATTACTATAAAATCCAAGAATATAAAAGGAAGAAATTCCACAAGAGCCAAACTGCCAGAAAGTTGGGCATTAACAGAGAAACGGTTGGTGTATATTGGGATATGACACCCGAAGCTGTAAACGGCAAGTACTTTTTCATAAGTTTGGCAATTATATTTCCATAATTACCGGCATTTAAGTTTCCATAGTTTACCACTGATTATTTCGCAGTGTGGAATCAGGAGCGGAACTGTGTTCCGCTCCACTGGTTTGCCTTTAAAATCCACCCCTGTTTAGTTTATCTGTAAATCAACATATCGTTCTCGCATGTTGGTAGCACCTGTTTCAAACCAGAATGCAGAGTGTGCATAACGATCTGTGATTGCCCTCTGCCTGAAGTCCTTCTCCAAGACGCATAATCCAGTCGTTCCTTCGGTACTGAGTGCAAAAGATAGTGGATGCCAAGCTAGAAGAACTGCATGTTTATGGTAATTTAAAAGTGGTCCATTGATTCGATTATTCGTAATTGAA
>JAVXHR010000037.1:0-9396 GCA_036656795.1 Lachnospiraceae bacterium | reverse complement strand
TTGGTTTTATTTTTCTAATAATTCCAATTGCTGTTATGGCACTGCCAATCAATATTAATAACGGTGTGTTATCACCAGTTTGCGGACTTTTTTTGTATTTAAATAACCATGAGTATATTGGTAGGAAATTTCTGTATTATCACATTTTAATTGCTCAAGATTTGTGAAAAGATTCAAACCAGTCAAATCGGATATAGTGTCATCCCACTCAAAATCAATTACTGTAGCCTGGTTGATTTCTTCAGTAGAAAGTTGTTCATCTCTATCGGTGTCAAAATGAGATGAAACATAAGTTCGAAATGCTCTATCCGGAAAAATATTTTCATCAATTAAAATGGATTGTATATTCTGGATTGTTTTGGTAGTATTTTCTATAAATACCGGTATTTATAGAGAGAAGCTATTGCTGAAATTAAAAAAGAGCCATTGCTTTATCGTTTATTATCTATTTTGCAACAACTCTTTCAATTATGTTCACCAGCATTTTATTCCGCCAATCATAAACGGAAAATAGATGCTATCTTGATTATAGCCTATTTTCCGTCATGTATATATTAAGAATTTATGGGATGTTAGTTTTGATTTTATCTAGGGATATTCGTAACTGTCCGTTACTGGAAAAGTCCTCATCCACCACTCTTTTTGGGTGGTATTGTATCACCAGAATCATCGGTGGGAGCATCGGGTTTCGAAAAAATAGTGGAGGCTAATAATCCGAAAATGGCTCCTATGATAATTGACCCAAATGGGCTAGAGGTAATCCCTCACGTACCGACACAGCCAATATTAAAATAATATAGAAATCCAAGTCCGGCACCCACAAGTATAAAAATAATCGGTTTTATCCATTTCTTAATATTTTGGTTATTCATATGGTGTTTCCTCCTTTAAGGTTGTTTGTAGCTTTAGTATACACGATAGAAAAATAAGTACTGTGATGTAGTCACATGTAATTCTAAATGGCATGGCTGAACTGCTACATATGAAGATAGTGCATACGATATTTTTCAGACATTTGATGTAAAATCTGATATAATATCTGCAGTGATATATAATCGAGCAAAGAAAGCAAGAGGTATGTATAATGAAGAGAGCGCAGCATTTTTTAAAAATATTTTTTGTATTTATATTTATTCTAATGCTAGATTGTATGGTTTTGCCTGTATGTGCAGGTGAATCTAAGGAATCTCTTACTATTTTGTTTACCCATGATACTCATGATCATTTTCTTCCCATGCCGTCAGATGGGGGTGGTGAATATGGAGGTTATGTACGACTGGGTACATTATTAAAACAAGAACGTAACACACCAATAGTTACAAAAGGCAACGATGAAAGACAAGGTACAACCATTACATTGGATGCAGGAGACTTTTCTATGGGTTCTCTTTTTCAAACAATATATGCCACAGATGCACCGGAATTACGGGCTTTAGGAGCGATGGGATATGATGTGACCACACTTGGGAATCATGAGTATGATTATCGTTCTAATGGTCTAGCAGACATGCTGAATGCAGGAAAGAAAAGTGGCGAGAGATTGCCTGCTATCGTTCAGGCAAATTATAAGCCGAAAGCGAAGGACATAAATGTACAGCAAGCATGGGATAATTATCCCATCACAGATTATACAATGATTGAGCGGGGTATCAAAGAAGATGGAACTCCACTTCGAATTGCAGTATTTGGTGTCTTAGGTGTGGATGCAGATATGAGCGCACCTATGTCGAATATGAACTTTGAACCCATTGCAGATGCAGCAAAGCGGACGGTAGCTGCCATTAAGGAAAAGGAAGATGCAGACTTTATCATATGTATTTCCCATGCGGGTACTAATCCAAATCCAAAGAAGTCAGAAGATGAGCAGCTTGCAAAAGACGTACCGGACATTGATGTGATTATCTCAGGGCATACACATTCTGTAACAGAAACTCCAATCAAAGTCAAGGATACACTCATTGTTTCTTGCGGTCAATATACAGAGAACTTAGGACGTCTTACCATTTCTAAAAATGAGAAAACAGGAAAGCTTACAACACTAGAATATAAATTGATTCCGGTGGATGAATCTATTATTCCAGATCCAGATATGAGCAAATTAACGGAAAATTTTAAAGAGATTGTTGAGCAGAATTATCTTGCTAAATATCATATGACTTATGATGAGGTTTTGGCACAGTCTCCTTTTGATTTCACACCTATTAGTGAACTTGGATTAAAGCAAGAGGAAGATGGCCTAGGTAATCTAATTTCGGATTCGTATGTATATGCCGTTCAAGACGCAGAGGGAGCAAACTATCAACCAGTGGATTTTGCAGTGGTGGCTTCCGGTGTTGTGCGTGCTTCTTTTGCAAAAGGAAATATTACAGCCTCGGATGCGTTTCAGGTATCTTCCTTAGGAGTAGGTGGCGATGGAACACCAGGTTATCCATTGATTTCAGTATATCTTACGGGGAAAGAATTACGAGATGCTTTTGAAGTAGATGCTTCTGTGACTCCCCTTATGCCAGCAGCACAGCTTTATGGATCTGGGATGACTTGGACCTTTAATCCAAATCGTATGATTTTTAATAAAGTGACCGATTGTGCCCAAGTTCTTCCAAATGGAACAAAGGCACCTATCGAAGACAAGAAACTTTATCGTGTGGTCACCGGTCTATATTCTGGACAAATGCTAGGAGCGGTAAATGATAAATCCTTTGGAATCCTATCTGTTACACCAAAGGACATAAAAGGAAATAAAGTGACCGATTTTGAAAAACAAATCATACACAACCAAGAGGGGGAAGAAGTAAAGGAATGGTACGCCCTGGCATCCTATCTGAAATCCATGGATACAGTACCTCCAAAATACGCAGAATCTATGGGACGAAAACAGGTTCATCCATCATGGAATCCGGTGGAATTACTAAAAAATCCAAACAAGATTACTATGATGGCATTGGGCATTGGAATGATACTTATTGTGATGGTGGTAGTAGTAGTCCGTTTGGTGATACGGAGAAAGAAACAAAAGATAAATAGATAATGATAGATAGAACAGAGTGGAAAGAATTATAGAGGAATATGGATCGTTGAAAGAAGAGCTGGGAAACCTTGACGAGAAAGAAAAAAAGAAGGTGATTTTAGAAGAATTTCAAGTTTATTCCAATCCATCTTATATGTTCTTCAAAGGTGATGTTGAGATTCATTATAAAGATGGAACGGTCATTGTAGTAAAGCAAGATAATCCCATAGCACTTTCTTCAGAAACAATACATAAGATTTGTACAATTAAGGTGAATTCTAAAAAAATAGTCACCGTAGAGAATTTGACATCCTATAACAGGATTAGCGATAGTAAATCAACCTTCCTATACCTTAGTGGGTATCATAATATAGCAAAACAAAGATTTCTTAAAATGATATCAGAATGTAATGACGGTATTTTGTGGTATCATTTTGGGGATATTGATCCGGATGGGTATTATATTCTAAAGAATTTAATAGATAAAACAGGTATTCAATTTAATCCATTATTTATGAGTGTGAAGGAACTAAAACAGTATAGAAAGTACTGCAAACCGCTTGAAAAAAACGATATTATTAAGGCTAAATCATTAATTGAAATACAGTTCTTTGGCGAGGTTATGGATTTTATGTTAGAGAATAACTGTAAATTAGAACAGGAAATTATAAGCTGGTTACACCTTGACAAGAGAAAACCTTGAAATAGTATTGGATAATTTCAAATAATAGAATCGAAACCTAAATTTACGCGATCTAAAAAGGCAATCCCAGTAGATTTTTTGGGTTTAGTGGGATATAATGAGAAAGAAGTCCTATTTAAGGAGGAACGGAATATGAATATATTAGTGATAACCGGGAGCGCTCACAAGTACGGGACCTCTGCAATGTTAACAGAAGAATTTATAAAGGGTGCTGCAGAAGCGGGACATCAGATCAAAAGATTTGACGCAGCATTCAAACAGGTTCATCCATGTATTGGTTGTAATCATTGCAAAAATACAGAGGATGGCTGTGTGTTTCAAGATGATATGAAAGATTTAACAGAGGACCTTGTAAATGCAGACGCAATTATTTTTTCCTCACCAATCTATTACTATGATATCAATGCACAGATAAAGGCAGTGATTGACCGATTCTATGCCAATGATGGGAGACTGCATTATAATAAAAAAGCAGTATTGATGGTGACAATGGCAGATGATGCACAGGATGCAGCCGATGGTGCAATTGCTTCCTTTAAGGGAATGACAAAATTTCTGAATTGGGAGATTGCGGGAATCGTAGTGGGAATTGATTGTGGAGATGTTGAGGACTTGAAAAAGCATGATTATCTGTTTGAGGCATACCAACTCGGGAAAGATATTGAGTGGGCGAACTTCTAATTGTAGTTCCTATGCAGTAAATACGTGCATAGTTCTGAACAATGATAAAATTGAGGAACGTATATGACGGAATTGTTTAAAAATTACAAAGCAGGAGATAGAAAGGGTTTTTCATGTATGATGAATAGCCCTTCTTGAAGTTATAAATTATTGTGGAGATAAGCACCCCTATTTGACCTGACGTAGCAACAGGAAATTAAAATAAGTAGAATAATTAGGAGATCCAAGATGACAGAAGAGACACGAAGGGACTTGAGAGAGGGATTTGAAACGGCATATATAGAGGGCAGTGCCGCATCCAATGTAATATATAAGTCACAGTTCATTTCCAATAATCACAAAGAGGGAAAAAAGGTGCTCTCGTCTGTAGAAGAGGAGCTTCTTAGGTGTGATTGTTTTCAAATAAGTGTTGCCTTTATTACAATGGGCGGGATTACGCCTCTTTTACAGACCTTAAAAGAATTGGAGAAAAAAGGAATCCTGGGTGAAATTCTCACAACGAATTATTTGAATTTTAGTGAACCAATGGCTTTGGAAAAGTTAAATGAACTTCAAAATATCACATTAAAAATGTATGATGTGGAGGCTGCAAGTCAAGGTTTTCATACGAAAGGATATATTTTTAAAAAAGAAGAAATATATAGAATTATAATTGGAAGTTCGAATATGACCAGTGCAGCGTTGACCAGCAATCGAGAATGGAATACGAAGATTGTATCAACGGAACAGGGAGAGATGGCAAGTGAAATTGTCTCGGAATTTACAGAACTATGGAATGCGGACTGTTCCCTTCCCTTCACTGAATTTTATGAGCATTACAAAGAAAAATATTGGATAATAAAAAAACAGAGGGAAATTGCCAAACAGGAAGAATTACCATCAATTGAAAAATACAGACTTCGGCCGAATTCCATGCAAGTTGGATTTATCATGAATCTCAGAAAAATAATAGAAGCCGGAGAAAAAAGGGCACTGCTGATTTCAGCAACGGGAACGGGTAAAACATATGCATCCGCATTCGCAATGCGCGAATTGGGGTTCAAAAGAGTGTTATTTCTGGTTCATAGAGGACAGCTTGCAAGGCAGACAAAAAAATCCTATGAAAGAGTGTTTGGACAATCTATTTCAATGGGACTTGTAGGTGCGGGAGCTCTTGAATATGAGAAAGACTATGTTTTTGCAACGGTGCAGACGATGAATAGACCGGAGCATTTGAGCCGGTACCAACCCAAAGAGTTTGACTGTATTATTTTGGACGAAGCCCATCACAGTTTGGCGAACATATATCAGAAGATTATGAATTATTTTAAACCAAAACTGTGGCTTGGCATGACGGCAACACCGGATCAATCAGGGGACAATGTGGAGGGAAGAAATATATATGAGATCTTCCATTATCAAATTGCATATGAGATACGCCTGCAGCAGGCAATGGAAGAAAACATACTTTGTCCCTTTCATTATTTTGGTGTGAGTGATGTCTCTATGATTGATGACAAAAAAATGATAACAAAGAAAATGACATCTGATTATTTCAATCATCTGGTGAGTACGGAACGGGTTAAGCATATTTTGGAACAGGCAGATTACTATGGCTATAGTGGGGACCGTGTAAAGGGATTAGTTTTTTGCAGCAGAATTACGGAATCAATTGAATTATCCAAGAAGTTTAACGATGCAGGCTATCGAACCATAGCTTTAAATGGAGATGCATCCCAAGAGGAGAGAGAACGGGCGTTTGAGAGATTGGCCATGAACGAATGGGAGGCAACCCAACAAATACAGCCTCTAGATTACATATTTTCCGTTGAAATACTAAATGAGGGTGTAGATATTGTGGAAGTGAATCAGGTGATAATGCTTCGTCCAACCCAGTCCCCGATTGTATTCATTCAGCAGCTTGGGCGTGGACTTCGAAAGGCCAAGGGAAAAGAATATGTTGTTATTCTTGATTTTATAGGAAATTATAATAATAACTTTATGATTCCCATAGCTTTGTCTGGTGATCGTACATATAATCAAGATACCATTCGTAAATATATTATAAGTGGAAATAACACCATTCCAGGAGCCTCAACCGTTCATTTTGATGAGATAGCAAAGGAGAAGATTTTTGCATCTATAGACAAGATTAGGGGAATAAAAGAACTAATTAAGGAAAGCTATAGGTCATTAAAGAATCGCATAGGGCGGGTGCCTTATTTGCAGGACTTTTATGATAATGGGGAGATAGATCCCTTAGTAATTATCCGTGAGAATAAGACCTATCAGGCATTTCTTGAAACAGTTGAAAGAGAAGCATATCAGGGTAAGATAACATTAGAGGAACAATTAATTTTAGAATACCTGTCCAAAACAGTTTTAAGTGGGACAAGACCTTACGAACTTGAAATTTTGCAAAGAATAATGAAACAGGAAACAAGTTCAGTAGATGTTATAAAGAGTGAATTTTTAGAAAAATATGGATACACAGTTGATACCAACTCATGGAAGAGCGCAATCGATGTGTTGCAAGGAAAATTTGTAAGTAATAAACAGGAGTATGAGAGATATTGTCATATGGATATCATACGCTATGACGCAGAACGTACGCTGCAGAGATTGGAGAGCTTTGCAAGAAGGCTGGAACACAGTGAATTTTACAAGCAGTTAAATGATATAGTAGAAGTGGGAATGAAACGATACAAAGACAAATATGCATCCAAGGAAGAGAATAGGAATCCATTTGCTTTGTATGAAAAATATTCCAGACGTGATGTTAGTCTTTTGATGAATTGTGAAAAGGATTTGTCCTCAACAATCTATGGAATGAAGCGCATAGGAGAGAGTGTATTCATATTCGTAACCTACCACAAAGAAGGAGGCACAGAAGAAAAAAACTATGCAGAAGGAAAACCGGATTATGCAGATGAATTTGAAGATAGTGTAACCTTTTGCTGGGATTCCCAAATGGGGAGAGGAATTGGAAGCACCTATGTTAAGGATGTAATGGAAGCGGAACATAAGCATTTATTTGTAAAGAAAAGTGATGCGGAAATGAGCTTTTATTATATGGGGGAATTTGATGTTGCACAGGTAATGCCGGGACACAAAAGAGATAACAAAGGAAAAGAAAGAGATATAGCAAAATTTCAAATGAAGATGCACCATGCAGTGCGGGAAGATTTGCTGCGCTATCTTCAAAGTAATATAAAAACAGAGGAAGTGAAAACAGGATGAAAACAGTAAGAGTAGTAGCAGCTGTTATAAAAAAAAGAAATGAAACCGGTCAGATTGCTCTATTTGCAACCCAGCGTGGATATGGAGAATTTAAAGGAGGATGGGAGTTCCCAGGCGGAAAAATAGAGAACGGTGAGACCCCTCAACAGGCATTAAGAAGAGAGATTAAGGAAGAATTAGATATTATAGTAGAGGTGGGGGAACGGATTGATACAATAGAATATGATTATCCGGCCTTTCATCTTTCCATGGATTGTTTTTATTGCAATATAAAATCGGGGAATCTTATTCTTCTGGAGCATGAAGATGCAAAATGGCTGACACAGGATAAGCTGAATACAGTAGAATGGCTTCCAGCGGATGTGACATTGATTGAAAAGTTAAAGCATGAAAAGTAATATAACAAGGAAGTAATAAAGAATATTAAACAAGAGGAAAAAGACAAGAGTTATAAATTCGGTGGAAGAACTTTTAGTTCGGATCAAGCACCATATAAATAAGTTGAAAGAAATGCATAGTATTTTGTCAAAAAACAAAGGTAGTGGAGGTTAGGTTGCAAACAACAATTCTTATACCAGATAATCAAAAAATAATATCAACAGAAGAACTTAAAAATTGGGGATTTACACATTATAAAATAAATAAATTAGTTGATGAAGGAAACCTTATAAAACTTATCCTGAATTATTCATGCCTATATAATACCTGCATGTAAATTCAATTTCCTATTTTGAACCAACAATGATGATAATTAGCATGGCGATTCCCCTAAAAAAGGGTATAAAATCCCTGTGAGTCTAAAAAAGTCATCTATCGTTTTTCAAGGTTCATTGTTATTGCTATTCCAGCTGTACATGTAGCTTATGGATATTCTCTAGGGTCTCATAGAATTCATTCTTATATGGGCAGCTACTGCAAAGCTTGAATGTTATATATCTGGCTGAATGTACAACTTTTGCTGCGACCTTCAGCAGTTTTTAATCGAATGGTATCTACCAGCTGTTTTTTCATGTCAGCAGGAAGCACTAGGCGCTTAAACTAATTAAATATGTTGTATGCCATAGCGTGAATCTGGAGCTGGTTTGCATTTGCGATTTTTGATGAACTGCTGACGGCAGCAAAATCAAAACCGTTTTTGCTTTCTTTTATGAAGTTCTCCATAGTGCCACGTTTACAGTAAAATTTGATGAGCTGGTTTGGACTTGAATTCATGTTTGTAACAATAAAGGTATACATATGGATAAACTGGTTTACAGGCTTCTCTACTTTGCAGACAACTCTTCTTGGATATTTCCAGGAAGATGCCTGATACATGAATTCACCATACTGCACAGCATAGGAAACAACATCATTTTTAGTTGCGTCTGTCAGGTTTTCATCATCTGTATGATATCGGAACATGGCAGTATCATAGGTTTTAAACATTGCTTTTAATAGTTTGATAAAACTCATTTTGCAGGAAAATTCCTTGATGAGAATCAGACCTGCGTCGGAGGATAAATCGCCTCCATCAAAATTTATTTTAATCGGCTTATTGCTTTCTAGTGAAATAGTGTTTAATATACCCATATGAGAACCTCTCTTTTGTTTTTATTTGGATTAGACACCTTTATTTTAACAAAAGCCGGGTTCTTTTTCTATTCACTTATTAGATGAAATTCAATATTTAGTTAAAAGCTTGTAACTATGCGGCTTTAGCCACTGTGGAATGAATTATCATGAATAATTCAGGCTCACTATAAAAATTATCCTGCTTTGGATTATATGAAGATTTATAATATGACGA
>JAVXHR010000036.1:0-11484 GCA_036656795.1 Lachnospiraceae bacterium | reverse complement strand
TTCTCATAATAGTTGTTCTAGGTTTTCAGTCTAGGATGGATGTGAGAAGGACCATGTGCTTATCGGCGCGATGAATGGTTCTTCTTTTTTTATATGTAAGTAAAACGATTTATCCAAAGTCATAGTGCACAAAAAAATCAAATTGAATTGTGCAGATTTTTATAAAAACCAATTGATTACGTCAAAATATACGAAAAATAGAGTTGTAAATCGTCGAAATGTGACGATTGACACCTGCGAGTGCAGAGAGTATTATCAAAATATAGAAATTAGGAAAAACGATTTACCAATTGAAAAATCGGTATTGACGAATGAGAAGGAGGAAATAAAATGAAAAAATTCAACAAACTAACTATTTTCTTAATCCCTATTGGTATTGCAGTAAATGTAGTAGGTGGGCAGTTGGCAGTTCTTTTGAAGTTGCCGGTGTTCCTAGACAGCATTGGAACATTTGTTGTTGGTGCACTTTGTGGAGGTGGTCCCGGTTTGCTGGTAGGACTTGGATGTGGGCTGATTAATGCAATCTCATTGCCTACATTGCTCCCATACACCATTATTGGAATGCTGTTTGGTTTACTTGCTTCATTTTTAGCCAGAAAAGGAATGTTTTCTTCATTCTGGAAAGCAATTGTAAATGGTGTTTTGGTGGGATTAATCGCTACGTGCATTGCAGTTCCCATTACAGCAACGTTATATGGAGGTTTCGTAGGAACCGGTGCAAGCGTTATCGTAACCACATTGATGACAGCAGGATGGGAGGTGCTCCCGGCAACATTTGTAAGTGAGCTTAGTTCAGAACTGACGGATAAGATTATTTGTTTAATCATTATTTTCTTTGTATTAAAAGCAATACCTGCAAGATTTGCAGTAAAGCTTCCTAACGGAAAATATTTCCTTAAGGGAGAAGAGTAAATACTACATGCAGCCATACCGAAAGGGCATGGCTGCAAAATGTTAAAACAGGAGGATTCTTCATGGATTATGAATTTGTCAACCAATTTATGCAACCTAAGAGAAGCGGAAACTTTATCCGGGATTTGAATCCAATGAGTAAGCTGAATCTAATGTTAGTGCTTGGTTTGTCACCATTTATTGTACAGAACTTTATTTATGGTTTTAGTATAGTTATATTTTTTATTCTTGTGTCTGCTTTGGCAGGAAGTTTCCAGTCTTTTTTCTCCATGTATTGGAAGGTACTGTTGCTGTTCGGTGTGTTTTTATTTCTTGTGAAGGCAGCGTTTTCGCCGGGGGAAGAAGTTCTTTTTCAACTATGGGGTATCTGTGTAACCCAGGAAAGTATCATTGCAGGATTAAACATTGTTTCACTTGTACTAGCATTCAGTGGGGCGGTTATCTTGTTCGTTAAAGTAACTCCTATGGAGGACCTCACCTATATGCTGGAGAAAAAAGGGGTTTCTCATATGGTATCCTTTGTCATATTGTCCTCTTTCCAGATGATTACAGATTTGGGACAAAACGCACAGATTATCTTGGAGTCTCAAAAAGCAAGAGGCATTGAAACGGAAGGAAATGTGTTCCAACGGGCAAAAGCATTTATACCAGTTATTGGTCCATTGATTCTAAATGCGATTGCAAGTACGGAAGAAAAGTCAATTGCCATGGATGCCCGGGCATTTTCCGCTCCCGTAGAGCACACCTTTTTATCAGAGCTTCCAGAAGTAAAGTTGAAAGAAAAGATCATTGTAATTTTATTCGATATCGCTTTTGTAGCATTAATTGTGGGGAGGGTTGCACTATGGGTTTTATAGAATTAAAGGATGTTACATATACATACCCTCTATCCAAGGAACCGGCATTAAAGAATATGACGCTTACTCTTGAAAAGGGGAAGTTTTACGGGGTAATCGGTGAAAATGCAGGCGGAAAAACCACATTTTGTAATCTGTTGCGTGGATTGATTCCTCATTTCTACAATGGGAAACTCGAGGGAAGTATGACGATAGAAGGGCAAGATATCAAGGAAGTAGACGAGGATGTTCTGTCCACGAAGATCGGATACATCTTTCAAAATCCATTTACACAGATCAGCGGTGTTAGAAAAACCGTATTTGAGGAGATTGCACTAGGTTTGGAAAATCTGGGTGTACCTAAAAAAGAGATGATTCAAAAGGTAATTGATATCGCTCAGCTTCTAAAGATTGAGCCGCTACTGCAAAATGATCCGAATCGCCTGTCTGGTGGACAGCGTCAGAGAGTAGCATTTGCGTCCATTATTGCAATGGACACAGAAGTGTTCGTGATTGATGAACCTACTTCCCAACTAGACCCACAAGGAACAGAGAGTATATTCGAGATTATTCACACTTTGAAAGAACAAGGGAAAACCATTATTTTAGTAGAGCATAAGATTGATCTTTTGGCAGAGTATGCAGATGAAGTGATTGTCATCGGAGATGGAGAAGTCTTGGCAAAAGGCTCCACGAAAGAAGTATTAAGCGACCTGTCTTTGGTAAAGAGAGGTGTGATGCTTCCCCAGGAAGTGATGTTGAATCAGGTGTTGAAAGACCATGGAATTATACTGCCGTATACACCGGTTACCAAAGCGCAGTGTATTGAATTATTAAGGGAAAGGATGCGTTAGAATATGAATCAAATAGAGTTAAGAAGTGCTAGTTTTCAATATCCCAACGGTTTCCTTGCCAATGATGATCTAAACCTTATAATCTGTCGGGGAGAACGGGTTGCAATTGTTGGGCAAAATGGTGCGGGGAAAACAACCGCCGTTAAAATGATGAATGGACTGCACAAGCCGTTTAAGGGTGATGTATTTGTTGATGGAAAGAATACAAAAGATTTTACAACTGCGAAAATAGCGAGGCATGTAGGTTATGTGTTTCAAAACCCAGATGACCAGATATTCAATCAATCGGTATATACAGAGATAGCGTATATGCCAAAGTATTATAAGCTTCCTGAAGCAGAGATTAAAAATCGTGTTGAAGAAGTGGCGAAACTTATGGAGATTGAACACTTTCTGGATAAGAACCCGTTTGAAATCCCATATGTCATTCGTAAATTTGTAACAATTGCTGCCATACTTGCAACCAATCCAGAATATATCATACTGGATGAACCAACCGCAGGGCAGGATTTAAAAGGAATCCACATCTTGTCTCACCTATTAAATGTACTGGAAGAAAAGGGGGTCGGTGTAATTACGATCACTCACGATATGGAATTCGTTGCAGACAATTTCCAGCGTGTTGTAGCGATGGCAAATAAAAAAATAATTGCAGACGGAACCGCAAAAGATATTTTTCAAGATGATCAAATCTTGGAACAGAGCAAAATTAAGCGAACACAAATAGGAGAGATTGCAAGCGAGCTGGGAATGGGCAAAGATATCTTGAATGCACAGGAATTTGTAGAACGCCTGCAAAGCAGGTAGATTATGAAGACAATCGTTTGTTATGGGGACTCAAATACCTGGGGATATGAACCAAAGACAGATACCAGGCTATTATGGGAAGAACGATGGACAGGAATATTAGCTAAACTTCTGGGAGAAGAATACCATATGGAGGAACATGGATTTTGCGGAAGGACAACAGCCTGCGATAGTGAGATGGAACCATATGTCAATGGTCTGGAATCTGCTTATGTATGTGCGGAAGAACAGTCCCCCTTTGATATCGCAATTATCATGCTTGGTACAAATGACTGCAAAGATATGTACGACGTAAGCCCATTGGTTATTGCGAAAGGAATTGGATGTATCGGGCAGATATTCAAGGAAAAGGGAAACCATGTGATTTTAATATCGCCGGTTTGTCTTAAGAACATGAAACAAAGCCCATTTGCCGAAGAGTTTGGAATTGGTGCCGAAGAAAAAAGCAGAAAATTGCATGGATTTATTAAGGAAATAGCACAGATTAATCATTATGGTTATATGGATGCGCAGTTATATGCACAGGCAGGATTCTATGACGGAATTCACCTTGACCGGGTAAACCATAAAAAATTAGCAGCTGCAATATATGAGAAGTTATTAGAGATGAAAGGAGTATTATGAGTGACAACAGAATTGAACAAGCACTGGAAGAAAATAAACAGAAATATATCGATTGCCTGTTAAATCTTTGCAGTATAGATACCCACGATATTGGTCACGGGATAGATGGGGGATTGGAAGCAGCTGGACAAGATTACATGGCAGAGTTATACAAGGAACTTGGCGCATGTGAAGTGATAAAAGATGATTTAAAGGAAGAAAGTATTTTAAAATGTAAGGAACTTTATCGGGAAGGTAATACCGGGCACAATTATGATAATCGATATAACGTTTATGCTACATTCAAAGGGGCATCGGATAAGTCCATACTTTTTAACGGTCATATCGATCATATGCCCGTCGAGAATGAAAAAAACTGGTGTATTCCGCCCCTTAGCCCCCAAGTGATTGAGAATCGGATAACCGGTCTTGGTGTGGCAGACATGAAAGCCGGATTGATGGCTTCTGCCATGGGAGTTGCACTGCTTCGTGATGCGGGAATTGAACTTCCTGTGACAGTCAAATATGCATCCGTATGTGACGAAGAAGGGGGCGGGAATGGCTCTCTTTGTGCGGCGATGAGCGGTGTCAAAGCAGATGCTGTGGTAGTGTGCGAGCCTACCAATTATGAATTGATAGTGGCACATATGGGCTGGGTGTTTTTCCAAGTGGAAGTAGAAGGAATTGCCGTACATTCCGGTTTGAAACTTACAGGTGTAAATGCCATCGAAAAGGCTGGAAAACTCATGAATGCAATTGATGAGCTGGAACATAGATGGCTGCTTAAGTACAAGCACCAACTGCTTCCACCGCCGTCAAGCAACGTGGGAGTAATTTATGGCGGAGAAGCAGGTTCCACCATACCGGATTATTGTTGCTTTAAAACATGTGTCCACTATCTGCCAAGAATTATGAGTCATGAACAGGTGGTAGAAGAATATACCAATGCCATATTGAAATGTTGTGAAGGAGATGAATGGCTTTCCGAACACAAACCGAAGATTACCATTTTTCAGACGGGCAACCCGTTTGAGATGGACCTGAATCATCCTTTTGTAGGAGCATTTCAGAATGCATACAAAGAAGCGGTGCATAAGGATGTGAGAATAGTCGGTTCTCCGGCAGGATGCGATTCCAGAACATGGTATAACATTGTTAAGTGTCCTACCCTTCAATATGGACCGGGATCCTTGGAGCAGTGCCATGCGGTGAATGAATATGTAACGGTGGAGCAATATCTGGATGCAATTAAAATCTATGCAAATCTCATTTTAGAATGGGCAAAATAATGTACAAAACGATGCATAAAGGGAATTTGGATATATATGGACAAGAGAAAAGCGGCCGAATGCTTTTCGCCCAAGGAATGGTAATAGATCCACTCAATGGATTACATGCTTGCCGGGATATTCTAGTGGAAAATGGGTGTATATCGGAAGTGGCAGAGACCATAGAAGAGAAAAAAGGTGACATCGTTATTGACTGTAAAGGGTTGCAGATTTGGCCGGGGCTGATTGACATGCATCTTCATATCAGCGATCTGTATGAAATTCATACAAACACAGCATACACTGCGGCACAGGATGGGGTTACAACCGGATTATCTCCGGGCGCCGGGAATACATTTATGACACCTGCACTTCTTGGAGCAGAAATGGACAGGGGACTTCCGATTAACACAGGAGTATTCCTTGGTGCGGCGAACGTACTGTCCAGTATGCTTACGGAAGAAGAGCTGATTCAATTGTTCTGCGGGAAATTGTCGGATGCGGTAAAGGAACAAAAAATGACGCGCAACTGGATTACCAATGATACTGCAATGTATACGGTAGGAATCAAGGAACATATGGGACACTGCCTTTTGCCGGATGAGGCAATAAAAAAAGCTGCCCGTATTGCACAACAGTCACAAATGCTGTTCATGTCCCATACTCAGGATGTGGCGCATACAGAACGCATATTACAATTAACCCAAGGTATGTCTGTACATCTGGGACATGCCAATGCAGTGGGATGTACAACGTATGGTGACCCGGTGGATTCCATGAAAAGAATTGTTGCCTGTCTGAAAGAGGATAGAGTTACCGGTGAATTTGTAACGTCTATGCTGCGCAAGGGTCTTGGTGGCAGAGAAGGGATACTTACAGACCGCTGGGCAAGAGATGTTGCACTTCAGGCATTGTCCGACAAAGTGGTGGAGATCTTGGTGTCAGACGGTCAGAACCAGTCTACTATGAAGGGATTTGGAGATACCAGAGATAATATTCCGTGTATTCTTGAATTAATAGAAGAAAAAGTATTAAGTCCATTGGATGCGGTGGCTACAATGACATCGAATCCGGCACAGCTATTATTTGAGCGAACCGGAAATGAAGACTGGAAAAGGTATGGAAACTTGGCAAAAGGATCCTATGCGAATATTACAATCGTGGATATAGATGATAGGATGGCATCATATGTAATTACAAATGGAAGAATCACTTCATTTGAAAACAGATTCCTGCGGTCAAGTGGGCAGGCGGGTTACTGGGTAAGTAAGTTTGGTACAAGAAAAAATATGGGAGTGGGACAACTTCCCTTATATAAGATGAACTAGAAAGGTGGAAAAGATATGAAAAAAGTTTTGCTTGCAGGAGAATCATGGATGAGCTATACAACCCATGTAAAGGGGTTTGACAGCTTTTACACATCGACATATGAATCAGGAGAAAAATGGCTAAAAAAAGCATTGGAGGATAATGGGTATGAGGTTACATTTTTGCCGAATCACGTAGCATCTGAGAGTTTTCCTTATACGATGGAGGAATTAAATGCATATGATTGTGTCATCCTATCGGATATAGGTTCCAATACATTACTTCTTCCGGCGGCAACCTTTTCTAACAGTAAAAAGATGCCAAATAGAGCCAATTTGATTCGGGACTATGTGATGGAAGGGGGAAGGCTACTGATGATCGGAGGCTACATGACATTCTCTGGAGTGGATGCAAAAGGAAAGTGGCATGACACTGCCGTTCAGGAGGTTCTTCCGGTGGAGGTTCTTACAGTGGATGACCGTATCGAGTGCTGTGAGGGAATAAAACCAGTGAATAAAATCGACCACTATGCATTAAGAGATATAAAGGGTGAGTGGCCAGAGGTACTTGGCTATAACAAAACAATTGCAAAAGAAGATGCAGTTGTGGCGGCAACCGTAGGAGAAGATCCATTTATCGCGTTTGGTACTTATGGAAAGGGGAAAAGTGCAGTATTTACATCAGACTGTGCACCGCACTGGGCACCATTAACTTTCTGTGAATGGGAAGGGTACCCGGTTGTGTGGAAGGGAATACTGGACTGGCTGACAAAATAATGAAGAAGTATAACGAAGAGGAATTTTTGCAAAAGGTGCTATCCATACCGAGCGTGAACGGAGTGGATAATGAGCAGGAGATTGCTTGGTTCTTAGCAAATTATCTGAAAGAGTGCGGAGTGAGTGCCGTTGTTCAGGAGATTGACAAGACACATGCGAATGTCATTGCCATGTTGGAGGGGAAAACAGATGAAAAGGTGGTATGGAATGGGCACCTGGATACCGTACCATATGGCAAAATGTCAGAATGGGACACCCAACCTTCAATTCCGGTAAAAAAGAATGGCTGTATCTATGCCCGTGGCGCAAGTGACATGAAAAGCGGTCTCGCAGCAATGGTATATGTACTTGGTAGAATGAAGCAAAGAGGGCATGTACCAAGGCAGACCATATACTTTTTCGGGACATGTGATGAAGAAAAAGGAGGCATAGGTGCAGTCAGCATTGTAAAAGAAAACTGGATGGAGGATGCGACATTTCTTCTGATTGGAGAACCAACGGGATTGAGCATTGGTCTTGCGCAAAAAGGATGCCTTTGGTTAAAAATGAAAGTAAGTGGAAAGACAAGTCATGGAGCTTATCCGCAGGAAGGTGTGAATGCTATCGAATATGGTATGAACATCTATGAAGAGCTAAAAGAAGAAATACAAAAAAATAGCCATCCGCTGCTTGGTGAGCAGACAATACAAGTGACCATGCTTCACGGAGGAATCGTTCCCAATATGACGCCGGATGAGGCGGAAATAATTATGGATATACGTACGGTTCCGGGACAAGCTGCAGATGATATAATGGAGATGGCAAGGAGTGTTGCTGACAACTATAAAGTGAGAACAAAAGAACAATTGTCTGTCAAGTTCGATATTCTGAATCAAAGGGAAGCGATAGAGACGGAATCAGAACAGCCATGGGTAAAAAAGATCCGTAAGGAACTAGAAGCAGATGGCTTGGAAGCTGACTATACAGGAATCAGCTATTTTACAGATGCTTCCATACTGACAAAGGATATGGTCGGTATTCCAACCATACTATTTGGTCCAGGTGAAGCAGATTTAGCACATAAGCCCAATGAGGGTGTGGAGGTAAAAAAGTATTTGCAGTATATACGAATGCTGAACAGAATATTTTAACCATAATATGGAAAAGTAGGGTATAATTATTACAAATACGATAAGCATTGGGGATGAAGAAACTTGAGAACAACAATTAAAGACATTGCCAGTTATACAGGATTTTCTGTTACAACAATTTCATTAGTCCTTAATAATAAGGCGAAAAAGATACCTAAAAGTACAAAGGACACCATACTGGAAGCGGCAGAAAAGTTAAATTACCACCCAAATCAACTGGCGGTGGGGCTGGTAAAAAAAAGAACAGAGACAATCGGTCTGATTATTTCAGATGTAAGCAATGTGTTTTTTTCCAATTTGGCAAAAGGTGTGGAAGATGAATGCAGAAAAAAAGGATGGAATCTTATTCTGTGCAATACTAATGATAAGCATGAAAGAGATCTTTCCTATATACAAGTGGTGGCAGATAAAGGGGTGGACGGCATTTTATTTTGTATGTCGCTAGACAGTGACCAGAAAAAGGCGATGGAAAGTATTAAGCTAATCGAAAAATTGAAACTTCCCTTTGTTATGATTGACCGTTTTTTGGAAGAGGCAGACTGTTGTTCTGTATTTGTAAACCATAAGCAGGGGGGGTACGTTGCCACAAAGCATTTACTGGAGCTTGGACATGAAAGGATTGGCTGCGTTACAGGACCCATGCGACTTGAGGATTCCAGGGACAGACTGGCCGGGTATGAAAGTGCATTGAAGGAATACCATCTTTCACTCGATGAGAAGCTGATTTTTGAAGGACATTACAATCAGGAGAGCGGAGCAGAATCTGTGGATTATCTTTTGGAACAAAAGGTTACTGCAATCTTTGCATTTAATGATATGTCCGCTTACGGTGTCTATAATCGTATACGAAAAAAAGGGTTGTCTGTTCCAGGAGATATTTCTTTAATCGGATATGATGATATATTCTTCTCTGAGATTCTGGATGTTCCGCTTACAACAGTAAGACAGCCAGTATATGATATGGGTGTGGAAGCAGTAAAGCAGTTGGTGGAGGAAGTGGAAAGTGAGTCCAATTCCCAAAAATGTATCACGTTCCAACCCACATTGATTGTCCGGGAAAGCACGAGAAATATACATAAAGGAGTATAAGGTGAAAGTATTAAATTTTGGTTCGTTGAATATCGATTATACGTACCGCTTGGATCACATTGTAGTACCCGGGGAGACGATATCTTCCAAAAGTCTTGAAGTTTTTCCAGGAGGAAAAGGCTTAAATCAGTCTGTAGCACTTGCGAAAGCGGGAGTAGAAGTTTATCATGCCGGAATGATCGGTAAAGACGGGGTATTTCTTAAATATTTTTGTGAGGAAAACGGTGTTTATACAGAGTTTATTAAAGAAATTGACACAAGAACCGGGAATGCAATTATTCAAGTTTCAGATGATGGTCAGAATAGTATCATCCTATTTCCAGGTGCAAATAGAGAAAATACGAAAGAATACGTAGATATTGTGTTAAAACACTTTGAAAGCGGAGATGTTCTTCTCCTACAAAATGAAATCAATTATGTGGATTATCTTATAGAAACGGGAAGCCAAAAAGGTATGAAAGTTGTACTCAATCCGTCCCCATTTGATAGTCAACTGGAGAAATGCGATTTGAGCAAAGTGGACATTTTCTTAATGAATGAAGTGGAAGGGAGCCAGATTACAGGAGAGACAAACCCCCATTCCATTCTCATGAAGATGAGAACTTTGTACCCAAGTGCTACGACCGTACTCACGTTAGGCGAGGAAGGCTCAGTATACTGCAGCAGCGAAGAATTATATAAGCAAGAGGCGGTAAAAGTGGAAGTAGTAGATACAACCGCAGCAGGTGATACCTTTACCGGATATTTTCTCTGCGGAATGGTGGAAGGGCAGCAAGTTCAAAAAACATTGCAAATGGCAGCACATGCATCTGCGCTTGCGGTAGGGAAGAAAGGGGCTTCGGTTTCGATACCACGAAGAGAGGCAGTTTCTCAGCGACTGTAACCGATGTCACCCACCGCTGGTGACATCGGCTGTGGGAGCCTGCTGTTAATGGAGATGTATCCTCTGCGTGTGTATGTGATTACATTTCTTCAAATGATTCAGGTGCTGTGCTTAGAAAATGTTCCATAGAGACTACATTCTTTGGTATATAAATAAGTGTCTTCGACACTTCAACGCCCCTAACCCCTCATTCATGAGTGGTTAGGGCTTATTTTTGTCTCCATATAAAATAATAGCAAAAACTATGTGCAAGAGGAAATTTCATTTTTATTATTTTGAGGTCTGCGTTGAAGTGGCTTATGAACAAAAAAATGATTATGAAAATCAGGAACAATATGTATACCTGTGTGAGTGGGGAAACGGGAGCACCAGTGGCTAGCCGTTTTTAAATAGCATGCATGATTACAGAGAGTGCCTATATTTCACATCATACGGCAATAGAATATCATGGAATGCCGGACCAGGTGTTTTATGATGTGTATGTATCTTCGAAAACCAGGTTTCATGATTTTGAGTTTGGAGTTGAAGAGGTTCAGTATAGTGGAGGGAATCGTGTTTCGCAAATGTATCATCTTCTATAATACGATTTCGCAGGAGACTGTGAATAAGGTTTTGATACATCTGTCATTGACAGACTTACATTTCAGAAAATTAGGCGTGATTTATTCCCTGTACTTCGTAAAAAAGAGAACTTTGATTTAGAAGAAAGAAAGACCAGTGCTAGGAAATACATATCTAACCTCGAATATCATTCGGTCTTTTTCTATACGACTCTGTATACATATCCGTTAAATCATCCCCGTTTATCAGTTACAATTTATACATGGTCAAGCAAGACCAAACCATGAGAGTGGACGCGCAGAAGCGCGCCTAATCAAACTCAGAATAGGAAATTAAAACTATGGAACACAAGATTTTAAGAATGAACAATGAACAGCAGGCAGAAGCTTCATGCATTAGTTGCTGAGGTGATGTAGGTATTATCTTTGTGAAGTCAATCATTGCACCATATTTGCTA
>JAVXHR010000035.1:0-13715 GCA_036656795.1 Lachnospiraceae bacterium | reverse complement strand
TAGCGAGATGACGCAGCGCGAAATCGAGCGTAGCATGGCTTTAGTCTAGAATTCAATTCCCCTACGCGCCTTTTCACCTTTATCAAACGGATGCTTTTCCTTTTTCATCTCCGTAATATAATCAGCGCAACTTTTCAGTTTCTCACTCGGAACATTTCCGGTCATGATAACTTCCAATTCTTGGTTTTTCTGTTTCAAAAATCGAATCACCTGTTCTTCTTCCAATAATCCTACCTGAATCGCACAAATAATTTCATCCAACACTAGCATTTGATAATGTACGACCTGTTTATCTATTTGAGCAAATTTTTTCTGATAATAATCTTTACTTTCCTGAATCTGTTTCTGATTCATCTGAAAGCTGAACAGCTCTTCTGTTCGGCCCTCTATACACGTGATATGTTCTAATTCGTTTAATATAATACGTTCTCCTGACGTATTGTCCTTTAAGAATTGATAAAACAACACCTCACAGTTATTTCCAGCTGCACGTATCGCTTGCCCTATTGCTGCGGTCGTTTTCCCTTTTCCATCTCCATAATATATATGAACGAATCCCATATCCGACATACTCACTCCTTCTTTCTTTTTTATAGATCAAGCGCCATATCTCCGGATTTAATCCATTGTTTTTTTCTCATAAATTCTGAAATGACAAGGGTTAATATTGCCGGTAATATCACTTGCATTAACAAAATCTTAATCAAAACTACCATGCCCGATTCTGTTGCAATCATCGTCTGCCATGTCATAATCGGACCAACAAGTCCTGCAGTTCCCATGCCTGACCCAGTGGCATTATTCGTCATATGTAGCGCCATAGTCCCTATAGGCCCTAATATTGCACTAGATAAGATTGCCGGGATCCAAATCACCGGTTTTCGCACAATATTTGGAACTTGAAGCATAGATGTTCCAATACCTTGCGCTACTAATCCACCAATTTTATTTTCTCTATAACTTGCCACAGCAAATCCAACCATATTGCAACAACAGCCTACCGTTGCCGCTCCGGCTGCAATTCCCGAAAGATTCAAGATAATCCCAAGCGCCGCTGAACTAATTGGAAGCGTCAGAATCATTCCCATCAAAACAGATACAATAATTCCCATTAAAAATGGTTGTTGTTCTGTCCCCCAATTAATAATGGCACCCAAGCCGGTCATAAACCCAGAAATTGGTGGCCCTAATAATAATCCAACAAAAGAACCTGTTCCAATTGTAACCAACGGAGTGACCAAGATATCTACTTTTGTCTTTCCCGATACAAGATGACCACATTCAATTCCTATATATGCTGCAATAAAAGCACCTAGAGGTTCTCCCGGTCCGGCAAAAACCATTGCTCCTTTTGTCAATACCGTTCCTGCTAACAACTGACTGGCAAATGCGCCAACCATTCCCGCTGTTGCCGCCGATAATACAACGAGTGGACTTTCTTTGAACTTATAAGCTACACCAACACCAATTCCTGCGCCTGTAAAAGCGGCTGCTACTTTTCCAATTACAACCAACATCGCACCGATGTCTCCACCAATCAATAATCCAATCTGTTGAATAATCGTACCAACAATTAAGGTTGCAAATAGTCCTTGTGCCATTCCACTAAGACCATCAATAAAAATGTGATCCAATAATTTTTTAAATTTTTCCATTAACTCTCCCTAGCCTCTCAAAGTCTTTACACATGTCTTGTCACTCGGAAAGTTTAACATAATCTTATGGTAAAATCAAGTATCCTTTTTCGCGTAATATCAATTCGGTTTTATCTAATATCGTTTCATCCGATGCTTCTATTGTATGATAGTGTACATCTCCTGTCAGATACTTCAATGGCTTCGCTATATGATTCGATATCTTTTCAATAAACTCATCAACATCTCTTCTGGAAGAGATAAATAGATCTGCCGCAATCTGCCCATATACCTCATGTTCCACCACTACATCTAATAATTTTGCACCATGATCGACAATAGTGTAGAGTTCATCTTTCATCTGTTCATCAGAATGCTTCACCGCTATAATTCTCTTATATGTTGCCGTTCCTGATTGCTGTCCATATATAACATATCCTTTATTTGTAGACAATATATTTTTATTAGTTGCACGAAGTAATGCAATATCCTGTACAATCACTTGACGGCTGACTTCCATATTCTTTGCAAGTACCGTTCCTGATATTGGCTCTTCACTTATTTTAAGCAACTTTAAAATTTCTTTTCTTCTTTTATCTCCATCCATAGCATATCCTCCCTAATCATTGATTTTGCTACCTCTTATATACTTTGTTAAATATACTTCGTGAATTGTAAAAAGTCAATGTGGATTCTTCAAATGAATAGGTTTTAGAAATCTACAACAAAACGAATTTAAAAAGCAAATTTCAAAACAGTCTTTTATTGTAAACTTTTAAATTCAATGCTATAATCGAGAGATATTGCAATGAAAGGACGAAAAATTATGTTCCGTTTATGGGCTAAAGAATTTAAAGAGAATAAATTAGTACAAGATACTGTCATCTGTGATGATTCTATCGATACACGCACTCACAAAATATTTCATGCCATCGAAAGCGTATGCTATGAATTCGATCTCAGCAAGCCCATCTGGCTGGATTCCACTATACTAGATTTTCAAAAACACGGAAAAGCCAGATTTTATCAAGACAATTTTATGGATTCTATTGATTTCGATTATCTCGAAATCCATGTAATAGAAGAATAACTTTATATGTAACTTCACAATCAAGAGAATCCCCGATTTCATCATTATTGAAATCGGGGATTCTCTTTGCAAAACTTTCTTTATTATTCATTTCGAATAGCCGCTAATGGACTTAATCTCATTGCCCGAAGCGCTGGGAAATATCCCGCCACCATACCTACAAGTACTGCAAAGCCTAGCGAAGTCAATACCAGCCATGCCGGAATGTGGGAGATACCTCCTGAGAATCCCATGGACGCCCCTGCCGTTCCTACAATTGCATTAATAGCCAGTGATGCCAAGAGACTGAGTATATTCCCGATTACACCTCCCAAGAATCCAATAAATGCAGCTTCTAATAAAAACATCTGCTTAATATTTTTCAGTCCACACCCCAATACTTTAATAACACCTATTTCTTTTGTTCTTTCATAGATGGACATCATCATTGTATTTGCAATTCCAATGGCTGCTACAAAGAGTGAGACTGCTCCAATTCCACCAAGAACAGCCTGAATAATTGCAAACTGTTTTTTCACACTATTAAGATACTCAATATTACTTGTTACCTCATACCCCATATTTCGGATTGTATTGGATACATCTTCTACTTCGTCTATATTATCTACCGTTACTTTTGCTAAGGAATATATAATATGCTTATATGGCTTTCCGGCCTTGGTTGTTGGTTGTCCCGGAATGGTTCTTCCCGCAAACTCCTTTTTTAATGTTAACATCAACGTATCCAGGTCACAAAATACACTATTAAAATTCGGTGTATAGGTCTGTATATCTCCTGTGACCACTCCACTTGCCCGAACTACATGCTTTTTTGGTGGCGCCATAGGTTTTTGATTCTTTTCCCCCTGTTGACCACCATTTTCTGCAGTTCCCATTCCTGGTTCTCCACTTTTTTCTTGAGTTGCATTATATGCATCCGAATCTAGAATGAGAAATAACTGGTCCTTTTTAAAATCAATTTTGGGAACCTCACCCTCGTCCCAATATCCTTTATTGGTATTCTTATTGTAAAAAGAAGTAATCACACCATTCCCAACTACAAGATCGAGTGTCCCCCCTCGAATGCGAGGCAGTGCCCCCCCTTTTACAAGTGGAATCTTCTGGGCTTTTAATGTTTCATGATTCATACCTGTTAACTCCACATTTCCAATATAATTTCCTTTCAAAAGCAAACATGGAATCATAAGTACAGGTGCTGCCAATTTCACGTGTTCTAACTTTTGCAATGTCTTAATTACATCTTCGGTAATGTATTGCGTTTCTTTCTTCGTGTCTGAAACTTCTTGTGCCATACCCATGCCACCGGTTGATGTATTTTGAGCACTCACTTGAATACTTGTCAGCCCTCCCGATTGCTCTACTTCCTTATATAATGACTGCTGCATTCCAAGTCCCAACGATATCATTAACACCACCGATGCCGTGCCAATTACAACACCAAGCACCGTTAAGAAGGTCCGAAGTTTTCTTCTCTTTAGATTGCTACAACTCATCCTCAGTAAGTCTCTCAAACTCATCGGCTAATCCTTCCTCCTCATCTGCTAATTTTTTCTTTTTTTTCTTCTTATAGATAACTACTCCGGCAATCGCACCTCCGACCATGAATATCCCTATCACAATTGGAATTATTGGAAGTCCTTTTTTTACTTCTGCCTTATCCGCACCAATCATTGCCCCTTGATCTATAGGCTCTGTTACAGTAAGTTCAAACTGCTTTTCTACAGTCGTAACTACTCCTCCTTCATCCTCATAACTTAGGATTAATTTAACCTCCCCTTTATCCTTGGATAATTCCTTACCTGTTACCATGCCATCAATAGCTGCTGTGGCTCCTGGTTCTACATTTCCAACAAACACATCTTCTGCCGTAATTGTTTTACTTTCAAACTTCGCTCTTACATTATACAGTTTAATCTGTCCCAGATTATACAGATTGCACATAACATTTGCCTCTTCGCCTACTGCTATACTTTCCGGACTAAGCGTGAATTTGCTAAACTCAAATCTTGGATCTTGTTTCACAGGAATTGAAATACTAGACGCACTCTCAAACTGAGTGGAATGTCCATCTTCATATTTCATACTCATTTCTACACTATATGGTTTCTGTGTCAAATCCGATTTGGCATTCAAATCAATGGAAATATCCTTTTGTCCATTTGCTCCAATTCCATCTAGATACATTGCACTCGAACCGGATACCGGCAAAAATGATGGTGCTACCGTTGCTTCATCTTTACCGGTTGTAGGAGCATTTAAATCAAATAGCATGTTCCTGACCGCTGTCTTTTTAGATGTGTTTTTTAGATGTATAATTAACTTAAAGTTACTTCCCGCCTTTACTTCAGCAGGTTCTGTTGTAAATCCAGTTACAATCACACGTGGTACCGATCCCGTGCCTCCACTGGTTGCACTTGGTTCTCCATTAGAGATTCCTCCACCTGTGGATACGTCACTTCCCCCACCAATATCTCCGCTGCCACCAGATGGTGGTGTTGGTTGTTCCGATGGCGCCGGTTGGGATGGTTCCTGTGGGGCAACCGGTTTTGCTACTGTTTTCACATAGATCCCTTGTTCTGTCTTCAGCCCTTCATCAGAAGTAATATTGAATTTCAAATTGTAGTATTTATTCGGTACATCTTCTCTTGTTGTAAAAGAATAACTAATCTCTTCTGCCTTTCCAACGCCCAGTGTATTAATGGTCATATTGTAATTCATATTTTCAATTTCAAACGGCCAGCCATCTGTATTCTCCGCTAATTGTGGTGTAATCTTTACATTTTTTAATTCTGTAGAACCTGTATTTTGAATCTGAAGTTTTAACTCTTTGGTCTGATCGTATTGATATGTCAATACCCCACTTCCTAATGCAGTTAATTTGACCGCCTCTCCTGCAGCTGCTACTCTGATTGGTACAAGTGTTACCATCATGGATATCATGATAAAAAATGCACTTATCCTCTTACTTTGTCTCATCTCTTTCTTCCCTTCTATGTTCTCTATTATCTTCGATTTTGACAATCTCCCCATCTATAATATGAAATATTCTATCTGCATAAGTTGCCAAGTGGTCATCATGGGTAACCATAACTAACGTTTTATGTTGTTCTCTGACAATCTTTTGCATCAATGTCATAACGTCTTTGGATGTGTGGGAATCCAGATTTCCTGTTGGTTCATCTGCAAATATAATCTTTGGATCTACCACCAGTGCTCTTGCAACACCTACTCTTTGTTGTTGCCCACCTGACATCTGAGTAGGCAGATGATGTTTATGTTTCTGCAAACTAACTAAATCCAACATCTTATCAGCTTTCTCTATTCTCGTTTCTTTTGATTCTCCACGAAACACCAGTGGCAAAGCAACATTTTCTCTTGCATTCATTGTTGCCATAAGATTAAATGATTGAAATACAAACCCCACATTCTCGCGTCGAAACTTTACTAACTGATCTTCCGTCATATGTTCCATATGTTCTCTATTAATAATAACCTCACCCTTGCTTGGTTTTTCCAATCCTGCAAGCATATTAAGTAATGTTGATTTTCCGGAACCCGAAGTTCCTACAATGGCACAAAATTCACCCTCATAGATCTCAAACGAAACCCCATTTAGGGCTCGGATAATTGTATCACCCACACGATACAACTTATATAACTGGTTCACTTCAATTACTTTATTCACATTTTCCCTCCTTTACTTATTTTTACGTAACTCAATACATATTTTCTAGCGTTATCATATGATATATTTCATAATATAAACGATAGAATACATTAACTAATTCTTAATATTATGTATTTTATAAAATTGCTTTATATTTCTTTTTATATATGTTATACTATTTTATAAAATACATATTATAAAGGGGGATTTATGAGCGAACATTATGTTAGTGAAATCAAGAAAAATCATTGTTCTAAAGTCTATCACTATATTTATAAACATAAAGACTCTTCTAAGCAATCTATTGCCAACGCATTGAATATGAGTCTTCCTACCATATCACAATATCTGGGACTTTTATTAGAAACATCTCTTATTCAAAAAAATGGACAGCTCGACTCCCATATCGGGCGCAAAGCAATTGCATATTCTATTATTCCAACTGTTAAATTAGCATTGGGTGTAGAAACTCATAACGGACAGATTACTTTTGTTGCTCTTAATCTATATGGACACCTGGTACAATATAAGTCTATCTATCTACCATATGCCACTACCCCCAACTATTATCATTTAATTGGTGAGGCCCTCACTGAGTTTATAAAAGATTTAGGTGCCATGCGCACTCAAATCTTAGGAATTGGATTTGCCATTTCAGAACTACCTTTGCAACAATTAGAGGACCAATTGCATATTCCATGTCATTTTTCCCCCGTTGCCCAGTGTGCAGCTACTACAGAACTATGGAAACAGCCTAAACTTAACGACGCAATCCTTTTATCCCTTGATGAGTGCTTAGATGGTGCATTTCTTATCCACGGAAATCTATATACTGGTAATTCTGACAAACATAATAATATTGCACATCTTACCTTAATACCAGATGGAACAGATTGTGCCTGTGGACAGAAAGGGTGCGCTACTTGCTATTGTTCTGTCAATGCATTACTTGAAGAAGGAGAACAACTTTCTACATTTTTTAAAGAAAAGCAACAAGGAGTTCAAGAACGTGTAAGACGTTGGAAATCCTTGTTACAACATCTTTCCATATTGATAAAAAACCTGCACCTAATCATAAATAGTCCTGTCATCTTGGAAGGTTCCCTCGCTTCCTATATAACAGAAACCGATCTTGAATTTTTACATCATCAAATTCGTAAAAAATCTGCTTTCCCAGAGCCATTTCCTTTTATCTTTCAAGGAAGTACTGTTCCTTATATGTATGCTACCGGTGCTGCTCTTACCTACATTACAAAATATTTGGAATCACTTTAAAAACATCAAAACAAAAGCGGACTGCTTTGAGTTTATATTCTCAAGCAATCCGCTTTGATATCTGCGCTTATTCTCTTATTGATATGTTCTGTCTATAATATGTTCCACTCCACACTACGATACTTGTTCCAACACCTCTTCTGCAATGTTTCTTGCGTGGTCTGAGATACGTTCTAAGCAGACTAAGGTATCTAGGAATACAATTCCCGCTTCCGTATTACATTGTTGATTTGCAAGACGTTTAATATGTTCTGTTCTAAGACTAATCTCTAATCCATCTGCTTCTGTCTCTTTTTCAATTACCTTCAATGCTTTTTCACGGCTTTGTTCCTCAAATGCCTCTAATGCATAGACGTAACTATCAATACACACTTCAAACATATGCTTGATATCTGTTGTACCTATTTGTGAAAATGTTGCTTTACGTTCATACAAGGTATCTGCAAATTCAGATATGTTTTCACAATAATCGCTTACACGTTCCATATCTGATACCATTTGCAATAGATGAGCAACTTCCTGGTGTTCTCTTTGGCTTATGGTCAAAGACGTAATCTTGATTGCATATTCTGTAAGACCCGCACTTAGCCTGTCCACTTTCTTTTCTTCATCTTCAATCTCGGTAATTCGTTCCTGTTTATGTTCAAACAAAACATCTCTTGCTTTTGCAAGTGTCCCTTTGACGATATAACCCATACGAATCACTTCTGTTACCGTTGATTGTAACGCAATACTTGGAGTTTCTAACATTCTATCATCTAATAGGACTTTACTGTCATCTTGAACAGATTCATCTACTTTTCCAATCTTCTTTGCAAGTTTAATGATGTAATTAGATACCGGGAATAGTAATACCGTTGTTCCAATATTAAAAGCAGTATGAACCATACTGATCTGAGTCTGACTGATAATGCCAACTCCTGCTAATGGATTCAGTACTTGGAAGTAGATAATTGCTACAATACTAAATATTACGGTTCCCGTAATATTAAATAATAAATGCATAAGAGCTGCCGTTTTTGCATTCTTCTTTGCACCTAGACTAGACAAAATTGCGGTAATACAAGTACCAATATTCTGACCCATAATAATATAAATCGCTGCACTAAATGGAACCAACCCTGCCGCTGCCAAACTTTGCAAAATTCCCACCGATGCCGAAGAACTTTGAATCACTGCTGTAACTAACGCTCCTGCTAGAATTCCAAGTAACGGATCTTTTCCAAGTGTCACAAAGATGCTACAGAATGCTTCTGATTCCTGTAACGGTGCCACTGCTGTTGACATTGTCGTGATTCCTACAAATAACAAACCAAATCCCACAACCATACTGGCAATATCTTTTGTAGAATGTCGTTTTCCTGTTAACATAATCACAACACCTATCATAATTGCAATTGGTGCCAACATTGCCGGATTCAAAAACTTGGCCCACTCCACACTGGATACTAACCAGCCAGTTACCGTGGTACCTATATTCGCGCCCATAATTACACCCATGGCCTGAGTCAGATTCATAATCCCTGCATTTACAAAACCAACTACCATAACAGTTGTGGCCGATGAACTTTGGATAATTGCAGTAATAGACGCTCCCAATAACACCCCAAAAAGCTTATTCTTTGTTAAGATAGCCAGCAATGATTTCATCTTGTTTCCCGCAGCATTCTCAAGGCCCTGAGCCATAATTTGCATGCCATAGATGAACATCCCAAGTCCTCCTACAAAAGGGATAATAATATTTGTATAATTCATACTTCCTCCTAAGATAATAACAAAAATCGACATTATTACCATAGCATTATCTTTCGTATAACGCAATATATTTTTACTACTTTTTCATCTTCGGTTCAAATAAAAATGATGACAAATACCCAAATATCAATGCAGCGGATATCCCTACCGCGCTGGCAGTAAATCCTCCCATAAAAATCCCCATAAATCCAAATTCGCTCACGGCTTTCTTGACTCCCTGCCACAGTACATTTCCAAATCCCAATAATGGAACACTTGCTCCCGCTCCGGCGTATTTTAGAAATGGCTCATAAATATTGCAAGCTCCAAGCACTGCTCCAGTACACACAAGCAACACCATCACCCTCCCCGGCATTAATTTAGTGCGATCTAATAAGATTTGAACGACAGCACATACAAGTCCTCCTACCCAAAATGCATTGATATATTCCATATCTTTCCCCCTTATTTTCTAACAATGTTCTAGCACAATCCCATGTGCGATACCCGGAACACTTTCACCCTCATTATAGCTAACAGTAGACAACAATGCGCCTGTTGGAACATAAAGCACCCGTTTCCATTCCCCTGTTTCAATCTTTGGTAAAATAAAAGCACTAAGCGTAGTTGCTGCGCAGCCACAACCACTACCACCTGCATGCGTATCTTGAGTTTGTCTGTCATAAATAGTCATTCCACAATCCATATGATTCCGTTTAATATCTTTTCCGGCTTTTTGCATAAAATCAAATAAGATGCTTTGACCGACTGCCCCTAAATCTCCTGTAATAATCTGATCATAAGCTTGCCCATCTCGTTTAAAATCATTCAGATTTTGTAGAATCGTATCATATGCCGCAGGTGCCATGCATGCCCCCATATTTTGGGAATCCTTTAGCCCGTAATCTACAATTTTTCCTATTGTAACCCCTGTAATTCTTACATGACTTTTTTGCGTCCCCACTACAAAAGCTCCACTTCCAGTAACTGTCCATTGAGCCGACAATGGTCGCTGATTGGCATATCCAAGAGGAAATCTAAATTCTTTTTCCGCACTTCCAAAATGGCTTGACGTCACTGCCAGAATATAATCCCCATATCCTGCTGCCACACTCATTGCGCCTAATGCCAACGCTTCCCCCGAAGTGGAACACGCCCCATAAAGCCCAAAGAGTGGGATTTGTAATGTCTCCACGCCCATAGAAGTAGCGATCCCTTGGCGTAATAAATCTCCCCCATATAAATAACGTATTTGTCGAGCCTCCAATCGAGCCTTTTTTAGTGCCAATAAACACGCCTCTTTTTGCATGGTACTTTCAGCAGCTTCCCATGTCTTCTCCCCAAACAAATCATCTTCTCCTACCATGTCAAACAATGCACCCAAGGGTCCTTCCGATTCTTTTTTTCCAACAATCGAGCCACTACTAATTAGGTATGGCGCCACTTCAAACTGCAAACTTTGACCACCTTTTATTGCCATCTGATCACCTGACTTTCTCAAATCTTAAATACAATTATTCAAAAATTGCACATTCCAATACTCATATTATGTACTAATATTAAAAACTTTATCCCTTTCTACAAATTCAATTTGAAACATAAAAGAGCCCTTGATTTTATAATTTCTATAAAATCAAGGGCTCTTTCTATAAGGATGTCTATCTATGTCAATCTATGTCTATCTTACACGTTCTTTATTCAAACACGGTCTGTCCATCTACTGCTGTTCCAAGTGCCTGTAATGCTTTTTCTACTAACTTTGTACGGATTTTCTTACTTTCTATCGCTCCCAAAGTTGGGTTTCCTAATGGATATGGAATTCCCACTGCCGGTACAATTCTATTAGCCCCGATAGTCAACGATATTGGTACGACAGTTGCCATATGTACCACCGGAATTCCGGCTCTTTCTATTTCTTTTACCATTGTTGCACCGCAACGCGTACAAGTGCCTCATGTGGAGGTTAGAATTACTGCCTCCACGCCATCTTCAACCAATTTCTTACTAAATTGTTCTCCAAAGCCCTTGGCATTACCGGTAGAGGTTCCTGTCCCGGTAGTTGCAATAAAATAATTAGCCAGTTCCCCGATTTCTCCGGCTTTTTCTTTTTCTCGCAACACATCAAGAGGCACGACCAAATTAGGATTTTCCAATACAAACTGACGGTCATATCCACCATGAACGGTAGTAAAATCTTCCGGTCTCATCTGTTCCATACCGGTAATATCATAGATTCCATATTTTGTTGCACTAGAGGATTCAATATGATCTGGATTACCTTGTGGTACAATTCCACCGGACGTAACAACAGCAATCTTTGCCTTTCTAATATCTGTAACCGGTGCCATTGGTTCTACTCGATCAAATGTTGGCATCGGATACTCTGTTTCATATTCCTGCCCTGTACATTTGCGAACAAGTTGTTCAATCGCTCTGGCAGACCCTCTTTCTTTGTGAAAATAATTTACACGTATTCCACGCTCCAGATAGCCCTCTTCTTTTGGTCCCAGAATTTCTTCACCCTTTACAAGTTTTTGGATTAGATTTACAAAGACTGGAATCATCTTTCGCATACCTGCTGCCGAATTAGGTGTGGCTACAATAAGTAAATCCTTGCGGAACATATCTGAACCAGGATTCTCTTCATACATACCCGTAAGTGCTGGAATACCCAATTCCTTTTCTACTGCTTTTGCAATAGTTCCACAAGCAACACCATAACGACCTGCATTGAATGCAGGTCCGGCCAAGAATAGATCCGGCTGATAAGGACGAATCATCTCTAAAATCTCCGCAAGTGCTTCTTCAATATGTTCTCCAAAATAATTATCCCCACAGATAACTGTTGCGACAATTTCGTAGTCATCTCCAAGCCCTGCTGCAATACCAACACCAGGTCCTACAATTGTTTCTCGAATCTCAGGTTTATAGTCCGCCTTATCTTCTCCACCAATTCCTCCAAAGAACTGATTTATATAGTGTACTATCTTTTTCTTTCCCATTTTCCGCTCCTTTCTAATATCCTTTCGCCGCCAGATGATTATATCCATTTGCAATTGTAGATGCGATAATAATCTGCAATTCTGCATCAAAACTTCCATCTTTTGCGACACATCCGTCACTTCCACCAATTTGTGATTCAATATAATCTAGCATTCCAATTACATGCTCCATTGCAGGAAAATGAAGCATTGCATTCCCTTGACCGCAGGAGATTAGAAGGTCTGCTTCTTTTGCACTGTCAGCAAGGGATTGAGATTTTCCATCTTTTCCCGGGAATTCATCTGTAATAAGTGCTACATGAACACCTTGTTGTGTAATTTTCTTGCAATTCATCATCAAATCTGTGTCCGGATTTCCATATCCTTCTTCCGTAATGATTACTCCGTCCAATCCTAAGAATGACGCTAGCTTTGCCACCATATCCGAGCAGCGTTCCTTATCAGCCAAAAATACATTCTCATTGGTTAAAATAACTCCCATAAAGTTCAAATCTTTTCCATGTCTTTTATACAAATCTGTAATTACCGGATTATTTAGATGATGATAGGTTGTTACTTTATCACATGGTGCCACACAGTTTCCACTTACAATAGCACCGTCCATAATCTCCGTCGGATACATGAATGTCGGAACTATCTGTTTTGCATCTACTCCATAATAGTAGGTATCGTGAAGCAGCCCTTGAGATTGTAACATATGAATATATCCAATCTTTGGAAGATTTGGATATTGTGCTGCTTGCTCTAACAATGGTTTTGTCTCGTAAGTAATCACTTCATCCGGCTCTACATTGATTCCTGCTTCTCCAATACGAACTCCCACTTTAAATCCGGCCAATCTTGCTGCTTCTTCATATTGATGTGTTTCTAACCCTTCTTTTGGTTCTAAAACCATACACAGATTCAAAGTCTTGGAAAATGGACAGTATGCAGCTGCAGGACCACTCATATCTATAACTCCCTCTTGAAATCCCACGATTTTTCCTACTGTTACCACATTCATCCCAACCAACGCATGTGTTCTGCCACTTCCAACTGCTTTTACTTTCGCAATAATTCCCGGAAATATCTTTCCTGATCCTGATACTTTCACTCTTGGCTCAATCACATCTTTTACCGGTGTGATTCTCACAGATTCTCCCGGTTTTGCAATTTCAAATTTAACACTAATAATTCGTTCATCTTCTAACACTAATTTTTCTAATTCCTCTTTACATACAGTTACAATTCCTTCTTTTACTTCTATACAATCTGAAAATTGAAGGTCTTTAATTTTTATATTTCCCAATTCCAGTTTCACAAAATCTCCTCCT
>JAVXHR010000034.1:0-15039 GCA_036656795.1 Lachnospiraceae bacterium | reverse complement strand
AAGATATATTTTCTTTTTTTCGTTTTGTTTCATAGTTTTCTTTCTGTGACGGTGTCAGCCACTTTGTTATGCAAAAGGCGACGATAGACCACTATGCCTATCGCCGCCAACTTGCGTTTATTTTCATGCGTCTGATATGGTACTATTTTATAAATAGTTCCTCAAATCGAACGGGGATAGTTGCAACCTCGGCAATGGACACGCCAGTCTGCGGATTGTTATGTTCAGCCTTCTTGAAAGTTGCATGGATGGTCTGGTCAGAGTAAACATCGGTAAACACATAGTAGTTTTTCGCTCCGACGCTCTTGCCATTTACCAGTACATCCTCAATCTGATAGCCCTTGTCGGGATTGATGGTGAAACCTGCGCTTTTGCCAGCTCTTACCTTTACTCTTTCGGGAGAGTTCATAGAACCACCGGGACCTGCTGTTGCTTTAATATAGTAATAAGTTTCTGATGACGAATCGTCGCCAGCCCTTGGCGTTGCCACAATCACGAACGGACTCAGCGAGTTTACCGTTGCAGACAGGGAGTTTGTCGACACGCTAACGATTGGTTCAATCGCCTTGGGAGCTGCTGTTGCGCCGTTTACAAAATGGTAAACCATATAGGTATATCTACTAGGACTTGTTCCAGGTGGAATGGGCCACATGACCTGCATCTTGCCACCTTTTACGTCTGCCGCCGTTGCCTTTGTCCATGTAGCACCATCATCATCGCTGACTTGAAGTTCAACCTCTTGGGTGATGGTAACTGCACCCGCCGTAACGGGAATCTGCGCCATTGCATTTTCTTTTTCCCCGGCTACAAGCTCTGAACTGAAGAACATGCGGAGACGTTTCGTGGAGTCTTTCGGCTCTGCCACGATTTGCGGTTTGGTAATCGGCAACGTGGGCGGTTCTGAATTGGTGAGCTCGGGCGGAGAAACAGCTTGAATGGTCAGCTTGCCATTTGTAGTTGTGATGCTGTAATTCTTGTTCGGGGTGCTACCCGATACGTCGATTGCAAACTCACCCGCCGTTTCCGTATCTGTTGCGGCATGCGCCGCAGTGTATGCAGATGTGCCAAGTACAGTCGCATCCTCTCCGTTTACAAAGCCATTATAGACAAGCTCTGTTACAGGGAGTTCCTTGTACTGATAAGTGCACTGATCCTTTGCCATAACAACTAGTCCCTTTTGGTCGATGCCAAAGATAATATCAGAACTTGCGCCACTATAGGTGGTGTTGCTGACTTTAACAGAAACAACCAATTTGTAATCACCGGCCTTGGTCGGTGCAATTGTGGTCGGACCATAGGCTGTGCCGTTTTTATCTGTACCTCTATAGATGAAGTCTAGTTCACTAACTGGAACCTTCTTACCCTCTACCGACACTGCGGTGTAACCTTTCTGTGCAGAGCCGTTATATACAAGCCCAGTTGCGGCTGTACCGTTAATGATAACAGGTAGTTTTTCCACTGTGGTGACCGTGATTTTTGCAATGTAATCGGTATAGTTTTTGCTACTAACCACAATGTCAATTACACCGGATTTGTCCTTAACCACAGAGTCGACATCAAAGGTAATTTTCGTACCTCTAATGCTTGGAATTCCGGTCAGTACGCCATCTGTATTAGCACTGTAGCTTACTGCACCAAAGGTCTTGTCCTTAAATCCTGCCGGGAAGGTGAGTGTCTTTAGGTCAAACGTCACGCCGGTCTGGCTGGTGTTTTGCATCATTACCTTTGTACCTGTGACCGCAGTTCCTGTATAAGCCGTTTTGTTGATTGTAAAGTTTGCGGTAACATCCTTAAAGGCGTAGTTGCCACCTGTTGCCTCTTTTACAGTAACAGAGCCTGTTCCTGCATCCATATTTGTGCCGTATTCCACGGTGTAATCTGTGGCTTCAATCCACATACCATCATCAATTCTTACTGTTAAAGACGGTTTGATTTGACTGCCGGTAAAGTCTACCGCACGAATCGAATCAATGGTTGCGTTAATGGATGATTTATAAATGGTTCCCTTGGCAGTAGCACTTGCGCTGCTGAGTTGATAGTTAGCGCTGTTTAGACCTTTAAGTTTAATGCCTGTGATATTCACAGTTTTGTCGATGCCGGCATTGGCATTTTCAAAGGCGGCTGTACCGTCAGCCCTAACGTCTTCTGTTCCGATTACACCATTTACTGTGTAGGTTACGTATGCTGTGGTTCGGCCATCATATTCTTTTTCGTCTACTACGGCAGTAACGGTCACCTCTTTTTGCGCTACTGTAATTGTATCGGAGACAACCGATGCTTTCTCGTAGGACTCGTTTCCTTCCTTTGTTGCAGTAATTGTAAAGTCTCCTGGCTTCACAATTGTGACCTCACCAGAGTCGGTGACGGTTGCAACCTGGTCGTCGCTTGACATATATGTGATGTTGCCTGTCCCAGTGCCGCCCGTGGCGGTCAAAGTGAAGTTGGGATCGCCATAGGTTTTTTTAGTTGCATACGGTGAAAAAGTGAGTGCAGCCTGATCAGCTTTGACAACGCCTGCTGTTGATGCTCTCAAATCCCCCTGACATTGTTCCGAGGAAACCACCACACCAAGGCCCTTTCCTAAATCCTCAGGCAGTACCGTATAGCTTTCTCCTATGTGTCGGGGATTCCATCCGCCTACATAATACCATGTATATGTAAGTGCACCAGGTTCTTGATTGGTTAACTTAGCGGTAACTGTAATTGTATCTCCCACCTTTGGTGTCGTCGTACTCAGTTCGATTGACCCTGCAAGGGTTTCCGCCTGAGTTGAAAATCGTGTTGTCGCTTTAACTTTAGAGATGTTTCCAACATTATCTACCGCTACGGTATACGCAATATAACCCGTATTGGGCTTTAGACCATTGATTGTAGCATTATAAATACCGTTGTTATCCTCAGTGCCCACAATATTATTTGCAATGATTGCCTCTGCCGTTGGGACAATGGGGGTTGCTACGTCTGCCGGAACACACGTATAATAAACTGCTTTTACATCAGATCCAATACCACCCGACGCATTATTATCGTTGACAAATACTCGTATTGGCACCGATGTGGTGGTGGATGTCAGGTTATCAGTGAGGCTTATATTTGGCGGAGTAAGATCCATTTTGTAATCAAACTGGTTGAGACTAGGCCAGTTATAATTAACCCAACAATTTGTGCCAATATCATCAATAGAGACACGAAATGGCTCACCACGACCTGTTTGACTGACTTCCTTTGTCAACACAATTTTGTTTGTTATTTTATCCTTACTTCCGGTAAAATAGATATAAGGAAATACGGGATCTGTTGCCGTCAATGTAATTGGACCAGCATACCAAGGCCTTCCGGATCCGTCTATATAGGAAGCTTCCGGAGAAATGGAAAAGGGATGCGAGGCAAAGATCTTGCTGTCGATGGAAAAAGATCCGTTAACGACAGTTATGTCGTAGTCGGGAAGCATATTTTCACTAAATTGAAGTTGGAGATTGCCATTAGACGTATGCAAAGAATTTTTTGGAACTCCGATAAATCGCGCATTTGCCGCCCGCAATAATGTGGGGCCGTCATCTCCCGCTTTAAGTCCCTCAAAGGTTAGGTCGTCAAACGTTATTACCGGAATAGGATCCATCTGTTGTATTGTAATCTTTGGTATTGTAATGGTGAGTGGCAATCTTCCCCCCGCTCTTGTCATCGCTCCTTGTACCGGCAAACGCGTACACTCCGCACAGGTATGCTTGCAGTCTGCACCTTCGATAGCTTCGGTGTAACCGCAGTCATCCTCATGGGTGCAGACAGGTTTGTCTGCATCACCTGGGATGGCGGTGTTGTCGCTGACGGGTGCACAGCTATATGTACCGTCCTCATTTTTGTGTGAGCATTCTGCGCCTTCCACAGCTTCTTTATAGCCACAGTCCTTGTCATGTGTTACATGACATTCTACGTTACTTGCACCGAGTGGGGTGCTGTTCTCTGTCGCAAATACGGTTACCGGCATCATGGTTCCAACCATTGCCGCCGTTAGTACAAGGGATAGTATCCTTGCGCCTAGCTTCTTTTGTTTCTGCATAATCTCTTTTCTCCTATTATAAATTTTTGGTTTTCTATGAATATGAATTGCCCTTGCGTGGATTGCGTTCACTCTGTCCCGGTCACTATCCGACAGCATAACAACCACAAATTCACTGTATGTTATCTCCTTTCGGGCAATACATTTGCCATTCTTGTTTTATTATGCAATACGAAGTGTCGGAAAAGTGTCGGAGATTTAAAGAATAAAATTTCAAAAACCCTGTATTTACGTAGGATTGAGGTTTTCATAAAAATAACTAAAAATATTTTTACTTTTTTTGATATTTGCTTGGCTTTGCCTTTGCACTTTTGGAATCATTACAACCGTATTTTCTTCTTTACCACAGATGCAAATATAGTTGCTAATAAATCAGCTATCGGCACGCAAAGATACAATATCATAGTTTTAGATATGTTTAAATTGCTATATCCAACAATTGTTGGCATAATATATATTAGGGGCATAAGAATAAATACTTGTCTGGAAAGAATAAGTAATACCGATGAAAATTCATGCCCTGTAACTTGCAGCAATGTCATATCCGTATATAATATCCCAATAAATGGAAATCCAATAAAAACAACCAAGAGTATTTCTTTTGCAATTGTAAGTATTTCTATACTGTTTCCAAATAATAACAATATATTTTCCCCTCCCAATATCATTGCAATAAATGCTATAATCCCATAACTTCCACAATATAGCATCGTATACTTAGAGATTTTATGCACTTTTTCCTGTGCATGATTTCCACTAAAATAAGCAATAATATTTTGAACACCTTGTGTTAATCCAACAATTGGCATCAACACCAAAGAATAGATGCGTTGAACGACACTCCATGCCGCCACATGTGTTATAGAACCTAAGAATAATAGTCTTTCATTCATTACTATATTTGTACAACCCCCAAGTATCTGAATAACCGTCTGTGCAATCCCTATTTTAAATAACTCCACTGCTCGCTGTAAAAATTCGCGAAACGAAGGCATCTCCTTTGGAATCCACCTTTTCTTTTTTATAAGAAAACAAATTGCACATATTACGCATACACTTTCACTGACAAATGTTCCCCACGCCAACCCCGCAATACCTTTGTGAAGAAGAAATGCAAAGATAAAATTAAACACAATATTCGTAATAACTGAGACACTGATAATAACCACTTCTATCTTTGGATATCCAAAAGCTCGAATGCAACACGTCAATGTATATCCTAAACTACTAAATATATTACTCATTAATTGAATCTTAAGATATTGTGACGCTAAAGAAAATATCCTTCCCTCTGCACCTAATATAGCCAGTATTCTTGACAACATAAGATAACATAACACAGATGTTGCAACAGCTACTGCAACACTCATAATAACGCCTGTGATATAACTGCTATTTTGTTTTTCCTTCCTATTTAAATACTTGGCAATTAAGATACCTGTCGACATCGCATATAACGTCTGTAGTGCAATAAAAATCCCTAGTATGGGTGAAATCAGTGCCATTGCAGATAGTGCATCCACTCCAATATCCGGTAGATTTCCTGCAAATGCTGTATCTATAACTCCGGTCAGCATTTCAATTATTAATGAAAGAATAGATGGAATTCCAAATGTAATAATAAGTTTACCCAGTGATTTTTGTTCATATATATTTTCATTCATATTCTTACCTCCAACAATAGAATAGCAGATAAACGCGACATATAATGTCATGTTTATCTGCTATTTTTTTTATATTCTTCATAAGAGATAAAATTACGATTGAATGGTATCGTTGTAACTTCTACTTTCTCAATTTCACTGAACTTTATCAGTTGATAATCATCGGAAAAACAGAAAAGATACAGACCGTCATTTTTCAAAACATATCTAATCGGCGCCACCGTTAATGACTCATTAATAACAGCAAGTGTTTCCTCATCCAGACAACTATCAATCTTTTGAAATACCCACTGGTCTGTATCTACTTTTTCTGTTACTAAATCAATACTCAGATAATTCTCTGCATCACTTTCATAGATTGCACTGAGCTCAGGTGTAATTAAACATAGTTTATCTAGAATTGTATTCGTTTTCTTTGGTTGCCCAAGACTATTCATAATCTTAAGTGCAAAGATAATTTGATGAATCTCTTCATTTGTAAAAAAAGATGTTCCAAATTTATAGTTTTCATCTATTCGTACTCCACCACCAACCCCTTGCACACAATATACCGGAATTCCCATGGATGATAATCGGTTAATATCACGCTCAATGGTCCTCGTACTAACTTCAAATTGCTCTGCAAGTTGTCTGTATGTGGTGGCTTTGCATTTGAGTAAATAAATCAAAATCTCCAGATGCCGCCCTCTTATCATGTGTCCTCCTTATGACTGCGAAATTCGTTTGTTTTTTAGTAATTTTTAGCTATATTCTTCATATTGTATCTTATTTTATTATAGAAATCAATTTCTCCCTGCCTTGAAAACATGTCATATTATTAACGTTATTAAATAGACAAGAATAACTGAAATAAATACAAGAATAGTAGTTGAAAAATTGACGTATCAGGTGTACGCTTAGGAAACTACGAACAGACAGAAAAGAGGAAAATACACATGAATAATTATACTTATTTATTGGATTTGGCGATTATCTTACTCTTTACAAAGGGACTGGGATTACTCACCCAAAAAGTACAGATGCCACAAGTGGTAGGGGCACTATTAGCGGGGCTTTTATTAGGTCCGGTTGGAGTAGGCATCTTAACAGAAACTCCCTTTATTCATTCCGTTGCTGAAATTGGTGTTATTGTATTAATGTTTTGTGCTGGTATGGAGACAGATATTAAAGAATTGAAGGCAAGCGGAAAAGCTTCCTTAATTATTGCGATTTGTGGTGTTATCGTACCACTCATTGGTGGATTTGGAGTTGCGTATATCTTTAACAAACCCGGTATGATTGAATCAAATGCCTCTGCTAGTATCTTTTTACAGAATATCTTTATCGGTGTCATCTTAACCGCAACCTCCGTAAGTATTAGTGTTGAGACGTTAAAAGAATTAGGAAAGCTGAAAACCCGTTCCGGTAATGCAATCCTTGGTGCCGCAATCATTGATGATATCCTAGGCATTATTGCATTAACTATTGTAACAAGCCTCGCCGATTCCTCTGTTAATCTGTGGGTTGTCCTTCTGAAAATTGTATTGTTCTTTGTCTTTTCAGGAGTTGTTGGTTTTGTATTTTATAAATTATATAAGCGATGGATTGATAGTGCGGAAAGAGGATTGCACCGACATGTTATTATTGCATTTGTATTCTGTCTTTTGATGTCTTATATTGCAGAAGTTGTATTTGGTGTTGCAGATATTACAGGTGCCTTTATTGCTGGATTAATCTTATCAAATATTAATAAATCCATTTTTGTACAATCTAAATTCGACACCTTATCATACCTGCTACTTTCCCCTGTATTCTTCGCGAGTATTGGACTAAAAGTAGTACTTCCTAAGATGTCTGGTGCCATTATTGGATTTGCAGTTGTCTTAACCATTATTGCCATTCTTACAAAAGTAATTGGTTGTGGCCTTGGCGCAAAACTATGCCATTATCAAAACTATCAGGCAAAACGAATTGGTATTGGTATGATTTCCAGAGGTGAAGTTGCACTAATTGTAGCAAGTAAAGGTGCTACACTTGGAATGCTTGGTTCTAGTTTCTTAGGACCTATTATCATTGTTGTTGTTATTACCACCATTATTACACCTGTATTTCTAAAATATGTATTTCGACCGGGAACCGCTCCCATACCTGAGATTCCTGTCCCTGAAAATGAACAGCTTAGCAGTTATTATGAGAATGCGGCACGAATTCGTGGTGAAGAACATTATCATAAATAAGATAAATTAGATAACAAAATAATTGTTAGCATAGATTATCTTTTAATGGATACTTAATACAATGAGTCCCTGCAAAATCTTGAATAAATTCTAACAAATCTTTATCTTCTGCATTAGAAACTTCTCCATTTAATGCAGAAGATAATATAGTTGTAAGCTGATCTACATACTCGTGATATCTTGGCGTTGTCCTGTCCCTTGGTCTTGGCAAATCTATCGGAACATCTGCAAGTATTTTGCCATGATCTCTGGACATAATCACTACACGATCACTTAGATAGATAGACTCGTCCACATCATGAGTAACCATTAAGGAAGTTGTCTTCTCCCGTTGCAGGATATTCTCCAATTGCACTTGAAGAAGCTGACGCATCTGAAAGTCTACTGCCCCCAGTGGTTCATCCATAAGCAATACACTTGGATTGCATGCAAGCGCACGAAGTAGTGCCACTCTTTGTTTCATTCCTCCCGATATTTCATGAATATAGTAATGTTCATACTCTTCTAATTGAGCCATTTCCAATAACGCTTTCAATTTTTTCTTTCGTTCGGACTTTTTCAATTTCATCTTTTTCATTGGATAATCAATATTTTCGCCCACTCGAAGCCACGGAAACAATGCATAATTTTGGAACATAAATGCTCGATCCGGTCCTGGTTTTTCCACTTCTTGTCCATTGACAAAAATCTTTCCACTATTTGCCTTTTGGAATCCAGCTATAATGGTTAGCGTTGTTGTCTTTCCACAACCTGATGGTCCCAATAGACATACAAACTCCCCCTCTTCCACATCAAGAGAGATATCTTGTAATACAACCTGCTCTCCATCTCCCTTTCTTGTCTTTTGAAATGTTTTTGTAATTCCTTGAATTGAGATTGACATTGCTTACTATTCCTCCGATAATATCAAAAATTTTATATGTTTCTGTTCCAACCAAGTTACACTCACTCGCAATTTCTTCGCTAAATAGTTTTTATTATTTAACGCTTCTACTGCCTTATTGTACGCATCTATGAATTCAGAAAATGCTTCTGTCTCGATAATTTCTTTTTCTACAACAAGTACATAGGATATATAATCCGTATTAGAAAGTGGCTTGTATTCATACTCTTGCACTCCTGCTGCCTTTGTAATATCTAATATCATACCGTCTACTTGTTCATCTTCCATACAATACATAATTCCTTTTTGTGTGATTTCTTCAAAGGATTCTATCTGTGGATATTGCTCTTTTGCTATTCTTTTAGACTGCTGCCTCCCTTGTGTAATTCCCAGTTTATGCACTTGATTCCAATTTTTTTTATAACCAATTACTTCCGCATTCATGACGGCTGGCGCATAGATTACTACATTAGTATTGTTTTCAACCGTATGCTTTGCTATGTGATTACAGTAGAAACCAACATTTATCTCTTTTGCATTCAATGCCCACTGTGCAGAATTACTACAACAATCCATAAACGAAGATTCTTCCACCATATCGGATTGTTCACATCTCCCCTCCATATTGTTTTTAATTTCATTCATTAAAATTCCGGAGATATCATCGCCTGCTCCCATTTTTATAATGGCTTTTTTATTTTTTTCTGCTTCCCTTGGTAGGAAAAAGACACAACTCAACCCCAATACTAAAAATCCTATGATAAATATACTAATTGCTTTATTTGTATTCATATGCTAACAACAATCTTCCATTCCTTCTCCAAACAAGTCTACCGGTTCATCTTCTATCATGCGATAAATTGCATATCCTGTTGCACCTTTTTTTTCTCCCGATATGATAAATTCTATCACACCCTCTTTATCAATATTCCGAAATTGAATTTTCTGATTCTCCTTTGGTCCCGGAACTGGTTTTGAAAATCGATAACCGGAATTCTGACCGGCACCAATTACCGTAACCATCTGCACCTGTTTCTGTTTCTGATAGATAACGACCAGATCCTTTAATTCGTCTCCCGTTACATCTTCTTCACAAGCAAGCAGTACCTTTGTATCTTTGAAATTTGTTTGAAACTTTTGCAACAGTTTATTTTTTTTTGATACATTAGGCGCATAATTTGCATTTCTCATTGTCACACTAACTTGCTCATTTCCACGAATTGTAAGTACCGTTTTAATTTGAAACGATACAATTAAAACTACGACGAGAATTAAAACCTTTCCAATTGGTTTTCTTAAAAATTTTTTTATAGCATTCATCTTTATTATCACCTTTTGTCTTTTATCATATGTTGTTTTATCATTTTATAAAGGGAGTACAAGGCATAGCATACTAATATAACACTACAGATTGACTTCAGCCACAGTGGCGCTGTAACAATGAAACTATTTGCCTTAGAAACAGTATGTTGTGTTTGATCAAAATCTAATATCGGCACAAAACCCGGCATTAGCAGTCGATTTGTAATATAACCCACTACATTTGAAATTAGAACAACCATCCCAAAATAAAGGAACATTGCGCGTTTCCCTATCATCTTAGATATGGTAAGTAGTTCCGGAATATTAGTTCCCGCTCCTGCCATTAAAAAAGTAATCGCCACTCCAGGTGCCGCTCCACTAGCAACCAGTGCTGCTATAAATGGAATATGCCCTACTGCACAGACATACATAAGCGCAGCAATTATTGTAACCCCCAATAAAGATACAAACCCCGGCTGACCAAGATATGCTTGTATAAAAGACTGAGGCACAATATTAAAAAGAAGTCCCGCAATTAACATTCCTGTCACAGTATATTTGCTGATTGTGACACTTAACTCCGTAAAAGACCAGTATACTCCTGATTTTAATTTTTCTATCCATGTAGGTTCTTCATACTCTAATTGTATCCGTCCCCCTACATCCGATACTTTCTGCTCTTCTTTTAATGAATCCGTCTCCGATTTTTGTTTCATTCCAAGATATAACTCATTTCCCCCAAATCGATTGGCAACCATACCTATCAGCATGGGACCTACAAATCCTGTAATTAAATAGATAATTGCTATCTCTTTTCCCAAAAGTCCAAATGCCAGTATCAATGCAATGGGGTTAATCATAGGAGTACTGGTCATGAATGCCAGGGTTGGACCTAAGTACGCGCCACTGTAATACATACTAATACCAAGTGGAATTGTTCCACAACTACAGATAGGAATAAACATTCCTGATACAGTAGAAAAAAACACACCACTTGCTCTGGTAGAACCAATTGCAGTCTTTTGAATCTTTTCCGGTTTTAAAAACTCATGCAATATGCCTGCAATAATAAAACTAATAACCATCCAGACGGAAGAACTATTCATCATATTCCAAGCCGATACAATCACCTTTTGCAAAAATTCCAAGAACTCATTTAGTATCATTGAAGTGCCTCCTCAAACGCTGACTCCACACTGGCCTTTGTTAATTTGGTAATTGCTTTGCTTTCATTAATTACAAGCATACTCTTTGTTACTGCTCCATATTTTGAGATATATTCAAAGTCTGTTCCTGCACGATAAGTTTTTACATTTATTTTCCCTCTATATGTATCCTGAAGGACTTGTACCAAGTCCATAAAAACCTCACATCATGCACAGGCGCTAATATATTCGATACATGGTTTTTCCATATAAAACACCTCCTTCGCTTGTCACATTAATATACTATACTGGTTATTTCTATATATTTCTGTCATTATAGAATATTCTAATATTTGTAAATCCCATTATTCCAATATCCTATATTACCTATATTTTCTATTGTTATCTAATAAAGTTTGTTATTATTCTATATGGTTCTATCTAAATTATGACTCAGCAGGGGGTGAGAAATTGAGTGAAAAGAATAAACAGATAAACCGAATGATTGTTTCTACTCGCACTTCAGATAGAAATCGTTGGAGAAATCTAGGTGGTAAGAATTATAATATTGCTGCATGTATTGCATTGGCTATTATCTGCCTTTTATGGTACGTGATCGCACATATTGTAAATCAACCGTTCTTATTTCCATTCTTTGAAAATGTGATAAAAGAAGTGGGGTATTCTATGACTGATGTATACATACTTCAGAATCTTGGTATTACCATGAGACGTGTTCTAAGTGGTTCATTATATGCTTTTGCCATAGGATTTCCTGTAGGCATGTTAATGGGGTATTCACCTAAATTGTTACGAGCAATGTCACCATTTATTAATTCACTGAGACAAGTACCTATTATGGCATGGGTTCCACTGGCAATTGTATGGTTTGGAATTGGTGATGGCCCAACCATCTTCTTAATTACATTCAGTGGTGTATTTACTATCATCTTAAACACCATTGCAGGTGTCCAAGATATTAGTAAAGATTTTTACAATGCGGCACGCTCCATGGGTACAAGTACCTTAGGCATCTTAAAGGACGTTGTATTACCCGGTGCACTTCCTGGTGTCATGACAGGACTGCGACTAGCCATTGGTCTTGGCTGGATGTCTGTTATATGAGCGGAGTTCATCGCGACCAGTGCCGGTTTCGGCTACTGCATGGTGGAAGCACAATCCAAGATGTTAACTGATAAAGTAATTGCATATATGGTAATTGCAGGGTTAATTGGATTTCTAATTGATACAATCATGGTTCTAATTGAACGTGCATTGTTACGTTGGAGAGATATATAAACGGAATATAAAAAGGCATGGCCACCGGATTGCCTATTCTGTCAGACATACAAATTTAAAATCACATTTGGAGGAATAAAAATTATGAAAAAAAGATGGATTTCTTTTTTGCTTGTAGCCATGCTGTCTTTATCTGCATTGACCGGTTGTCACAATAGCAGCCAAAAAACAAGCACAAAGGACGTAAAAGAAACGGGATACGATCCCAAAGAAGAAGTAAAAAAATTTAAAATGGGTAAATTAAATAATATTGAAAAAGACCGTACCGTTGAAATGGGTTATTACAACTGCGACCATATGGTTGGTAGTATTATCGGTGATAAAGCCGGAATATATGAAGCCCTTGGTTTAAATGTAACTGTTACAAAATCAGCCGAAACTCTAAAAGCACTTACCAGTGGACAGATGGACGTAGGTTATACCGGTATTGAAGGTGCTATTCTCTCTGTCAACAAAGGTGCTCCTTTCTTTATGGCAGCAGGTAATCATGTAGGTGGTTCTCGATATCTTGTAGTCAGTAATGATATTAAAGATCCTAAAGAATTAGTTGGTAAAACCCTTGCTGTCACCGCAACTCCGGATATTGATCCCGAATGGCTGACTTGGTCAGAAAAACTGGGAATCCCAGCAGATGCTTCCAGTTATAACATTGTAGAAATGAGCTCTCAAGATGCTTTGTTTGCATTGAAAGCAGGTAAAATCGACGGCTTCTCTTGTTGTGATCCTTATGCTTCTACCGCTGAATTTGAAGGATTTGGACATATTGTAGGAATTGGATGGGGAGCTGCTAAAGTAGAAGAAAATACTAATACCGATGATGCCTGGGGACTTTGTTGTATCTACGCGATGTCTAACGAATTCAAGGAACAATGTCCTGAACTTGCAAGACGTCTTGTATTTGCTCATGAACTGGCAATAAAATTCATGTATGAACACCCATATAATGCTGCAATGATGTTTGCTGATGGATTTGATGTAGACCCTTATGTAGCACTTCGTACTATTTATATGAAAACAGTTGCCGAAGGGCGAACCATTACATGGAGTTTCTCTGAAAAGAACATTGAGAATTATATAAACTATTATACTCAATATCCTCAGATTCCTGCCGAAGAGATCCCAACGGTAGATAATATTAATAAATTTATGTCAACTGAATTGTTAGATGACGCCGGAACAGAAGATTTTGGAGAATTTATCACAAAGAAAATCGATCCTGTAATGCCACTTGGAATGACTTTTGAAGATTGGTATAAGAAAGCAAAAGAAATTGATTCTATCTCTGATAAAGATGCTGTAGATATTTCTAAAACTGCAACCTCTTACTTGAATAAGGATTTGAAATCAGATAATTAATTAAAACTTTATACTTACCAAGTAAATTTAAAAGTGACGTTTGCAAAATGCAATCGTCACTTTTTTATTGCTCAAATCATTTTTTCTTTGTGAATCTTCTCAATAATTCAATTGTATTTAATGCTACCGGAGATAATAATCGCTCTTTATGATAGATTAAATAGAACTCCCTCTTTGCACCCACTTCGTCCAATTCAAATACCAGTATCTTACCTAGTTTCAAGAAATCTTCTATTGCAAGTTTACTGATAAACGCAATTCCAACTCCCTCTGCCACTGCATGTTTAATGGTTTCTGTATTCCCAAGTTGTGCCACCACATTTTTTTCGTGAAATTGCAAATGCAGTTGTTTCTCTAACGCGTCTGATACAATCTTAGTTCCACTTCCTATCTCCCGTCTTACATACTTTTCTTCACTTAATGTTTCTATCGGAAAATTTGCACCCATATTACGATAATACTCTGTATTAGGCGTAATCAATACAATCTGGTCTTTCGCCAATGGTTCAAATACACATTTACTGTTTTGGCTATTCATTCCACCAATTCCAATCTCCGCTTCATAATGACTGATTTTATGTATCACATCCATACTATCACTTTCAGCAATTTTATAAGAAACTTCCGGGTTATATTTACATGCATACGCAAGAAATGAAGGAATTAAGTAGTTGGCCGGAACACTGGACACTGCGAAGGATACCTTTCCCTGAATGTGGCAAGTAGCTCCATGTAGCTGCATCAGTGCTTCCTGCTCTGTAGAAATCATCTTCAATGCATATGGATAAAAGATAAGTCCCATTGCAGTTAACACCACATCTTTAGTTGAACGTACCAATAACTGCACTCTTAATTCCTCTTCCATTGACTTAATATGTGTACTAATCGTAGGCTGTGATAAGAATAGCTCTTTTGCTGCTAACGAAAAGCTTTTATGATTCACAACACTAATAAATGTTTTAATTTGTTCTAAATTCATAATTTTTATCCCCTCTGACACCAACTATATAAGACTTTATTCCATAAGTTTTCCTCTGCTTTCATTATAAAAGTCTCACCTCAAATGTCTAATAGATATTCGCTATAAAGACATTCGATTTTTCTATTATTCTTTTAT
>JAVXHR010000033.1:0-17710 GCA_036656795.1 Lachnospiraceae bacterium | reverse complement strand
CTGAGGTGATGTAGGTATTATCTTTGTGAAGTCAATCATTGCACCATATTTGCTAGAGGAGAGATAGAGAAGTAATATAATAACAGAAAAAATGTTAAAATAATGATAATATAACAACAAATGTTATTGACAAAACAAAATAGAGGTGATATATTAACATTGTAACAAATAATATATTGAAAATGCGCATCAATATAAGGGAAAGTGGAAATTAGGAGGATTTACAATGTTAACAGTAAAAGAATTTGCAAAACATTTAGATTTAGCTTATCTGGCACCAAACCTACAGAAAGAGGATATTATTGAAGCATGTAATATTGCGAAAAAGTATGATGTAAATGCAGTTAATGTAAACTCTTGCTGGGCAGAGCTGGTTGTAGAAGAGTTGAAAGGGTCAGATGTCGGACCAAGTGCTGTTATTGGCTTCCCATATGGTGCTATGTCAACAGCTTCCAAGTTGTTTGAATTAGAAGAGATGGTTAAGCTTGGGTGTACTGCCTGTGATATGGTTGTCAACATCGGAGCCATGAAAGATAAAGATTATGACCTTGTTCGTCATGAAATTAGTGAATTTGTTAGAATTTGCGGAGAAGGTTGTGACACAAAGTTGATTTTTGAGGTTGGATTTTTGACCGATGACGAGATAGCTGATTTGACAAAGATATGCTGCGAATGTGGTGTTACTTATGTGAAAACGGCAACAGGGTCACAGGAGTTTCCAACAATGAATCAGGTACAGATTATGAAAGACAATTTGTCCGGAGACACAAAGATTAAAGTGTCGGGTGTGCCGAGAACATTTACAATGCCTGCAGCACTTCATATGTTTGAACATATGGGAGTCAGCTTGGTAGGTACGAGAAGTGCAGGCAAGCTGGTAGAAGAGTATGGCAGATACCTGAAAGAAATTAAATAACGGGATTTCGAGCAGTGGAGGGAATTATGCAGAAAGTAAATTATAGTTTAGGGTCTATGTTAGACGGAGAGATTCAAGTGATATCCCGTGATGAAGGATATGTGAGAAGGGCACTCCACCTGAATATTAGTCTTGAAGAATATGAATTTCTTCAAAAAACAGTCAGATACATAGGCGTAAGTGAACGATTTAAGAATGTAATTGATTTGTTTAAAGTGCCTCAGGGGGAGACGCCTGCTGGATTTAAAATTGAATACAATATGAAAGAAAACCAAATATTGGAGATAGATTTGGTACGTAATATATCGTATGATAAAAATGGGAAAAAACGGCCGACTAAATTTATTTATTCCGCTGATACAGCCAATCCATACGAAGTGGAGCCAATCAAACATTTGATTGGTAATCTGACTTGTAATCCCGGAATAATATATGATTTATTCATTAATAATCCAGAGGCTAATATTGGGAAAAAGTTCAAGACAAGAAATGAAGTTATGCAGGAAATCTGCAATATACTTGGACCTGGATGTGATATCAGTGTTGAGGTGAATGATCCTTTTGCTGATTTCAACAAGATTCTGGAGGAAGCGGAAGAATTTAGAGAAATGTTCTCTGATTATCGTATGGTTATAAAAGTGCCACACACAGGTCCGGTAAATGCAAACAATGTAGGGGAGCTTTTAACCGGTGATAAAAAGCTTTCCACACGTTGGAATCAGGGAACTACTGCTGATTGTCTGCACGGACACAATCTTGCATTAAAGCTAAAAGAGCATGGTTTTAGAGTGAATTATACCTTGATGTTCGAACCATGGCAGACAGGTATGGCATTGCAGGCAAAACCATATTTTATCAATAGTTTTGTGCGTCAGCGTTTTGGCGTTACTACATATATTGACGGGTTACTCAGTGCATACCAGAAAACTTATGATGATAGATTTTTGAAAGACCTTAGAAAATTCATGTTAGATTGGGACTTCCTTTCTAAGAATGATCAAGATGCAGACCTGCGTCTGGTTGAACAGGTAGCTAGAGAGACGATTGAATACAGAAAAATTAATAACAGTGAGGGATTTGATGGAATGGACGGAGTAAGACATAATCTGCGTATGCTTCGTAATTCAAATCTAGAAGATACAAGATTAATTATCTGTAGTATTGAAGGTTCTAGAATGTATCCAGAACTGGACAAATTGATGACAGAGCCGGAATTCCAGGATATGACAGATCGAATAGTTATAACAACGGAGCCAAGTTATCTGGCACAGAATACTTCGGCACCACAGATTGTTACATATCAGAGAAGATTTATGAATGCTGCCAATGGTGAAAAATAGGAAAGGCTGGACGGTGGGGTGATGAATAAAACACAATATCTGATGTTTGCGGTGTTTGTTGGTGTCCAGTCATTTCTGCTACAGCTTATTGACCGCTTAATCGGCACCCATCTGGTGCCGGGCGGACACAGCGGGTTTGTATTTATCGCATTTCAGGGATGGGCATTATATTTTTTGCTTGGAAGCAATATAAAGGGTGCCGTGAAAGGATTTTGCGGATATATTTTAGGGATTTCGTTTGCAATTATCATGATAGCACTGGCCGGTGTATTGCCTGGGTTAGGGATGCTGACAATACCTGTAGTGGCACTCGTTGTTGTTCCGTTTATGATGTATTTTGAATTTGCACCATGGTGCATTAGTAATGTGGCCGTTTTCTTTGTTGGAGCCGGTGCATTTTATGGGATTAACAGTTATGTGGATGGGATTAAAATCTGGCAGTCGGCAGGAATAGTTCTTCTATATTGCATGTTTGGACTGCTATGTGGATGGGCAAGTATATTCTTTCGCAAACGGTTTGAAAAAAATAAGGTGGAGGTACATCAGGCATATGAGTAAATTAGAAAAACTAACGAAAATCAATGATATCTGTTTATTTGCGAAGGACTTTCAAGGGGCACTTAAATTTTATACTGAGAAGTTTGGCTTTCGTGTGAAACGCTTACAGCCAAACGAGGAGCATGCGAACTATGCAGAGTTCGAATTCCATGGGACAGCTGTGACACTGTGGGAAAAAAAGGGACTTTGTGAAGTGCTGGACCACAAATATATAGATGGAGATGGACATCATTTTATGATTGCGGTAAAAGTACCTGTGTTTCAGGATGTTGATGATATCGCAAGGGAACTAATTGAAAATGGTGTAAAGTGTATTAAAGAACCAACTACCTATGGATTTGGTTCAAGGGCTGCCTATTTCCAGGATTTTGAGTGCAATGTGTGGGAAGTGTTTGCGTGGGAAGAAGGGAATGGTCCCGGTATCTTAGAAGAGGGGAAGAACGAATAGGAGGACACCATGTCAAAGTTTACAGTGATTGTACTGGACAGTGTGGGAGTGGGCGAATTACCTGATGCAGCAGAATTTGGAGATATAGGAACGAACACACTGAAGCATGTAAATGAATTTTGTAATGGATTAAATATTCCCAATTTAATTGAACTGGGCATATTTAATATCGGTGGTACAGGGCTTCCGACAATTCAAAATCCTCAGGGTTGTTTTGGAAAAGCAGCTGAACAGGCAAAAGCAAAGGACACAACGAATGGTCATTTTGAAATTGCAGGTCTGGTTGTAGAAACACCATTCAAAGTATTTGGGGAATCATTTCCTGAAAGAATTATAGAAGAATTGGAAGAACGTATTGGAACAAAGGTGATAGGGAACTATCCGGCATCTGGAACGGAAATTATTCAGGTTTTAGGTGATGAACATGTTGACAGTGGTTTTCCTATCGTATATCTTTCTGCAGATAGTTTAATGCAGATTGCTATGCATGAAAGTATTATTCCGTTAACCCGTCAATATGAAATATGCAAAATTGCGAGAGAGATTTTGAGTGGGGATGATACCGTCAGCAGAGTTATCTGTCGCCCGTTCACAGGGGAAAGTGGAAACTATTACCGAACGGAAAACCGGAAAGATTTTTCGATTGATCCACCAGGGGTTACAGTGCTGGATTTATTGAATGAAAAAGGTAAAGAAGTAATTGGCATTGGTAAAATCGAAGATATCTTTAATCGAAGGGGTTTGACAGAAATCAATCATACAAAGAACAACAGGGAGGGTATAGAAGCAATAGTTTCTTACCTGAAAACAGACTTTGATGGTTTGCTGTTTGCGAACCTCGTGGACTTTGATATGCTTTATGGTCATCGAAATAACCCGCAAGGATATGCAGAGGCATTGGAATACTTTGATTCCTTTGTTCCAGAAATAAAAGCATTGATGGGTGATGAGGATATTCTTTTGATTACGGCAGATCATGGATGTGATCCAACAACGCCGGGTACTGATCATACACGAGAATATATTCCTGTTATAGTGTATGGTAAACATTTGAAAGCAGGGAAAGACCTGGGGATTAGAGATACCTTTGCAGATATTGCAGCAACAATTGCAGAGTATTTTGGATATGAATTCCCAGAGGGGACCTCGTTTTTAGAAGAAATGGTGAGGTGAAAGAGTATGGACAGTTTTGAATTTATATCTCCTACAAAATTTATTTTGGCAGAGGATGCTGATTTGCTCTGTGGAGAAGAGATTAAGAAAATATCGGATAACGTTTTGTTTGTCCACTATGGAGATGGATACATTTATAATTCCGGATTGCATGGGAGAATCACAGGGGCTTTGGAAAAGGCAGGCATTACATATTATGAACTTCCCGGAGTAGAACCAAATCCAAAGGTAGGACTGGTTAGAGATGGTATTTCAATATGCAGGGAAAATCACATTGGCTGTGTACTTGCTGTAGGCGGTGGGAGTGTAATTGATACAGCGAAAGCGGTTGCTCTTGGTGCGAAATACGACGGAGACGTATGGGACTTTTTTTCTAAGAAAGCAACCCCATCTGAGGCGCTTCCAGTTGGTACGGTTATGACTCTTCCAGCAACAGGAAGTGAAGGGAGTAACGGCAGTGTGTTGAAGAATCCTGAGACGGGAGAAAGCGCAGATGTTATGGCTGATTTTCTTAGGCCGGCGTTTACATTGATGAATCCAAGTCTGACCCTGACGATTCCAAAAAGGCAAACAGTATTTGGCATCGTAGATATGTTCTCTCATATTTTGGAACGTTATTTTTCTAGTTCTGTGGATGTGAACCTGACGGATTACATGTGCGAAGGTGTAATGAAATCAATTCTTGCAAATGCTCGTACATTGATGGGAAACTTGGATGATTATAACGCAAGGGCGGAACTTATGTGGACTGCTATTGTTGCACATAATGGTCTTCTGGCAACAGGCAGGAATCAGGACTGGGCAACTCATACAATGGGAGCACAGTTAAGTGCACAGTATAATGCAGTACATGGCTCCACATTATCGGTGTTGTTCCCCTGCTGGGCAAAGTATGTATATAAGGAGAATCTTCCGAGGTTTGTACAGTTTGCAAGTCGGGTATTTGATGTGGAAATAGATTTTTATAATCAAGAAAAAACAGCACTTGAAGGAATTCGGAGAATGAGTGAATTCTTCTGCTCAATGGGAGCTCCATCCACGATGATGGAAATTGGTGTAGAGACTGATGAAAAATTCAAACAGATGGCAGCGGATGCATGCAGATTTGGAAATATCGGAGGCTTGAAGGTGTTGAATGCAGATGATGTCGAAGCAATTTACAGAATGGCACAGTAGGAGAGTGTATGAAAGTAGATGTGGGTATCAGTGGGGCGATTATTGTATCGGCACATAACGGATATTGTCCATATATTGGTTCGGTAGGTATTGTAGAGAAGAAAATAGCCGTTGTAAAAGAAGGTCAGATTGAGAAAGTAGATTGCAAAGTCTGGATTGATGCAACTGGAAAAATATTAATGCCTGGGCTTGTGAACGGACATTGTCATGGTGATATGACGTTAGCCAGAGGGTTTGGAGATGACCGGACGTTACTGGAACAAAACGAAGCATTTGCTGATACGGGGTGGTTTTATACATTGCTACAAGATGAAGATAGATTTTATTCCAGGCAGCTTACCTATTGTGAAGCATTGCTGTCAGGCACTACCTTTATTATGGAAAATATGTATTGGGGGCTTGGAACAGACTCGGTACGTGCGATGAAGGAAGTTGGTATCAGAGGAGCCCTGGCAGAGGATATTCGTGAAAACTTTTCAAATCCCAATATTCTAATATCGAATGAACAACTGGATGCATTTATTAAGGATTGTTCGGAAAATTGGATTATTCCAGTTTTAGGTGGGATTTCAGAAGAGGATTATGATACAGGTCTTTTAAAAAGGATTCAGAGTATTTCAGAAGAAAAAAGTACAATGTTGACTTGCCATTTGGCAGAAAATGACTGGCGACAGGAGATTGTAAAACAAAAGTATGGAATGACATCTATCCAATATCTGTTCGAGAATCGGCTGCTGGGAAAGCGTATGTTGGGATCTCATGTTGTCTATGCGTCTAAAGAAGAGATTGATATGCTTGCGAGGACAGATACAAAGGTTGTAAATACGCCACTTTGTGAAATGAAAATCGGAGATGGCACAGCGCCAATACCGGAAATGATCAGGCAGGGTGTGTGCGTATGTCTCGGAACAGATGGCGCTATGTGGAACAACTCTAACGATATTTTTCGGGAGATGAAAGGGATGTCGCTTCTTCAAACAATTAACAATGGAATCCACAGTCTTAAGAAAAAAGATATTCTGGACATGGCCACAATAAATGGAGCTAGATGCTTTGGCCTGGATAAGGATTATGGTACAATAGAAACAGGGAAGATGGCTGATTTTATACTGATTGAAACTCGTGTGCCTCATATGCAGCCAATGGTAATGGGAGAACAGGAAACAGTAACATCAGCACTTGTGTATAATGCGACAGGTCAGGATGTCACCGATGTATTTGTAAATGGAACATATGTTGTAAAAGAAAGAGTTCTACAGACAGTAAATGTAACCTACGTCATGGAAAAAGTGCAGAAAGTTTCGGAGAAACTCGCAAACGCACTTTCTTCATAGAAAAGAAAAAGGAAGGAAAACATTATGAAAAAACGTGTATTAGCAGTAATGATGGCAGCAGTAATGGTAGTTGGTCTTGTAGCAGGATGTGGGAAAAAAGCTGATTCTTCATCAGAAGAAGGCAGTAAAGATTCTGGAAAAAAGAAAATGAAAGTAGCGTTGGTTGTAAATCAGAAATTCGGAGATAAAGCATCTATGGATGATCTGGCAAAAGGTGCAGATAAGGCTGCAGAAGATTTTGGAGTTGAGATAAAAAAACTGGAATCTGCTGAAGCATCTAAATATGAAGAAGATGTCCGCGCAATGTCAAAAGCCGGATACGATTTGATTGTTACAACATTCCCATATATGACAGATGCGACGAAGCTTGTTTCAAAAGAATATCCTGATACAAAGTATGCCGCAGTTTTTCAGACGATTAATAAAGATACAGATGAGAAGTATGACAATATCTGGGATACAGAATTCCATGGCGAAGGCGCTTTCTACCTTGGTGGTTACATTGCAGGAAAATTAACAAAATCCAATCATGTGGGATTTGTAGTGGGTGGAGAAGAACCAACTCCAAATGCAGAAGGAAATGGATTCATGATGGGAGTTAAAGCAGCGAACCCAGATGCATCAGTTGAATTTTCTTATGTAAATAGTTATGAGGATCCTGCAAAAGCAAAAGAAATTACAAGTGCGATGATATCAAAAGGTTGCGATGTAATTCAGACAGACTCAGGTGCATCCAATGCTGGTGTGGTAGAAGCATGTAAAGAAGCAAAAATTTTATGTGCAGGTGAAATTTCAGACTACTATGATTCCTACGATGGTTTTTATGGGATTGAAGGAATTGGATTTGGTGATACCGCATACAAAGCGATTGAAATGATTTTGAATGACCAATTTACTGGTGGAGAGCATGGAATCCGTGACCTTACAAATGGAGGATACTTCATGGATTGGGATTCTTTCAACAGATTTGCAGAAAACAATGCAGTATATGGTGACATAATGAAAGAAGCAATCAAAGAAGCTCAGGAACTGGAAAAACAAATTCAGGATGGAACGTTAAAAGTGCCGTTTGAGACAGATGTTCCAAATTGGGACAGAATCAAATCAGCAACAGAATAAGTGAATAAGAGAAGCTGCCAAAGCAGCCCGGAGAAATATGGTTGTGTAGCTCAATCACAATCGGGCAGCTTATGGGCAGCTTCAATAGAAAGTGAGGAGTACATAAAATGGAAGAGAATGTAAACAAAGCGTCTGCTCCGAAAGCGGAGAATGAAGGTGTATATCATCTTCAATTGAAACAGGGAGATGTTCCTGCGTATGTCATTTTGCCAGGAGCACCGGAGCGTACGCTGAAGATAGCAAAGAACTGGGATAATGTAAAGGAAGTTGCATCTTATCGAGAGTATAAGACTGTAACTGGCGAATACAAGGGAATGGAGATGGCTTGTACATCAACTGGAATTGGCGGGCCCAGCTCTGAAATATGTCTCCATGAATTAAATACATTAGGGGTACATACCTGCATTCGTGTAGGAACAACTGGCTGTATTGTACCTCAATTTGATTTGGGAGATCTGATTATACCCGTTGCATGTGTGAGAAAAGACGGAACATCTGCAACATATGTAGAGCCAGAATTCCCAGCATTTGCAAATACATATGTAGTAATGGCTCTTATGGAAGCGTGTGAGCGTCTGGGATTCCGTTATGGACTTGGTCTTGACTATACAGTTGGATCTTTCTATATTGGGCAGGGTCGTCCGCTTAATGAGGATGGAACAGGGTACTGGCCTTCGTTTGCAGAAAAAATTGTTCCGGATTTACAAAGTGCAGGTGTTACAAACATAGAAATGGAGACATCTGGACAGATGGTAGTTGGTTATCTGCATGGTATGAGGATGGGGGCAATTCTTTCGGTTATTTCTAATCGCGTATTAGATCGTTGGGGTGATAACGACGGAGAAGAAAAAGCTTGTCTTGCAGCGACAGAGGCAATGAAAATATTAAAAGAGTGGGATCAGACGGGTGAAGTGAAACTGAGTACAAAAATGAAAAAGTAGAAAAGGGTGGATAGTATGGCTGTAGCAGTTGAAATGTTGAATATATCAAAATTCTATCCCGGCGTGGTTGCAAATGATAATGTTTCCTTAAGTATTGACAAAGGGCAGATATTGGGACTCATTGGAGAGAATGGGGCTGGGAAATCTACAATGATGAATATGCTGTATGGAATGACGGAGCCAGATCTGGGGACCATTAAATTATTTGGAGAGGATGTCCGGATTCAATCACCAAATATGGCAATTAAGTTGGGCATCGGAATGGTTCATCAGCATTTCATGCTGATGCCGAATCTGAGTGTTTTGCAGAATATTATTTTGGGAAAAGCGCCGACAAAAAAAGGCTTGATTGATACAAGAGAAGCAAAAGAAAAAATCACAAAAATTATGGAAACATATGATCTTCCTGTAAATCTGGATGAAAAGATATATCAGCTTTCGGTGGGAGAGAAGCAACGGGTGGAGATTATAAAGGCACTTTATCGGGAAGCGAAGGTGTTGATTTTGGATGAACCTACGGCTGTACTGACGCCCACGGAGACAGACAAGTTATTGGAAGTACTAAAGCAACTGAAAGCAAAAGGATGTGCCATTATTTTTATTACACATAAATTGAGAGAGGTAATGGCGATTACCGATAAGATTGTAGTTATGAGAAAAGGTTTTGTGACGGGAACTCTCTATACAAAAGAGGCTAGCTCAGAGGGGCTTTCAGATTTAATGGTAGGTAGAAAGGTAAACCTGGATATTCCAAGAGCTGAGTATTCCCCAGGTGAAAACGTTCTGGAAGTAAATAATATTCATGCGTTAAATCAGCGCGGCCTTCCTGCATTGAATGGTGTAAGCTTTACTGTTGCAAGAGGAGAAATTGTAGGGATTGCTGGTGTGGAAGGAAATGGTCAGACAGAGATGATTGAAACAATATCAGGTATGCTTAAGCCAGTTTCTGGAACAATTGCATTCAAAGCGTCAGATATCACAGATACATCGGTTAGACAGCGTCGTGAAAGTGGCATGTCACATATTCCAGAAGACAGACTGAAAATGGGAAGTGCTAAGAATTGTACAATCAGGGATAATCTTATTTTAAACAGATATTATCAGAAGCCCTATTGTCACAGTGGAATGATGGATAATAAAAAACTTCATGATCTTTCGGAAGAACTATGTAAAGATTTCGGCGTTAAAACGCCGGACTCTGACTACAAGTTGGGGACTTTGTCAGGTGGAAATATGCAGAAGGTGATCTTTGCCCGTGAGATGGAGGCAAATCCAGATCTCCTGATTGCAGCACAGCCAACCCGAGGTGTGGATATTGGTGCGATTGAATCTATTCATCATAAAATTGTAGAAGTAAGAGACACAGAGAAGGGTGTATTACTTGTAAGTGCAGAGCTAGATGAAATTCTTTCATTGTCTGATAGGATTCTGGTTATGTATGAAGGGGAGATTCACGCAGAGTTTAAGCGCGGTGAAGCAGATGAAAGAACTATTGCAGTGTATATGACAGGTGCAAAGAGACAAGGCGGTGATGACGATGCAGAATAAGGAAAACAAAAGAATGCTGGCAGCTGCGGGGGTGGTTGGAAGGCAAATCGGATTAATCATTATTGCACTAGTACTTGCTACCGTTTTTCTGGCTGTATCTGGTTATGAACCGATGGCGATTATTAACGGTATTATTGATGGTATAACTGTTGATATAGCTGGAACAGTACGTTGGGCAACACCGCTGATTCTGGCAGGTTTAGCAATTTGTGTGACTTATAAGGCGGAAGTTTTTAATCTTGGTGTAGATGGACAGTTATACATGGGTGCTGCAGCGGCTACTGCAGTGGCGGTCAACATTCCAGCATCTATGAACCAGGTGGCAGCATTACTCCTCGTTTTTCTTGCGGCAATGATTGCGGGAGCCCTTTTTGCAATGGTGCCCGCAATTATGAAAGTATATTTGGGGACGAACGAGGTAGTGTCTACTTTGCTTTTGAATTTTGTGGCTACACTCTACATCGAATATCTGGTGACGGGGCCGTTGAGAGATCCGGCAGCAGGGACGAACTTAAATGCCAGTCAGGTGCTGAATGAGAACACGTGGCTGCCTCGTATTTCTTTCTTTGAGCCGTCTTCTGCTAATATTGGATTTTATATAGCAATTGTAGTGATGGCAGTTTTAACCTTTATATTTTTCAGGACAGCATTTGGTCATGAAATTAAAATCGTAGGTTCCAACCCTGTTTTGGCTAAATATGCAGGCATGAAACCAAAGAAAACTATCTTACAGGTTATGGCAATGAGTGGTGCTATTGCGGGTATTATTGGTGCAGTTGAGGTGACAGCGGTACAACACAGACTGTTGGCAGGATTTAACCCGGACTTTGGATTTAGTGGTATTGTTGTATCGCTTTTGGCAAATAACAATCCAATCGGTGTACTTTTCTCTGGTATTTTCTTTGGAGCCCTACAAAATGGTGGAATTAACATGGAGAGAATTACAGATGTTCCGTCTGCAGTAACAGAGATAGTAACGGCAATTATCTTTATTACAATAAGTGCAAAATTTGTATTGCCAAAAATAAAAAGAAAAATGGCTGAAAAAAGGCCGGCAAGCAAAGGAGGAAAATAAGATGAGTATAGCAGTTATTTCTGATACATTAGCATCCATGATACGAATTGCGACTCCTTTAATGCTGATGGCTTTAGGTGGGCTTCTTTGCCAGCGTGCAGGCGTTTTTAACATTGCATTAGAAGGTTTCTCACTCGTAGGTGCATTTGCAGCAATTGCAGTGGTGCAGTTTACTAGCGGAAATGTTTATATGGGATTGCTTGGCGCTATGGTGATAGGTGCAGTTTACAGTGCTTTGTTTGCTTTATTCATAACAAAATTTAAAGCAGATAATATTATTGCCAGTATTGCAATGAACATGCTGGGAATGGGACTTACGTCATATCTCTTACGTGCAATGTTTGATGTACAGGGGGCGTATAGCCCAGACAAGATACAAAAGCTGGAAATGATTACCATTCCGCTTATTAAGGATATTCCGATTTTGAAGTGTATTAGTGGTCAAAGTATCGTAACTTACTTTGCAATCGCAATGATTATTGTGATTTATATCATGTTGTTTAAAACCAAGAGGGGACTTGGGATTTGTGCAGTTGGCGAATCTGAGGAGGCGGCTAAAACAGCGGGTGTGAGACCTGTGCTAGTAAAATGGGAAGTTATACTTATGTCTGGTGCACTTTCGGGGCTTGCAGGAGCATATTTATCCACTGTTTCAGTATCTCAGTTTTCAGAAAATATGATTCAGGGACGTGGATTCAACGCTTTTACAGCACTAGTGTTTGGTAATGCACATCCAGTATTTTCAACGCTGGTTACGTTATTGTTTGGTCTGGCAGACGCAATTGGAATAAGAATTGAGTTGGTCGGCATAAATATTTCACCTTCCATTATCAAGATGTTCCCATTCTTGTTTGCAATACTGGCGCTTGCGGTAAGTTCATATACAGCAAAGCTAAAAATGAAAGGTGTTATCGGTCATAAAAAGAAAAAGGAGAAAACAGCATGATAGAACAAACAGCAGTAAATGCTATCAGAATTTTGGCAGCAGATGCCATACAAAAGGCAAATTCTGGACATCCGGGGCTTCCACTTGGGGCAGCACCCATTGCTTATGAGCTTTGGGCAAATCATATGAACCATAATCCGGCAAATCCAGAATGGAAGAATAGAGACAGATTTGTATTATCAGCAGGTCATGGTTCTTCCTTGCTTTATTCCCTTTTGCATCTGTTTGGATATGGGAATCTGGGAATAGGTGATTTGAAGCAGTTTCGACAATTAGATTCTCTGACACCGGGACATCCGGAATACAGACATACTGTCGGTGTGGAAGCTACAACAGGACCACTTGGAGCAGGTCTTGGGATGGCAGTGGGAATGGCAATGGCGGAGAAACATCTTGCAGCGCAGTATAATCAGGAAAATTATCAGGTCTTTGACCACTATACATTTGCTCTGTGTGGTGATGGATGTCTGATGGAAGGTATATCCTCAGAGGTTATGTCCTTTGCGGGTACAGCAGGACTGGATAAACTGATTGTACTATATGATTCTAATTCTATTACAATTGAAGGTGGAACAGATCTGGCATTTACTGAAAATGTAGAACAACGCTTTGAAGCGTTTGGGTTCCAGGTTTTAACAGTAGAAGATGGGAATGATCTTGTTGCTGTAGGTGCTGCAATTGAACAGGCAAAAGCTGAAAAGAAGAAACCATCGTTTATCAAAATCACGACAAAAATCGGCTACGGCGTTCCGGCAAAAGAGGGAAAATCCTGTGCGCATGGAGAGCCTCTTGGTGAGGAGAATGTGAAAGCACTCAGGGCCACGTTGAACTGGCCACTTGAAGAGTCGTTTGCAGTGCCACAGGAGGTGTATGATCATTATCGCATGCTGGCAGAAAAAGGCAGTGAGAAGGAAGAATGCTGGCAGGAGATGTACAGGCAGTATGGAAACGCATATCCAGATCTGAAAGAAAAACTGGAAAAAGGTTATTGTGATGATGGTATTAAGGCGCGTTTGGACAGTGATGAAGCCTATTGGGAATGTTCGGATCAAATAGATGCCACAAGGAATATTTCGGGTAAAATATTGCAGTCGGTAAAAGAGAAATTCCCTGAATTAATTGGGGGATCTGCTGATTTAGGACCATCTAATAAGACAGTTATGAATGGGGAAGGTGACTTTTCAGTAAGTATGCCGGAAGGTCGGAACATTCACTATGGCGTGCGTGAGCTTGGCATGACGGCAATAGCAAACGGAATATTACTGCATGGAGGTTTGAAAACATATGCGGCTACGTTCTTTATTTTTGTAGATTACATGAAACCAATGTTACGTCTTTCTTCGCTGATGGGTCTTCCGTTGATTTCCATCCTGACACATGATAGTATTGGTGTCGGAGAAGATGGACCGACACATGAGCCAGTTGAGCAGTTAACCATGCTACGTTCACTTCCTAATATGCATGTGTTCCGTCCAGCAGACGAGATAGAGACAAAAGCAGCCTGGTATTCTGCGCTAACATCTTTGAGGACACCGACATGTCTGGTCCTTTCAAGACAGAATCTTCCGGTGTTAGAACACAGTAGTAAAGATGCGTTAAAGGGTGGATATATTATAAAAAAAGAGTGCGGGGATACGCCGGAGATAGTGATTGTGGCAACAGGATCTGAGGTTAGTGTTGCGATAGACACAGCGGCTATACTTGAAAAGGAAGGTACTTCTGTCAGAGTAGTGAGCATGCCGTGTCTGGATTTGTTTGAAGAGCAGAGCCAGTCATATAAGGAGTCTGTACTTCCAAAGAGTATCACAAAGCGTGCGGTAATAGAAGCGGGAAGTAGCATGTCCTGGGGAAAATATATAGGTACTGATGGATGTTATATTATAATGGATGACTTTGGTGCTTCGGCACCTGCAGCACAGTTGTTTGACAAATATGGGTTTACGGCAGAAAAAGCAGCCCAAAAGATGAGGACGTCATTTTTATAACACCAATGATTTTGCGAGAAGTCCATTTTTGTAAAGGTCAAGGGTGGAAACGCTGACAGAGGACTTTCAAGAAAATATTCTTTGTGTTATAATAACTGTAAAACTAGAGAAACTGCGGTGTGTTATTAAAGATTGTTTTATAACGATTCTCGGCAGGAAACAAGTGTATGCCACACTAGAGATGAGAGGGATTTCGTTTGAGTAAGAAAGATGAAAGAGTAAATCGGTTAATTGAAATTTTAAAAAAGCAGAATGGTGCCACCATTAAGGAACTTTCGCAATTGTTGGATGTTTCGGAGATGACTGTGCGCAGGGATATGGATATGTTGAAAGCGAAAAATATAATTCTTGATATTCCGGGCGTAGCGGTTCTTAACACCCAGCATTCTTACAACAGTGAAGAGGAAGGATATCAGCTTTCTATGGCAACCCGTTCTCATGTCAGAGAGAAGGAACGAATCGGGAACTACGCGGCCTCTTTGATACAGGAGGAGGACTGTGTCATTATTGATAATGGTTCTACCGTGGAGTATTTGGCTGATAGTATTGCAAAAGATACGAAGATGAGTGTATTTACATGCAACTTGAATATACTGAATAAAATATGCAATAATCCTAATATATCGATTATTTTTGGAGGTGGATATTACCATCCGGATACGACGCTGTTTGAATCTTCTGAGAACATTACGCTCATTAATAACATAAGGGCGACTAAGGTGTTTGCGTCAGCGGCGGGGATACATGATAAGATGGGGGTTACCTGTATGAATAATTATGAGCTGGATATTAAGCAGGCAATTATTCAGTCGGGAGCAGAGAAGATTCTTTTGGCAGATTCCAGTAAATTTGGGATGATTAAACCTTGTTTCCTTACAGAAATAGATATTTTTGACAGAGTCATTACGGATATTAATCTCTCGGATGAATGGGTAGAAATCATAAAACAAAAAGGAATTCGATTGGATATGGTATAATGTTGACAGAGCATTTCTATTATGAGATGCTCTGTTTTGCTATTTTCTCCGGTTTATAACCAATAAAGGAAGGAAATGATGGCCTCATGCTTTATTTGAGTAACCAATGGTTAAACTATTTAACTGAAATGTAACATCTATTCACTTGTTAAAAGTAAGTACCCTTGCTATTCTATAAGTAGAAAAGACCTTGCAAATATATGAGATTGGAGATGTTGTTATGAACATTAGTGATACAATTCGAAGATATAGAATAGAACGAGGCATGACTCAGAAATATATGGCAAATCAACTAGGTGTTTCAGCACCGGCAGTTAATAAATGGGAAAATGGTATATCGTATCCAGATATTTCAATTCTAGCACCATTAGCAAGATTACTAAAAATTGATGTGAATGAACTTCTGGCATTTCAAGAAGAATTGACGGAGCAGGAGATAGGATTATTTATTAACCAGCTATCTGAAAATATTACATTAAACGGAATTGAGAAGTCATTTCAAGAAACAATAGATTTAATAAAGCAATATCCTAATTGTAACAAGTTGATATTGTGGTCCGCTCAAATATTAAATGGATGTTTAGTGATGAAGTTGCAGAATATCACAGATATCAAAAAGTATGAAAATCAGATTATTAAATGGTTTGAAAAAGTTGCATTCTGTGAGGATGTAGAATTAGCGAAATCAGCGCAAATATCATTAGCACAGAGTTATATGAAAGATAAGAAATATGAGGAAGCACAAAAGCTTTTAGATAAAATACCACCACTTGGTTTTGATAAGAGAATTGCACAGGTTCAATTATATACAGAACAGGAAAATTTTAATGATGCATTTAAGGAATTGGAGAATATGCTGTACCAGAGTTCAAATGGTCTGTTAAGCAATGTTATGCAGATAATTTCTTTGTTATGTAAGCAAAAGCAATATGATACTGCTTTACAATATGCTGATTTAGTAAATCGTGTTGCGTCATTATTTGATCTTGGAGATTACGCAGGTGCCTCGTCCTATTTTTTGATTTATGTCGAAATGGGAAATAAGGAATTAGCAATTGATGCCCTAGAAAAAATGATGAATGGATACGAGACAATAGGAAAACGAAGAAATTCTGAACTGTATAAACACATGAAATTTAACGAAGAGGATGGTTTGGGAAAAATGAAAGAAATTATTATTAAATCATTTGATAATGACCCTAGCCTTGATTTTATAAGGGACGAACTAAGATATAAACAATTGTATAAGAAAATGATGGAATTCTAAGCAACATTGAAAATCATCTGATGGCACTGTGAAAATGCAAATGATATTATGTACTTTAAATAATTTAATAATAATTTTTATCCTAACCCTGAATATGATTCGGGGTTTTTCAATGTAACGCTGCATACTATCCGTTAATTTAGCCTTATTAAAGCAGATTATTTCTCTTTATAGTGTGCATACTAATACTTAGCTTTTGATTTTTTTGTAGAATTATCAGCAAGGATATCTGTATTTGAAATGCTTATTTATTTATTGATTTGGCATATCTATTATGGAATTTTCAGATTAAAATAAGTTCTGTGCATAAAAAGAATTTATGATAGGAGGAAAATGATATGACACAGACGTATGGTTATATTCGCGTTTCAACAAAAGAACAAAATGAAGACAGACAGGTGATAGCTTTATCAGAGTACAAAATACCAAAAAGGAATGTATATATGGATAAACAGTCGGGAAAAGATTTCAATCGTCCAGCCTATCAGAAATTAATGAGAAAATTAAAAAAAGATGACTTATTAATTGTGAAGTCTATAGACCGACTTGGCAGAAACTATGATGAGATTATTGAACAATGGCGTATTATTACCAAAGAGAAAGGTGTAAACATTGTGGTCTTAGATATGCAACTATTAGATACGCGGCTAGGACGTGACTTGACAGGTACATTTATAGCAGACATTGTGCTTCAATTGCTGAGCTATGTAGCGCAGACAGAACGCGAAAATATTCACCAACGACAAAAGGAAGGCATTGCGGCAGCGCGTATGCGAGGAATTCGATTTGGCAGGCCTATTCTCAATATACCAGAGGAATATAACGTTTATTATATTAAATGGAAACGTGGAGAAGTTGGATCACGTGCAGCGGCAGCAGCACTTGGAGTTTCACAGAGTACATTTTT
>JAVXHR010000032.1:0-19379 GCA_036656795.1 Lachnospiraceae bacterium | reverse complement strand
ATGAAAAAAATTTGTTTTGTAGAGTATGATATGTCTGTCTTTGGGGGAGTTGAGCAAGTGACGGCAACCCTTGCCAATTCATTGTGTGAAACTTACGAGGTGTCTATCTTTGGTATCTTTGGAAAAGGAAAAGAAGTGGCGTATGAATTAGATGATAGAATTATGTATTATGCAGAATTAGAGGAAGATTGCAGAATCAGAGAGCGAATACAAAAGATATTTACTCCCTTTCGGTTATTTATAAAAAGACATCACATTGATGTCGTTTTTTTAATGGAGAACCATCCGGCGCTGATTGTGTCACCCGTTCGTTTTTTGACAAAAGCTAAATTTGTCTACTGCGATCATGGAGCGCTGATTAATGAATGGGAAAAAAAGGATATTACGGCATTTCGTTTCTGGGATGCGCTTATATCTCATCGAGTAGTTACATTGACGAAGCAGAATCAGGAGGATTATACAAAGAAACTACACATAAGTAAAAAGAAGATGCGTACTATCTACAATTGGATTGATCCTAAGATTATAAAAGAAAAAGTACTTTATGAGATAGAGTCCAAACGCTTATTAACAGTGGGGAGATTAAGTGAAGAAAAAGGACATATGATGTTATTGCAAGTCGCAAAAGAAGTAATGCCAAAGCACCCAGATTGGCAATGGCATATCTATGGAGATGGAGATGAAAGAAAAAAAATTGAAAAAAAAATCATAGAATATGGATTGGAAAAGCAAGTGCTATTGATGGGAAATGTAAAGGAAGTCTATAAAAAGTATAAAGAATATGCTATGATTGTGCTAACATCATATCGGGAAGGACTTCCACTTGTGCTATTAGAAGCAAAAGCATTAGGCCTTCCAATGGTAAGCTTTGATGTGGTTACCGGACCTAGAGAAATAATAGATGATGGCAGAAATGGATACTTGATTCCATCTTATGAGATAGAAACCATGGCGCAAAAGATAGACCTGTTAATGAGTGACAGAACAAAGAGAATAGAATTCTCCAATGAGACATGGTATCATCTGGAACGGTTTCGTAAAGAAGTCATCTATCCACAATGGAGAAGTTTAATCGAGGAATTATGAGAAGCAAGCAAGCATTACGCAATATCATTGCGAATATATTATTACAGGTAATTATATGCCTTTCCGGGATTATATTGCCGAGAATCTTTATAGGAGTTTACGGGTCCAGAGTTAATGGGCTTGTTACTTCTATTACCCAATTTTTGGCATACCTTGGGTTAGCAGAGGCAGGAGTTGGAACAGCTTCTATTGTTGCATTATATAAACCACTGGCACAACGAGATACAAAAGAGATCAATTCTGTGTTATCCGCCACCAGGCAATACTACAATAAGTCGGGAATGCTATTTGTAGCATTGGTACTTGCACTTACTTTTTTCTATCCATACATGGTAAGCCAACAGTTGGATCCATTATTGATAAGAAGTATGATTTTGGTCTTGGCAAGTAGCACGTTGGTTGATTATTTTTTAGTGGGCAAGTATAAAGTGCTATTAACAGCCAATCAACAGGGGTATATTATTTCTACGATTCAGTCAGTAGGGCTTTTATTCAATGTGGGTATTACATTAATGCTTATCTACTATGGAGTAAACGTATTAATTGTTAAGGGCGTTGCAACGATTATCTATATCTTACGTTTTTTTGTTATCAAATACTATGTGAAGAAGAAGTTTGGGTATCTTGATTTTCACGAGAAACCTAATTTTACAGCACTGCATCAAAGGGGGGCTGCATTGTTACACCAAGTAGTGGGAATTGTTGTTAATAATACAGATATTGTATTGTTGACGGCATTACTTGGCAGGGGCTCTTTACTGGAAGTCAGTGTATATTCTATCTATAATATGATCAATGCGGCAATGGCCAGTTTATTGGAGTCTTTTTCTAATAGTTTAACGTCGGGATTTGGTGAATTAGTATCGAAGGAAGAAGAACAGGCATTGCGTTGCAGTTATTCTAATTATGAATATATGTTTTTTGTGATATTATATGTAGCAACTATTTGTATGGGAATTTTATTATTACCATTTATCTCAGTATATACAAAAGGTATTACAGATGCGAATTATATTAGACCAGTGGCAGCCATACTATTTACCGCGAATATGTTCTTGCAACATATTCGAGTGCCGGGGCTGACCATTATTGCCGCATATGGACATTTTAAAGAAACAAAGCGACAGGCAATCCTAGAAGCAGTGATTAATCTGACGGTGTCCTTAGCGCTGATTGCCCGTTTTGGAATGGTAGGTGTGTTATTTGGTACGGTATGTTCCTATGCATATCGTTCCACTGAGATTATGATATATAATGCCAGAAAGTTAGTGAAAAATAGTGGGAGCAAGACTTGGAGACGGCTATTGGTCAATACACCACTTGCGATAATTCTAATTGCGGTTGGTATGCATCTTGTACCACAGACAATGACACAGTATACACAATGGATTGGCTATGCCATTGTTACCGGAACAGTGGCACTTTTGATTATAATTGGTGTGAATTATATATTGGAACCCAAAGAGGCTAAGATGCTTGTGACCCGTATTAAGGGTGTGTTAAAAAAATCGGAATCGTAAAGTTTGAAGGTAAAGGGGGAGAAAAATGCGAGTATTACAAATAGGTTTGTCTTATAATCCTGGGGGAGTGGAGAACTTTGTCATGAATTATTATAGGCAAATGGTAAAACAAGGGATTCAATTTGATTTTATATGCATGTATTCAACGTTAGCATATGAAGAAGAAATCAAATCCATGGGGGGACACATCTATTATGTAGAAGATATCAAGAAAAACCCATGGGGATATCGCAGACAATTGTTAGATATTCTTAGGAAACAAGATTATGCAGCGGTTCATGTTAATATGTTGTCGGCAGCGAATATTGTTCCTCTGCAGGTGGCAAGGAAAGCCGGAGTGAAGAAGATTATAGCCCATTCTCATAATAGCTCATCGCCGGGAATACTTCGGAATGTCTTACATGAACTTCATAAGAGAAGAATCAGTAAGATTGCAACTGATTTTTGTGCATGCAGTCAAGTTGCAGGCCAATGGCTCTACACAGAAGGCGTGGAATTTCAAATTATTCATAATGCAATAGACATGTCCAAGTATCTGTATGATGAACAGATTCGCACAGAAATGAGACGAGAATTAGGAGTAGAAGGAAAATATGTGATTGGTCATGTGGGGCGCTTTGAAGAGCAAAAAAACCATGCATTTCTAATAGATACCTTTCAAGAACTGGCAAAGCAACAAGAGAACGCAATATTATTATTAATAGGAGAGGGAGACCTTCAAAAAGCAATGATGAAAAAAGTTGCAAAAGTGGGGTTGACAAATCGTGTCCGTTTTCTGGGGATAAGACATGACGTCCCGAAGTTGTGGCAGGCAATGGACGCATTCTTATTGCCATCTTTGTTTGAAGGACTGCCACTGGTTGCAGTGGAGGCTCAGGCAGCAGGACTTCCGTGTTTTGTCGCATCAACAATAACAAGAGAGGTTGCGATTACAGAAGATGTGGTATTTATTAGCTTAGAAGCAAGTGCGAAAAATTGGGCAAAGAAAATAGTGGAGTACGCAGATTATGTAAGAAAGGATAAAGAACTTATCTTACAGCAATGTCGTGAAAAAGGATATGAAATTGAAAGCGCAAGTCAAGAGTTGAAAAAACTGTATACAAGAGTGTAGGAGCGAATGGTAGTATAGGAACTAATAGGTGATAATATGGTGAAAGTAAGTGTAATTGTTCCGGTGTATCAGGTGGAAAAATATATTCATCGTTGTGTGGATTCCATCTTGCATCAGACATTAACAGAGATAGAAGTGATATTGGTAGAGGATGGCTCCCCGGATAATTGTGGCAGTATCTGTGAAGAATATGCAAGAGTGGACCAACGAATACAAGTGGTGCATAAAACCAATGGTGGACTAAGTGATGCGAGAAATGCAGGTATAGCTCTTGCAACGGGAGAAACGGTTATCTTTATTGATAGCGATGATTATGTAGAAGAACAGATGTTAGAATATCTCTATGAGAATCTATGCGCTACAGGTGCGGATATGGCAACTTGTGGAGTATATGATGTGTATGAGGATGGGATAGAGTCATCAAAGCAACAGGAGTTGTTTGTATGTGATGCAACAGAGGCGTATCGCTATATTATGTTGGGCGAAATTATACGAGGAGAAATCTGGAACAAGTTAATACGACGAACCTATGCTGTTCAGGTGCTATTTCCTAAAGGTAAGCTATTTGAAGATATATATTACACTGCAGATTTGATGCCATTGATACAGACAGTATGTGTGGGTACAACACCACAATATTATTATGTGCATCGAGCAGAGAGCATTACAGGAAAAGCATATCGCCCACAGATCCACGATATTATTGAGGGCTATACGAAGAATTATCAAGTAGTTAGACAGTACTTTCCAACACTGCAAGAGGAAGCGGAGTATCTATGGATTTGGTCCAGATTCCTGGTGCTGGATAAGATGTTGCTAGAAGAGAATTATAGGAAATTAGAACGGTATCAGGAAGTGGTTTTATTTATAAAACGACATCTAATTGCAATTATGAAAAATCCGTGTTTTAATAATAAGAGAAGAATTGCGACAGGTATATTATTTATCAATGTTAGGTTATATCGAAAGATTGTGATTTATCGTAGTACAAAGAAGCGGCTAATAACGGAAAGGATATAAAATTATGGCTAAAATTAGCGTCATAGTCCCTGTTTATAATGTAGAATCTTATATTCACCGATGTGTGGATTCTATACGAGAGCAAACATTTTCCGATTTTGAGATTATATTGGTAAATGATGGAACAACAGATACAAGTGATGCAATCTGTGATTGGTATGCAAAAGAGGATCAGCGAATCCATGTAGTACACAAAGAAAATGGTGGACTAAGTGATGCTAGAAACACAGGGTTAGCTCTTGCCACTGGGGATTATATTGCATTTGTAGATAGTGACGATTATATTGATAGGAACATGCTGAACTATCTGTATTGCAATATTACAGATAGTCAGGCAGATGTGGCAACTTGTGGGATTTGCGATGTATATGAAGATCGAGAAGATAGGCAGGAAGAATTGCCGGTCTTTGTATGCAACAGTGAAAAAGCGTATGAGTGCCTAATGCAGGGTCATACAATTCGAGGTGAAGTTTGTAATAAATTGTTGAGAAGAACCAGTATTGAAGGATTGCAATTCCCGGTGGGAAAGATCTATGAAGATATCTTTTTTACCGCAGATTTGATGAGGCGAATTCATACCGTGTGTGTGGGAACGAAAGCAATGTATTATTATGTACACCGTGAGGGGAGTATTACCAGGAAATCATATCACTCTCAGATGAAGAACATCATAGAAGGATATACACATAATTACAAAGTAGTGAGAAGATATTTCCCGGCATTAGAAAAAGAAGGAGAGTGTCTCTGGCTATGGTCACGTTTTATTGTACTGGATCGAATGATGCTTATGGATAACTATAAAGAAATAGAGGGATATCAAGAATTAATTTTATTTATAAAGAACCATATTGGCAATATTATGCACAACCCTTATTTTATCTTCAAAAGAAAAGTGGCGGCGATGCTATTATTCGTCAATACGAAACTTTATCGGCAATTGGTTTGTCTAAGCGAAAGAAGAAAACAAGGAATTAAAGAAGAAAAGTAGGAGTCTTGCGATGGAAGTACGGGAAGAACAAAACGAATATAAAACAGAATTAAAAAAAGAGGATAAAAAGCGAAATATTAATTTGGATATTATTCGGTGCATCGCTATCTTTTCAGTAATATCGGTTCATTTTTTTTTGAAAATTGATTTTTATAATACTCCAATAGTAGGAAAACGAATGTATCTCATGAGCATTATGAGAACTTTCTTTATGATCTGTGTTCCGTTATTTTTATTATTAACAGGATATTTAATGAATAAAAAAACAATGAGTAAGAGATATTATTGGGGAATTCACAGAATACTTGTGATTTACGTGCTGGCGAGTATCTGTTGTATTCTTTTAACGGTATTCTATTTGAAAAAAGAGGTTGGTTTTAAACAGACCATTTGGAGTATTCTTGATTTCTCTGCGGCACCATATTCTTGGTACATTAATATGTATATTGGATTATTTCTTTTGATTCCGTTTTTGAATATATTATATTGGGGCTTAGAGAAACAAAAGTATAAACAATGGCTTATCTGCACATTACTTTTGCTTACGATGTTTCCAAGTATATGTAATACAGGATGGTGGACGGCTTTGACTTCGGGAGGTGCGATTCATCAAGTTGTACCTGATTGGTGGGGAGGAATATACCCCATTACTTATTATTACATAGGTGCATATCTAAAAGAGTATGATTGGAAATTAGGAAAAAAATTAAATTTATTCTTACTGGTCGGAGCGGTATTGTTATTTGGAACACTTAATTTTTATAGAAGTTATGGTGTGGCATATGTATTAGACACGTTTACAGCTTTTGAAGGGGCACAAAGCGTATGTATAGCAGTGTTGCTTTTTGTATTTATAAAACACTTAAATTGTGAGAAGGTTCCAAGATGGCTGAATAAGATTATTGTAATAGTATCGGAAGTGTCCATGGGAACGTACTTGCTTTCGTGGATATTTGACATGGTCGTGTATTCAAAAATCAATCAGATGGTTCCTTATATTCCGAATCGCCTAGAATATTATGTGATAGCAGTCCCTTGTGTGTTTATTGCATCGACACTTTTATCGTATGTGATACATGCTATTTATAATGGTGGTGTTTTGTTATGTCGCAGCATTAAAAAAAGTGCCGGATTATAGTTCAAACTTTTTTAACGATTTAAACACATATTTAACACAAATTTAAGTTAGACTCCTTTTATAGCATATATGAAAGGAGTCTTTATTATGGACAATGAATATAATTATTATGTACCAAATCAACCGGAGGGTACATTTGAAGAACCGAATCAACCAAAGAAACACAAACCTAAGATTCCAAAAGTAGTGATTACCATTTGTTTGGCACTTGTATTTGGTTTGGTAGGGAGTGTTACATTTCAGGCAAGTAATTATGTGGCGAATAGATTTCTTGGAGCATCCAATAAAACAGCCAAGAAAGTAGAAACTGTTGCTAATAGCAAGGCGACAAAGACATCAAATACAGTGACATCAGATGTATCAGTAGTGGTCAACAGTGCCATGCCATCGGTAGTTTCCATTACCAATATGAGTGTGCAGCAAGTACAGAATTTCTTTGGTGGTGTTAGTGAGCGTGAACAACAAAGTAGTGGTTCCGGAATTATCATAGGACAAAATGATACAGAGTTGCTAATTGTAACGAATAATCATGTAGTAGAGGGCAGTGAAACGTTAACCGTATCTTTTATTGATGATGCAAGTGTAGAGGCACAAGTTAAGGGGACAGATGCAACGAAAGATTTGGCAGTAGTAGCAGTGAAGACCAGTGATATTGAGAAGAAGACAATGGACGCTATTGCCGTAGCAACGCTAGGTGATTCTACTGCAATTCAAGTTGGGGAATCAGCCATTGCAATTGGCAATGCATTGGGATATGGACAATCCGTTACTACCGGAGTTATCAGTGCAGTGAATCGTGATATTAAGATGGAGGGATTCGACAGTAAATTAATTCAGACAGATGCTGCAATTAATCCGGGAAATAGTGGTGGTGCATTACTGAATGCGAATGGAGAGGTTATTGGAATCAATACGGTTAAAGTTAATTCCAGTGCAGTTGAGGGCATGGGGTATGCAATTCCTGTATCTGATGTCAGCGATGCTATTACAGAACTGATGAATAAAAAAACAAGAACAAAAGTTGCGGAAAGTGAAAAAGGATATCTTGGAATCAAAGGAGTAGATGTTACAGATGAAAGCAGTAAGATGTATAGTATGCCAACAGGTGTCTATGTATCAGAAGCCATCGAAGGTGGTGGTGCTGCTCAGGCAAATATCATTAAAGGAAGTATTATTACAAGCTTAGATGGTACCAATATTGATAATATGGCAACATTACAAGAGACATTGGCATATTATGCAGCAGGAGATAAAGTGAAAGTAACGCTGCAGGTTCAATCTGAGAATGGAGAGTATAAAGAAACTTCAGTAGAAGTAACCCTTACAAAGAATATAAAATAAAAGATTAAGTCAGTAATTGTGGAGTGGGTGCATAAGCATACCACTCCATTTGAATATATTTCATTATGAAGAAAATATTAGAATATTAGGAAGAAAATATTAAAAACTGTCGAAAATCTAGAAAAATCATAGATGTTGTGCTATAATAATGAAGGTTATGTAGAAAGGGAAAACGTATATGAAAACTTATGATTATCTTATTGTAGGTGCTGGTTTATATGGCGCAGTATTCGCACATGAAGCACGAAAAGAAGGAAAAACTTGTCTTGTGATTGATAAAAGAAGTCATATCGCAGGTAATATATATTGTAAAGAAATAGATGGAATTCAAGTGCATAAGTACGGGGCACATATCTTTCATACCTCTAATCAGAGCGTATGGGAGTATGTTAATCAATTTGCGGAATTTAATCATTATATCAATTCACCCATTGCAGTATATCAAGATGAATTGTACAATTTGCCATTTAATATGAATACCTTTAGTAAATTATGGGGGATTAAAACCCCAACCGAGGCAAAGGAGAAGATAAAAGAACAGATTGCACAACTTCACTTAGGGGAACCAAGGAATCTTGAAGAGCAAGCTTTGTCATTGGTTGGACCGGATGTGTATCAGAAGTTAATCAAAGGGTATACAGAAAAGCAGTGGGGACGTGATTGCAAGGAGTTGCCGGCATTTATTATCAAACGGCTGCCGCTTCGGTTTGTATATGATAATAATTATTTTAATGATCGTTATCAGGGAATACCCATTGGTGGCTATACAAAATTAGTGGAGCGTATGCTAGAGGGGACACCGGTACTTTTGGATACGGACTATTTTGAGTTTAGAAAACAAAATCAAGGGATTGCATCGAAGACGGTATTTACAGGTATGGTAGATGAATACTTCGATTATCAACTAGGGGTGTTAGAGTATCGTTCTTTACGATTTGAAGAAGAATCTTTGGAAGAAGGAAACTATCAAGGAAATGCAGTGGTTAATTATACAGAACGTGAAGTACCATATACACGGATTATTGAACATAAACATTTTGAATTTGGACGTCAGCCAAAGACGATTATTACTAAGGAATATCCAAGTGAATGGTCCCAAGGAGATGAACCATATTATCCGATTAATGATGAACGCAATAATCAGATGTTTGCAGCTTATCAAGAGCTGGTGGAGAAAGAGAAAGATGTAATCTTTGGTGGACGATTAGGTGGATACAAATACTATGATATGGATAAAGTAATTGAGGCAGCACTTGCAATGTGCAAGATGGAATGGAGATAAAAGATGAGTCATAGAAGAAGACGAAGAAAAAAAAAGAATATTAGACGGGAAAATCATGTTTCTAAAACAGTTGGGATTGTAATTGCGTGTATTCAGGCAGTGATATCTGCTATATTCATGGTAGTGTTAGCACAATTGAACATGTTGCCAACTACCTATATGATTGTGCTTGGGTGTATATTGGCACTTTTGTGTGGGGTGATACTATTGACCCAGTGTAAAGCGAAGAAACGTGGAATTGCAGGGAAATTGATTAGTATTATCCTTAGTATTTCCCTCGTATTTGGAGCATTTTATGTGGTGAAAGCTAATAAAGCAGTTGGTAAGATATCGGGTGGAGATTTTAAATCTGATAATATAGTGGTTGCGGTTGGAGCCGATGATAAAGCAAAAGATATTAAAGATGCCAAATCCTATACTTTTGGAGTGCAATATGCAATGGGTGGGAATGATGTCAAAGAAGCCGTAGCAGCCATTAGCAAAGAGGTAGGAAAAGAGATTAAGGTAATAGAATATAAGAATCTAAGTGAACAAGAAGACGCATTCTTTGCGGATAAAGTGCAAGGGATTATATATAATGAGGCTTATACGGGCATGATGGAAGAAAATGATCCGGAATATAGCAATGCTGTTAAAGTGATTTATAAGCATGAGATTAAAAAAGAATTAGAGAATTCAGCTACTAAGGTAGAAGTGAAGCAGGATACATTTAGTGTGTTTATCAGCGGAATTGATGTGTTTGGAAAGATTACAACGAATAGTCGTAGTGATGTTAATATTATTGCTACTATTAATCCAACGACTCATCAAGTATTGTTAACAACCACACCAAGAGATTATTATGTGCAGATTCCGGATGTAACAGGGAGTCAAAAGGATAAATTGACCCATGCGGGAATCTATGGGGTGGACGCGTCCATGAGAACGTTATCAGCACTTTATGATATGAAGATTGATTTTTATGCAAGAGTAAACTTTACGTCATTGATTGAGATGGTAGATGTATTAGGTGGAGTAGACGTGGAATCTGACTATGCATTTACAACCAGTCCGGAGTCAGGGAAAGTGATGCAAGTGGAAAAGGGCATGAACACATTCGATGGTAAAGAAGCATTGGCATTTTCCAGGGAACGTCATAATGTACCAGATGGAGATAATCAAAGAGGAAAAGATCAACAAGCAGTGATTGAAGGTATGATTAATAAGATGATCTCTCCAACTATTCTTGTCAATGCCAATGGAATCATCGATAGTGTCAGCGGCAATGTCGAGACTAATATGTCAGAAGAACAGATTCAAGCATTGATTAAACAACAGTTAAGTGATGGAGCCGGTTGGAATATTCAGTCAGTTGCTGCAACAGGAACGGGAGATTCGCAATATTGCTATTCTTATGCAGGAAAAGCATTATATGTCTGTCAACCGGACCAGGCATCGATTGATCATATTAAAGCACTTGTGGATTCGGTAGAAAACGGTGAGACTATAACAGTAGAATAAGATATCAAAGGGGAAGATTATGAAAAAAATAGCAGTTATCACAATGGGTGTGAAGCTGAATCATGAAAAAGGATATACGAGATTTCGATTCTTGGCGGAATATCTGGCGAAAGCGGGATATCAAGTGGATTTAATTACCACTTCTTTTCAACATTGGGAGAAAGAACAGAGAGATCTTGATGAGATTCATCAAGAAGAGTATCCATTTCGGTTAAAATTCATACATGAGCCGGGATATAAGAAGAATATTGATGTGGAACGCATTGTAAGCCATCACATTGCATCTAAGAATCTAAAGAAGATGTTAGAACGTGAGGGAGACTATGATCTAATCTATTGTGAGATTCCACCGAATGATGTGGCGTTGGTCGCAGCACAATATGCAAAAAAGAAAGGGATTCCGTTTGTACCTGATGTGAATGATCTATGGCCGGAAGCTATGCATATGATCTTTGATATTCCGATTATTAGTAATATTTTATTCTATCGATTTGCACATCACGCGGAAAAGGTGTATTCCATGGTGTCCGGGATTATAGGGACTTCAGATGAATACAGAGACAGACCGTTAAAACGACAACAGTTGAATGTACCAAAAGCTACGGTATATGTGGGAAATGAAATTGCAGAGTTTGATGCGGGAGTTGTAGAATATAGCCCTACACTTACAAAAGGGGAAGAATTCTGGGTCTCTTATGCGGGAACAATTGGTACAAGCTATGACATTCGAACACTGATTTTAGCCGGAAAAGAATTACAGAAGCGAGGATATGACACTATTCGAATTAAGATATTAGGTAGTGGTCCGATGAAAGAAGAACTGGAACAACTTGTGACGGAGCAACATTGTACTAATGTGGAATTTGTAGGATATGCAGCTTATCCATTAATGTCAGCTTATCTTGCCACATCGGATATCTTAGTGAATTCGTTTGTGAAAAAAGCACCACAAAGCATTGTGACAAAGATTGGCGATTATCTGGCAGCAGGGAAACCAATGATTAATACATGTATGAGCCAAGAATTCAGAACCAAAGTAACAGAAGATGGATTTGGAGTCAATGTGTTACCGGAAGATGTGACAATCTTGACCGATGCGATTGAATCGTTATATCAACACCCTGAGCAACGAGAAGAGATGGGGATAAAGGCGAGAGCAATCGCAATTGAGCAGTTTGACAGACCAAAGTCCTATGCAAAGATAGTGACGCTTATCAAAGAACTGATTGGAGAGTAAATATGAATCCGGAAAATCCCCCTTTTTTCAGCATCGTAATGCCCGTTTATAATGTGGAAAAATATATTGAAAAAGCAGTAGAAAGTATTAGAAATCAGACATATACAGAGTGGGAATTAATCCTCGTAGATGATTGTTCTTTGGATAACAGTGGCAAAATCGCCAAAGAATTAGCAATAAAAGACCAGCGGATTCAGGTATTATGTCATGTGGAAAATAAAGGGTTAAGTAGAGCACGTAATAGTGGTGAGAAGGTTGCAAAAGGAGCATATATCTGGTTTATGGATTCCGATGATTTTGTGGAGAGTACAACACTGCAGGCGGTATATGATTCATTGCAGAAGAATCCTGCAAAAGTTGTGGTGTTTGGATTAAACGAAGAATATTATAACAAAGATGGTTCCTTTAGTTATCGGCATCAGATTATGCCGGAGGAACATTATTACACAACGGCCAAAGATTTACGAACATATATTGTGTATCTGGAACGTCAAACTTTATATGGATATTCATGGAACAAGATATATAATCTTACATATCTGCGTGAACTGCAGTTGCAATACGAAGAGGTACGTCTGATTGAAGATATTATGTTTAATGTAAAGTTCTGTATGGATATTGATAGCATGAATACACTTCCTATAGCACCTTATCACTATGCGAAGAGAATCAATCATAGTCTGACGAATAAAATTGTGCCTGAATACTTCCAATTGCATAAGACACGAATTCAGATGCTATATGACCAGCATGTATATTGGAAGATGGACAATGAAGAAGTAAGAGGAATCTTAGGTTGTCTGTATGCCAGATACATATTATCAGCTATACAGAGAAATTGTTATAAACAAGCAAATACAACATTTCGTAAGCGATATCAGTGGTGTGGGAAGTTGTTTCAACAAGAATTGTTTAATGAATTGATTCCAGTGGCAAAGGCAAAAGATGGTAAAATATTATCTCTTTTGTTAATATGCTTGAAAAAAAAATCGGTATTAGGGTGTTTGGCAATGGGAAGAGCCGCATATATTGTGAGCCGTAGATTGCCAATGCTATTCACTAAAGTGAGATCAAAACGATAAGTCAAGGAGATGAAAGTAGATGAACATAATAAAAGAGAGGTATGTTGTGATAATAGAACGAATATTTCGTCTTTGTTACCTATGCTTGGTATTATCTACATTCACCTCTTATCTGTACGACTCTCCAATCCAATTAGTATTAGTAAAGGCAACATTAGTACTGGGTTGTATTGCACTTTTGTTAAGATGTTTCTTTTTAAAAAAATATATAAAGATGCCATATTGGGTGCTATTGGCACTTTTTTGTGTAAGTTTTGCAATATCAGCATTTGTCAATCGGGAATATGGAATTCTTGAAAATGGGAAATGGTTGGTATGGACTGCTTTTCAGATGGCGCTTCTGTATATAGTTGACACCAAACGACCAATTCAAGAAGATAAAAAAGAATTTCGAATCTTTTCGCATATTATTATGATATTCTGCTTTTTTGCAAGTATTATTAGTCTATGGTGGATGATTAGTGGAAACGTACGAATCTGGGATACCGTAGAACAGGAGATGTTGATTAGTGGATTCTGTTGGGGACGGTTATGGGGAGTTTTTATAGACCCTAATTATGGTGCAGTGCTGATTGTAATCTCTATGGTACTTAGTGTGTACTTTTTTTTAGAACGGAAAGGAAAGCTTCGGATTCTTTATGGTCTAAATATATTTTTGAACTTTTTATACTTGATATTCACAGATTCCAGATCAGGAGAATTGTGTTTTGTAGTTGGAATGAGCTTCTTTGTGGGAGCATGGATATGGAAAAAGAAAGAAGGAGAAACACGCTTTAAGAAAATCGGGATGTGTCTAATGTGTGTGGTATGTCTAAGTGTGGTATTCTTGGGAAGTGTACGTGTGATTAAGTCGGAATATAATCGGCAATTAGCTCCCAGATTTGCAAAAGTATTTGCATCTGTGGATAAGAAAGAAAAAAAGGGAATAAAAAACTACAAGGCGGTAGATAAGAAGAGTGGAGTGGGACGAGATAAGAAAGATCTAAAAGGCGATGTAACCAATGGCAGAATAGAACTTTGGAAAAGCGGAGTGGAGATCTGGAGTACTTCACCTATATTTGGAACGGGATATACAACATTATTACCTTATATTAAAGAGCACTTGCCGGACTCTTACGCCATTAATAATGAGCATGGCGAATATTCTAATATGCACAATGCATTTGTCAATATATTGGTGTACCAAGGTGTGGCTGGCATTGTATTATTTGGAATCTTTACAATGAGTGTATTCTTCTATATATGGAAGTATATGTGGAAAGTGAAAGATGAGGACTTTGGGTATGTTATGTGTATGATAACATGTGTGGGGTGCGTGGTTATATCTATGTGTGTCTTGTTAGAAGGGGTTTATACGAATTCGCCGGGTAGTTTTGTGCTATGGTCATTCTTGGGTTATTTGGTACATTATGGATATTGTCAAAAAGAGGAAATGAAAACACGATGAAAAAAGTATTGGTTGGATTTATTATGAATGGAAAAGCAGGAGGTATCGATAAGTATTTATTGAATCTTTTGGAGTCAGTGTCGTCAGATAATCTGCAGATTGATTTTCTGACGAATCAAATCGATGCTTCGCTGAAAGAAAGATTAGATACCTATGGTTCGCAGTTGTATTCTATTGCAACGTTAAAGCACCCATGGAAACAGTATCGGCAGGTGAAAAAGATATTACATGATGGGCAGTATGATGTTAGCTATCTGAATATCTCTACGGCAATTGATTGTATAGCCGCCTTGGCAGCAAAGAGTAGTCATATAAGTAAACGAATTATTCATAGTCATTCTAGTGGAAATGACTGTGAGAGTAATATCAAACGCAAGGTGTTTGATATGCTCCATCATCTATGTAAGACAGTTCTATATCGGACCGCTACTCATTGTTATGGCTGTTCTCAAAAGGCGGGATTATGGCTATTTCCTCGAAAAATTGTAAATTCCACCAAATTTCAGGTAGTATATAATGCGGTAGATAAAGAGTTGTTTCGATTTGACTCACAGATTAGAGAAGAAGTTCGTACAGAGCTTGAATTAGGAGATAGATTGGTTCTTGGACATATAGGCAATTTCTGCTATCAAAAAAACCATGTTTTTTTATTGCAAGTGTTTCAAGAAGTATTAAACCTGGATTCCGAGGCAATCTTACTATTGGTGGGAACGGGAGTTCAATACCAAGCAATCTGTCAATTGGCAACCCAGATGGGTATCTGGAAACATATCAGATTTCTAGGTTGGAGATCGGATACAGCTCGCTTATACCAAGGGATGGATATATTTGTTCTGCCTTCACGGTTTGAAGGACTTTGTATAGTTGGAATTGAAGCACAGTATGCACATTTAAAGTGCGTATTTAGTGATACCGTATCGGAAGAGGTACAGATTACCGATCGTTGTTCGTTTATGTCACTGATGCAGGAACCAAAGGAATGGGCAAAGAAAATCATAGAAGAACAGGAATATCAACGGGAAGAATGTACATATTTACCACGAGAGATACATTATGATTTGAAATGCCAAACCGATACGTTGCGTCAATTGTTATAGATAATGCGAAAAATATAGAAGCGGAATAAAAGAGGAATAGATGATGAAGTTGGTAAGCATAGTAATCCCCATATATAACGTAGAAATATATCTAGACCAGTGTATCCAAAGTGTCGTGCATCAAACGTATGAACATCTGGAAATCATACTGGTAGATGATGGTTCCTCGGATAACTGTGGTGCCATGTGTGATGTCTATGAGAAAGAAGATAATAGAATCAAAGTCATTCATAAAGAAAATGGAGGATTGGCAGATGCAAGAAATGTAGGAGTTTCTAACGCAACTGGAGACTATCTACTGTTTGTGGATAGTGATGATTATATTGATCTGAGATTGATAGAACAAACGGTAACAGTGGCAGAATCCACGGGAGCGGATATGGTGTTTTTTGATTTTACGATGGTTGATATCAATACAAAGAAGCGGGAAGATTATACTTCTGAAGTCAGGAAGAACCAAGTGTTGTCGTTACAGACAACGCCGAATCTAATCCATGTTTCCACATCTGCAGTTCTAAAGCTGTATCGTTATTCATTTTGGAATCAAGCCGATATTCAATTCCCGGTAGGACGCTATTATGAAGATCTTGGGACAATCCCTAAGTTGATATTATTGGCGAAGAAGATTGTATATCTAGAGGCGAAACCACTTTACTATTATATACAGCGCCCCGGCTCCATTATGCATCAGAAGACGTATGAACGTAATTATCAAGACAGAACAGCTGTGATAGATGATATCTTGGCATATTATCAAGCACATGGTGCGTATGAGCGATACAAAGATGAACTGGAATATCTTCTGATTGAAAATGCATATTATCTTCCTTGTAGAGAGGTTATACTTTCGGATTGTAAGAATCCGGTCTTAGAACAATATAGGAGCCATGCGCTAGAAAAGTTCCCACAATTAGTAAGAAATCCATATCTGAAAACCCGTCCTTTGAAGGAACGCTTTCTTTTTTGGCTATTATGGCATAGACATTACAGAAGCATGTTACTGCTTTCTTATGGAAGGCGATTACGGGATATACTTAGAAAGATAAAGTAAAATAGAGCAAGCGATAGGAGTATATATGAAGAAAACATTAACAGTTACAATTCCATCTTATAATGTGGAACAATATCTACAACAGACATTAGATTCTTTTATAGAGGATTCTATCATGGAGGATATTGAAGTGCTTATTGTAGATGATGGTTCCAAAGACCATACAGCTGAGATAGGACATGCATATGAAACTCGTTATCCAGACACATTTCGTTTGATTTCAAAAGAAAATGGTGGTCATGGTTCTACCATTAATACAGGAATTGAAGTGGGAACGGGAAAGTATTTCAAAGTAGTGGATGGAGATGATTGGGTTCATACAGAAGATTTTGTGAAATTAGTACAGCAGTTAAAAACCTGTGACGCTGATTATGTGTTGACCAATTATTATGAAGTAGATGATGGAACAAAAGTGCAAACAGAGAAAACATTTACGAATTTTAAAGATGGACAGGTATACGAGTTTGGACAAGTCGTTGAATATACATCATTGCCTATGCATGCATTGGTTATTCGAACCAATATCTTAAAAGAACATCAGATACGATTGGATGAACATTGCTTTTATGTAGATGTGGAGTACACCATGTTTCCGGTGCCTTATGTTCATAAGATTGTATATTTTGACTTGTATGTGTATATGTATCGTTTAGCATTAGTAACTCAAAGCGTTAGCATGCAAGGATATCAAAAGCACATGCAGAATCATATAGATGTCATCTTACATCTGACAGATTTTGCAAATCATTGCATGGAACAAGGCGAAGAGGAAGTAAAGACGTGTTATATGATAACACGCATCGCACAGATGATAAATGATCAAGTGTCTGTATTCTTAAGTTTTGGTACTAAAAACAAGAAAATCAAAGCACAGTTTCAGGAATTTGATGCTACAATGAAAGAAAAAAATACTGCGATATATCAAAAAGCCGGAACTTATAGCACTACGTTGTGGTTATTGAGAAAAACGAAGTTTCGGGGATATCATATTATTGGGACGCTGTGTAGAATAAAGAATGGGTAAAGGGGAAACAGGTGAAGATTAGATCCGTTAAATTTAATTTTATTATGAATTTCGTATTGACGGCATCTTCTATTTTATTTCCGTTAATTACATTTCCATATATTACAAGGGTTTTATTGGTTGCGGGTAATGGAAAGATTGCATTTGCCAGCTCCATTATTACGTATTTTACGATGTTTGCTTCGTTGGGAATTCCAACATATGGAATTCGGGCATGTGCAAGAGTTCGCGATGATAAAGAGAAATTATCTAAGACGGTGCAAGAGCTGTTGATTCTAAATATCATTACAATGGCAATTGTATATGTTGCATTTTTGATACTGCTATTTACCGTTCCGAAACTGGAGGCGGAAAAAGAGTTGCTTATGATTAACAGCTTGAGTATGGTCTTAAATGTTGCGGGAGTTAGCTGGTTGTACAGTGCGTTAGAGCAGTATGCATATATTAGTATCTGCTCAGTAATTATGAAAGTAATGTCTTTGGGACTTATGTTTGCGTTTGTAAAGCAGCCAAAAGATTATATTATCTATGGTGCAATTACAGTATTGGCAAGTTCGGCTTCTTATATTGTTAATTTTATCTATATGCATCGGTTTGTAAGTTTGAAGAAGACAGGACCATATGAATTTAAAGTTCATCTAAAACCAATACTCGTGTTCTTTGCTACTACCGCAGCAATTAGTGTATATACGAATCTAGATGTTGTAATGTTGAGATTTATGAAGAGCAATACAGCAGTAGGATATTATGATGCGGCAATTAAAGTCAAGACCATATTGGTTAGTCTGATTACATCGCTTGGAACGGTATTGCTACCAAGATTATCCTACTATGTAGAAAAACAAGATACGAAATCGTTCCATCGGTTGATTGCAAAAGCTGCAGATTTTGTGATGGTATTGGCTATGGCGGTTATGATATATTTCATAATATTTGCTAAAGAATCAATTTTGTTTCTTGCTGGAGATGCTTTTGCTGGAGCCATTCTTCCGATGATGTTATTAATGCCTACAGTATTGTTTATTGGACTCTCTAATGTGACAGGGATACAGATGTTAACACCTATGGGAAAAGAAAAAAAGGTTCTGTATTCGATTCTGTGGGGGGCACTGATTGACTTTGTATTGAATCTATGGCTTATTCCAAAGATGGGGGCATCGGGAGCTGCGTTCGCAACGATGATTGCAGAGCTTGTAGTACTTATTATTCAATGCTATTATCTACAAGATATCTTGCATGTGTTGCGACGGGATATTAATCTAAGGAAGATAAGCGTTGCACTGATATGTGGGAGTGGTGTTGCGATTCTAGTGAAACATTATCTGGTAGGGTCTCCATTTTTAGTACTGTGCGTTTCGGCAGTAGGATTCTTTGGAGTATATGCGATAATGTTGTTGGTTCAAAAAGAAACGATTGCGCTGGAAGTGTTACAAACAGGAATGCACATGATATACA
>JAVXHR010000031.1:0-19407 GCA_036656795.1 Lachnospiraceae bacterium | reverse complement strand
ATCGGTTTAATGGCAATCTGATTATCTCGGGAGCCTTTGGTATGTTTAAAAAAAGCATGGTCATTCTGGCAGGTGGATATGATTCTACGACCATGGGAGAGGATATGGAGTTGGTTGTGAAACTGCATGCATTTTGTCGTGCGAATCACTTGCCATATTCTTTACAGTATGTACCGGATGCTATCTGCTGGAGTCAGGTTCCGGGATCTTTATCTGATCTAATGGGACAACGTCAGCGGTGGCATATTGGTCTCTTTGAGAGTTTGATGAAGTATAAAAATGTAGTGGGGAAAAAGGAGTATGGTCTACTTGGCACCATTTCGTTCTTATATTTTTGGATTTATGAGTTATTATCCCCCTATATTGAAATATTTGGTCTTGGAACCATTGCATTGTCTTTTTATATGGAGCTTATCAACGTGCCATTTATGATTCTATTTTTCGTGGTTTATGCCAGTTTTGCATGTATTCTTACACTAACCTCTTTTTTTACGCGGCTATACATGCAGAATATGCATATTTCTTTTGGGGATAGTATAAAAGTAGTGTTGCTTTGTGCTTTTGAGCTGGTGGGATTACGCTTTATTCTAATGTTGGTAAGGGCAAATGCATTGATTGGATATAAAAAGAAAAAAATGTGTGGGGAGAGTTATCGCGTGTGAAGCACAATAGAGAATAAGCTGACGGACAATGCCGATAGAAAGGAGTCGAAGGATATGATACACAAACAAAAAATAATAAACAGAATCCGGTTTATCTTCGCCATCCTTGCAGCAATAGGTCTGTTATTGCTTGTATTTGTGGTTACTCTTTGGTCGCATCGTGATTTTGAAAAAGATGCGGACAATGCAATATTGAAGGAAATGAACGTAAAAGATTCCATTCCGATTATTCAAACAGGGAAAACCAAATGGCGCTATGTAGACAATGGAATGTCCCCTGATATGGATTCCAATGGGCTAAACTGGACGTTACGTGATTATAATGATGTAAGGTGGAAAGAGGGGAGTGGATCATTTGGCTCCGTAAATGGGAATAAGGTTGATTGGGTGAATAAACGACCTCCAAGAAATCTACTTAATCACTTTACGGTGGAAAACAAGTCGGTGCCGGTGTATTATTTTCGAACGGAATTCAATGTGGATCAAGTATATGATACATGGCAATTAGATGGTTTGGCTGAGTTTGATGATTCATTCGTTCTCTATATCAATGGCAGGCAGATATATGCTAGCAATACTCCGGATACAGAGTCATTTATAACTACGGGATATGGCGCAACGGAGACCGTGGATCGCTCACTTTCTAAACACCTGACCATTGATGATCCGTCGGTGTTATGTAAAGGGAAAAATGTCATTGCGGTAGAAGTGCATCAAGCAAGTGCAAGTAGTTCAGATGTATATTTTGATTTTAAGGAACTGGCATATCATGATGTTCAGACGCCACAAGACATGACCAAATCAGGCACCGTTATCTTAGAGCCGGGTGAGGTACAACAAAGTGTACAGGTTAATTGGCTGGTAGATGAAAAGAATACATATAAGGTAGAATATGGTAAAATAGGCCAAATAGAAAATAATATGTATAATAATATTACCATGGAACAAAAAGAAGGGAAAGACGGAGGCATCTATTGCTATACTGCACGTCTGAATAACTTGCGACCAAATACCAAATACGTGTATCGTATTGCATCTCAGTCGGATTCAAAACGTTCCAAAGAATATCAGTTTGATACAAAGGAACTGACCGGTCGTTTCTCGTTTTTGTTTGTTGGTGACCCACAGCTTTCAGCAAAGCACTTAAAAGGAGATTTGGCTGGGTGGAATACCGCTCTGGAGGTGGGAAAATCTATTCGACCAGATAGTTCATTTATTCTATCGGGAGGCGATCAGATTGACAGTTTTAATGAAGAGCATGCATTAGAGGAATATAATGCATTTCGCTCCCCACAGATATTAAAGAGTATGCCTATAGCAGTGAGTCGAGGAAATCATGAAGCAGGAACAGATTTTTACAATCTTCAATTTCAAAGACAGAATGAAAACAGTGTACATGACTCTTATTTTACATACAATAATGTGCTTTTTGTGCATATAAATTCCAATAATAACAATTATTTGGAGCATCGAGATTTTTTATATAAAGCTATTTTAAAAACCAATCCCCAATGGACAATTGTCAATACACATTATTCTATATTTGGTATGGGACCACATGTATCAGATAAAGAAATTGAGGAGTCTCGAAAGGAATTTTCAAAGCTTTTTGCCGAATTCAATGTAGATTTGGTGTTGTCCGGACATGATCACATGTACACGAGAAGTTATCTTATGAAAGGTACCACCTCCACCGGTAAAAACGGGGGACAAAAATCATTTGGTGAAACCCAGTATATTACGGGAGGTTCTCCTACAGGCAGTAAATTTTATAAACAAACAGGGGAAACACCATCATATGTGGCAATGGGGATTCAAGATGAGGTACCTTCTATATCAGCAATAGAGGTGTCGGAGAAGGAGTTGAGAATTAACACGTATAGTGTTTGGGATCTAAAAGAACTGGATTCCTGCGTTATTACAAAATAAATAGATTATCTTGGTCTTAAGGATTCTAAAAACACGGACATCATACGTTGTCCATATTGACACAGGGAGTAATGTCCCTGTGTCAAACACCAATCATAAGTAAAACCACGTTCTATAATAGCATACCATTCAGTTAACTCTAGATAAGATAGAGAGCTTTGGATATGCTTTTTTTCGATGCCCTCTTTCATCAGTGAAGCAATTAGTTGATAGTATTCTCTATTGGGATTCAGTATATGTCGATTTCCTTTTGTCATGACTTGCATTCCATACAAGGCAGGAAGAAAAGAACGGTAAGGAGAATCTTCTAGATTTTTTAAAACAAATGCGTCAAAAAGTAATAACTTATCTAATGTATGTAATTGGGGGTCGATAGAATCCAACCAACCGTCATAGTCCTGGTCAAAAAAATAAGCAAGACAAAAAAGCAAGTCTTCTTTTCCACGAAAGTGGTGATAGAAAGCTCCACGAGAAGTCTTGGAAGTGATGATAATCTGATCTACGGTAGTGTCGTCATATCCTTGTTTTAAAAACAGTTCCCACGCAGCGTCTATAATTTTATCTTTTGTTGTTCGTTTCTTCGAAGTAGTCATGTAAGCCATCCTTTTCTTGTTGTAAATATATTCCTTATGCTTACTATGGTAGCATATTTTAAGGCATTTATCAACAAAGCAAAACTTGACAAATAAAGCAAAATTTATTACAATGACAAATATATAACAGAACGGAGTACGGAATAGAATACGGAACGAAGTACGAAGTGAAATTCCGGATAAAGCTCCCAATAGGAAGAGGTGATTTTGTGAAAGAAGAAATGGTTCATCTCAGGGAAAATATGACGTGGGAAGAACAGAAACGAGCAATTGAAACCAGTTTGTTTTTAGGATTCGAGTCGGAATATGCAGAATTTCCAATTGTATCAAAAGAGGTGGGCATAGAGGTTTCGTCCTTAGATGAATTGTACAAATTATATGCATATATCCCTCAAGAAAGAGGGATACCAAAAGAGTATGTATCTGCGACAAAACAGGCTAAGCATATAGACGATTTTGACTGGCGCGTCAAAAAAGGCTTAGAAACTATATTTAGTGAAGGATTTTTTTTAAAGGATAAAAATCATGATATGCTTCCGGATTGTCTGGACTTCAAGATATGGTGGCCTGAAGAAGGGAATATATCCTTGTTAACGGCAGCATGTAATTTGGCATTTCGATTTGGAATGGAGACTACTGCATATGAGGGGTTTCTAGTGGCGAGTTCAGAGTATCGAGGGAATCTACTGGTTTTTGAATCCGACACAATATGTAAGATGGAGCTAGAAGAACAAAGTGACAGATGGATTGTCAGAGTGTGTGGAGATGGAGAAGAGCTAGAAGAATTTTCCGCATATGTATGTGAACATTTCCCACTGCAGTCAGATGCGAAGACGTGGAGTGATTATCTACAAGAGATGACAGACAGTTTTGTTATGAAGAATTTAGATGGACAATGTGCATATCTAAAGACATTTGAAGGAAAACTACAAGAGCCGGTGCAGGCATTTGTATCCCCAGCAAGTCCGAAACGTATGGAAGAAATACAGGAAATATTCCCTAAGGCAGAATTTCGGAATTATAAGGGAATGAAGAAAGTATATGAAGAAGAATACGATATTCCGTGGGAAGTAGATATATTTAATACTTTATTGGAAAAAGAATTATATCGGGAATTGAAACCCGGTGATGTAATTTCAGTATATGGAGCCCTCAGCGAAGAAAAACCGATGAGAGACACAATCATTAATAAAATAAACCAGACAGTATGCCAACAAGGGGCAAAAGTAGAAGATGTGGAGATTATCTGTGCTTATAAGCAAGGATTTTCTTGGATAGAAGAAGTGGTTCTTCCCAAACTTTGCAATCAGAAACTTGATGGTCAGGAACTTGAAAAGGTAGAGATTGCATTTCAACCATTTTTATCGGCAGGAATGGATACGTGGGGAGATGAAGATGGTGCGACCCCTTCTTATAATAATACGAAAGCGGATAACCCAGATAAATGGTATGATTTGCCTATTCGTTTCTTACAGGAATTGTATCCCATTGAAGATATTATTGCGACACAATTGCATCTGGAACGTGAACAGATTGTGTTTACAGAATATAAAGGGACGGAAGAATTAACATATGTATTTCGTGCATTTGACCAGAAGAATCAGGAGATTCTGAAGATGAATTATCAGGTGGCATATTCGGAAAGAGCTTATCTTGATGCGTATCCGGATCTGGGAAAAGTACACCCGAATACAGGATATTTAAAAATCCTTAAAAATGGAATTACCGTATGGAATGGAAATATTCTTACAGATATAGAACAGATATGGAATATATATCAAGAAAAAGTATTGCCACAATGTGTTGAATTTGTGGAAGCCAAGACAAAAGGCATGCCTGGAGCAGAGGAACAACCATTTTTCTCTCAACTTCGCTTAGATATTATAGCCAGTGAACCAAACTACAGACTAAAAAGCAGAGAAGATTTAATTTCTTCTTTAGATGCACTTCATGAAGATCTATACTTTGTGGGAACGGACTACTTTAAAAATTACGGAATGGAGAAGGTGGGGCAGATATTAGATGCACCAGGACTAATTCTTCCGGTAATCAAACAAGGTGTAGGAAAACCTACATTCAAAGTGACATTATATGAACAAGAAGCAGAACAACCTTGTCTGGTAAGCAAAGGACAGACCATTACAAGCTTAGCATCTAGGGAGCAGACAAATGCATATATGTATAAACTTTCCTACCAACAGCATGAGATAACAGCACATATACATGTAAAGACACCTGAAAAAGGGCTAGTGTGCAGTTACGCAGAACTTATGGACCAGAACAGATTGGAAATGGCTAGACAGATGGAAGGAATTCATCATATTGAATTCACTACGTTGGCTGATGGGAATAAGGAAAGCTCATATATGGCCAATGTAAGCCCTTTATCGAAGCAAGAAAAGACCTTGGACATTGAAGAGATAGATTTGTTGGAACACGATGTGATTGGGTATGAACAATATCTAGATATTATAGAACAGTTAAAAAAGGTTCCTGGAATTCAAGTCTACAAGACAGCGACTTCTTATGCGGGCAGAGAAATCTATGCTATTGAATTGCTACCAACATATGTGGGATATCTGTCTCGCACGAAACGGCTTACAAGGCTGCCATCGGAGATTATTAATTCCAGACATCATGCCAACGAAGTATCCAGTACCAATGCGGCATTTATGCTACTGAAGACATTATTGACAGATGAGTCTTACGCAAAGATAACGGATCAGATGAATCTAGTGATTGTTCCTATGGAAAATGTGGACGGAACGGCCATTCATTATGAATTACAAAAGGAGAATCCACATTGGAAATTCCATGTAGCCAGATTCAATGCTATTGGGAAAGAATTCTATCACGAGCATTTCAAATCGGATACCATTCATACAGAAGCGCAAGGATTTACATGGCTTTGGAGACATTGTCTGCCGGATATCGTAGTAGATAATCATGGTGTACCAAGTCATGAATGGGAACAGCCATTTTCAGGGTATACCTCTCCATCATTTAAAGGATTCTGGCTTCCACGTTCTCTCTTATATGGCTATTTTTGGTCGATTACAGGGGAAGAATATAAAGGAAATTATAAGGTGAACAAGAAGATTGAAGAGGTAATTGCAGACGCAATTGGAGAAAATGCAGAGATTCGGACATGCAATCAGGAATGGATGGGAAGATTTGAGAAATATGCACATCATTGGATGCCAAAGTTATTTCCGGCAAATTATTACAAGGATATGATTAATTATTGGATTCCATTTTCATATGATGCGAAACATCGTTATCCGTCCATTCGTTTTCCGTGGATTACTACTGTGGCTTACACCAGTGAAGTGGCAGATGAAACTGCCCAAGGAGATTATTTGTATTTATGTGCCAATGCACACAGGACGCATGATTTAGCAATTATTCAGATGCTAATGAATTGTGAATGTGTTATGGAAGAAAAAAGAGATATTTCAGACACTTATGTTTCAGTTAGTTGTATCAGACAACGACCAATTGTTGTCTAGAAGGAGGTAAAATGGAACTTATTAAACTATCAGGTATTTTAATTGTAATCATTGGATTTGCGCTGAAGAAAGATAATATATTGATTATCCTGACAGCAGCAATTGTAACCGCATTGGTAGGAGGCCTTGGCATTGTTGGCTTATTGGAGACGCTTGGCACTAGCTTTGTTGCCAATCGAAGTATGACGATCTTTATCTTGATTATGTTAGTAACAGGAACGTTGGAACGAAATGGGTTAAAAGAAGCAGCGGCAAAATTAATAGGCAAAGTAAAAGGTGCTTCCGCAGGAGCAGTAGTTGGAGCTTATGGAATTATGAGAGGTATCTTTGCAGCATTTAACGTAAGCTTTGGTGGTGTAGCAGGATTTGTAAGACCAATTATCATGCCAATGGCAGTTGGTGCAATAGAAGCAAAAGGTGATGAACCAAATGAAGAACATGTGGAGCAGTTAAAGGGAATGGCTTCCGGTATGGAGAATGTAGCATGGTTCTTCTGCCAGGTTTTGTTCGTTGGTGGTGCAGGAGGATTGCTAGTACAGTCAACACTTGCTTCATTAGGTTATAAAGTTGAATTGTTGGATTTGGCCAGAGTAGAGATTCCTGTAGGTATATTTGCAATTGTCATTTCTATTATTTATTATTATTTGAAAGATAAAAAACTAAGTAAAAAATACTATAACAAAAAATAAGGAGGAAATGAAGATGTCATTTTTTACCAGTGTAGATATTACCTTAGGAGAAAAGCTATTAGAAATCATATATATTGTAATCGGTCTTATTACGATATACACAGGCGTTAAGAATGCAAGAGATAAAGAAAATCCGGCACGAGTTGGAACGGCAGTGTTTTGGTGTTCACTTGGTATTGTCATTGCATTTGGCAGATGGATTCCACCGATTGCAAATGGAGTGCTTATCATTATTATGACGATTCCTGCAATCTTTAGAAAAGTAAAGATAGGAAAGCAAGAGACTCCGGATCCGGAATTTACGAAAAAGATGTCAGAGAAGCTTGGGATGAAAATCTTTATTCCGGCATTAAGTATTGGTGTATTTGCTATTATATTTGCAATATTTACAAAACTAGGTGCATTGGTAGGCGTGGGAGTCGGAATTGTAGCTTCTGTTGTTATCCTTATGTTGTTCTCAAAGGAGAATAAGCCACAGGTGTTTTTGAAAGATTCTGAGCGTTTGCTGTCTACAGTAGGTCCATTAAGCATGTTGCCCATGCTTTTAGCAAGTTTGGGTGCGGTATTTACTATGGCAGGTGTAGGCGATGTTATTGCAGGTCTTGTGGGAGGAATAATTCCCAAAGGAAATGTCAATGTGGGAATTATTGTATTTGCAATTGGAATGATGCTTTTTACCATGATTATGGGAAATGCTTTTGCAGCAATTACAGTTATGACGGTTGGAATTGGTGGGCCTTTTGTCCTAGCATATGGGGCAGACCCTGTGATGATTGGAATGTTGGCATTGACATGTGGGTATTGTGGTACATTGTGTACACCAATGGCAGCCAATTTCAATGTGGTTCCGGTAGCAATGTTAGATATGAAGGATCGCTTTGGAGTTATTAAGAATCAGGTTGTTCTTGCACTTATTTTATTAGTATTTCAAATTAGCTACATGATTATCTTTAAGTAAAGGAGTAGCATGAAAGAAGACATAGACAGAGGAGCGCAGATTGTAATCCATGATTGGGTTCGACTAAAGCCCTGGGAGAACCTGCTGATTGTGACCTGTGATGATCATATGAGGGAAGCAAAAGCTCTAAAGCAGTGTGCTTTAAAAAGGTGCGCCTCTGTAGATTTAATGATTGTGGAAAAAAAGGGGATTCAGGTAGGTGTGTTTTTTGATGAGAATGAGCAGGTGTTTGATGGTTATAAAGCAATTATTGGGGCTACCAATTATTCACTGGTTACTACAGCAGCAACGAAAAGAGCCATTAGAAAAGGAAGTAAATTTCTGTCACTTCCACTTTCTACCAATAATGGCATCTCTATGTTAGCCTATGATTTTATGACTATGGACACTAAGAAAAGTAAGATGATGGCACAGGTAATTATGAAATATCTGGATTCTTCTTCTATAATTCATGTTCAGACAAAAGCAGGTACGGATCTGCATCTACGCAAACAAAATCGAAACGCAGGTTTTTTTAATGGTGTAGTCAAAGATGGAAGAGGGTATTCTTCTGCCAGCATTGAAGCATATGTACCTATAGAAGAGACAAAATCCGAGGGAATCATGGTAGTTGATGGTTCCCTTGGATATATTGGCAAAGCAAAGATCCCTACAGAACTTCAGATAGTACAGGGGAGAATTGTTCGGATTCAGGAAACAGAAACTGGTCGCTTATTAAGTGATTATCTAAGACAATATGAGGATTCTAGAATGTATGTGGCAGCAGAATTCGGAATTGGTCTAAATTCTTATTCCGAATGTGCAGGAAATTGTTATATAGAAGATGAATCGACTTATGGAACATTTCATATTGGGTTTGGCAGGAATCTGGCACTTGGTGGTGTGTGGGAAGCCAGTGGACACTTCGACTTAGTATGTAAGGAGCCAGACATCTATGTGGATAATCGGCAGATTATGTTACAGGGGAAGATTATTATTCCCGAACCGGAAGTATATTAGAAGGCAACAGTTAAACGGAAAGGCATGGTGATATACATGAAAATATTAGTGACAGGTTTCGATCCATTTGGTGGAGAGGCAGTCAATCCGGCCTATGAAGCTGTGAAAAGATTACCGGACAAAATCGCAGGTGCAAGTGTTGTAAAGCTTGAAATCCCTACTGTATACTGGGAAAGCGGAATTGCAGTAGAAAAAGGAATTGTAGAAGAACAACCGGACGCAGTACTTTGTGTAGGACAGGCGGGTGGACGTTCTAATATCACAGTAGAAAAAGTTGCGATTAATTTAGCAGAAGCAAGAATTAAAGACAATGCAGGAGCACAACCGGTTGACCGGTTATTGGAAGAGGATGGAGAAACAGCATACTTTGCAAGCATTCCGGTAAAAGCGATGGTTGGTAATATGAAAAAACATGGCATTCCGGCCAATATCTCTTATACTGCAGGAACATTTGTCTGCAATGATGTGATGTATCATTTGCTTTATATGATAGACAAAAAATATCCCACATTAAAAGGTGGATTCGTTCACGTACCATTTGCACCGGAGCAAGTACTTGATAAACCAGATGGAACGGCAAGTATGTCCATAGAAATGATATCAAAAGCCCTGGAATATGCCATTGAAGCGATTGTAAAAGGTGTAGAAGAGGAACATGTAGTGATGGGAACCATCTCATAATTTTTTATAGAGGATTAAAAAAAGAGTGCAGAAAATAAACCGACCCCAAAAGTTAGACCAAAATCTAACAATTGGGAGGTCGGTTTTTTCATGGGAAAATATAGCTTTGAATTAAAGAAAAAGTGGCAATAGCATATAGACAGTATACATAATGCTATCTACTATTTCAATTGGACGTGGATAATTGGGGTGGGGTATACTTACATAAGTATTTCATACGGAGGTATAATATATGAGTTGTTTTGAGAAAGGAATTACTAGACGGGGGACAAACTGTGTAAAATGGGATGTACCATTTATAACGGAAGATACGATACCGATGTGGGTTGCTGATATGGATTTTGAAATAGCACCGGCTATTACGAAAAGGCTGCAAGAGATTGCAATCCAGGGTGCATTTGGATATCAGTTTCTATCGGATCAATATTATCAGTCGGTTATCAGTTGGATGAAAAGAAGACATCAATATACCTTGATCAAGGAAGAGATATGCTATATTCCCAATGTAGTAATGGGATTGTCCCTTGCTGTTCAGACAGTATCTGATAAAGGTGATGAGATCATTATACAAACACCGGTGTATGGGCCTTTTTTTAGTGTGGTAAAAGACAATGAAAGAATACTGGTAGAAAGTAAGTTGAAATGCGAAAACGGATACTATATTATGGATTTAGAAGATTTTGAACGTAAAATCACACCCAAGACAAAGGCAGTTATGATCTGTAATCCACACAATCCGTCTGGTCGTGTGTGGTCACGAGAAGAATTGGAAGCATTGGTGGCTATTTGTGTCAAACATGAGTTATATATCATATCCGATGATATTCATTGTGAACTTATTGCACCGGGACAGACCCATACTTTTATCTCTATGTTATCAGAAGATATCAAGAATCGGTGTATTGTATGTACCTCACCATCAAAGGCATTTAATCTTGCTGGTATTCATGTGGCAAATGCTTTAATTGCCAATCAAGAGTTGCGAGAAAGATATATACAGTTTGCGGAAAAAGCATATGCAGCAGAGAATAATGCATTTGCAGAAGCAGCACTTATCGGAGCATATGAAGAGTCGGAAGCATGGTTAGAGGAATTGAATGCATATCTTGCACATAATATTAACTATTTTGTAGATTATATACATCAACATATTCCTAAATTAGGTATATGTAAACCGGAAGGAACCTATCTAGTGTGGGTGGATTGTCGTAATCTGAATATAGAAGATGAAAAGATAAAGGAATTTTTATTCGAACAATGTCACATCGTCGTAAATGAGGGCGAATTCTTTGGGAAAGATGGACGAGGATATGTTCGCTTTAATTTGGCATGTCCACGTGCACAAGTGATAGAAGCATTGAAAAGGTTGGAAGCAGGAATCAATAAATTATAAATTGATTGTAATATTAGAAAAAATCATGAAAAGGTTATATCAAGTGAGGCCACAAGATTCAACCTATATCTGTATTTATCGAAATGTTATAAAAGGTAATTACTTCTTTTGAAAAATATGCTATATTAATAACAAGGAAATATATTGGATTTTTACAGAAGAAGATAGGAGTTGGAGATTATGAGATTAGTTACACGTTCTGATTTTGATGGTTTAGTATGTGGGGCATTATTAAAAGAAGCGGGAATTATTGATCGGTGGAAATTTGCTCATCCTAAAGATTTACAAGATGGATTAGTAGAGATTACAGAAGAGGACTGTTTGGCAAATGTACCGTTTGTAGAGGGTTGTGGACTGTGGTTTGATCATCATTCCAGTGAACATGAGAGAAATAATCTTGCTGGTAAGTATAAAGGAGAAAGTCGTATTACTCCGTCCTGTGCAAGAATTATCTATGAATATTATGGTGGGAAAGAGCGCTTTCCTCAATTTGATGAGATTATGGCCGCAGTAGATAAAGTAGATTCAGGTCAATTGACCGTAGATGAGATTCAACAACCAACAGGCTGGATATTAATTGGTTTTATTATGGATCCAAGAACCGGATTAGGACGTTGGAAAAATTTCTCGATTCCTAACTACCGCCTGATGGAAGAGTTGATGGATTTCTGCAGTACAATGGGTACGAAAGAAATTCTAGAGCTTTCAGATGTAAAAGAACGAGTAGAGGTTTATTTTGAACAGACAGAAAAATTCAAAGAAATGGTTTTGGCTCATACTTGTGTAGAAAAAGATGTGATTATTACAGATTTAAGAGGTGTGGATCCGATTTATACAGGCAATCGGTTTATGATTTATAGCATGTATCCAAACCAGAATATATCTGCATGGATCGTTAGTGGTAAAGGTGGGAATGGGTGCTCTGTTGCAGTAGGTTATAGCATTCTCAATCGGACAGCGACAGTAGATGTGGGAAGCTTAATGCTCAAATATGGTGGAGGCGGTCACAAAGCAGTGGGGACCTGCCAGTTTGCTGATGAGCAGATGGAAGAAATGGTACCGCAATTATTAAACGAACTTATAGTACCTAATTAAACGCTAATCGTTAAAGGAATTAATACTTGACCTTTTTCGACTTATGCAGTAAACTAAGTGAGAAATCAGGGGAGCCAAATGAATTTGGCTGAGACTAAAACTACTCGAATGTTTTTAACCCTTTAACCTGATCTGGATAGTGCCAGCGTAGGGAGAATAGGTGAAAGCATTTGGAAGATTTTTTGCTTTTTGAAACTGTACTCCTGTCTGGAATTTTCAGACAGGAGTTTCTTTACGTAATAGGGACAATATGCCCAAACGAAGCATTCGATATGAGTGAGGTTTTATACCAGAAGGAGGAAGAATATGAACGCAAGTGTAGCAATTCAAACGTTGCCTGAGGCACAAAATGATGAAGAATTAATCCGTATTGTAGATGAGGTGATTGCATATATCAAAAGTACAGGGTTGAACTGTTATGTAGGCCCATTTGAAACAGCAATTGAAGGAGATTATGATGAATTAATGGATATTGTAAAGGAATGTCAGCATATCGCTGTCAGAGCCGGAGCACCGTCCGTAGCCGCTTATGTGAAAGTATCTTATAAGCCAGAAGGAGATGTATTAACCATTGAGAAAAAAGTTACAAAACATCACCAATAAATTATATTCGGTAATTGCGATTCTGATATTACTGATGTTATGGCAATGCTTGTGTGTATTTGGGATTGTTCCAGATTATATGTTGCCATCGCCAATGGAAGTGATACGAGCATTCGGAAATGATTTTTCCTATCTGATGTCCAATGCCGGAACTACATTGATGGAAGCTTTTTGGGGATTGGCAATTGGTATTGTCATTGGTTTTATAGTGGCGGTTATGATGGATCATTTCGAAGTGGTTTATCAGGCAGTTTATCCATTGGTGGTATTGACACAGACTGTGCCTACGGTGGCAATTGCGCCACTGCTTATCCTTTGGCTTGGTCCATCTATGGCTCCAAAGATTGTATTGATTGTCATTGTGACATTCTTTCCGATTACGGTAGGCCTTTTAGATGGATTTCGCTCTGCGGACCATGACACCATGAATCTACTACGTTCCATGGGAGCATCTAAGTTTCAGATATTTAGAATTATAAAATTACCAAGTTCCTTAAGTCACTTCTTTGCAAGCCTTCGTATTTCTGCTTCTTATTCGATTGTAGGTGCAGTGATATCAGAATGGTTGGGAGGATATGAAGGCTTAGGAGTTTATATGACAAGGGTAAAAAAATCATTTGCCTTTGATAAAATGTTTGCCGTAATTTTTTTGATTTCGGCAATTAGCCTGCTTTTAATATGGGGCGTAAATCTATTACAAAAAAAATGTATGCCATGGGAGACGAAAGAATGAAAAAAAGAATAATAGCAGCTTTATTAGTTGCAGCAATGTTAGTATCAATGACCGCATGTGGTTCAAAAGAGGCAAAAGAAAAAGAATCAAAATCAAAGAAAGAGAAGATTACCTTTGTCCTTGACTGGACACCAAATACGAACCATACAGGACTTTATGTTGCAAAAGAAAAAGGATATTTTGATGAGGCAGGCATCGAAGTAGATATTGTCCAACCACCGGAAGATGGGGCAGAGGTATTGGTTGCTTCCGGAAAAGCTCAATTTGGAGTGTCTTTTCAAGATAGTTTAGCACCAGCCTTTGTGGGAGAAAGTCCACTTCCGGTTACAGCAGTTGCTGCCTTAATTCAGCACAATACGTCCGGGATTGTATCACGTAAAGGTGAGGGAATGGATACCCCGAAAGGATTAGAGGGTAAAAAATATGCAACGTGGGATATGCCTGTAGAAAAGGCAATGATTCAAAATGTAGTAGAAGGTGTAGGGGGAGATTACAGCAAGATTCAGATGATTCCAAGTACAGTAGATGATGAAGTTTCTGCATTAAAAAGCAAATCGGTAGATGCAATTTGGATATTCTATGCATGGGCAGGTGTGGCAACCAAAGTTAAAGGATTGGAAACAGATTACTTTGCATTTAAAGATTTGAATCCGGTATTTGATTATTATACACCAGTTTTAATTGGAAATAATGAGTTTTTAAAGAGTAATCCAGACACAGCAAAAGCATTTGTTAATGCATTGAGTAAAGGCTATGAAGATGCAATTGCAGATCCAAAGGGGTGTGCAGATATCTTGTTAAAAGCAGATCCGTCACTTGATAAAGACTTGGTTATGGCCAGCCAAACATGGCTTGCAGATCAATATAAGGCAGAAGTAAAGCAATGGGGATATATTGACCCGGTTCGTTGGAATGGGTTCTACAATTGGTTGAATGAAAATAAATTAGTGGAAAGTAACCTGCCGGAAAATACCGGATTTAGTAATGATTATCTTCCACAGTAAGGGTGAACAGAGATGGCAGAATTAGTGACCGATCAGGTCAGTAAGAAGTTTGATGGAAAGACCATAATAGAAGATATCAATATTACATTACATGAGAATGAGATTGTCTGTATCTTAGGCGTGAGTGGCGTAGGAAAGACCACATTATTCAATGTGATATCAGGGCTTACCAAGCCGGATACAGGACAGGTGTTTTTAGATGGGGTTGATATTACAGGACAAGCGGGACATATTAGTTATATGTTGCAAAAAGATCTGCTTCTGCCATATCGTACAATTGAGGACAATGTAGCCCTTCCGTTGTTGCTTCGTGGTGAAAAGAAGCATCTGGCAAGAGAAAAGGTACAGGCTCATTTTAAAGAATTTGGACTGGAGGGTACAGATAAACAGTACCCTCATCAGTTGTCCGGTGGTATGAGGCAACGCGCGGCATTATTGAGGACATATATGTTCTCGCAAGGAGTTGCGCTGTTAGATGAACCGTTTAGTGCGTTGGATACAATTACCAAAAGTGCAATGCATCGTTGGTATCTAAATGTAATGGAACAGATTCAATTGTCTACTCTATTTATTACCCACGATATTGATGAGGCAATCTTATTGTCGGATCGGATATATCTGTTGACGGGACAGCCTGGGATTATATCTAAGGAGATTGTACTTACCGATAAAAAACATCGGGTGGCAGATTTTAATCTAACGGAGGAATTTTTGCAGTATAAACGAATGATTATAAATCATTTAGAATAATGGAAAAAGGCTTATAGAATAAGTAAATAATAGACACTATCATATTGAAAATATCATTTGGACAAGAACTACAATAATGCTTATGATGAAACAAATTGTATTAAATAACAATAGTTCTAAAAAGTTATTTAATAGATCATGAAGGAGAGCATTATGAAAAAGAAAATTCTTGTAAGTATGTTATGTGTAACTATGGTGTTTGGTATGATTAGTGGGTGTGGAGTATCCTCAAAAGAAAAAAAAGCGACTGATGAAGGCATAGATGGAAAAAAGATTACTGTTGCATGTGAAGCAACAACGCCAGGCTGGATTCAAACAGATGAAAATGGGAAATTGTCAGGTTATGATTATGATGTATGGCAGGAAATAGGAAAACGTACGGGTTATTCTATTGATTATAAGGTAATGGAATGGGACGGAATGTGGAGTATGCTTGATTCAGAGCGAATTGATTCTGTTGGGGAACAGATTTCTGTTACAGAGGAACGGAAAGAAAAATATAATTTTTCAGAACCATATGCTTACAATTATTACTGTTTGTTATCTGCGGCTGATAATGATAATTTAAAAAGTATGAACGATTTAAAAACAGGAATGACCATCTCCTGTGAAACGAATACCTCAGATGAGCTAATTGTAAATGGTATAGACGAGCAATATAATGTGAAATTAGAAAGAACTTATTATGATGGTATGTCAGTACAGGATGTTACATTAGGTCGTTGTGACCTGTGGCCCCGTGCTGAAACTTCATGTATTCTAACTGTAAAAGAAGTTGAGAATCTTAAGATATTGGGGAAAACGGATATGATTGAAACAAATGCATATCCATTTCCCAAAACAGAACGTGGAGAAAAATTAAATAAATTGGTATCAAAAGCAATAGAGGAAATGCGACAAGATGGAACGTTAACAGAATTATCAAAAAAATGGTTTGATATGGATATTTCGGAAAGTAAGGAATAAAATGGACGTAAACTTTTCGTTATCAGTGTTCACATCAATCTTGAGGGCATTGCCTGTTACGTTGTCTTTGACTGCAATTTCATTTGTGTTGGCTCTTGCAATTTCGATTATAATCGCAATGATAGATTATTTTGAGGTACCGATTTTAAAACAGGTTTGCAAATTATATGTATCATTTTTTAGAGGAACTCCATTAATTCCACAGTTGTTTTTATTGTATTTTGGAATTCCAACCTTTATCCCTGCATTAAGGAGTATCTCAGCGTATTCGGTTTGTGTTATAGGTTTAACCTTAAATGCGGCGGCTTATATGAAAGAAGTTATAAGAGGGGCATTGTTGTCTGTGCCACAAGGACAAAGAGATGCCGCAGTTGCACATGGGATGACTCCTTTGCAGGCTATGTGCAGAATTGTACTACCACAAGCCGGCAGGGTTGCAATCCCATCCCTTTTTAACAATTTAGTCGATATTATTAAAGGCTCTTCAATGGCATTTACAATTGGTGTGATTGAGATTACGGCAACAGCGAATCTAAGAGCTTCTGTTACATTCAATTATTTTGAATCGTATATGATATTAATGTTAGTATACTGGGGAATCATATTATTGTTGGAAAGAATAGAAAGTATGCTAGAAAGAAAGATGTCCTTTGGTTATAATAGAAAGTATAATAGGTGATATCGTGATAAAAATCAAAAATCTGTTTAAAAGTTTTGGCGATTTGGAAGTGTTAAAAGGAATAAACCTAGAAGTAAAAGAAGGCGAAGTGGTAGCCATTATGGGTGCTTCCGGAATGGGAAAATCTACGTTGCTTCATTGTGTGAATTATCTTGAAAAGCCTGACAAAGGAATGATTGCTATTAAGGAATTAAATATAGATGCCGAACATCATACTAGGAATGAGATACATGAATTGAGAAAACATTCTGCGATGATATTTCAAAATTACAATTTGTTTTTGAACAAAAATGTGTTACAAAATGTTACAGAGGCATTAATATCTGTACATCATATGAAAAAGCATGAGGCAAAAGAACTGGCCATTCAATATTTGAAAATGGTTGGAATGGAAGATAAACTACAACAAAGTCCACTTACATTATCAGGAGGACAACAACAAAGAGTTGCGATTGCCCGCTCATTGGCAGTACAACCAAATGTGCTTTTATTTGATGAACCTACATCTGCGTTGGATCCAGAATGGGTGCAAGAAGTTTTAGAAGTTATTAGGAATCTAGCCAATCAACATCTCACGATGTTGATTGTAACCCATGAATTGCAGTTCGCTAGGGAAGTAGCGGATAGAATTATATTTATAGATGAAGGTGTTATATGTGAAGAAGGTACACCAAATGAAATATTTAACAACCCACAAAACGAAAGAACTAAAAAATTCTTAAATAGGGCATAGGTATCGGTATGAATATAGAATTAATAGAGACAATGAATTATCAGGATTTGGTGCCATTGATGATTCAGGAAGGATTAGAAATAACTGAGAACACCCCGGTACCTGAAGGAATTATCTGTTGCATTGAATTGTTAGAAAAAGAGAGTGGATTACGAATTGGTTGTGGTGTGGTCACCAGTGATTCTAAAGAAATCGTATTACGCTGTGCAGCAATAAAAAAAGAATTTCAAAAACAGGGATTTGGTACAGTGATTGTGAACAGAGCATTGGAAATTGCCAAAGAAAATGGGGCTATTAGATTGGTACTGACCGCAAAAGTCCCGGAATTCTATAAAAAATTGGGGTTTCAAATAATACCATATGAGAAATATCCATATCGTAATGATTGTGCTACTTGTAAGCGTTTTCATAACGGGTGCAATTCGGAAATGATGGAGTATGTGTTTGGATAAAAGTAAATAAGTCTCATAAGTGAGATGAAGATAGGTGATTATATAAATTAAACGGTATCATAACTGTGCGTGAGGACACGAATGGTTGTGATACTTTTTTGTTACAATGTATGGTGAAGATGTATTAATTGGAAAAACCTATATTATATGGTAGAATAAAGCAAAACAAAGTATAGAATAAAGGCCTCAGATAGCATGAGATGAATTTTAAAATTAGGGAGTGCATAATAACATGAAAGACATAAGAATGGAGATTCAAAAGGGATTCCAGACGGCATATATAGACTATAGCTCAGATTCAAATTTGGCATACCGCCCACAATTTATTTCCAATGATTATCAGGCTGGGAAAAAGGTCTTATCATCAATAGAGCAGGAGCTTCAAAGTTGTCAAGAATTCTCAATAAGTGTTGCATTTATTACAATGAGTGGTATTACACCATTATTACAAACATTCGCAGAATTAGAAGAACGTGGAATTAAGGGGAAGATAATGACAACAGATTATCTCACCTTTAGTGAACCTAAAGCGTTAAGAATCTTATCAGAATTGTCCAATATCGAATTGCGTATGTTTTGTGTAGAAAGAGAAGATGCAGGATTTCATACAAAAGGATATATATTTCGAGAAGACGAGATATATAAGATAATCGTAGGAAGTTCAAATATGACACTTAGCGCATTGACGAAAAACAAAGAATGGAATACTAAAATCATTTCTACTAGTGAAGGAGAATATACAAAAGAAATCTTAGAAGAATTTGAAGGCCTTTGGGTTAAATCAAAGCCAATTTCTGAATGGATTACTACATATACAGAAATATATGAAGAACAAAAACGAATAACCAGAGCAACAAAGGTTCCAAGCATTCAACAATATAGGCTGGAGCCAAATTCCATGCAGATTTCATTTATTCAAAATCTAAAGAAAATTCAACAAGATGGTGAAAAAAAGGCATTATTGATATCTGCAACAGGA
>JAVXHR010000030.1:0-19580 GCA_036656795.1 Lachnospiraceae bacterium | reverse complement strand
GTACAGAAGTTTTTAATCTCTGCATCATGAACTGTCAACTGATCCTCTTCTATATGTTGATTCAATTCATTGTATACAATATTTAATTCCAAAAGCGTTGTAGAGCCCAGCCCATTTACCAACACCGCTATCTCATCACCTGCAGTGAGATTCATCTCTGTTCTTAATTCACGATACATTCGTTCTACTAATTCTCTAGCCGGTTTCATAGTCGTCCTTTCAATTCCAGGTTCTCCATGAAGCCCCATACCAAATTCAATTTCATCAGCCCCTAATTCGAAAGTCGGTTTATCCAATCCCGGAATAGAACCCGGCATAGTTGCAAGTCCAATTGTATTAATATGATTACGTGCTTTTTCTGCGATTCTAGTGACTTCATCTAAACTAAGTCCCGCATCACAGGCTGCACCTGCACATTTAATCACATAGATATCTCCCGCTATCCCTCGTCGGTCTTCGATGCGTTCTTTTGGTGCAGAAGCGCAATCATCCCACACGCGCACATGATTTGTCTGAATATCCTCATATTCGCACAATTCTTCTGCCATATCAAAATTCAAATTATCGCCCGCATAACACCCATATATAAAAAGTACTCCTTTTCCTTGATCCACAGCCTTGGCGGTATCTACAATTAATTGAGGATTTGGAGAGGCAAATATATTGCCACATGCCACCGCATCTGCTAATCCCTGCCCTACAAACCCCGTAAACAAAGGTTCATGTCCGCTTCCGCCACCAATGACCAGTGCCACTTTATCTTTACGTCTTTCTTTATACATAAACGCGTTGCTCTCAGGAACCTGTTCATAATAACGACTATACGCCGATAGATATCCTGCTAGCATTTCTTGTACAACGTCACCATCTTTATTCAATATTTTTTTCATACTACCACCCTTTCTTTATCTATGTCTAAGTTTCCATCGCTTCCATAATTTTATTCAATATTGCGATGATTCCGAGACATTTTTTCAAAACTCAATTCCGGTGTTTCCTCTACAACTCTCATAACCACCATATCAAATAGTACAAACAGACATTGTTCAAACAAATTCCCCATAGGTTGAAACGATGGAACCACCTTGTCCCTTCCCCGATACACTGCTGCCGGGACAAAAAAAATCGAATCCGCCAGATCTTTCGCCGTATGTCCACTTGGTGACCCTGTAACTACATAGATGATTCCACCTGCTTCTTTTGCTCTTTCACACACATAGTTAATATGACCAATCTCACCATCTCCAAGAGTCGCAATGACCAAATCGCCTTTTTGAATACTTGGTGTTGTATCGTCCCAAATCCAATGCACTTCTTTCCCCATATGCATAAGTCTCATGGCAAATGCCCTAGTTGCCATACCTTCGCGTCCTACACCAATCAGAAATATTCGATGGTGGAATTTTATAGCATCTATAAATTTCTGCATATTATTCTGGTCCAACTCTTCATAGACTTTTCTGTGTTCTTCCAATATTGTATGATACATAGTTGCATAATCCATGGTCTACTCTCCTTTAAAATCAGTCATTAACATTCAAGTTCTCTATGAAGATAGCGCATTGTGTCTTTCATCCCATCATATACCCGGTCGTCATCTTCCTCGAATATCGTCACTACTTCAAGATATTGAACAATGTCTTCTAACCCAGACTCCAAAATAGCTCGCTTAATTGCTTGCGGAGTAACAATCCCTTTCTTTGTAAAATCCCAATGTCTGTCCCACATGCCATCTGTTTGTTGTAAATGAATCGAGCCTACATAGGGTGCACATTCTTTCAACCAAATTCCCATATCTGCTTCTTCTTTTAGTAACGGTTGATAAAGTGCGTGACCCCAGTCAATCAATAATTTAATCGGAATCTCTGTACCTTCTAAATCTTTCATCATCTGAACTGCAACCGCTGGACTATGTGGAAATTCTGTAATAAGGGGTGTTGCTTCTATATGAATCTCTTTCAGCCCTTTTTCTTTTCCATAAGCGGCAAGTTCGCGAAGATAGTTTAGCATAATACAATATTGCTTTTTTCTTTTTTCATTATCTTTGGCATCATTATAGGTCATACCTCCAACCGGAGTTCCCATAACGTTTGCCCCCATCTCCACCGTAAGATCTATTGCTCGCTTAAAATATTCATACGATATCTCTCTTTGTACTTTAGTAGGTGCCAAAAGTTGTGCATAGGAATATGCTGCCAGCCCACCGAATGTGGCATCAATAGATAGATCTTGCTCTTCAAATGCTTCTTTATATTCTCTAATTATTATGTTTCTTTTTTCGTCCGGCCACCATGGATCAATTAGATCCCAAGTAAATTGGATATGCTTCACTTTGAATTCTTCTTTACACATCTTTGCTAATTGTTTTGGTTCTAACCAGCGTTTTGTTGCAAACGATAAATTCAACCCAAGAATCATTGTCTTCACTTCCCTTTCCTATCAACTATTTTTACAATCCTGTTTTTATGATTTTAGTTTTTCTTTGTTTGCGTTCTGCAAAAATCACAGATAATGAGCTAAATGAAATCGCAATTACAACAACCAAACCACTAACTGCTGATTGCCAGTATACATTCACACCAAACAATACAATCATATTTTGGATAATACTAATAATAGCCGCTCCAATAAGGGCACCTGCCGGATTACCTACGCCACCCGTTAAGGAAACACCACCAATAACTGATGAGGCAATGGAATTCATTGGCCAATTTTCACCAATTGCAGATTGCGCTGAGCCAAGTCTTGTTACATATAGTACACCCGCTAATGCAGATATAAATCCAACAATAGAATAAATCATAATTCGGATCTTATCTACTTTAATTCCTAATATCTTTGCTGCATCTTTATTATTTCCAATTGCGTAGATATAACGCCCTGTTTTAGTTTTCTTAACTAAGAAGATAACAACAATAAGCACAACTATTGTAAAGATAAATGGTGTTGGAATTGGCCCGATATTTCCTTTTCCAAGAAAATGTACTTCCTGCGGTACTCCAGTAATTGCTTTTCCCTTGGTCAGTACTAAGTTGATTCCACCATATACGCCTTGCATACCGATTGTTGCAACCATTGCATTTAATCTTAATTTCGTAATAATTAATCCGTTAATACAACCCAAGACAATTCCTAGAACTAATGCCAACGCTAACGACAAGAATGGATTCCATCCCCATGTTACCATCATCATACCTGCCATGATGCCACACAACGAAGCGATTTTTCCAACGGACAAATCTAATTCACCAATTAATAATAACAAAGATTGTCCTATACCTATCATACCTATAAATGCAAGGTCTCTAATTAATGATTGTAAATTATAAATGTCTAGAAAATATGGTGAAAGTACACTTGCCAAAATAATCATCGCTATTAAAACTGCACCAATGGCAGTCATATTACTTTTTTTCAATGCACTCACAATCGCATTATTTTTTTTGCTTTTTTCTTTACTCATAATAAACGACTCCTCTTCCTTCTATTTTACTCCAATAATAGAACTCAAAATCTGTTCCTTATCTGCTTTTTCATCAAATTCTCCTGCCTGTTTTCCATCATATAATGCGATAATTCTATTTGCACATTTCTGAACCTCTTCCATTTCTGATGAAATGAGAATGATACCAATTCCCTTTTCTTCCGCAAGTTCTTTCATCATTCGGTATATCTCTGCTTTTGTACCCACGTCAATCCCTTTTGTTGGTTCGTCAAACACTAAAACCTTAGGGGTGCAACACATGGAGCGTCCAATAATAACCTTTTGTTGATTTCCACCACTTAAATATTTGATTTCCTGTTCCATTCCTGGTGTTTTTACTCCATAGTCTTGAATTACTTTTCCAACAAGTTCACTCTCTTTTTTCTTAGATATGCCTACCGTTCCTTTTAACTGACCCAATACAGACATACTTATGTTCTCCCGAACACTTAATATTGGCAAAATTCCTTGGGCCTTTCTTTCTTCCGGCAAATAAATGAACCCATTACGAACCGAATAATTTGTATCACCAAGTTTCCATTTTTTTCCATTAAGCTTAACACTTCCTGTATAGATTGGAAGATAGCCAAATATCGCCTGCATCAATTCACTACGTCCAGCGCCAACCAAACCCGAGAAGCCAAGTATCTCTCCTTTTTTAAGTGTAAAACTGATATCCGTAAACCGTTCTCCCGTTAGATGATTTACTTCCAACAAAATTTCCTCTGTTACTTTTTCCGAATAGAACACTTGTTTTTGGTCTACAGCGTGTCCTGTCATCTGGGTAATTACCCAAGGAATATCTATAACTTCTAATTCTGAATATGCGACTTTTTTCCCATTTCTAAATACAGTGAGAACATCTCCCAAAAGAAAAATCTCTTCTAATTTATGTGATATAAAAATAACTGCTTTATTTTCTTCTTTAATTGCTCTAATAACATCAAATAGTATCTGCGTATCTTTTGTGGTAAGACTCGTTGTTGGTTCATCTAATATAAGGACCTCATAATCTTCGTGTACTGTTGCACGTGCAATCTGCAATAATTGTTGCTCTGAAACCGATATTTCTTTTACCAATACATCTGGTTCTACATTAATATGAAATTTTGCTAAGAGTGGTTCGGCTTTTTCCTCCAACTCTCTTTTATTTACCAAACCCTTGAATCCCGACTTTTCATATGGCAAAAACAAATTTTCAGCCACTGACATGTGCCCAAATAAATCTATTTCTTGTGGTACATAAGCGATTTTATCAAACAACTCTTTATTTTTTATAGCATCTTCGCCATGGATTATTACGCCACCATCTTCCGGCTCATATACACCGGTAAGGCATTTAATCAGCGTACTTTTCCCTGCACCATTTTCTCCAATAATACAATGGATTTCCCCAAGGGAAAATGAAATATCCACATTGTCCAAGGCTACTACACCTGGAAATATTTTTGTAATATTATGTGCCTCTAATACTTTCATAGGCTTGCTCCTTCTTACAAGGAGAAGGGAGCTGACTCGAATAGCTTAAGTCCAAGCCCCCTTCAACATGTATCATAATTTTATTAATACCACTTCTTTTATTTTACCATTTTAATCCATTCGTCAATATTGGAAGAATCAATATATGCAATACCTGTATCTACTTTCTTAGGAATTTCAATGCCTATTGCTTTTTGGTATAACATCAAGATCGCCATAGAACCTTGCATCTGTGGAATCGTAGATGAAGTAGCTGTAATAGTCCCTGTCTTAACATAATCGAGAATTTCAATTAAGTTATCCATAGAAACAAATTTGACTTGATCCTTTTTACCTGCTTCTTCTATTGCCGCAGCAACTCCTGAACCACATGCATCACAATTCAAAAATCCTGTCAAATCAGGATTTGCCGCTAATACTGCTGCTGCCTGTGATTGTGCCTCTTCCACATTGTCATTATCAATACCACCATCAATAACCTCAATATTTGGATATTTAGCCAAAGCATCTAAATGTGCTTGATAACGCTCTGCATGATTTGGTGCTGATGGAAATCCTTGCATAACTGCAACTTTTCCTTTTTCACCAATTAATTTTGCAAGCGCATCTGCTGCTAATGTAGCCTGTTCTTTAAAATCATTTCCAACACTTGTAAGGTTACTTCCTTTCGGAGTTGGTGCATCAAACAATACAACCGGAATACCTTGAGCTTCAATTTCTTCAATAACCGCCTTACTTCCCTCATAATCTACTGGGTCAAGTGTAATTCCATCCGGCTTTGTAGCTGCCGCTTGTTCCAGTGTTGAATTTTGCTCTGCAACATCAGCTGATTGAGGTGCGCGATAATCAATCTTTACATTAACCCCTAATTGTTTTGATAAAGCATCTGCTTGAATCTGCGCTCCTTTGTTAACCTCATCAAACCATGCATGTACACATTTTGGCACAATTACAAATGTCATGTCTTTCGCTTCTCCAGCTCCGGCAGCGCTCGTTTTTTCTTTACCCCCGCCACTACAGCCAACAATCATAGTTGCAATCATTGCTGTCACTAACATTACTGATAAAATCTTCTTTTTCATCATTTTCCTCCTCATATAATTTTTTCTTTCTTTGAAAGTAACTTCATTGTATCTCTATCACCAACAACTTCCAATGGGACTTTCTTTAGAATAGGTGTGATGATTTTAAGAAAGAGAGAATAATATGATATCGTTCTCCCTTTCTTTGCATTAAGTAATTTCAATGATTTGATCTGAAATGTCCTCTATATATTCAATTCTAGACTTTACAATGATAACAGCGGTATCAATCTCAACAAATTTTTTGATATAGGATTTCACTAATGAAACTCCATATACATCGCAGTTCATAAATGGTTCAAATAGGACCAGAACCTTGGGTTTATACACATACCAGCGTTCTAATATAAGTCCAATGCAATCATTGGTTGTAAGAAATTTAACAGACTGTTCTTGAGCCCCAACCTCTGTGCCAAATTCTTTCTCCAACATCTTGCTCATTTTATGTTCTGATGTTATATATTCCCAAGTAGATATCTTTCTCAATGATGGCACTAAAAGATTCTCTCCTGCAGACATATCCTGAAGCAATTCATCTTTATCCCCCATATGTGCAATAGACACAATTTTATGTTCTACATATTCCATTACATTTTTATAATTGCACAATTCTCCATCAATCAGCAGTTTCTCGCATCGTTCTAACGACCGTCCTGAAAGAACACGAAATAATTCTTCTTTTTTCTTAATATTCAACGTTAGCACCGCATATACTGTTGCCTTACAAAAATTAAACTGATATCTTTCTCCAGAAGATAGTATAATATGATGCATGGACATTACCACTTCCTGACCCGTTTGTGGAACTATCTTATAACTATCCAAATCTTCTTTTTTTGAATAAATGCCTTGTTCTAACATAAATCGTTCCAAATGTGTAGAACTTCGGATATATTCTTTTTTACACTTCTTAACAATCCAACCCTTTTTAAAGATAATGCACCAATCAGTTAAAATCGATTGTACATTGTTTGAGTTACAATTAACAAGTATTAAGCGCTCTTTCGTTCCCGTTCGATCCATTAATTTTCTAAAATGCTGAATATCCTCTGCTGAACAACCTTCAAATTCATCTTCTATAATAACTATCTTGCTTCCCAAACTACAAGCTTTAATCAAATCCACTAACCTTTTTTCTAATTCCGACAAATCTTTGATTTTTTTATTTGGATTAATATTTAGTCCTATCATATCAAATAATTGTTTTGTTTTTTCCACCAATTTTTTTGAATCAAAAAAACCAAACAATGATTTCGCTTCTACCAGTCCAATATATTCCGCCGCAGTCCAATCATCAATCATATAATTGGAGTTTGTAATTCTATATACAAGGTTTTTATTCTCTTTGAAATCCAAAATTCTTTTTTCATCAATATAAATACTCCCTTTATATTTTCTTTCGATTCCACAAAGTACCTCTACCAAAACACTTTTTCCGGAATGTGCCAATCCAAGTAATCCCACATTCGTTCCACCCATAAGGCATAGTGAAACATTCATTAGCCTTGTGGTTTCTTTCGATTCAGTATTTAAATTATGAATTCTAAGCATTTCCCTTTTCATAGATCAATGAATATTCCTTTCATAATTAGTCGGAATAGTAATCTCAACATCTGTCCCTTGGTTTAGTGTGCTATATACCTGAAGTCCATATTCATCTCCAAAAAGAAGTTGAATTCTTTTGTGAATATTGGGCAATGCAATTCCTGTATTTACTTTTGATTCTCCCTTTGGCTCTTTAATATATTTTGCCGCAGAATTAATTCGTTGATTAATTAATTGTAATTTCTTAGCATCCATTCCTTGCCCATTATCCGAAACTGTAATCAGTAAATTCTTATCTGTCACAATTACTTCTATCTCAACCTTGCCACCCTCTAAACACTCTTCCAAACCATGAAAAATTGCATTTTCTACAATTGGTTGAATAATCAGCCGTGGAATCAGATAATCATATGCCATTTCATCTTCTTCATCAATAAATATCTCTAGCGAAAACCGATTATTAAATCGATATCTCTGAATAGTCATATAATTCTCAATATTTTTCAATTCATCTCGCAATGTAACAAGATTTCCTTTGCGACTAATACTATAGCGAAAGAATGATGCTAAAGCTTCCATCATCTTTGCAATCTCATCATTGCCGTCCATTAACGCCTGACCTCTAATTGACTCCAATGTATTATACAAAAAATGTGGGTTGATTTGGCTCTGAAGCGCCGTTAATTTCGCTTGCTTATCGAACATTTCAACTGAATTCTCTCTTGTTTTTTGTTCTACTATTTTCTCTACTAAAACAGAAATTTCTTCAAGGAATAAATTATTTGATGAAATTTCTTGTGAAATGTCTCCCTCAACTAGTTCATTTTGAATTATATGTTCGATTTCTTTTTGTGACTCCTCTATTGGATACCCAATAGACATCATTAAGTAAAGTATTACACATACTTCAAAAAACACTATTACAACAATAATTATTAACGGAATCTGCTTCCAATACAACAGCGCAATAATCATAAGAAAAAGTATTCCCTGAAAGATAATATATCCACGAATCTTATTCATAATCTTCATGTCTTGTACTCCTATGAATGTAACCGTCTATATAATGCCGGTTTTACTCCAACAATTTTTGTAAAGGTCTGGCTGAAATATCTGGCATCTTTATATCCGACTTGTTCTGCTATCGCTGCAATCGTTTCATTTCCCGCACGAATTAATTCCTTTGCTGCCTCCATCCTTATATTTGTTAAATAAGTGCTGAAATTCACGCCTATTTCTTTCTTAAATAAAACGCTAAAATAGACCGGATTCAAATCAACCAACAACGCAATATCCTCCAATACAATTTTTTCACCATAATGTTGTTCCATATATTTTTTCGCTTCTCTCACCGGCTTTATTGATTCAGATTCTACCGCTTCCAAACACACATCTAGGTATTCTCCTAAATACTCTTTTAATAATTCTTTTAGTTTTACAGGAGTATAACAATGTTGGCTCATATTAAAAAGGAATTCTTTTAATTGCTCTCCTTCTTTATTCTGTACATCAATTGTATTAAAAAAGAAATCTATAAGGCCATTTGCCAGATAATAATAAACAGAAAAATCAATATCCTCTTCAAATTGCAATTCACCATAGACTTGATTCATGCATTGTTCAAATATGCTCCTATTATACGTTTCAATACTGTTTATCATCTGTTCTTTATAACGCTCTATATATTCTTTTATATTGATTTTCTTTTTTGTACATATGTTTTTTGCATATATTAGTCGGCCTGTTCCAAGTCTGATTCTGTTTTGAACTGCTTGATATGCTTCTTGAATTGATAATCTAATTTCTCCAAACTCTCTCTTTTCTGTTCCAATTCCAATCGTAACTTCATATTGTTCAAATCGAATTAAAAATTCTTGAATCTCGCTCAATACCGTATTAATTATATTCTTTATTTCTTTGCTTCTTCCATTTTCATAGTTAAACAAACAATAAATATTCAGATTACTTTTTTGGCAAATAAGTTGTTCTTTTACATGTCCCTCTAGATTCTGTTCCATAATACTAATTACTTTTTCAACAGTTAATCGATCTTGTTTTGCATCATTTTTCTCATAATCCCAGTAATCTAACTTAATATCAATTCCTCTATAAATCTCTGCCGCAAAATCCAGATTATAACTTGCCGCAATCTCGTCCAGACTTAATTCTTCTTGTTCTATAATATTATTCAGAACATTCTGTCGTATAATGGATTCACTGGTAGAAACTTTCTGCTCCATCTGAATCATCTCTTTTTCGACCTTGCGCTCAGTAAGCATCTCATTTACTATCTTTCGTAATACTACGTTAAGTTCTTTCTCATCTATTGGCTTTAGAAGGTAATCATTCACACCATATTGAAGTGCTCGATGTGCGTATTCAAACTCTTTGTATCCACTAATCACAATAAATTGAATATGTTCCCTCACTTCTTTTGTCATACAAATCAAATCAAGCCCATTAATCTTAGGCATTCTAACATCTGTAATAACAATATCCGGATTCTGCTCTAATATAACTTTATACGCACTTTCTCCATTATCTAATACCGCAATACACTCCAAACCAATTTCATTCCAATCAATTAACCTTTTAATTAATTGACCTATTCTATATTCATCGTCTACAATTAGCACTTTCAACTTTCTATTGCACATTTTTAATCACCTCAAGAATCTTCCCTGCTTTATATGAGCGACTTTGATTTATTCTAGCATGTACTCAACAAATGTGCAATTGGGGACGGGGTGTTTTTAAAAAACACCCCGTCCCCAATTGTTATTTTGAAATTACCAGTGACACCTGTTCTTTTTCAGCACGTTTTATATATTCAGGCTTTACTTGATCATCAGTAATAATCTTATGTACCTGATGCAATGGGCAGATTACGGATAAGTACCCACCCCCGAACTTGCTACTATCAGCCAATACATATACCTCCTGCGCCGCCTTTAATATTGCTTTTTTCACTTGCATCTGTGGTGTTGCAATGGAAGTAAGTCCCACATCAAAATTAATCCCATGGACTCCAATAAACGCCTTATCCACGTGAAACTGTCGTAGATTTTCCACCGCTATATCTCCCATAGTAGCCGCCAGATTGCCGCCTACCGTTCCACCTACCATGAACAATTCCACTTGCTTTATTCCTGCAAGTTCATTTCCTACCAACAACGAATTTGTCACAATTGCAAGATGTTTTTCCGTATGCCTCTTTATATACTCTGCAAGATAAAAACTGCTGGAAGCATCATCAATAATAATTGTATCTCGATCATTAATATATTCGTATGCGCATGCTGCAATTTGTTTTTTTAATTTTGTATGTCTATATATACTTTCTGCCGTATACTTGCGCTCTGCTACCTCTTCCATCTTCATAGCGCCACCATGGGTTCTTTTAAGAAGACCTTGCTCATCCATATGCTTGATATCATTACGAATTGTTACTTCAGAGCATTGTAGCTTTGCACTCAGATCTGCAACCTTGACACTTCCATTTTCTTGCACTTCTTCTAGGATATTATTTCTACGTTCTTGCAACATGTACTATCACTCCTTTATTTCTGTTCTTATCTCATGTTTTTCCTTGGTCTTATGTGAAACATCACCATATTCATAATTGGCACAAAACAATTTGAAAAGTCCTCTTTTGGAATAATAAATGCTTGGTCCGTTCCATAATATATTCCGATTGTTTTTGGGGTAACAACTACTTTTTCAAACTGACTCCAATCATAATGAACACTTGTTTTATCTTGCAAAACAGTAATTCCATTACTCTCATCAAATGTATACTCCACCATATTCTTATAGATATCTAGCCGCATCATCTGTTTATGGGCACGATAATAAATCAAAACAGGTGTATATCCAACAAATATCACCATTGCCACTATATAAAACAATAGTGTAAATATAGAGATTTTTTCAGTAAAAAACAGTATGATTCCTATAAACCCAACTGCCACTCCAAGTATATTTGTTAAAAACCCGGAAAGCTTAGAATAGGTATGATATAACATAAAATCAAATAACGCTTTTTTTGTCATTTGCACTTGTATTTTTTCTTTCATAACGTGTTACTTCCTCTTTTTATTCTCTCAAGTTTTTCTTTTTCATGCATCAAAGTCCTCTTGTATTGTAACATACCAGAGGACTTTTTTATACTTTCTAATTCTAAATTATGATTGTAGTACTGCTTCTTTTATTTCTTCCTCATAAGCCCAGCCACCAGGTCCATAGATTCCTTTTTTGTGTTTTCTCATATATTTATCAAATGCTGCCGTGATAAACGGACAAAGGAACAATGTAATAATTGATGCTGTTGCACACTGTGCTGTTGCCATCTCAGTATATGGAGCCATTGATGGATCTGCTTCTGCAACCGCCGCCGGTGTCATGGCTGAATTCAATGCCGTGGTACCAATTGCAGCACCCATTGCATTTCTTTCCTTTTTAGGTAGCAAAGCATTGATAGCTAGGAAAAAGAGAACTGCTGTTGCTGCCGAGATAAGACCTAGGACAACTCCGGAGGCTCCTGCTTTTAGTATTGTTGTTACGTCGGTCTTGGAACCAATAGATATGGTCATAAAAAATGTAATAATTGGCTGTGCTGTTGCACAAGCTTTTCTGAATCCTCCATCTAGATTTCCCCACACAAATCCAATAAGTAGTGGAACCAAGGTTGCTACCAACGACATAAAAGGAATGGATGCAAGTCCTGTAGCCCCCAATGCTACCAGTGTAAAAAACGGTCCATCGTTCAATGATAATATAGAAATCGCTCCTGTATCCGTGGCATTTCCAAATTGGGAAGACAAGGAGATATATAACGAACCATTGGAATTTGTTATAGCCGCAATAATAACAAATGGTGTAATACCTAAAAACCCATTTGGTCCACATATTTTGCCAACTGCAAGCCCCAGTAAAACTCCTAACACAAATTTCACTCCTGTCATCGCTACACCTTTGTATAATGGCATTCCAACTTGTTTAATATTGATAGCAGACCCACAGACAATCAAGAAAAGTCCCATCATTGCCGCATTTCCGTCATAAAACAATACCGTGACATAACCGCCTATCTGAAATACCTGTGGTACAAATGTTGCCAAAAGTACCGCCAGCACTAACGGGATAATAACAAGCCCTCCCGGCATCTTCTTCATTTTATTCAGTAAATCCAAATCCTTTTTCTGTGTTGTCTCTTCCATGTTTTTTCCTCCATCTTCTCACTGTTACTCTCTCGTTGATTCTCGAAATAAGCGTTCCACAATATCTAATGCTGTCGTATCCGTTCCTGTCAATCCTCCTTTTCCAACAATCGGAAGTCCATCATAACTTCCTACAAGTCTCCCAACATCCGTCTGAGGAATAACGTAATCCACAACCTCAATACAAGAGGCACCCAACTGATAACAGACATTTACCATGGTATCACCACCTGTTGTGTAGATCCCTGCAATCTTATCTCTTCCTACTTGGTCCAATATCTTCGCAATAATCATGCCCAGACCCGAATTAATACGTTCTGCACTCATACCCGTTCCATAACTATGTTTACTATCCTCTTCCTCTAAGTTTAATAGTTCTCCATGAAGTGCTGTTTCTATCAAGATCACTCTAGGTTGATGATTAGATTGTAATAATTTTGACGCCTCAGCTACTGCCCGAGTTACTTCGTTCAAAGCTATATCTCCACCTTCTATAAGAAAACTTGGATCCACACTAATACTTACATGTCGCTTATCCTTACACAGAACTTCCATCTGCTTCTGCGTCACCGGTGTTGCACTCCCTGCTGCAATTAGTACTGTCTTTCCCATTTCTATAACTTCGCCCTGTGGAATATTCGAGCTTTCTTCTTGAATCAAGCCTCTATGATATGCTAATTTTGAAGTAAATGGTCCTGGATCTACTGATACTATATTACGGTCCAATCCAATGCACGCCCTGGCAATTATTTCAACATCTTCTAATGTAATCGCATCTACAACAATGACTTCACACCCATTACACTGTTCTTGTTTTATCTGCTCCTTCACTGCTTCTGTTCCCGCTAGAACCTTATCCAGTGTAATAAGTCCCACTTGTCTCTTCGTTTGTTTCTGAAGCAAACGTGGAATATAATTTTCACTTACTGGTGTGCGTACGTCTTGTGCTACCGGTGTATTTACAAGCGCTACTCCATCAATAACAGAATAACCTCCTACCAAGATTCGCCTTGACTGTGGCATGGCCGGAACAACAATCGCAATGGTTCCTTCCTCCATCTGATCAAGCATCGCATCGATTTCTACACCAATTCCACCTCGCATAGTAGTATCTATACGTTTTGTATAATATACTACGCCCATTCTCTGAAGCGCCTTTGTTGCTGATTTTACTTTTTCGTAAGCTTCTTTTGGTAGAAGCGCACGGCTGTTACTACTTACCAAAATAGCATCTAAACTCTGTGTATCATTCGCATGTTCTGCTGCCTCTTCATTAAAAAAAACGGCTGTTCTTGCTTTCGATCTGGCAAGTAATACTCCCATCGTGGTAGCTCCTGTCAAATCATCTGCAACTGCTCCAATTAACGGCATATAAATCCTCCTCTTTCTCCTACTGTTCTCTTTGATGCATCTGGGTTGCATATTCTGCAACTACTTTTGTAGATTCAATCATACTAACAGCTCCCGCAATTCCTTTACCGGCGATGTCAAATGCAGTCCCATGATCTACCGAGCTCCTTATAAATGGTAATCCAAAGGTAAGAGTTACTGATTTTTCAAAGTCTAATGTCTTACAGGCAATATGACCTTGGTCATGATACAACGACAGAATCGCATCATACTTCCCGGATTTTCCAATATGAAATACAGAATCTGCTGGACATGGGCCAATACAATTAACTCCTCTTTTTTGCGCTTCCTGCACCGCCGGTATTAATTCCTCAATCTCTTCTCTTCCAAATAACCCATTATCTCCATTATGTGGATTCAATCCTGCCACTGCAATGAGCGGATTTAAAATCCCAACTTTACGTAGTTCAATATCAATGTTCATCACATCTTGAAGTACCTGTTCTTTTGTTGCATAATGACACGCATCTATTAAAGACATATGCCGACTTACAAAAAACACTCTAAGCTTGTGACAGGAAAACATCGTAAGTGCGTAAGGTGAATGCGTCTCGTCTTGGTATATCTCCGTATGTCCCGGTTGTTTTACGCCCACTAGCTTAATTGCTCCCTTATGAATTGGAGCTGTAGAAACAGCATCAATTTTTTTTGCTTTTCCAAGTTCAATAGATTTCATAATCCAGTCAATTGCCATCTGACCTGCAATTTTTTGTTCTTCTCCCCATTGGATAGATGCTATATCGTAATCACCTGTTTCCATGATATCAATGATTCCGTATTCATATCTTGCTTCTATTGGATCCTCAATTCTATGATAGTTCAGTTCTTTACCCAATATATTTGCCGCCCGTTTCATAATTTCAATACTTCCGATTACAAATGGTCTGCAACATCTATGTACCTCTTGATCTAACATTGTTCCTACTACGATCTCCGGCCCAATTCCCGCAGGATCTCCCATCGTAAGTGCTGTAATCGGTCGGTATAAATTTTTCTCCATTTTTTCTGTCATTTTGTTCCTTTCGGTTTGTTGTTATTTCTTTCGTTTTAAGTTTTGTTTGTTTTCTTTATATAGTCATTTTATACATTTTTTATTAAAATTGCAATATTTTTTTGTATTTTCAGCACAACACATATTTTATATTAAGTGCTTTTATGCATATTGTATTAAAACATTATGTTTTATTTTCTATTTCTTTCGTTTCTTTCGTTTGTTAAATTTTTGCTAAAATTAAAATTGCTTTTTTTGTGATTTTAGAGTATAATAAACACATGTATTTTTCTATGAAACCAACGATTATTTCCAAGGAGGGCCTTATTGCCATGAACAAAAAACTATATTTTGGTACCAATCTTAAAATGTACAAAAATATTCACGACACCATTGATTATCTGCAAAAACTTGTAGCAAATACCAAAGATATTAGCCGAACAGAAATAGAGCTATTTGTAATCCCTTCCTATACAACGCTTTCAAATGCTGTTTCCTGTGTAGATAGAGATTATATCAAATTAGGAGCGCAAAACATGTGTTGGGAAGACGAAGGGCAATTTACCGGCGAAATTTCCCCTCTTATGCTAAAAGAATTAGACCTCGATCTAGTAATGATCGGACATTCTGAGCGTCGCCATGTCTTTGGTGAAACAGACATTACAGAGAACAAGAAAGTAAAGACTTCTTTAAGTCACGGATTCACAACTCTGTTGTGCATTGGAGAAACACTGGAAGAAAAAACATTCGGAATCAGCGACGAGGTGCTTCGCACCCAACTTAAAATTGGTTTTCACGATGTTCCTCTGTCACAGTTACCTCATATCTGGGTTGCTTACGAACCGGTGTGGGCCATTGGTGTAAACGGAATCCCAGCTTCTGTTGACTACGCAGAAGCAAAACACCGCGTCATCAAAGACACCTTAATAGAAATTTTTGGAGCTCCAGGAGAAACAATCCCGGTATTATATGGTGGTAGCGTTAATCCTTCCAACGCAAACGAGTTAATTATACAGCCATCCATCGATGGTCTTTTTACAGGCAGAAGCGCATGGCAGGCCGATGCATTTAATTCCCTAATTCGAGATGCTAAAAAAACTTTCGAATCACAGTTTTCTCACTAATACAGTTATTTAAACGTTGAAAAATGCCTTAGTTTGCAACAAACTAAGGCATTTTTCATTGATACAATACTATTTTGCATTTTTAATGTGTTCTTGCTCCAACTCATTAATACGATCCACCTTTGGTGCAGAACCTCCACCTGCAAAATCACAGTTCAACCAGATATCAACTAAATATTTTGCAAGCTCTACTCCAATCACCCGTTCTCCCATACACATAATCTGTGCATCATTACTTTTTCTGGCACGTTCTGTAGAAAACGGATCATGACATACTGCGGCACGAATTCCCGGCACCTTATTCGCACATATCGCCATTCCAATCCCCGTTCCGCATACCAAAATTCCACGTTCAAAATCTCCTTTTGCTACAGCATCTGCCACTGTATATGCCACATCCGGATACAGTACAACGTCTCCTGCATTTGCACCAAAATCTTTTATTTCAATATCTTTGCGTCCCTCTAAGTGTTTCATAATTTCAACTTTCAGGTTGTAAGCCGCTTCATCACAGCCAATTGCAATTTTCATAATCGTATATTCTCCTCTCGTACTACATACAAACTCGCTACCTCTTTGATGATATAAAATCCAGCCTTTAAAGTCAAGATTTTTCAAAAGAATGCCACATCTTTTCAGATGTGGCATTCTACCATATGTAGCTTTCGTACTATACCCTATGCATATTATTTAAGGTATTCATCTACATTATCTTTTGTAACAAGTACAAATGGAACCATTACTTCTTTTTCAACTTTTTCGCCTTTAATACTCTTCTTAATCAAATCTGCTGCTGCATTCACCTGACCAGCACCATCTTGAAGTACAGTTGCTCCCAATTCGTTGTTTTTAACCATTTGTAATGGATTTTCATTTCCATCAACTCCAACACATACGATGTCTTTTCTTCCAGCATCATTACATGCTCTTTGAGCTGCTGATGACATATCATCATTATCACAGATAATTGCTTTTAATTCATCGCCATATTTGTTCATCATATCTGTTGCAACATTAGCTGCTTTGTCTGCTGACCATTCACATGGGAAATCTCCAATTGTTTCAAATTTATCATTTGCTTTCATTTTATTTTCAATACCTTCACCACGTTGAATTTGTGCTGAATTTCCGATGATTCCTTGACAATGTGCATACTTTCCACCATCTGGAACTTGATCAATTACCCATTGTGCTAACATTTCGCCAGCTTCAACATCATTTGGACCTGTATAAGCCATCGCTATATCGTCTGTGCTGTCTGTCTTAGAGTTAACAACTACTACATTAATACCTTCATCTGCCATCTTTGTAACAGCAGGATCAGAAGCTGTCGACTCTGCTGGAAGAATCACTACATAATCACATTTTTTAGCAATACATTCGTCTGCACGGTCAACTTGTTTTCCGGCATCTGTTTCACCATCTAAGATTCCTGTCCAGCTATCAATTGTTTTGTCTTTTTCCATTGCGTCAAAAGTTTTTTTAGCAGCATCATTCAATGTTGCGTGAAATGGGTCTACTATGTTTTTAGAAATATAACCAACTGTTATTTTTCCATCGCCATTTACATCGCCTGTTTTTGCTTCTGTTTTTGTATCCTCGCTCTTTTTCTCTTCTGCCTTTGGACTACACCCTACAGCCATTGTAGCCATCATTGCTGCACACAGCAATACACTCAATACCTTTTTCTTCATTTCTTTTCCTCCTTTTATTTTGAATAAGCTATTTATAATTAAGGAAAATGTTGCATGCGCATCTTCCCAAATCATCTTTCCAAGCAATCTACTATCCTTTTAATTGTTCTTTTTATTCATAACCATATCCAAAAGTACCGCACCAATGATAACTGCGCCCTTTGTCATAGATTGGTAATAAGAATCAATTCCAATTAAATTCATGCCATTATAGATGAATCCAATAATGAAGATTCCCATAACTACTCCCGGAATCGTTGCAACACCACCTGCAAAAGATGTACCACCAAGTACACACGCTGCCACTGCATCCGTCTCATACCCTATCCCTATATTGGATTGTGCCGAAGCTGTTTTTGCAGCAAATATAATACCTGCAATTCCTGCTAGGAATCCCGAAATTGTATATGCAATCGTTTTCGTTTTGACAATGCTTACACCTGACGCAATTGCCGCCTGCATATTATCACCTACAGCAAAAACATAGCGACCAAATTTTGTCCAGTGTAATAATAGATACATCAGAATAATGGCTACAATTAACATCACAATTGGAAGCGGAACTGGACCTATTTTCCCGGAATATATCTGCTTAAATGTCTCATCCGCAAGGGGTATCGCACTTCCTCCACTTATTAATTGTGCCAATCCGCGGATAATTAATTGTGTTGATAAGGTTACAACAAATGGAAACATATTGAATTTCGAAATCAGAAATCCATTTACAAATCCAAACACTGTTGCAATTCCTATTGCAGCTAAACAAGCCAGCCATATATTCATACCTCTGTTTGTAATCAGCTGTCCTAAAGTACAACTAACAAGTGCCAACTGTGCCCCCACAGATAAATCAATTCCTTCTGTTGTAATCGCCAAGCACATTCCAAAAGAAATCATTGCATTAATAGATACCTGTGTTGCAACATTCAGCATGTTCCCACCACTTCGGAAAGCGGGTTCTGCAATGGAGATACCAACCATCATCAGTAATAGTATAACGCCTATACCATATTTCCCCATAAACATACGGAACTTTTCTTTATCTGTCCCCATCATTTTTGTTTTACTACTATTTGCCATTGATTTTCTCCTCCTACTGTTCTCCAAATGCTTTTCCCAAAATTGACGTTTGGCTCACTGTTCCACTTAATATCTCTTCTCGAGAAACTTCTCCGTTAATCTCGCCCTCATGATAGATTAGTATTCGATCACTCATTCCCATAACTTCCGGTAATTCAGACGAAATCATAATGACCGCCATTCCTCTTGCTGCAAACTGACACATTAGTGCATGTATTTCTGATTTTGCCCCTACATCAACACCACGTGTTGGCTCATCTAGAATCAATACTCTCGGATCTGCCATAAGCCATTTGGCAAGTACTACTTTCTGCTGATTCCCTCCACTTAATGAAAATGCATCATGTTCTATACTGGCCGCCTTTAGCGCAAGCAAGCCCCCTATATCCATACACTCTTTTTCTTCTTTCTTCTTATTTAAAAGTGCACCTTTTTGTTTTACCGGCAATGTTGGAAGCGCTGTATTCTCTCT
>JAVXHR010000029.1:14653-23076 GCA_036656795.1 Lachnospiraceae bacterium | reverse complement strand
CTGCTGCTGAAAGTCGTATCCGTGACGTTGATATGGCTGAAGAGATGATGACATTCACAAAGAATAACATCTTAACACAAGCTTCTCAATCTATGCTTGCACAAGCAAATCAATTGCCACAAGGTGTTCTTCAATTATTACAATAAGCAATAATATAGTCAAAAAAGAGACCGTGAATCGGTCTCTTTTTTAGGTCTATTTTAATACTTGTCCTTATGTTATTCTAATAGGCTTTGCCTACCAAACCCCTTGTAATTGCCACAAAGACATGTTATTATATGAGAGATTATTCTTATGTTTTTTCGGTTTTATCCGATAATGTGAATGATGGAATTATATTTGACGAAGAGAGGAAGAGACATTTGCTAACTAATTGTACCAAATGTAGTATATATAATCTAGATAAACAATATATCTGTGATGCTCAAGTATCAGAAATTGACGATACACAAGCAGCTTTATTTCTGTTAGATGACTACGGTGATTTGTTATCAACAGAAGTACACGTAACCTTTTATGACGATTTACAAGGATTAGTCTCTTATTTGTGTACGCTTTCTAGCTATAAGGAAGTAATCATACCCCAATTTCGCAATTATTATTCTGTGATTTGTCACTTGAATTCCGAAGAAGGAGTTATTCAGAGAAGACATGATATTAAGATAAAAACTGATTTCGAAGTAGAATTAACTACCATAAACTCAGATGATGAAGAATTGAATATTCCGGTAACAGTAAAAGATATCAGCGCCGGTGGTCTTTTCTTTCTATCAACAGAATATTTTTATGAAGGTCAGGAATTCTTCTTTGTATTTGACAAGGGTTCCATTCCATTGCCATTAACAGCTATGGTTTTAAGGCGGCAAAATACAGATGATGAAGAGGTCTACGGATATGGTTGCCAGTTCTTACGTCTATCTAGTGCCAAAGAATCAATTATACGAGAATTTGTATTTCGTGAACAATTACGCAAAAAGACGCTCTAGCACAGAGCGTCTTTTTATTCCATCTATCTTCCCATATTGTCTATTATACCTCATCTTTTGTTGGCTTTTCTGATACTGTTGTTTCTTTTGGTGGAGCAAATTGTAAAAAGAAAACATAGATATCTACAATAGCCTGATACAATTCTTCCGGTATCTCTTCCCCTAAGTCAAGCTGAGACAACACCGTTGCCAATGAATTATCTTCATAAACCGGCACCCCACTCTCTGTTGCCAGTTCCACAATCTTTTCTGCCATATACCCCATTCCAGATGCTACAATGACCGGAGATGCATTCTTGTTCTCATCATAACGCAATGCAACCGCTTTTTTATTTAACACTTTATTAAATTCTGACATTGATTGTATTCTTCCTTTCATACATTTTAGGAAATACTTCCGATAAAGTTTTAGAGCCTGTTGCCTGTTCCAGAATCAAAGATCGAAAAGAAATATGGTTATTTGCCATAATAATATTCAGCCCTTTTTCAATCTCATGATGCATGGATTCTAAACGTTTGGGATAATACAATTGTACATCTGCTTTCCCATCTCCATACAACATAATCAAATCAAAGAATCCCACATCTTTAATATCAAATTTGACCATCATCTTTACTTTACGCTCTGACTCTTCTGAACCCCCTCCACTCTCATCTCTTGCATCAGGATCAATCCACATCTCCGAGAACATAAGATTCCCATTCAATTCTATCGGTAACATCAAATGCAGCGTTGGCATATATACACTTTCATTCAATAAGATTCCATTCATTATGTTCTCAAATACCTGTTTATTCTCTAATCCTGCTTCGCCTTTCATTCCCATTCTTACAATATTTAGGAAATGATCAGACCATTCATTCTTTCCCGCAGCCTTTTCAAAATCCGTATTCATCAAAAGTGCTAATAGATTTTCTTCATCAGCCCCTTGGAATCTGCGATTAAATCCTTGGAAGCTCATCAATCTCTTGAATGATTGGGCCAACGCATCCATATCCCCATTCTCATACCGTGCGGTATTAAAAGTTAACATACTAACCAACTCTCTAATCTTTCCCATATCATGAGTCTTTGTAATATATTGAGAAAGAAAAGGAATAATCTGATTCTTTAACAATTGAGCGTTGTCATCAATATTACCCGGTTTTGCATTTAGATTCATCTTTGTAAACAATTCTTCTAACTGTTGTCGTTCATTCTTGAACATGTAAGGCTCTATATCTGTAATATTCTTTTCAATATTAGATAACAGATGTTTACTGGACGTCATATCATTATATTTTTTAACGAAATCCAATACACTTGCTTTCAAATCCACTGATGTTGTCTCATTCATTACCTGACGCAATAGATTAAAAAACGAGCCTTTGAATTTAATCGCTCCATTGGTTTGACTTTTAATAAATTTCAGTGCTTCTTCTTTAGACATCTTCATCATATCAAAAAAACTTGCAATCTGTTCTGCAAAATCTTCCCCAATTCCTGCCTCTACCAGATTATTCATTCCACTAAAAATCAACTCTGTAAATATCTGAGTTAATTGTGGAGACGTATTCACCATTTGGAGAAAGTTTTCAAAATTTGATTCGTAATTTAAACCCAACATTGAATTCTTGTCTTGTCCCGCATCTGTTCTTCCATCGGGCCTAATAACCTTTGATGGATCCACTTGATTCGGGATATTTGTCTCCACTGTAGTGTAAGGATTGTTTTTAATATTATTTTCATAACCCGGTATTGCATTTGTAACATTTAAAATATTCGACATTTTTTCACCTACTATTACTTTTCTATTAATTTTGTGTTATAATTGACGATAAATACAGTATGTAGAAACTTTAAGATAAGGCGGTGTAAATATTATGGACAACAGCATGGACAATATGCTAGATATGTATCTTTTTGAAACCAATTCACTACTTGAACAACTCGACGAACTTTTAATCAACGCAGAGAAGTCTGATGATTTCTCAACTGATGATGTGAATGAAATCTTTCGAATCATGCATACCATCAAAGGTTCTTCAGCAATGATGCAATTTACTTCACTGATGACCATTGCGCATCATATAGAGGATTTATTCTTCTATATTAGAGAAAACGGTTTAGAAGCATTGGACAGTTCTCACAAGACTGAACTATTTAATCTGATGTTCCGTTCCACTGACATTCTTCGAGCCGAAGTAACAAAACTCGAAAGCAACGAACCTCTTAGTTCTAATGTCGACAATTTTGCTACAGAAATTAATAGTTATCTTAGCAAAATTAGTAATTCGGGTAACGTTCCTGTTGCAGGTGTTGCTGAGACATCAACCAAAACTGCTTCGGCTTCATCCTCCATTGACATAATCCGTCAAGATTTGGCTGGATGTCCTGATGATGACAGTAAGTACTTTTTGAAGATGTTCTTTGAAGAAGGTTGTGGTATGGAGAATTTGCGTGCTTTTATGCTTGTAACTTCTATGCAAGAAGCAGAGCTTAGTTTTAAATTCTATCCTGAAGACGTAGAAACTAATCCTGAAACTTGTACTTCTATTATAGAAGATGGATTCTTTCTCTCTTTTATGGATGAGGATTCCCTTCATACAGCCGTAAGTATTATCAAGAATCTAAATAACCTGCATTCTTACGAAGTTATTGAAAATGCAAAGAAAGCAACAAAAGAAATTAAAACACAGGCAATCGATGATATTAGTTCTGTTGCTGATGTATCGACTCCAAGCATTTCACAGGCGAATTCTCCTGTTGCCAACAATCCTGCACACGGGACAGCCAATAAGCAAAGTTTAATTAGTGTAAATTTGTCTAAACTAGACAGTCTGATGGCTCTTGTTGGCGAAATTGTTATTACCGAATCCATGGTGGCATCTTCTCCTGAGATTCAGGACTTGAAACTTGATAGCTTTTTAAAGTCCACACGCCAATTACGTAAATTAACAGACGATTTACAAGATATCGCAATGTCCTTACGAATGGTTCCTGTTTCTGGAGTTTTCCAAAAGATGAACCGAATTGTTCGTGATATGAAACAAAAATTAGGAAAAGATGTTCGTCTTACTATTGTAGGGGAGAATACCGAAGTTGACAAGTCCATTGTTGATAATATTGGTGACCCAATTATGCATATTGTGCGAAACTCTATGGATCATGGATTAGAAAATACAGCTGAGGAGCGTATTGCTGCTGGCAAAGACCCTCAAGGTGAGATCACACTTTCTGCTAGTCATACTGGAAGTGAAGTTATTATCTCTGTAAGTGATGATGGTCGTGGCATGGATTCAGTTGCAATTCTTGCGAAAGCAAAAGCAAGTGGCATTCTTACAAAACCAGAAAGTGAATATTCACAAAAAGAAATTTTGGCACTCCTTATGGTTCCAGGATTTTCAACCAATGAAACGGTTACTGAATTCTCCGGCAGAGGCGTTGGCATGGACGTTGTAAAACGTAATGTTGAGGCTGTTGGTGGTATCGTTACCATTACCAGTGAAGAAGGAAAAGGAAGCCGTACCACATTAAAGATCCCACTTACCTTAGCAATTGTTGATGGTATGGAGATATCTGTTGGTAGCTCTCTCTTTACAATTCCAATTTCAAACATTCGTCAATCTTTTAAAGTAGAGCCAGGTGATGTAATCTTCGATTCTGAAGGAAATGAAATTATTAAATGTATGGATGAATTTTTCCCAATTGTTCGTATTCATGAACGTTTTAATATTGAACCAAAACATTCCGATATTGAAGATGGTATCTTAGTGTGGGTTGAATCCAGCGACAAATCTTATTGCCTATTTGTGGACGAACTCTTAGGCGAACAACAAGTTGTTGTAAAACCACTCCCTGTCTTCTTGAATAGCTTTAATATTAAAGATTCCGGAATCAGTGGTTGTACCATCTTAGGAGATGGTAATATAAGTATTATTTTAGATATCTTAAATTTATACACCGTATAATTTATACTAACGCAAAATTGGAGGAATACAAATGGCTGAAGAATTATTCAAACAAACAGATGAAGAACAAGTGACTGATGGTGATACTACTCTAGAACGTTTCTTAACTTTTGTATCTGATGGACTCACCTTTGGTGTAAGTACCAACTATGTTATGGAGATTATTACAAACCATACAATCACAATATTACCTATGGTTCCAGATTTTGTAAAAGGAATCATTAATCTAAGAGGACAGATTATACCAATTATCGATATTCGACTAAGACTCGGGAAACCTGCCATTACCTATACAAGTACATCTTGTATTATTGTATTTGACATCAATTCTGTTCCAATTGGTATCATTGTTGATTCTGTTTCACAGGTTTTAGACCTTGATTGCTCTAAAATCTCACAAGTTCCTGCCAATAAACAGCAAGAGCTTGTTACTCACATGATTTCACTTAACAAAAACGATGTTGTACTTTTATTTGACTGCGAACAACTGATCAATAGCTAAAGACTACTTGGAGGTATGATATGTTAGAGATTTCAGAACGCGATTTTATTCGATTGGTTACATTTGTCAAAAAAGATTATGGAATTGATCTTTCAAAAAAAAGACAACTAATTATGGGAAGGCTTTCCAATACCATTATGGCTATGGGATTCGCTTCATTTAAAGAATATGTGGACTTTATCATTTCCAAAAAATCTCCGGATGATTTAGAAAGTATGTTGAATAAGTTAACCACAAATTATACATATTTTATGAGAGAAAAAACGCATTTTGATTTTTTAAGAGATACTATTCTTCCTTATCTTGTATCTAAAAAAAAGGATCGTGTACTTAGTATATGGAGTGCAGGTTGCTCTTCCGGTCAGGAACCCTATACTATTTCTATGATTTTAAAGGAATATCTGGGAGCGCAGGCTTCCGGTTGGGACACGCGTGTACTTGCAACCGACATCTCACAAAATGCCTTGAAAGCAGCGAAAAATGCAGTTTATGATGAGGAATCTTTAAAGGACCTCCCTTCTGACTGGAAACGAAAATATTTTACAAAGACGGAACAACCCGGGATATTAACCGTATCTCCCGCCATTAAGTCAAATGTAATTTTTCAAACCTTTAACTTAATGAATCCTATTACATTCCGATTAAAATTCGACGTTATCTTTTGTCGCAATGTAATGATATATTTTGACCAAGATACGAAAGATGCTCTTATCAATCGGTTCTATGGTGCTACCGCACAAGGTGGTTACTTACTGATTGGTCATTCCGAATCAATTAATAAAGAAAAAACTCCATATCAATATCTTATGCCTGCAACTTACAGAAAAGTATAAGGTATCCTTATCTTAATCTGTTTGTTATGGCCGCTTCTACAGGCATAACAAACAGATTTTATGATTCATTATGAAAGGTTGTGAATAGTATGAAAAAAAATATTAAAATTATGGTTGTAGATGACTCCATTGTATTTAGAAAACTCCTGATAGATGGATTATCAAAGAATGATAATTTTACTGTTGTTGGGTATGCCATCAATGCATTTGATGCAAAAAGAAAAATTGATACCCTACACCCCGATGTTATAACACTTGATGTAGAGATGCCCGGCATGAGTGGTATTGAATTTTTGAAACAACTAATTCCCACCAACCCCATTCCGGTTATTTTAGTATCTTCTTTGAATCTCTCTGTATTTGATGCTCTTTCAGCTGGAGCGATTGATTTTGTGCGTAAACCGGATCCCGAAAAATCTTTTAGCGTCAATAGTTTTCTCACCGCACTTGCAAGCAAAATAATGGTTGCTTCTACCGCGAAAGTTGGTGCTTCTATAAAGTCTGCACCTCCTGTTCCAATTGTTGCACCTACCACAAGACATTCCGCTTCTTCCAGTCGCCTAGATTCTACAATCATTGCGATTGGTGCTTCTACTGGTGGTACAGAAGCAACGCTTCAAGTATTAAGAGATCTGCCTGCCGATACGCCCGGCATTGTAGTAACACAACATATGCCGGAGGGCTTTACTAAGATGTATGCAGACCGTTTAGACCGTCTGTGCCATATGCATGTAAAAGAAGCTGTAAATGGAGACCCTATTGTTCAAGGTCAAGTTCTAATTGCACCCGGCAATCTACAGATGGAGGTCGTAAAGACAGGAACCAGATTTACCGTTAAGTGTTTTACCGGTGAAAAGGTCAGTGGTCACATGCCATCTGTTGATGTATTGTTTACCTCTATGGCTAAAACCGCAAAGAACAATGCTGTTGGAATTATTATGACCGGTATGGGACGTGATGGCGCTTCTGGGCTCTTGGAAATGCGTAAAAGTGGAGCTTATACCATCGGACAGGATAAAGATTCTTGTGTTGTATATGGAATGCCTATGGTTGCACAGGAGATCGGTGGTGTATGTATACAAGCTGCCTGCAACAATATTGCACGGGTATTACAGAACCATCTAAATAAATTATAAATATTCTTTTCAGTTATTCTACTTTGAATATTATTATTTTTTTCGTTTTGACGATAGTTACTATATAGATACAGAAAACCTTTCCTTTTAATAGTAATATCCGAGGTGATAAATTATGAAAGTAACGTTAAATAATGCAACTAATTTTTACGCAAATACAGCCAACCAAGTAAAATGCAATCCGGTTGGTTCCACAAGATCCGGTGCTTCGAGTTTTGATTCCATTATGATTCAATCAGATTCTGTACAGATTGCAGAAAAGCAATTTAGCAGTTCTCTTTCTGCTACTTTGTCCACAGAGATAAAACAGCCTACTTCTTCCAATAAGATAGATGTTCTCAGTGAACAAGTTGCTAATGGCACTTATCAGGTTGATGCCAATAAGATTGCCAATAAGATGTATCTGATGGGAAGGGAGGATATGTATGTATAACATATCTGACTTTATAAAGAACATTAAAGAGCAGATTGCTTTTTTTACAAATGCCATTGCTGTCGAGCAGACAAAATTAGATGCCGCTGAAAAGAATCGTGTTTCTTTTGTGGAAGATTGTATGAAAAAAGAACAAGTAATGATTCTGAAACTTCGTGGGTTTGATAAAAAGCGTGATGAGATTCAAGCCTCTCTCGGATTTAAAGATTATACTTTTCAACAGATTATAGATGCTTCTGATGAGGAACAAGCAGCACAATTAACTCCTTTATTCCAGGAACTTAATGCACAGGTTACAATGTTTCGCAACACTTGTGACAGTGCAAAAGCCGTATTAGAACTTAACCTTCACACTGTTAATTCTGTGTTGGCTCAGATGCAACAAGCTTCCGACAACAGCTATTCCGCCAAAGGCGAAACTAAGAAAGATCAAAAACATTTCACTAATAGGACAATTTAATTCGGAGGTAGCCCCATGATGTTACGTTCTACGTTTTCAGGATTTACTACAGCCCAGCTAGCGATGCAGGCAAGTCGCGCCGCTCTTGATGTTGCTGGACAGAATATCGCAAATATTAATAC
>JAVXHR010000029.1:0-14553 GCA_036656795.1 Lachnospiraceae bacterium | reverse complement strand
GTATTTGATAGTATGGTTCGTTCTTCTTGCCAGACTTTGTTAGATTATTTTCATCAAAATGCCTCTCAATTACAAGATGTAAAGAAAGATTTAACTACTGGTTTGACTGATAATGTCATTCCTGATATTAATGATATTTTGACTGAGATAACAAAATTAAACGAGTCTATTAAAAATAGTCAGGTTCTTGGAAATCCAGGATTAGAATTACAAGATGCCAGAAATATGATGTTAGATGATTTGGCAAGTTATCTTCCTATTGATGTCAAATATACTTCTGAAACCCTTGCGGGCAATAATAAAAGTGAAGTCCTAAAGGTTAGTTTTAGAGATTCTTCAGGTACCGAGCATGTGTTAATTGACGATACCAAACACGGTTCCTTATCTGCTGATGTAAAGAAACAGCCACTGGAGCTTTTAATTACGGATACAGAAGGCAATACTGGGGATCCTCTCGATCCCGATCACAATGTTGCTTCCCTATTAAAAAGTGGTTCTCTAAAAGGTACTATTGACATGGTAAATGAATCCGGATTATTCTCTGGCGATGATTCCACTGGTGTAGGATATTATGAAAAATCATTTGATGGTTTAGTGAATGCTTTTGCCAAAACTTTTAATGACTTAAACTCGACTCCTGATTTAACGGAACCAATCGACCCAAATGCACCACGTATTCAACATCCACTATTTAAAACATCTGATGGAAGCACTACTTTTACCGCTGCTAATATTCAGATATCAGATGAATGGTTATCAGGTGTTACACGTATTACTACAGCAACTGCCGAGAACAAGGGTTCTACTAATAATGATAATGTACTGAATATGATTGCTGCGATTTCTCAAAAGCGCGATTTTACCGGTACCGAAACGATATCCGGTACTTCTAAAGATGTTGTTTTCTTCAAGGGTAGTTTTCAGGAATGTTATTCTAATATGAATAATGTTTTGGCTATTGACAGTAAATCAAACACTACATTGTTAAAGAATAATATTACTGTAATTAATCAGGTTTCTAATTCTAGAGATAGTATTTCAAGTGTTTCTTTAGATGAAGAAGGTATGAGTCTTATGCATTATCAACAATCTTTTACAGCTGCCGCAAGATTAATGACAACTTTAGATGAAGCTATGGATGTCTTAATCAATAAAACTGGTACTGTAGGACGATAGATAGGAGGGTTTTAATATGAGAGTAACAACAAATGCTATTGTACGAAATTATCAAAGTAATCTTGCAAATTCATCTTCAAATCTGCAAAGTGCACGCATGCAGGTTCTAACAGATGGACGTAAATATAACTCTGCTGCGGAAGACCCTGGATCTGCTTCTCGTGCTTCTCAATTATATCGAAAATATATGAGAAATGAAGATTATATCTCTATGGCAAAAGACGTACAATCGAGACAAGATTCACAAGAGGCTTCTGTAATGCAAATTTCAGATATGGCGAAAACAATTTCAGGTCAATATAGTTTAGAAGCCTTGAACGGTAGTAATGGTCCAGACGAAAGAAGTGTCTATGCAACCTCCATTCGTGAATTTCAAAAATCTATGGTATTAAGCTTAAATGCCACTTATGAAGATGAATTTATCTTTGCCGGAACCGGTGGACAAGAGGTTCCTTTTGAACTAAGTGCTGATGGAAAGACATTAACTTATCGTGGAATTGATGTCAACGACTCTGCTGCAATAGAAAAGGCAGGTTATAATAACGAAAAATTATTTGTTGATTTAGGATTTGGTCTTTCTACCGATGCCGGAAACGTAGTAATTCCCTCCAGTGCATTTAACACTGCACTTCCCGGAATTGATGTAGTTGGCTATGGAAAAGATGCGGACGGTTCCAGTAAAAATTTAATTGTATTAGCCGGTGAAATGGCAAATGTATTAACAACAGAACCTTTTGATTCCACAAAGATAGCAACCATGTCTAAAAAGTTTAGCGCCGGTGTAGATTCTCTTATGAATACAGCTGCAGTGTTAGGAACCAAAACTCAATTTTTAGATACTACATTAACTCGTTTGGAAGACTCAAAACTTGCGCTGAACAAACAAATTAAAGGTGTAGAGCGAGTGGACCTTACAGAAGCCATTACTAATTATTCATGGTCGCAATATTCCTATGATGCAGCATTGCGAGTAGGAAACAGTATTTTGTCACCATCTTTCATTGATTTCATGAAATAAATTCTATATAAAGGAGTGAGTTGTATGGAAAATTTATTAAAGATTACGACTATTCCAATTGCATATGAGTTAAAGGTCCACAATGCGCGTTTGGAATATAGTCAAGGTTCTACTGAAGTAGATATTACGCGTGAAAAAGGTGGTTTAAAAATCAGAAGCCATCCAATCAAATTAAAGATGGACACCTTTGATGCACGTTCCAGTGTCTGTCCAACCACAATGCAAAGCATAAGCCAAGCTGCTTCTCGTGGCGAAAACATTGCTTATGCGGCTACTGCACAATATGCAAAGGAGGGTCAGCTCATGGTGAATGCAAAATTAGGTGATAATGTATTTGCACAGATTGACAATCAGCGTAACCAAAAGCCAACTGGCCAGTTCCAACTTGGATTTACTCCAAAAGTTGGACCCAATATTGAGTGGAGTGAGCCAGATCTTACTATTGAATACCAAATGGATAAATTAAATTTTGATTTAAAAGTAAACAATGGTAATTTTGAATTTATTCCTGGCAATATCGAAGTATCCATTACGCAGTATCCTGATGTAGTTATTGAATATATTGGAGAACCAATTTATGTTCCACCTAGTGCTGCGGAAAATTTTGCACCTATAGATGTCAAGGCCTAAACGGAGGTATTACATGGAACTTAAGACAAAATATTTCGGTACTGTTTCCTATGCAGAAGATGAAACAGTCTATTTTTCGGAAGGGTTATTTGGGTTTGAACATTATAAAGATTATCTGCCTATTGCCTTTCAAGATGGCGACGATGCCATGATCTTATTACAAAGTATTACAGAAGAACATATTGCTTTTATTCTAGTAAACCCTTTTTACTTGTTAGAGGATTATAATCCGGTACTTCTAACATCTGATAAAAAAGCAATTGGTTCACCCAAAGATGAAGACATCTCTTATTATGTTATATGCACACTGAAAGACGATGCAAGTAAAAGTACTGTAAATTTAAAGTGCCCAATTATTGTAAATGCTCATACTCGTTGTGCCAAACAAGTAATATTAGACTCTTCTGTTTATCAGTTTAGACATGCTCTGGAATCCATTACAAAAAAGGAGGACTAATCTATGTTGATTTTGCAACGAAAAGAGGGTGAATCCATTGTAATCAATGAAAATATTCATCTTTCCGTCTTGGATATTGGTACGGATTGGGTGAAACTTTCTATTGATGCACCAAAAGAAGTTCCTATCTTGCGTTCCGAATTATTGGAAGCTGCAGATGCTAATCGCGAAGCTTCCTCCATTACTAAGGATTCTATTTTAACAATTAAGAATTTTTTAAAAAAAGAAGACTAAGATGTGACTCATCTTTAATCTTCTTTTTTTTCATTCTCATCTTCTCTAATGTTGTCTTCTTGATTTTCATTCTTCTTTTTGAATATTGTGTTCCACATCTCCTTTATTCTCTCTTTTAAGCTATTCCACGCACCATTTACACCACAATATATGTATATCATAATCTTTTTTATGCGACTTTTAATTGCGTAGCCTAATGACCGTAATAATCGCAACACCCAACATATGATAATCAAAAATGGAAACTTTTGTAAACATGGATATAATGTTTGCATATATCCTCTATTTGGAAACATCCATTTCAATTGCGCTTTTATCCATTCCTTCTTTCGGTCCCGTTCATAAAAATCAGCTACCTGTTTTATCAGTGGCAGTAATTTTGAGCTTTCCTCACGACCTTCAATTCCTTTCGTAAGAATATATGCCTCCATAGCTTCATAGATATCTATCTCTTCACTTGTTTCTCCTGAAAACCAGATCTCACTTAATACAAGTAATCGTTCTGCAAATTCTTGAATCTTCATCTTCCCCAATTCTTTTTCGATGTAATTCCAGTTCAACTCCTGCCGATAGTGACTATAATACACATACAAATCTAACATTTGCTGGATATCTAATTCTGCGCATGCATAATTTTTAACCATATTCCCTATAAGGTAGATATAGAATTCATTGTGATTAAATTCATGTACATATTGATATCCTTCTCGAATCAATAATCTCTGTAACAGCGCTCCAAAGTATTGTTTCATCTTTTTATGTACCAACCCCAGATGATTATAAAAAACTACGGAAACCCCAGGGACTTTATAATATCGATAACTTGCATGTCTACGGTCTTCTGTCTTTGTATAATCCATAGTAGCCATCATCTTACTAATCTGACGTTCTTTACCTCTTTCTACAAGGATTTCCAATTCCTTCACCATACGCATCTCAGGATGGAGGTAATAATGACTCATGACATCTCCCTTTAGAAAGACACAATGTATCTTATGACGTTCCATCTGCCAGAGTAACACACCTATAGCATTCTGCAAACGCTCATTTTCTAATACAGCATCTTGATACTTCTCGCAAAATTTATTTCGCCATTTTCCAGGAATATCATCGTTTAATCCCAGTATTCCATAATATACAACATTCGCCACATTATGAAAATCCGCTAATCTATATACATTCTCCCAATTAGGTTTTCTTCCAGAAACAGGTGCTTTTTTATCATTAATAACTGCCGCTAAAAGTGCAATTAAATATCTCGCCTCATACTTTCCTTCTTTCATATTAACTCCTTATTTCTTAAAATTGTTCTTTCTTTCTACTGTTAAGACGTTCATGAATCTCAATTGTACGGCTATCATAACGTCCATTTTTCTCATCTTTTACGATACTTCCACCCACTAGAGTGAGTACTCGCTTTTTCATAATTGTAACTAGCTCCCTTGCATGACTTGCAACAATTACTGTAATTCCTTGACGATTAATATCGTCTAACAAACACATAAGATCCCAAGATGCATCCGGATCAAGATTTGCCGTTGGTTCATCTGCAACCAAAATACGTGGATTCGTTACCAATGACCTGGCTAATAATGCCCTGGCTTCCTCACCACCGGATAGTTCATATGGATATTGATCTTGCATGCGTCGTAAACCCACAACTCCTAGAACCTCCTCTACACGATTTGCAATTAGTTTACGGGGTTGCTCTGTTGCAACCATGGCAAATGCAATATTCTCATACAATGTACGATCTTGTAATAATCCCAATTCATGTTCCATCACTCCAAACTTTCTACGAATATAAGGGATTTGTTTTCTAGATGCCTGCCCTACGGATTCTCCATCTACTATAATACGTCCTGTCGTAGGTTGCATTTGTGTAGTCAACAATCGCAACATCGTACTTTTCCCTGCACCATTTGGACCAACTACAAATAAAAATTCCCCCTTTTCTACTTCAAAGGATATGTCTTCTAGCGCAATCACATTTCTATTAAATTTTTTCATTACATGTTCAAATATAATTTCTGACATTTGTCTTCCTCTGTTGTATTTCATGACTTAATGGGTATTGTTTGGGTTATTTTTTCTCTATTTCGACCGATAGATATAACATAGAACAGAATGTGATGTATTCTAAATAAAGGATAATTATGATGATTAAAAAAATATTAAAACGTAGTTGTTTAATGTTGTCTACACTGGTATTTATGTTATATGTAAATCCCGGTCCTACAATTTCATTTCATTTTCCAAAGGCTTTAAATACAAAAGTACAAGCCGCTACTCCACCTGCCACTCAAGCACCGGTAGTGCAAGCTTATAAAGGTGAGTGCCCCTCTTCTAACGTAACTCAAGACACCACGCTTGGGATTCTTACCTATTATAATCAAACAGATCCAAGATGGTCTGATTATCTCTATGGTGGACAAGATCCTGTTGCATCTTATGGTTGTGGCCCAACTGCTGTATCAATGATTATCAGTAGTTTTACCGACACTCCTATGAATCCCGCACAGATGGCCCAGTGGTCCTACGAACACAGTTATTGGTCTTCAGGATCTGGTTCTGAACATGCTTTGATTCCTGATTCTCTCTCTGCATTTGGATTGCATGTAGAAAGCATAACCGATTGTACTGTTGATGCCATCATTTCTTCTCTTACCTCCGGACATGTTTTGGTCTTTTTGATGGATCGTGGTTATTTTACACAAAGTGGTCACTTTATTATATTAACTAATATAACACCTGATGGTCAGATTACTATCGCTGATCCTTCCAATATTGCTCATACTACCCAAACTTGGGACCCTGCATTCTTAATTCAAGAGTTACGCAGCTCTGCAAATGCCGGTGGACCTGCTTGGAGTGTTTCGAAATAGGTGTTTATATCTTTCCTCATAAAGAAAAGCCATACATATATTATGCATGGCTTTTCTTTATTCGTCAACTAGAATAAAAGGAATCCTTTCCTCCTACTCGTTTACTCATTATCTTATCAAGGGCAACACATCTGTCTAAAACTGATTGAATCTTATTCTTCATCTCTTTTACTTTTTCATGTTCTCGATAGTAATGTGCCTCTGCTACAGGAAGACTACTCTCTAGCATACGAACCGCGTGATTGCATTCATCCGTTTTATCCATCTCCTCTTGGCGCATACCCAATAACATCTGAACCGATATCCGATCATCTCTGGAAAGCGCATCGCCTATTTCTTTGGTTGTATTATGAATCTCGTTGACACAATTATACTTTTTCTGTAATTGTTTCAGAATCTCTAAGAGCATCTCATCTTCTTCCATTCTATACCCTTTCTAGTCTTTTGTCTGTTTTACTACTTCACGAAATGTATTACGCAAATCCTCCACCAATGGTTTTAATTCCTTAATAATTGTTATACTTCTTCCTGCCTTAATTCTAGATAGCTCATAAAGGAAAAAATCATACATTCTACTTAATTCTCCACTAATCTCATAATCCCAATTTAATGTACTTTTTAGGTAAGTTACAATCTCTGAAGCTCTTATTACCGACTGATCAAATAGTTCATAATTTTCCTGTGTAAGTGACATTTCAGCTCTTGCAATGCGCTTTACCAATTCATCATAAAGCAACATTAACATCTCTCCTTGTGTCATTGTATTCACCGATTGTTCCTTATACTGTTGATATCCATATGCATTCATAAAATCATATCCTTTCTTTCTGTTATATATTCTAGTCATTAGAATGGCTGCTTAGAATTCACTTCTCACTTTCGCCATAATCTTATGTTCTATTGCGATTGCAACCAACTACTTTGTGCATTCATCTGTGATATTACAGTCTCCAGATTTGTGAATTGTGAAATATATCGATCTGTCTCTGACTCCAGCTGTGCCTGTAATTTCGTAATATATTGATCAATACTATTCATTTCCTTTAACAATGCATTCTTTAGGATACTTGTTGGGGCACTTGGGGACCCGGCTCGTTCAACTAAAATCCCTTTGATTGCTCCCGATGTACTGGCATATTTGTCCATTACTTTAGACACTCTTGTCATCAAACCACCTTTATCACCTGTTGCCTCATCTGCCTGTCTGCTGAATGCATTCTGGACTCTCTCCGGATCAGATTCTAATGCTGCTTTTAGTTTTGTCTCATCTAATACAATCTTTCCATTATCTTCGTAATTTGTCCCAACGGTAATGCCCATTCCTTCCAATGCTTTTCTCTCCGTCGAATTTCCTGTTACAAGGAATCGCATCTCATCTGCAAGACTACGAATAGCAGTATCATTAAATAGCATTCCTTGTTTGGCCTTTTCTTCATAGGTTTTAATTTGATCTGCTGAAAGACCGGCCTTTTGTTCTTCAGTCAATGGTTGATAATTTCTGTCCGGTTTTTGACGTACTTCTTTATTAACTAATTCCAACATCTCATTATAGTCTTTGACCATATCTTTGATTGCATTTACTACTTTTTCACTATCCACAGATGCTGTAAACTTTACTGCTTCGTTATCAACTTTCTCTGTATAAACCGGTTGTCCATTCACTATTGTCTTATCATATCCAAACTCTTGCTTTGCAGTAATATTAAGTCCGTCTAATTTGAATGTATTGGTACCTCTGGTAATATCCAACACATCTTCTGTTCCTTCATATTTGATACTGATAATGGCATCCTGACCTTTTGTGACATCATAATCTGTTCCTTCTTTTCCAAAAAGCATCTCTGCATCACTTCCACCAAAGCTTACAGACCCACCGGCTCCATTTTGCGTTGATTTGATTACGAATTTATCTGAATTATGTAGATATGCAATGTTTACATTGGCACCTACTGTTGTATTAATCTTATCCATAACCTCATTCATCGTACTCTTATATGTTAATCCTTTAATTTCTGTTCCATTAATCGTTAACGACAAAGCATCTTCAGGTTTCTTTCCCGCCGGGATATGGAATCCTTTTAATCCTACATCTGCCAACGATGCCTCCAGATTCAAGCGATTGGATTCTCCAGCAACAATACCAAATGCACCTGTCTTGCCAAGTACACCTTTATCTCCATCCGAAATTGCTAAAACGGAAGATAAATCTTGTTCCCCATTGGGTTTGGTTGTCTTAAATCCAAACGTAGCTGCTGTGTTTCCTGCATTTTTATCTAATGAAACGGTAATCCTTCCTTTTCCAAATGCACTATTTAGTCCCTCCTGAAGACTTTTTTGTACATCCTCCAAACTGGTAATCTTATCCGTAATCTTTATTGTTTTAGTGACCCCATTATAAGTAAAGGACATTCCATTACCTGCCACACGTTCAGCAAAAGTCTCCGGATGAGTTAAAGCAGGCGCATTGGTTGCTTTTAGTCCCTCTGTTGTAATATTTAAGCTACCTTCCGGAATATCTAGATGTGTTTGTCCTTCTTTAATTATACCTAGAGCCTTGAATACTTTGTCACCTTGCATCCCTAATTCCAAATCATTTCCTGCGGTATCTTTTGCTTTGAAAATGAATTTTCCAGTTGCATCAGTCTGCACTTCCATAATGTCAGACATCTTCTTTCCACCTGACACAGCCACAGTCTCCAAAGACTTATTCATAGCTTCTGCCGCTTTTTCAGGAGTACTATAGTCATATGTATATCCATCACTTGTAGTTCCACTACGCATTGGTACAGAATAAGTATCATTCCCATATTTAATAGATAATACTTGTCCCTCCAGATTACTGACATTCTGAGTTGCCGTAATATCTGTGCTGATGGAACCTGATGTCAGTATCTGATCAGATGCCGGAGTCTTTGATACTGTAGAAGCATCCGTCGCTAATTGCTTAACACCAACAATTGAAAATCCAACTCCCCCTTTTGTTGCACCTGTCACGTCAATATACTTACTGTTAACTCCACTCGCCGTAATTTTGCTTCTAGAAAAGAAACTAGAACTTGTTAAATTTGTAGAGGAGGTATAAGAAGTGTATTTTTGTGAAAAGGCAATGAGCTTAGAACTAATGGAGCGATAAGCTTCTTGCTGCCATAGCTTTGATTGTCTCTTCTGTTTTTGTACACTAATCTTTGTTTTTGTTCCAAGTGTCATCTTCTCAATTAATGCATCTCGATCCAATCCACTTGCCAACCCACCATATCCTCTAATGCCCGAAGTACCAAGACCTGTCGAACCATTAATTCCTGCCATAATAATCTCTCCTTCTCTTCCTAAAATATTTCTTGAATTTACTTACTTATCTGTTTTACATATTCTGTCATAATATGATAGTTTCTAAATTTTCTGCTATACTTATGTATCGACCTATAGTATACTTTAATTAATGTTTATATGATTTTTAATTATGAATGGAGGAATTATCTTGGCTACAATCATTGGACTTACAAACCAAAAAGGTGGCGTAGGCAAAACCACAACTTCTAGCACATTAGCTGCCGGTTTATCTTTACATAAAAACAAAGTACTCGGCGTTGACCTTGACCCTCAAGGGAATCTTGGCTTTAGCTTGGGACTTGATATAGAAAATGGTAATACAATTTATGAGGTGCTAAAGGGTGACATCCCAATTCAAGATGCTATTCAAAAAACGAAGTATTGTGATGTGATTACTTCAAACATCTTATTAAGTGGTGCTGAATTAGAATTTTCAGGTGCCGGCAGAGAATCTTTATTAAAAAAAGCATTGGATCCTATCAGCATTAATTACGATTATATTATTATTGATACGCCACCTGCTTTAAATATCTTAACTGTGAATTCTTATACAGCCGCCAACCATCTGATTATTCCAATGGTTCCCGAAATTCTAAGTTTACTTGGAGTTTCTCAATTAAAAGAAACGATAGATTCTGTAAGATCAACTTTCAACCCTGATTTAAATGTATTGGGAATTTTGCTTACTAAATTTAACGGACGCACAATCTTAGCCCAAGAAGTAAAAGAAATGGCTGAAAATATTGCAAAACAGATAGGCACCGTTGTATTTAGCACTCAAATTCGTACAAGTGTAAGCGTTGCGGAGGCACCTGCCCATGGAGAGAGTATCTTTGAATATTCACCTCTATGCAATCCTACTAAGGATTACAGACGCTTTGTCACTGAAGTAGAACATATGGTTCTTGGTTAGGGGGAAGAAATATGGCTCGTAAAAGTAATAAAACATCACATGTACTCAATCTACTTGCCGGTACTGATGTAGAGGACGATGCTCAAAAGGATTCCACCATTTCTATTGTAGATAATTCCCAGTCAGCAAAAGACCCTGTGTCAGATATCATCAAGGATAATTTATTAGATACCGTAAGTTCCACTGTGGAAACTTTACCCGATGAATCCGTTGCAGTTTCTAATGTTACAACAGAACCTGTTGTAACAACCACACCCGTTTCTGCACCTATAGAAACACCTGTAACACCGGCTACTCCAACTACTCCGGTGGCTCCAACTGCTCCGGTGGCTCCAGTAGCTACAACTGCTCCGGTAGCTCCAACTACTCCGGTAACTCCAACTGCTCCAGTAGCTCCAACTACTCCAGTAGTTCCAACTACTCCGGTGGCTCCAACTACTCCGGTGGCTCCAACTACTCCGGTGCTTTCAACAACAGAATTTATTGCAGAGAAGCCTACATTTGCATATATCAATGTAATGGAACGAATTGTACAAGATAAGGCGATTTATTTTATTAAAGAATTTAATATGTGTTCTTGTGAGCGTTGTGTTATTGATACCATTGCTTTAGCCCTCACACATCTACCGCCTAAATATATTGTAGCTGACACAAGTTCTATTTCTCCACTCTTAAATTATTATACCAATAAATATATTGGTCAAGTAACTGTAGAACTCACAAAAGCGTGTATGGCCGTTAAAAATAGTCCTCACCATTGATGTGTTACTACGAAAGGACCCCCACAAGTTAGATTTCTAATGAAGTCTAATTTATGGGGGCTTTTACTTCCTATGACTTTTTAAGTAATATATGATAGTCATTTTGTTATCCTATCTTTTAATTTGTAATATCAAATACTTCATCTGCGTATGTGATACATTCAAAATAACATTCTGCTAGATTTTCTATCTCATAATTTGCTCTTTTCTCCTGTGGTAACCCATTCCATTCGCCACGTTCATATTCGCATACAAAATCAAGTAATTCTTTAAATTCATTTTGCGTTCCCAATAATGCTGCCTTTACATCTTCTTCCAAAGGCAATTCTTCTAATAATTGTTCCAAATTTCCCCCAACGATTACATCAATAAGTGAAAACATTCCCATCATAAATGCATCTCCTGAACGTTTTCGCAGTGTAGGCGATGCCATAGCAAGTTTTTCAGCAAAACTTGATCTTACAAATGCTGTTCTAATGACCTCATCTGTCTGATTCTCTGTATAAGAACGAGCCATTGTTAATAATACCCAACGTCGAAATTCATCAACACCCAATCGTACAATCGCCATCCTTGCATTTGTAATACGAGCTGTAGACGTGTGAACAAATTTCAAAGTATTGATATAGATTAATAGCTGATAGATTAGTACAGCATCTTGTTCTATAATCTTAGCAATTTCAAAATAATCCGGACTGTTTTTTCCTAGTTCCCGAATAATCCGAACAAAACTACTTCTCGCAATATCTCCTGATTCTTTTGACATCACATGGGGTTTTGCAAAATAATAGCCTTGGAACAATTCATATCCCATCGCTTTTGCTTTTTGAAACTCTTCAGGTGTCTCTATCTTCTCCGCTAATAGTATAATATTTTTTCCAAAAAACTGTTTTGCAATTTCTTTTGCTTTTAATAAATCTACGAGCATAAAATCCACTTTGATAATATCAATATATTCTATCAGTACATCAAATGCCTCATCTCCGATATAATCATCTAAAGCTAGCCGATATCCTTTTTCTTTTATTTCTTTAATTCTTTCTATCAAAATTTGATCTACTACAACATCCTCAAGAATCTCAATAACCGCTTCTTTGGGATTTATCAAGTAGACAAACTCACTTAATAATAATTCTCTTGTAAAATTAATGAATGCCAGCTTACCATGAGTAAGATTCTGTATTCCAAACACTGTAACTGCATCAGACACTAATGAGCGTGTTGCCTGACTTCCATCTAATGATTCTGAAAATGTGTTTTTTTCCCCAGCTCTGTATAAAAGTTCATAGGCATATAAGATTGAATCTTTATCGAAAATCGGCTGTCGTGCTATATATACGCTCATTCTATACACTCCTCATCTGCTTAATAATATATGGACAATTGTAGCATGTTTCCCTATATATCACAACATTCTTACTCATTTAAATTATCATAATTCTCCGGTTCTTCAATGTCTATATCTTCACCGGCTAATTTTAACACTCCCAGTACTTCTTCATCTGTCATTCCCATATGTTCTGCTAATTCATCAATACTCACTTTCCGTCCCAAATCTTCTGCAAGATTTTGGATATGAGTATCTAGTTCACTCACTTGTTCTACAATTTTCTGGTCTTGTACTTTATCTTCTTTATATTCTTCAATTAATGCTTGCATCCCCTCTTTGATTTCTTCCTTTAACACAGATTCTATATTGGTCATCTCTGTTAGCTCATCAAGGGCTAACATAAGGCTTACATTTCCTTCTTGTATTAGATCACCTAGGAAAACATCTGGATGATTCATTTCTTTTGCAATTGCAACAACCTGGGAAAGATGCAGTTCAATTAAACGACTTTTTGCAAATGCCTCTCCTGCTTTTGCCTGTTGAAACAATCGCTCTTTTTCGCCCCTATCTTCCGGCTTTATCATGCTCAAATCAGAAAGATATAGTTTCAGATAATCTTCCTCTTCTTTTGTAAGAAGAAGTGTTTCTTTCTCTCTTGGTTTTACTGTTCCACCTTTTTTTTCATATCCCTTTACAACTATTTTTTGTGCTAAAAGGAAATCATAAACTAACTCCATTTGTTCAGTTGACAATGCATCTTCTTCAAAATACTTTTCTACTTCGTTGGTGGAAATTCGTTTCCCTTCCTCTTCTGCTAATGCAACAATCCCACTAAGTTTTTCTCGAAACTGTACTTGATCTTTCATCTTTATTCTCCTTTATTACAAAAGCAACTATTTGAAATCCACTTTGCATCTTCTCAAGGTTATGACACGACTACGGTTTGGTACCCCGCTTTCTTTAGCTTTTGTTCCATCTTTGTAACCTCCGTCAGTGTAGGATATGCCCCTACTTGCACCCGATAGATTCCATCGTTCCCTTTTTGCACAAATGCTGGATATTCTTGTTCTAACAATTCATTAAATAACCGTTCTGCGTAGATTTTATTACGAAATGCTCCTACTTGTACCCGATACTCCTGTTGTGGTGTATCTCCCATTGCATTAAGTGTATCCAATATTCCGCTTGCTATGCCTTGGGCAATCTCATTGAAATTTCGATCAAATAATTGGTTATCCGTCTCCGAATTTATGAATCCAACCTCTACTAATACTGCCGGCATCTTTGTTCTCTTTAATACGATTAAATTCGGTCGCTCCTTTACTCCGAGATTTACAAAACCCACTGATTCCAGTTGTTCATTTATACTCTGCGCCATCTCATATTTAATACCAGATTTATCATATATTAACGACTCAACCCCTGATACTTTATTAGGTGTTGGAAAAGAATTTCGATGAATTGAAACAAAAAAATCCGCTCCTAATCCATTTGCCTCAAGCGTCTTTTGAAATGGTGATTCATAGACATCCGTTGTTCTTATATATTCTACATCAATTCCTCTGTTTTGTAAAATGTCTCCTACTGCTAACGTTAATCTTAACGTATCATCTTTTTCTAACCTTTCATTATAAACTGCTCCCGGATCCGTACCCCCATGACCCGCATCCAATACAATGGTATATGCCATATCTAGTGCTTCCTTCCTAATTGTTCTATATTATCATATGTTGGGGACGGGGTATTGTTTCATTGGGGAAGGAGTGTTATTGTAAAACAACCCCTCCCCAAATCAACAAAAACCCGTCCCCAACATTCA
>JAVXHR010000028.1:12263-23812 GCA_036656795.1 Lachnospiraceae bacterium | reverse complement strand
TCTAAAAAAATAGAACTTTAGAATAAGGGACAGGGTTAAACGCAATTGGGGACGGAGTGTTATTGAAAAACACCCCGTCCCCAATGCAACAATACCCCGTCCCCAACTTGCAGCTCATGCTTCTACCCATATTGTCGATAGTAACTGTAAGAGTTAGGTAAGGGTTATAATATTTTTATTATAGGAGGCAATAACAATTGGAAAATCAAATGTGCCAAACTCGGTATTAAATATAAATGCAATCAACCGAAGCCTTGCACAAAATCTCGAAAAAAGTCGCAACGAAACACAGGAAGATTGAAAATACTAAGATTGTCTTTTCTAAAAAAATAGAACTTTAGAATAAGGGACAGGGTTAAACGCAATTGGGGACGGGGTATTTTTCAAAAATACCCCGTCCCCAATTGCATTTTAATTTTTATATTGAAATGTATTTTCATTCTCTAACAAACTCTTTAATACTGCAACGCCATCTGTATCTATCGGATTTATCTTTTGATATGCATCAATTAATTGTGTTGCCTCTGAGCGCATGCCTTGTTGAATGAGATATGCAATTTTTTCTTTCACAGTTCTTGCATAGATTGCAAATTCTTGTTCTGCTACTGTTGACTTTTGTTCCCCATCATGAAGTTGTGCCTCAAAAGCTTCTAATGAATTCTGGACCAGCTCTGAAAAAAATGGTGATTGTTCCAATGCCTTTTTCATGTAAACTGCATATTGTTTAAAATCTTTAATTCGAAACTCCAGTGCTTGTCCTGCATAATAGAAAAATCTATAACTACGTGGAAGAATGGATATCTGTGCTTCATTTAGGATGCTTACGGAATATATCTTACGAATATATTGTATTCCCAAGGTTATATACGCATCAAAAAATTGTGCTTTTTCTGTTACTAAAGGCTCCGGCAATAATATGTGTTCCATTGCACATAGCAAGAAATATTTCATTTTTAATGATTGTTGCTCTTGTTGTGGCACACAAGCATTTTCAATCAGCTGTAGCATCTCCCCTTTGATTGTAGTAATATAATGGCCAACTGATGGTGTGTATTTGCTAAAATCATCTACCTCAATTGTTTCTATAATATCATCTACCCTTTCTCCATGCCACATGGCTGCATATATGATATCTGCATAAATCGGATCTTGTATCTTTCCACATCGAATTAAACTTTTCATTGATTTTATACCTTGTAAAAGCGACTTATCACCAGATCCAAGCATCTTACGCACCCACTGAAGTTGTACATAGTCCTCCATTACTTTTACCGATGCTTCCTTACAAAATACTTCACAAATTTCTTGGCGTTCCTCCTGTTTTTCACACATCTGTTGTTCCAGTTCGTTTTCATAGCTATCTTCTAATTCTTTCGTATGATAGGTTGCAATTGATTGATGCAATTCCACCAGATAGTGATACGCCTTTGCATTCAAACCAATTTCAACCACAACGGCGATACATTCTTCTAACATATCACTTTCAATTATCTGAATATTCATCTGTTTTACAAGTTCACAAGCTTCTTCAACATGTGCCTGCTTATATACACACAATGCTTTCATCAATATAGATTTTTGGAAATGGCTCTCGCTCCCGGTCATCACATTAGCTGCCATATCCGCCGGACTTACCACACCTTTTCTAACAGATTCATATAAACTATGATATGTATCTATCCAAGACAATGCCTCTTGGTAATTTTCTTGATCTATACAGATAATCATCATTTGAAATGCCATATCTAATTGCATACTAACTTCTTTCGTATGTAATTCAAAATATGTTTGAATTACCTTTGCTGCTGCTTCTTTTTTCCCTTCCAAATATAAACAAATCGCCTCATCTCTCACAACGGCTGCACAATAAAACGAATTTTTATTTTGTGACAATAATTGAAATCCTTTATGAATATAATATGCATGTTCCTCCGTTTTAAGATAAATTGGATATTCCTGTGCCAGATGCCAACATAATCGTAGATCATCCGGTTCCTCTTTCACAGCTTCCTTTAACAACATTATATTCCGCTTAGATTTTTTTTCTAGAAAGTCAGAGCCATTATTTAACTCATAACCCGTATGATATGCATACGCATCTTGTATTACAAAAAGATTATTTCCACTATTAATGCTTTCATGTATTTTTCCCGAAAACATGATATCCTTGCGCATCTTAAATAGACGAAATGGTAGATTTTCTATATATTTCTCCGATTGTTTACGATTCACATAACTTCTAACCGGATAAATCGCTACATCATATGAGCGATACATTCCATTTTCAAAAAAGTCTATAATCCCATTGGCATCTGCAAACCACTCATCGGCATCGATATACATAAACCATGCTCCACGAGCCTTCTCAAGTCCCACATTTCTAGCCGCCGCAAAATCATTACACCATGGAAACGAATATACTTCTTGTGTATACTCCCTAGCAATTTCAATGGTTTGATCTACCGATCCGGTATCCGTGATAATCAACTGACATGCAATCGCTTTTCGAATTGGTTCTAAAGAATCCAAACATTGTCTTAACGTACCTGCACCATCTTTTACAATAATACCTATTGACAAGAGGATACTTTGTTTCTCATTTTGTACTTCCATCATATTGTCCACCTTTATAATTATTTAACACAAAATATAAAATTCTTATTTTGCAGATAATTTTATCCATACTTAGCATTTTCATTCTTTAATAATATATCGACCATTTTCCATTTTTCTTAATTGGGGACAGGGTTAAATCAATTGGGGACGGGGTATTTTTCAAAAATACCCCGTCCCCAATTGATTTTAATTAGCTTGAATTGCTTCTGCCGCAATTTCTATATGAAAAGTCTTACTGGCAATTTCGTTGCCCCATTCATAGGGAATGGTTGCAGTTGTAAATAATGGTACCCCAACAGTATCTGTAACAATAGATTGATAGTAATAATAACCATCTGATTGTTTTACCCAGTTGACTGGATTAATATCTAATCCTTTTTCAAGTTGTTCTTTCTTTTTTGCTCCATCTTTTCCTTCAAAAATATCTCCGGTAAAGATAAGTTTTGCTCTAAGATAAGCATCTTGTGAGTCTTTTGTAAGATAAATAGTTGGATCTTTATCTAATTTAGCACCCGGAACCACATGGTTATAATCCAGACCAACGGTTTGATCTTCTCGTTGAATTTGATTAGTTTCTTTTAGATAAGCGTCTACTTTTCCTATTGTAATTACATTTTGAACGCTGTCTCTATCTGTAAAATATGCCCATGTCCCACCAATTGCTATGGTAGACATTAATATGACACTACAGAATGCTATGATGATTTTTTTATGTTGCATATTCATACCTCACATTCTTTATTTTGCCACCATACTTTGTAATGCTGTCGTTGCAACAGTTTTTTCAATATCTCCTTGTACTGCATAACCTGTTGCTTTTATATCAAAGTTCTTGATATTTTCAGCAGTAAGATTTTGGATTGTGATAGAAGAAAATAATGGAGTCGTGATTCCACCATTTTTTGTATCTGTTTTTTCATGAACTGTTGTTTTATACAAGTATACTTGATATGCCGTAATCCCATCGGGTGTGATGTTTTCCCAATTTGAGTCAAAGATAATGGGCTCAATATACTGATTTGCATTTGTAAGACCTTCTAATTTGATGGCCATCCACGCTTTCATTGTACTGTTGTTTCTTAACATTGGATTTTTCCCGATTTCTTGTATTGGTGTATATTGTTGCGCTCTATCCTTTCCCAACGATTTACCTGGCAATGCAGCAATCTCTTCCGTGGTCAGCTTCCCACCTCCAAATGTAATCCCATCCCATGCCGGTTCTTTGAGTTCACCTTCAAGACCTGCTTGAGCTGTGAATTTATTGTCTACTGTATTAGTCTTGTGTGAGAGCAATGCATATGTTCCACCTGCTGCTACTGCAACTACCAATACGCTTGCCACAATGCCTGACCATAATTTTTTATTTTTCATACGACACCTCCATTGATCTGTTTATATTTAATTTTGTTTTATTTGAATTGATATTTTCCTTTTATTACTTACTTTATGATATTGGAGTCTTTGTTCCCCAAGCTTCTGTAACCGCTTCCGAAGTTGCCTGTACTGCGTCTGCCAGTACCTGCACTTCTAGCCTTGCCTCTTTTGATGGAATAACCCCATCACTTAGGTACACTCCTGATATGAGTTGATCTGTTTGATGAGCAGGACTTACTTTTTCAGTAAAATAATAATAACCATCTTGTGCCAATTTCCAATGTCCCGGTGTATGCGTATCATCGGGGCAGATGACAAACCTAACATTGCTTGTATCAATACCTGTTCCTATAGGTGCTACATTCCCTGCTTTACTTGTTCTCCATATAGGTACAAGTCTGGCGCGAATATAGACATCATCTGTACGATTACTTGGATGGTTTAAATTCTGAATCCAGACTTCTTTGGAAATGGGTGCCTGCTGTGTGTTTTGTTCCGTTAGCTTTTGATATACCACTTTGGTTCCATGCTCTGACGTAACCATCTCATGACTGTCTTGTGGTGTGGACTCCACTACCGCTATATTTACAATCTTTCGAGGACTAAATACATTGTGGGCCACCCCCACAACTTTTGTTAGATATGCTGTCGTGCTACCAATGACAGCTGCACAGACAAAACCACTGCAGCCAATTGCCAGTATCCATTTTTTCCACTTGCTACCTTTCCTATTTTCCTGCATTTCGTTCCTCCTTTTCCCCTTGTTTACTATATTCCGATATCCCCATACACACCGTAATAAGAAGAATCAGAAAAACTGCAATACTTTTACCCTTCGTTGTATCCAGATACATTGCAAGATATCCAAGATAAGGAATAGAGCCTATCGGTGTCCCTACAATATTGGCACCATCTACCACCTTTCCGTCGGGTATCTCATTGGCATCTCCTTGAGTTACCACCGTCTGCGCCTGAGCATTCACTTCAATTGCACGATGTGTCACAAGTGCTCCCGTATCACCTAACGTAAATGTAACCGGCATTCCCTTGGTCACTTGTGTAAATGAAATTTCCCTGACATACAATAGACTTCCTACCTGGTACGTAGGTTCCATACTTCCACTTAACACAACCATTGGTTTCATGCCAAATAATTGTGGAATACAAAGTAGCATTCCTATACAGCAACAGACACCAAGACAAAGTTGTAAAAATCCAATCCATACACGTATTCCATACTTCATAGCTCACTCCTAGTTTGTAAATTGATTAATCACATTTGCTACATCTCCTAGGACTTTGGTATCTCGCTTTTCATTTACAAAGGATACTGTTGCCGGATTTTCACATACTCCCTGAACGTTCGTCCCTGTCTGCACTCCATAGAATCCTGATTTTACATTTGGCTCCCCTATCGGAAGCAGCACGTGTTCCCTATGATTATTGGGATAGTTATCCGCTCTTTTCTGAACCTGTTCCACATATTTCCATGACCAATCCGACTCTTCATGTATGGTATAATATCCCTGTTTTAGCCCTTTAATTACTTTTGATTTTGTAAATGTTTGTTCATTTGCAAAAAAATCAATCACTTCGTAGAACTGCTCTAGCACAGGACCCTCTTTTTCTTCCCTACGTTCAATGCGAAATACATAACTTTGATTTGCAAGAATAATTGGCTCCTTTGTATATGGTTGATCAATAGTCTTGTCAATCTGAAGTTCCCCTGATACTACATGAACCCTACTGATTCCCATAGCACATTCGGCCTCTGTAGTCTCCATTCCTACAGGCTCCACCCCTGTATGTGGTCTTTCTCGGGCAGCCGTAGGAAGATAGGTTACTAACAACTTATATTGTTGCTCTTTTGCAATATTTTTTGTCTGCTCCCACGTATAAGTCACAGTACCTAATTCATCTCCCGTCGTTCCATACTGATATCCCCTGACATAAGTACCTTCCAACAATAATACCTGCTGTTCTTCAATAGAAAGCTGAAGTTCTTTGGGTTGTAACGTATTTAAGAGCGTTTGACACAAGTCTTTTGTCGACGTCCCCTTCTCACCCAAAAACAACAGTTTTTCTTGATTTTCCAACTGCAGTTTTTGAACTGGTACATGAACCGTTGGACGTGGAAATGGATACAATTTCTCTTCTACTGTTACGGCTGAATCCTTTCCATTTGTAGGAATCTGATTTCCACCAAGAAAATCGTTCTTTGCCTTTATCCATATTGTTGCTTTCCATTTATTTTCTTCTTTTGTTCCTATGGTTTCATCTGTCCACTCCACATATTGTGTTCCATCTGCCTTTATATGAAGAATACCTCCTGATACTACTTCTCCATCTAGATATGGACTTCCATCTTGTTTCACAAGTATAAAACGAGAGTCAATATAATCTGTAATAGATGCACCTGATACAGTGCCACCAAAGGAATGACTAATCTCTGCTAAAGCAATTGCTACCTCTTCCATATCTGTACAATCATAATAATGTTCCTGATCACTGGCCAGATCTTCCAAGAATATCTTTCCCCAGTCTGTTACATAGATTCCTATGGTATACACAGTTGATGTTTCCTTGATTTTATGAACGCTATTTTGACTAATACTACCATCGTAGTTTCCGTCATTAAAGACCACGGTATAAGCTCCATATTCATTTTGACCCACAATGTTGTCTAACTGATTTTCTACAAGCGTCAATCCATTTTGAATATAGGTAGATGTGTTATATACACCAAATGCAGTTTCAATATTGGTCTGAACTGCTTCCTTATTATTGGTATCTAATGCTATCCAGTCCTGCCGCACTGTAGCTCCCTTTACCGAATCCGATGAGCGATCCCCAAACACTATAACCGATACCATACTTCCTTCATTTAACTCTCCCACGAATTGCTGTGCTGAAGAAATCAGTGCCTCAGAGCGTTGTGTATAAAGTTTTTGGATTTCAGATGTCCAACTAGAAGCAGTTATTTCTTTCTTTTGAACATCCGTTGCTGTTCCATTTTTAATCTTGGTATAATACCATTTCCCCTCTTGATAAAAGACAACTTTCCCTCTTATTGGCGCCCCCATATAGACATCTTTAGATTTCATTTTGGGATTCAATTTTCCTTTAAGACCTGCATTCAATTTTAACCCTTGTCCATATTGGCTTATTGCATTGGTGAAATATATCTTGTTCTTATCTAACTTATCTAGTTCTTCTATACTAGATGCTACTTTGGCATCTGTATAGATCATACTTCCTGATATATCTAAGAGTAATGTAACATTTACCGGCGTAGAAACACTTGCGGATGTTGGTGAGGCACTTGCCTGTAAATCCAGTTGATACATGCGCTCTTTATTATCTATCACGGTCGCTGTTTTTGATGTAACAATATCACTTTCTCCTAATATTCTGGTATATAATAACTGTATGGTTAACTGTTCTAATGTTGACTCCGTTTTTGTGAACATGATGCTTTTCTTATCGTAAGAATGCTCTATTTGATATCCTTCATTAAGAACAGTGCCTTTTGCATCTGTTACAATTGCCCGATTGTACTCATAATCTGTTCGTGAAACCTCTAAAGATATCTGTACCTGATTCTTTTCATTATAGAAATATTCTTTCACCCCAAAATCAAGACCATCCCCACTTTTATATTGTACCTGTACACGATCCGGTAATTGCGTCATTTGTGATGCTTCTACCGTTTCCGACGATGGTGTCTCTTCCGGTAACGGCATCTCGTCTAATAAATGCGCTTCTTCCGACGATGGTACTACTTCCAATAATGGTACTTCTTCCGATAATGGCACTTCTTCCGATAATGGCACCTCTTCTGATGTTGGTTGTACATTCTCCGTGGTCTCTGATCTAGTCACATCGGTTGCCACCGCATATGAGCCGGAACAAGTAACTAAAAATGCCAGCCCTACAATCAGAGAAAGACACCTTCCCCATTTTTTTAATTTCATAAAACTCCCCCTCTCCTCTCAACTATTTTTATCAACGTGAATACTATAGCAATCTCAAGTCACACGTTGGTCACAACATGAAAAGTCCATTGTTGTTTTTTTCTCTGTATGGAGAAGATTGCAGTTTCTCCATCTTTCAGATGCTGTTCCAACATATTTCTCAATTCCACGATGGAAGTATCCACTTCTTGTTGAAGACCCTCAAACAGTTGTTGAAAAGGTGGTAATAGATTTGATCCTAATTCCTGGCAAAATAACTGATTCGTCTTTTCATAATGGCGAATGGCTAACTCCTTTTTCCCTTGTAAATACAGAGATTTCATTAGATACAGATGAATGTTTTCTTCCAATTCATCAATATCCAAAGCTTGTGTACATAACATCTCGACTTTTGCATATTCTTTTTCTTCTAATAATTGACGTGAGACTTCTTGTAATGTTGTAAGGTAGAGCGAATGATAATAGGTACTACATGGAATTGTCCAATGCTCTGAAGATAAGTTTTTTAAGAAATAACCTTTGTATAGTTGTAGACTTCTCTGGTACTGTTCTAATTGTATCTCTTTGGTATTACTTGATTGTTTTCCTAACCGTTGAAATGTTTCCATTTGTTCCATATCCAGTTGAACGAAAATCGATGGATTCCACTGATAAAACCCTCTACCACTTAGCACATAATCTTCCACACCAAGTGAATCACAAAGTGTATTCCTTAGACGGTAGATTAGATTTTTTAATGCTCCCACCGGATTGTGACTCTCCGTCTCTCCCCATAATGCCTCACATAGATCCATTACACTATTGACTTGATTTCTGTGGCAGAGCAGATATGCTAATAATTTCATCTGCATCTTTGAGTGAAGTGTTTCCATTTTTAAAACTTGCTCTCCCCTTGCCAGTTCAAAACAACCAAGCATCTTTACTGACAAAATGCTCTGTTTACTCCCCACGTGCATATACCTTCTCCCCTATTTCAGTATTATGACACCTCTCATATTCATCTATCCGTCCTTAATTTGCAAGTTATTCCGTAAGACAAAAAATGCTTCTGTTGACATCTCTTTACAATCTCTGTGAGCGTTCAACAAAAGCATTTATCTTTTCGTTGTTTCTTTTATACATTGTTATCTGTTTTTGCGAACTGTTTTTGATGACGTTCATAAACAAGACGCCCTATAACCATTGCGCTCAAAATACATCCACCAGCCAATAGGAATACTTGTATCACTGACCGTTCATCTCCTGTTTTTGTCGGTTTCATTCCCATAATACTTGTGTCGTCCTCTGTGGCAAATGTTAATTGCAAATTACCTGTTGCCCCTTGATGCTCATTTCCTACAGAGGCACCATCTAAAGACACCGTAATATCAATTGCCTGCTGTTGATTCTTCTCTAGGGTTGCAAGTTTAAGTTCTTCCCCAATATTCGTATGACTGGTCGTCCCTTTGGTATTGATTTTCTCCTTCAAAAGGATCTCCTTATCATGCATGACTGTAATTGTATAATGCGCATCATCTGCCGAAATATTCTTTAGCATATTATCCAAGATGTCTACTTTTAGTATAAATATTCGGGGACTCTGACTCCGATTATTCAAAATTATCCGTTGTGTACGACTGGTTCCCGGCTCTAGCATAGTAAAATCAGTCCACTCTCCTTTGGGTGCCACAAATTTCTTTGCATCGCCTTGATATACAACTGTAGTATCTTGTGCATGTACCATTGTAGTTGTACCACAGAACAACAACAATACCAGTAACCACAGATTTCTTTTTTTATATCTCATATGGTATCCATCCCCTCTCATTTTCGCTGGGTAATCGTGCGAATCGTACCATCCTCTGCAACTTCTGCATCCATTCCCCATTCCACTAATATAGCATCTTTCCCAGCAGATTTCTGTACCGCCTCAACCATGAATGTAAGAGATGTTTCTTGTCCCGCGTACTCTTCATTTACCATACTTCCGTCTCCAAAAATATGAACCTTATCCATCACTTGACTCGAATATTCCCCCGGCGATATTGGCTTCTTACCATAATACAAGATATGATTCTTATCAATTTGCTTTACAATCCAATCGTCAGACGCCCCCGTAATCTCGATACCATCCCACTCCTTGGTAATCCCAATTCTAACATAAATCGGTCGATTCCCTTGATTCTTTGCAACGACAACTTTATCAATCTGTTCTCCCGGCATCCAAACCTCCCGGCTATTTATCAACTTAGAATCTTTCATATCTTCATAGATACCTTCTGTTATTTTCTCTTGTAACTTCACATCCACTGTACCCGTTGACAGCGTATTTCCTGCAGATATTTCTGTTCTAAAATACGCAAATGTTCCACCAACCATAGTCAACATTCCCAGCGTTGCAATTACTGCGATTGCCGTCTTTCGCTTCACCATAACACCCCTCTCTTACTATCCGGTTGTATTATAACGAACTAAAGTCACACAACGGTCACAGGGTAAATTTAATTGGGGACGGGGTATTTTTAAAAAATACCCCGTCCCCAATTAAATTTACCCTGTCCCCAATTGAAATACCTGCCCTTTTCCTTTTAATGTTGCAAGTCTATCTCGATATAGTTCTGTCTTTTTTTCTTCTTTTATCTTGGTACAAATGCTATAATTTTCCCAACAGTGCATCGGACATGCCCACTTTGTATGTGTTGTTTGCATGAAATAATCTAACCCCAAGTCATACTTATCCTTTTGTCTTGGATCCAGTGTCAGAAATGCAATATCAAATTCTTCGTCTTTTAATTTATCTATTTCTCTCCGAAAATCGTCTTTCATCTTTTCGTTATATTGATCTGACTCTTCATTCCAATGCCACCAGTTTAAATCACCCGCGTGATAAATCTTATATCCTTTGTATTCTACGATAAATGCCACTCCACAATCTGTGGAATGAAGCGTTCTAATCTGACAGGATCCTACCTGGATCTTTTCATTTTCCGACATCACGATTGGGGTAATCTCCTCTGGTATCCTGCGTTTTGGAATATTACTTGCAAGAATATAATAGACGGTACTATGTGTCTTAGCGAGTTCAAATATTACCGGATTGAAATGATCTTTATGCCTATGACTTACAAATACATACAATGGTTTGTTCTGATCATGTTCCGGTATCTCTTCTTTATAATAATCAAATAAACATACTGCTTCTTCTAATTCTACTAAGAATCCACTATGGTAGATATATGTAACTTTTACCATTTGTCACCTCATTGAGTGTTAATATCAGCTCATCCTCATTCTTTATTTTGCTGCATTTTCTTCTGTAATGATATATGGTTTAATGTAGATAACTCTATCACCTACTTGTTTCGTTGTAAGAAATGTCTGCATTTGCTCTACAAGTGTTGTACCAATTTTCTTAGGATCTTGTGAAATTTCAGATACCCACCATTTTCCATCTCCGTTTTTATCCAATATTGCTTCTTTCGCCTCTGGGTTTCCGTCAAATCCAATAATCTTTGTATCAACTCCGGACGCTTTAATTGCTGCTAAAGCACCTGTAGCTGCTGGATCCCCAACACAAAAAACTGCCGCAATATCCGGATGTTCCCC
>JAVXHR010000028.1:0-12163 GCA_036656795.1 Lachnospiraceae bacterium | reverse complement strand
TTCCCCCCTGGATTCCTGTTTGAACCCATCTTGAATAAGATTTATATTTCTCAATATTTTCATTATACTTGCGCTATTAAATCAATTAATACGTCTTCTACCGAATCTGTCACATAGGTCGAATAGTAAGCAACTCCTGGGGCTGCTGTACTCATAGCATAGCTTAAATCTACAAACTGTAACATCTCTATGTCATTATACTGATCACCAAACACCATACATTCTTCTTGCTTAACACCCAACTTTTGAATCAATTTTTCCAGACAAATCCCTTTATTTACATGAGGTGGAATAAAATCCAACCATATATTTCCAGACACTGCAATTGTCACTTGATTCCCATATTGCTTCTTAAATCTTTCACTTAGTTTCTCAATCTCTTGATAATTACAGACCGCAAGTTTAAGACACGGTTGATTAACAAGTTTCAAATCTTCTACCTGCTCTGTATCATTTTTTATAACATTGTAAATATGATTTTTAAATACTTCGTCTTTCGATTCTATATAACACTTATCCTCACAAGACATCAGTATTTCGCAATCTCCAAGTGAACGAATCGTATCAATAATCTCAAGTGCCAAATCACGTTCAAACACCGTACGTGACACTACTTGTTTATCATGTATACACAACGTTCCATTTTCAGCAATATAGGATATCTCGTCCTTAATTGGGGCAAATAGTTGATACATACTTGCCAATTGTCGCCCACTTGCCGCCACAAAATAAATTCCTTTTTCCTTTAATTTAAGGATCAGATCAAAAACCTCTGGACCTAGCGATTGTGCATTATTCCTTAAGAGTGTACCGTCCAAATCACTTGCTACTAATTTTATCATTTTTCACCTCAGTGCGTATCAGTTGACAGAGGATTCTCCAATTACAAGATTTACATTTTCTTCATATGAAGCATATTCAATATCCTGAATCTTTTGGTCTGTAATCAAATAATCAATTGTTCCTTCAAAATCTGCAATCTTGGCCAGATAAGTGGCTCCAAATTTGGTATGATCCGCTAACACAAATACCTGTTTTGCACTTTTTATCATACTTTGTTTCAATGCTGCCTCTTCTAAATTAGTAATGGAATATCCGTAATCATCATCAATTCCATTAACTCCCAAAAAGGTCTTGTCTACCCTTATATTCCCAATGGTATTCTCCGCGACTTTACCAAGGGAGGAATCCAAATCATAGTGTACTTCTCCACCAACATGAAGCACCGAGATATGTTTTCGCTTTGCCAAGATATTTACAACGCTAAATGCGTTGGTGACTACCGTAATTCCCTTTTTATCGCCTTCTGCAATCAATTTGCATAACTCCAACACTGTACTTGAGCCATCAAAAAGCAATGTATCCATATCATCTATATATTCATATGCTTTTTTTGCCACAATTCTCTTTTCTTCAATATGTTCTACTGCCAATTCACGAATCACATAATTGATACCCGCCGGATACAATGCAACTGCTCCCCCATGGGTTCTTCTAATCTTTTTCTCCTGCTGCAATTCATCCAAATCTCTTCTAACGGTTGCCTCTGTAATATCCAAGCGCTTACTTAATTCAGATACGCGAACTGCTTTTTTCTTGTTTACCAAATCACATATTAAATTCTGTCTTTCTTCCGCCAACATACGCTACACCTCTCTATATCCCATCATTACATTATTATACACAAAAAGAAGCAAAGTGCCAAGACCTTGCCTCTTTCTTTTTACAATTCAAACCAATCAAATTCCTTTTTATTAGAGGCTAGTGCAATATCAAGATAGCCATATGTTCCTTCTTGATAAACCACATATTTATTCATAATTCCTTGATCTACTGCTTCTACTGCACGTTTAGCAAATCCTGCCGCATGAATTCGATCACGCGCCGTAGGAACGCCACCTCTCTGTTGAAATCCAATCAAATTACACTTTACATTTACATCTAATTTTTCTTTTACATATGCTGCCGCTTCTATCGTCTGATAGCACCCTTCTGCAAATGTCACTAGTACATAATCTTTTGGCGATGTTCTACGCAATTCTTCAACTCGCATGCAAATCTCTTCATTTGTCATAGGTTTTTCAACAAGAACACTAAAATCAGCCATTCCCATTAACACCGAGCTATTCGTCAAATATCCATCCCAAGCACCTAATGTCTCTACAAAAAACACACGCCCCGGCATAGATAACCCAGTATCCGAGATATCATCAATATAGGTCACTTGTTTATTCAATGCAGTATCAAATCCAAGCGTATAGTCACTCCCATATATATTGTTATCTATCGTTCCCGGAATTCCAATGATATTAATAGAGGAATCTAGCTTATGTAATGTTAATGCTCCATTAAATGAGCCATCACCACCCAATACTATTAATGCATCAATTTGATTTTTCTTTAGGTTTTCCACAAGTACTCGTTGCCATTTTTGTTCTTTTAATTCGGGAAAACGTCCTGTCTTAAGAACTGTTCCACCTAATTTATACCAACCTTGCACATCTTTTACATTTAATTCCATATACTCATTGTCGCGAATTCCCAAAAAACCATTCCTATATCCATATACTTTATGTCCTTTTGCTGTAGCCTCTTTCACAACTTGAGCCACACAGGGATTCATTCCGGGAGAATCTCCACCACTGGTTATGACTGCTATGTTCATCGATTTTCCTCCAACTACCTATGCTCTGTTGGCACTGCCAAAGATATCAATTTTTCCTTCTACAACTGCTGCACAAGCATCTTTTACCGGTCCCACATATTTTCTAGGATCAAATTCTGATTCCGGATTCTCTGCTACGGCTTTACGCACTGCATTAGAAAATGTTGCTTTCAGCTCTGTTCCTACATTGATTTTACTCATGCCCATCTTGACACATTTTTTGAAATCCTCTACCGGAACACCTGAACCACCATGAAGAACAACAGGACAATCTGTAATTTTAATAATCTCACCTAATCTATCAAAGTCCAATTTTGGTTCACTTTTATAGAAACCGTGAACTGTTCCAATCGCAATCGCCAAAGCATCAATTCCTGTTTCTTCAACAAAACGTGGTACATCTTTCGGATCCGTGAATGCTGCTGATGCATCTGCTACAACAATATTATCTTCCTTACCACCGACTTTACCCAATTCAGCTTCTACGGAACAATTATAATCTTTTGCAAATTCTACAATTGCTTTTGAATCCGCAATATTCTCTTCATAATCTTTTGCAGAAGCATCTACCATAACTGATGTAAATCCACATTTGATTGCTTCTTTAATCAACTCATAATCCGTTGCATGGTCTAAGTGAAGACATACAGGAATATCCACAGAATCAGCCATTCCTTTTACCATACCTGCAACTTGTTTTAAACCAATATATTTAATTGCGCCCATAGAAGCCATTAGTATAACAGGGGAATTTTTTTCTACAGCACCATTGATAATCCCTTGTGCATCTTCATATCCGTTAAAATTAAATCCACCTACTGCGTAATGACCTTCTCTTGTTCCTGCTAATATTTCTTTTAATGTTACTAATGCCATAATAATTTCTCCTTTTTATTTCTGTGCTATGATTACCATTGTTACTGGGCAAATTCTTTAATTAAATAATATGCCCCATATAAAACCACCCTATCATTCATCACTGAATAGCGGATTGAATCATCTGTTATCGATTGAATGCAACGTTCTTTAATCACATGCATCATCTCTTCGTGATAGAACTTGTTTGCTTTGGAAACGCCCCCACCAATAACCAGTACATCAGGATCAAATAAGTTAAATATATTGGATATTCCTATCCCCAGATAATAAGCTTCTTTTTTATAAAAATTCAACGCATATTCGTCCCCTAATTCTGCTGCCTGCGTTAAAATTTTCCCGTCCAAAATGGTTGCATCGTATTTTGCAAGATCAAAAACTTTATTCTTTTTTCCTGCTTTCATATCTGCTTGCAATCGTCTATTCATTGCAGTACCAGACGCATACATTTCAAAACAACCTCGATTACCACATGGGCACTCTAACCCCTTGGGATCAATAGACATATGCCCTACTTCACCTGCACCGTCATTTCGACCATGATAGATGTTTCCGCCAACGACAAGTCCACCTCCACAACCGGTACTAACTGTCATATACATCACATTATCAAGACCTTTTGCAACACCACATCGCTGCTCTGCCAACGCGCCTAGATTTCCATCATTATCAAGTACTACTGGAAGATGAAAGTCCTGTTTTAATCGTTCTACTAATGGGAAGTTTTTCCAGCCCATTAGTGGCGCATGCACAATCACTCCGGTCTTTGTATTCAATGGTCCTGGACACCCTACTCCGATGCCAAGTACATCTTTCATATCTACATGAAATTTTGCAACAATATGATCGAATACCATTTTAGTATTCTGATAAACTGCCTCTTCTCCTTTGAATGTTTGAGATTTTTCTACATGTGTGTAATCCTCTACAATCATTCCATCCTCTGTAAATAAGGCGCCTGTTGTCTTTGTTCCGCCTATATCCATAATTAAGTAATATTTACTCATTAGATTTCCTCAATCTTTACTTTGTTTTCTTCTGTGCTACGTCCAATATAACAGCCAACAATATAATGGAACCAATTACAACCTTTTGCCAATAAGAAGAAATTTGCATAAGATTCATACCATTATTAATAACTGCAATAATCGCAACACCAAACATTGCACGGCCTACTGAACCGCTACCACCTGTTAAACTTGTTCCACCTAATACAGTAGATGCAATTGCAAACATCTCATATCCCTCAGCTGCCGCAGGTTGCCCATTCTGTAATTTTGATGCAATACACACTCCACCTAACGCAGCCGTAATGGAGCATAATATGTGGGAACCAAGTACAACACGATCCACATTAATGCCACTTAGATGTGCTACATTGATGTTACTTCCTACCGCATACACATGACGGCCAAATACCGTCTTTGATAATAAAATATGCATAAAAGCTACCACAACAATTGTAAATAATGTAATAACAGGTACTACCCCATTAGGCATAGCTTCTGTTTGGATAATACGGCTGGCCCCTAACCACGCAAAACTATTTGGCAATCCGTACACCGGTTCACCACCGGTAATTACATAAGACAAACCACGTGCAATTGTTAACATTGCTAAAGTCGCAATCATCGGAACTACTTTAAACTTTGCAATCATAATTCCGTTAAATAATCCTATTACAAATCCTACTGCTATCCCTGTTCCAATCAATAACAACATTGCCTGTGGAATTCCCATGTGTGGAAACTTCAAGCCAACGGTCGCTGCAATTACTCCGGCTAATGCTGCTACTGATCCTACTGAAATATCGATACCACCAAGAATGATAACGTATACAAGACCTGAAGCAAGCAATGCATTAATACACATTTGAGACAATAAGTTAATAATATTTTTTGTTGTAAAAAATACACTATTTCCAAATCCAAATCCTACGCATAGCAAAATCAGAGTAATAACAACAATATTTTTACTTGCCCAACTTTTTACTTTATCCATGTTATTCAAACCTTCCTATTCTATATATAATTCTATTTCATTAAGCTTCTACATCACTTGTGATACTTGCCAGTCGAATGATTGATTGTTCATTTGCTTCGTTTCGTGATAATTCGCCACTGATATGGCCCTCTCGCATAACTATAATTCGATCACTGACGCCTAATACTTCCGGCATTTCCGAAGAAATCATAATAATACAACCACCATTTTCCACAAACTCATTCATCAGTGCGTAGAATTCAGATCTTGCATTCACGTCAATACCTCTGGTTGGCTCATCTAGAATTAATACCTTTGAATCTGCTGTTAACCACTTTGCAAGAATAACCTTCTGTTGATTACCACCGGATAAATTCGCTAAAACCGTGCGAATACTTGGTGCTTTAATATGTAATTTTTCCATGTATTCATTACTTACCGCTGTTTCCCATTTGTCATTTAAAAACCCAAATTTCTTACAATGTTTAGGAAGACTTGGTAATGCAATATTTTCTTTAATCTGCTTTTGAAGTAGTAATCCTGTTCGCCTTCTATCTTCTGTTACAAGCCCAACTTTATGATCAATCGCTTCTTTGGGACTATTAAATTTGACTTCTTTTCCTTCAATAAATATTTTCCCAGAAGTCAATTTTGTAGCTCCGAAAATCGCTTCCATAACTTCAGTACGACCTGCTCCAACTAATCCAGAAAATCCAAGAATTTCTCCTGCATATGCTTTAAAAGATATGTCTGAAAAAACACCATCTTGACATAGTCCTTCTGCTCGAATCATCTCTGCTCCACGTTGATGTTCGTGCTTATTGTAGTAATCGCCCATCTCACGCCCAACCATACTAGAAACAATTTCTTGCTCTGTAGTATCTGCTACCATAAATGTATTAATCTTACAGCCATCTCGCAGTATGGTTACTCTTTCACAGATTTGTGTTAATTCCTTTAAACGATGTGTAATATATATAATTGCAATATTTTTCTCTTTTAATATACGAACTTGTTCAAACAATGCATCAATTTCATGTTCTGAAAGGGATGATGTTGGTTCATCCATAATAACAATCTTTGAATTCTTTGTAATAACCTTTGCTATCTCTACCATTTGTTGTTGTGCTGCATTTAGATGACGGGCTAAATGGTTTGCTTTTAAATCAACTTTCATAAAATCAAGTACTTGTTGCGCCTCTTGATTCATCTTTTTACGATCTAATAACCCACTTTTTGTTCGTGGTTCACGGCCTAAAAATATATTTTCTGCAACCGTAAGATCATTTGCAATACTTAGTTCTTGATGAATAACCGTTATTCCCGCGTCTAAAGCCTGCCCCGGAAGCTTGAAGTCTTGAACTTTTCCTTCTAAAATTACCGTTCCTTCTGTAGGCGTATACACTCCGGAAATAATCTTAATCAGTGTGGATTTACCTGCACCATTTTCACCAACTAAAGTATGCACTTCTCCAGGATAAAAATCAGCAGACACATCTGTTAATGCTTTTACGCCCGGAAATACCTTACTAATATTTTTCACTTGTAAAATTGGCTCCATATTACCTATCCTTCTTTTTCATAGAATCATGATATCTGTTAACAGTAAGTGATTATAAATTTAAGAAATCGCCCAAAGCAGGTCACCCTGCCTGGGCGATTTGTAAAACATATTACTTATTCTGCTGCGTTTTCTTCTGTAATGATGTATGGTTCGATGTAGATAACCTTATCATCAACTTTCTTGGTTGAAAGGAATTTCTGCATTTGTTCTACGATAGTAGAACCAATTTTCTTAGGATCTTGAGAGATTTCAGATACCCACCATTTGCCATTACCTTCTTTATCTAAGATTGCTTCTTTCGCTTCTGGATTACCATCAAACCCAATAATCTTTGTATCAGTTCCTGCTGCCTTAATTGCTGCTAAAGCACCTGTTGCTGCTGGATCACCAACACAGAATACTGCTGCTAAATCAGGATTAGCTGTAAGAATTGTTTCCATGATTTCTTGAGCTTTGTTAGCATCACCTTCATAGTTATTTCCAGAGATTACTTCACGTTTTGCACTCTTAAGTGCTTCTAGTGCACCATTTTCTCTGTCTAAACAAGAAGAAGCAGTTGGATAACCGATAATAGCAACTTTATCTCCATCTTTTGTTAAACGGATTAATTCTTGTCCACCTAAAGTACCACCTTTTACGTTATCAGTACCAACAAAACAGTTAATTGCATCTGATTCTGAAGTACAGTCAAATGTAAACATTGCTACACCATCTTTAGAAGCATTCTCAATTGCTGGTTTTACACCTGCCGCATCATTACAAGATAATGCAATTGCTTCACAGCCTTGTGCTGATAAATCCTGAACTTTGTTAGTTGCTACATTCGGATCTAATTCTGCATCTGTAACAATTGCTTCCATTCCGATTTCTTTTGCTTTTGCTTCGATACCTTCACCAATTAATTGGTAAAATGTATGTTCAAATGAACCTACAACGAATCCACATTTGTAACTATCTTCTTTTTTGTCTTCTTTCTTTGCGGTTGTATCTTCTTCCTTGCTTCCACAACCCACTACCATAGTTGCCACCATTGCCACACATAAAAGTGCACTTAGTAATTTCTTTTTCATTCTTTCTCCTCCTGTGTTCTCATGTTTTTTGTCAATCTTGAATAGGATTCACAATTTTTTCGTACATCTTTTGTACATATTTGTAGTATATCACAATCCATTCGTATGTCAAGATTTTTTTTCGTTTTTGTTTGATATTTCATCACTTTTTGTTTGTTTATAGTTTCTATTTTATCCATATATTGGAATATGTCTGTTTATTTATGTGCATTTCCATTTATTTTGATTTTTCCATAATTTGCTATCGTTTTTGTTTAGTTTATTCTCCCACTTAAAAAATGCATGCAAAAAGGCATCTATACCAAGATGCCTTTACATATTGTTCTACTATTTATAATTTTTCTACAGTAATTGTTTCTTTAAAATGTTGAAAATCTTCTTTTCTGCATAGCTGCGTTCCCTCTCGAATTAGCGACCCTTGAGCTGTTGCAACTCCATATCGCAGCATATCTCGAATCCCCAGCCCTTCTTCTATTGCCATACACATTCCTGCCACCAGTGAATCCCCCGCTCCTTGAGTGCTTTTTACATCAATTGATGTGGGTTGACAACGATATGCCTCTTTGCTATTCACAATTATGGCACCATCTTCCCCCATGGATAAGCAAACTACTTCTACTCCATTTGCAATAATTCTGTGACAAATTTCCAATATATCTTCTATCTTCTTGGTCTTTAAACCAAAAGCACTTTCAAATTCATATAGATTGGGCTTAATAAGATATGGGTTTGCTTTCATACCTTCCAACATCAATTCGCCTTCCGCATCAAGGATACAGCAAACCCCTTTTTCATGTGCTATCTGAATAATCTGATAATAATAATCCATCGGGACCCCTTGTGGTACACTTCCTGTCACAACAAGAATGTCTATATCTTTCATCGCTATTTCTAAGTACTTTGTGAATTCGTCCAACTTTTTCTCGTCTATATAATCTCCTTTTTGGTTTAATTCTGTTGTAAGATTTGACTCTATGTCATAGACTTTCATATTTTCACGCAAAGTTCCTTGTGCTACAACACCTTCATATGTTATTCCAAACATTCCTAATTCTCTGTTTAAAACCTCTGCACCGTCCTTATAATTAATACCGAATGTTCTAACATTAGACCCTATTTGATTCAAGGCAATGGACACATTCACGCCTTTTCCCGATACATCTGCACGTTTTTTTTCTACACGATTCATGCCTCCATATGTAAATCCGTTAATAGTTAACGTCTTATCTATACATGGATTCAATGTAATTGTCCCAACCATAACTTTTCCCTTTCTATACTTATAAATTCGCTCGTACCCATTCTGACATTGCGTTAAATATCAAATATACCGAAGTTGCTCCAGCATCTTGAAGGCCTATTGCTTTATCACCATAATATTTCGCACGTCCAAATTTTGCAAGACACTGTTTGCTGGCTTCCACTCCTCTTTTCGCTTCCTTCGCTGCGTACTCAAATCCTTCCACAATACCTTTCCCTTGTGTTGCCGCATTGCTCAATCCCACCGTAGCAGGTTCCAAAGCATCAATCATGGTCTTATCTCCCACTTTTGCCTTACCACGTTTCTTAAGCGCGGCTAATGATTTTACATGAATATTGGCAAAGTCTTCTAACGCAAACTCCGTCTTGTTGGGATATTCTACAATTCCACTTATAAACACCGTTCCAAACAGCACACCCGAAGCCCCTCCCATTACACACAACATAGTCATTCCAATGCTGTGAAACACTTCATTTACATAAGTATATTCATGCTTCTTTAGTTCTTCTCTAATTCCCTTAAACCCGATTGCCATACCAATTCCATGGTCGCCATCACCTATTTTATTATCGATCTCCGTCAAAAAATCTTCGCTATTTACAATAACATCTGATACATACAGATACATATCCCTTACTTGTTTTGCATTCATCATCTACAGTTCGGTAATTTCTACCGTCTCCTTTCAAGATATTTTAAAGTTGTTTTCTCCTATATAAAGGCGCATCCACTTCTTGATTATAGTATGGCAATAATTCCTCGTCTAATCTTATAATTGAAATTGAAAACCCACCCGTTCCTTGTGGGCAGAACAAATTCTGTAGATCTGCATGATATATGTGAACGTGATGTTTCTCCGCATAGTTCTTTATCCCCTGCATTACAATATGCATCTCTAATACGCTTGTAAATCCATACCCATTTAATAACACGCCGATCTTTTCACCTTCTTGATATTCCAAATCTTTCAGCAACATATCCATCATCGTTGCAACAATCTCTTTCGCCGGTTTTATAGGTTCTTTTAAAATGCCCGGTTCCCCATTAAATCCCATACCATACTCAATGGTTCCTTCTTCCATCTCAAACATCGCTTTTCCATTCTTAGGCATATACCCCGGTGATGTAGTAGCACTTAATGTGCGAAGATTGTCAATTGCCTTTTGTGTAATACGAGCCGCCTCTTCTAATCCAAGACCTAGCTCCGTTGCAGCTCCTGCAATCTTAACCGCCAAAGCAATACCCGCAACCCCTCGTCGATTCTCTTTCTCTACAAGGTCACTTGCAATATCATCATTTACAAACACACATTTCGTTTTAATATGATCCAAAACTGCCAGCTCTCCTACTAATTCAAAATTCAGCAAATCCCCCATATGATTAGTTCCAACATATAGAATTCCTTTTTCATTATAAATAGCTTTACTCACATCTAAAATAGACTTTGCCGGTGGAGCAGCATACACATTACCTGCTGACAGACCATCTGCCAAGCCTTTACCTACATACCCAAGTACCCATGGTTCATTTCCAGCTCCTCCTCCCACAATCACAGATACTTTCTCTTCCCTTTGCTTTTTTATAAGACCGCCTATCGTTCCTGGAACACGTTCATACAAATCACCATATAAATAGAGATATCCTTCCATCATGTCTTGAATCATATAATCCGGATCATTTATAATTTTGTTCATATCCTCATCCTTTCTTATCATTATTTTCCTGTTTATTTATACTCGTAATTATATCTTTAAATGTTTGTTTTTGCAATCTTTTTTTCTTATTTTTTCGTTTTAGTGTATTTACTCATGACAAATCATCATATTCTAAATTGTATTTCAAAACAAAAGCGTTTAGAAACCATAGATTTCTCTTTGGTTTCTAAACGCTTTTATTATAACAATATCTGGATTATATCTAGTGCCTCAGACACGTCCTATATAGATTTTACATATTTATACATTGCATCAAATATAATAGAAACGGATGTCGCTCCCGCATCCTGATACCCAACTGCTCGTTCCATTAATGACTTTGCTCTTCCAAATTTTGCAATCATTTTTTTGCTGGCTTCTACACCTTGTGCTGCTGCATCTTTTGCAACTTTAAGCACTTCAACAACATCCTCTTTGTCCGACACTTCCATCGCTTCTACCGCAGGTACTAACGCATCAATCATCGTCTTATCTCCAACTTCGGCTTTCCCCCTTGCCTGAATCGCATTGGCAGAACCACGCATTATCTTCGCAAGACTTTCTCCATCTAATTCCTTCAAAGATTCTAGCCCTTTTACGCCCCCCAAGAACATCGAACCAAAGATTACACCTGAAGCTCCTCCCATAGAATTGAGCATCGTCATTCCTGTTGTTTTGAAAATAGCATTAATGTCTGCAAATGGTCTTTTACTAATTAATTCTGCTTTAGCCTTTTCCATTCCTCCCGACATTCCAATACCATGATCTCCATCGCCAATCTTACTATCCACTTCTGTAAGATATGGCTTACTCTCAATAATAGCATTACATGTTTCTATTATCATATCCGTTACTTGATCTACTGTTAATTTCTTCATAATTACCGAATCTCCCCTCTAGCATAATATGGCGAAAAGCAAGCCGTGTCATAATATTGTTTTAATTCATCATCTAATCGAAGGATTGTAATGGAGAATCCCCCCATCTCTTGGCATGTACAGAAGTTTTTAATCTCTGCATCATGAACTGTCAACTGATCCTCTTCTATAT
>JAVXHR010000027.1:0-25716 GCA_036656795.1 Lachnospiraceae bacterium | reverse complement strand
GGAAATTTTCAAGGTTGTTTTGTCTATTGTTTAATTATCAATGTTCTGTGTTGCTCGCTTGTTACACGCGACAACTTTTATAAGATACCACACTCACGCTGTCCTTGTCAATATGTTTTTGTATCTTTTTTCTTTTTTTACACATTATAGCGAACTATAAATCGTGTAAAATCCACTACGATGTCGCAGTGGATTTTTATAATATCATTTATTATTTTTGCTGTCAACCCATTTAGTACAGGTTTTCTAAATTATTTTAATTTCTTTATCGAAATGAAGTAGACAATTTCAATATGTAGTTATTGTTATATAAAAATGTCAACATCTTGCTTTTTCCAATTAACTCAAAACACTCTCCACCTATGCCCGTAGTATACAAAAGTGTTACAACTAAAAACGCGAGCCATATTATAATTAGTGCTGTCACTAATCCAATTCCAGCACCGGCGAGTCTGTTTATGCCACTAAGTACGGGTAAGTCTGCCACAATATCCAATGCAAAAATAATCGACCGTACAATAATAAAGATAATAACGAACGTTACCAAAAACGAAATGATTCCAATCACCATCTTAGCAATATAGGCACCTATATATTCCGGGAAACTAGATACATCCAGCCGTTTATACACTTCATTGTTATTATTGCTCAGTAAAAGCTCCTTGAATACCGGTGGTATATCTGCCTTTTTAATTGCCTCCACCTGTTTTTGTCTCGGAATCTCGATTGTCGTAATTTCTTCTTCTATATCTTCATTTGTAATTCCTGCTTTACGCAATGCATCACTAATGGCACCATATTGCTTGATTTCATCAATTGTCAACTTCCCTGATGTAAGTTTGTCTTCTGTAATTCCCGCTACCTCTAACATCTTATCTGTAACACCGGCCTTTACCAAATCCTCTTTTGAAAGAGAAACACTGGAGGCTTCTATCTTCAATGCTTCTATACATTTCTTTTGAATCATATCATCTACCGGTGTAAAAGAACATATTCCCTTGCTGACATAAGGTGTAACAATAAAAACCAAGACCAGCGTTGCTATAGTTGCTGCTAACGACACTGCTATCTTAATAAACCCACGTACATATCCAACAATGACACATATAAGACATATCACTCCTGCTCCTATCAGTAACCAATTCATATTGTTCATCTCCTATTTTACAAAACGAATTTCCTCTGCACCGTCCGTACTTATCACCAAGTATTTATTAAGACCATTTAACGGAAACATCTCTTGTATCGGCATCTCTAATTCACCTTCAAATTTATGGATTCCTGTTCTAGAGAATACACTGCACTTTGTTCCGTCATACATAATCACTTGATTACCCTCTATTTGCACATGTTTATAATCACCTGCAAAGTTTTTAGACAACGTCTTTTTCCCATCTTTATTATACAATCGTAGCTCATATCCCTCTTGATCACTATTCTTTAATATGAGACCAATATAATGCTGATTATGAAAACTGCTTTTTATGATCTTATCTACTTTAATTGTCTTGAGTAACTCCGGTGTCTGTTTTCCCTTATACATAAGAATCGATGCATTTCCTATAATTACGGATGTGTCTTCATTCATAAAAAATGCATTTGGAAGCACTTCATTTTTATAAGAATCACTTTTGACCTGATAATCCTTTACCTCTTGTCCTTCTTCTGAAAAATTATAATACACTATCTTTGTTGTTGCAATCCCTTCTTTTATAGACAGGTAAGAAACCAACAATATATAGCCATTATCTGACAACGCAATATCTACAGGATAACCGTTATTACTAAATGACGCTTTGAGTTCTACCAATAGATTCCCAGTAGCATCGTAGCATACTACTTGCGGCGAAGTTTCATTTTTTAAGATAACGCTTACAATTCCTTGTGTTGAAACAGCCACCTTTTCAATTGGGAGGGTTGTCTTTATCTCTCCCTTGAGCCCATCTTTTTGAAATACCTTAATAGAATTTCCACCATTATCTGCCACAACTACTGAATCTTGATTCACTTCTACAAGTGGAGTCTGAAACTGACATGGAAGATTCCATTGCTCTTCTCCCGTTGTATCTAAAAAAGAAACTCCATCCTTACTATAACGTAGCACCCCATCCGAGAATCGAGCATACTGACTATTATCTGCTTCTTGATTCTTATATGCATTGATCACTTGAGCTTTGCTATACGTTTGATTTACTATAAGCATGTAGGTTCCACCAACCACCATAACAATCAAAGCCACTGTCGTAATGGTGCGAAACCAAAACCGATGTTTATGTTCTTGTATCTTCTCTTCAAGATTCTCAATTGGTTCCTGCTCTTCTCTTAATTCTATCATGATCTTGTCTATAATCTTATCCGTAGGATCTTTTTCAGACTTTACGATATGCAGTTGTGAATTATTTTTCGTCTTCATAATGTCCCTCTTTATCTTCGGTCTTGAATTGAATTATAGCACATTTTTGTTTATGGTAACAATAATTTTTGCCCGATATAAATCAAATTCCCATCCTGCAATCCATTCATGCGACAGATTGCGTCGACGTGGGCGAGATCTCCATACGATTTGCGACTTATTTTCGCGAGGGTATCACCTTGCTTTACAATATAGATGTTTTTGCTCATTTCCTGTACAGTACTGCCCGATTTTTCCTCTTGTGATTCTGCTTTTTCCGGTGGCAATTGTATCTCACCTTGTTCTTGAGGATTCACTTCCATAGTTTCCTTTGATTCTGGTTTGCCAGTTTCTGAGTCTGCAATTTCCTGTTCTGTCACATCACCTTTAGGCACTTCTACAATCGTTCCGTTTGTTTCTTTTGCCTGTACATTGGTATCTTTTTTAGAAACCGTATCTGCAATGTGGTCTAATGAAGATTGAACGGACTGCATCTTGTCATAGTTATTAATAGTAGTAACTCCAATTACTAGAATCACTAAAACTAAGAACGTACTGGAGACATATGCAAGTTTGGAGGTCTGCTTGGATTCATGCTGTATCATTTTCTCACTTATGATACTACGAAAATTCTTTGCAGCTCTATCTTCAACCACTTCACTGGGTGTTACGCCAATCTGTTTGCGCATAGCCAGCATATAATTCTGCATTGTTGGATTCTTTTCATAATAGATATAATGGCCACCTATTTCCATCAAATCATGGAATTTATATGCACATAAAAGTTCCTCTTGATCCAACTGATTCTTCATATATAAAACAGTGTTTTTCTTTGTAAAATATTTTGTATGCATCTGTGTTAATTGTTCTGTAAACCTAAATTGTTGTGCCGGTACACTCAAGAACCAACCAACAATCTCTTGTTCTGGAAAATATTCTTCCCTTTCTTCACATGCCACTTTCCACACTTCGTCCTCAATTGCAATATCGCTCCCCATCGCTGCAACTTGTTTCATCTGTATCGCCCCTGATATGTAGACACTATCCTGTTCTGCTTCATAGACTATGTTTCCTATCAGAAATGCTCCTAGGATTTCTTGTTCCGCCTTATCGCATAGTTGATTTAAAAATGTATCGGCATAATCTTCTATGAAAACTTTGGGACTATCACTCACATTTCCAATCTGACGTACGTTTTTTGGAAATTCTCTCTCCATATACCCTCACCTCATCTATATATTTTTTCCTATAATATCATGAGAGGTATGCTGATTTTATCAGTTGGTGGTAGGTTGTCCGGCAAATGTTTCGACATTGAATATTCCCATCGTTCTTCTTTTCTACACAATCTTTTAATTTCATTAAAAAACAGACTTGTTCTTTATCAGAACCTGTCTGTTTTATCGACGGCGACTTGTCTCACAGGCTCCACAATACTTGTCTGTTATAGTCGTAATCAAGCCCTCTTTTGTTCGTGGAATTTCAAACAATGTAACCGGCCACATATGATGTAATATAATATCTTGCTCCGTTTGATTTAATCGAAAAAATTTATTTGCATTTTTAGAGGCTGCCTTTGGGTGTGTTAACCCATGAAAATGATCTCCTGTTTTTTTTGTATGTTCATGCCAATCATACAAAAAAAGATCATGCAACATACCACCTCTTGCCGCTGATTTCGCATCCAGATGCAAAAAACGACACCACTGATAATTATAATACGCAACATTCATACAGTGCTGATAGCAATTGGTTGTTCCATGATGTGGATATAATTTCATACGAAGTACCACCGGATGCTCTGCGACGTCTTGCACGCACTCATAAAAATCATCTTTCCAATCTCTTCGCAAAGAATATAATTTTTTTAGGATATTCTTGCCCATTGTTCCCTTCCCCTTTTTAAAATAGGTTAGGACGCAAATAGATTCATAGCCACTTGCGTCCATACCTGTTTTAGATTTTTTTGATACTTGCATAGATGCCATCTGCATCTAATCCATATTTTTTAACCAATGCTGCTGCAGGTCCTGATTCCCCATACACATCATTCATTCCTATTTTCAGTACTTTTGCTGGAGCCTTTTCTGCTACAACATCACAAACCGCACTTCCAAGACCACCTATAACGGAATGTTCTTCTACGACAACTATTTTTCCTGTTTCCTTTGCCGCTTTTATGATGATTTCTTCGTCCAGCGGCTTAATTGTATGAATATTAATTACACGGGCCTGAATTCCATCCGCAGCTAATTTTTCCGCAGCTGCTAAAGATTCAGATACCGGAAGTCCTGTAGCGATGATTGTCATGTCGTTTCCTTCGCGAAGAGTGACTCCTTTTCCAAGTTCAAATCTATATTCTACACAATCATTAATTACAGGTACTGGCAATCTTCCAAATCGTAAATATACAGGTCCTTGATGTTCATATGCCGCTTCTACTGCCGCTTTCGCTTCTACATCGTCTGACGGATTAATAATAACCATACCCGGTATGGTTCTCATCAATGCAATATCTTCATTACACTGATGGGTTGCGCCGTCTTCTCCAACTGAAATACCTGCATGGGTTGCACCTATCTTTACATTTAACTTTGGATAACCAATAGAGTTACGAATCTGCTCAAATGCCCGACCTGCTGCAAACATTGCAAATGAACTGGCAAATGGAACTTTTCCTGTTGTTGCAATTCCTGCTGCCACTCCCATCATATTACATTCTGCAATCCCACAGTCAATGTGACGTTCGGGATACGCTTTCTTAAATACACCTGTCTTTGTTGCTGCTGCTAAATCTGCATCTAATACAACAACATCTTCATGCTTCGCACCTAGTGCGGCTAAAGCATTACCATAACTTTCTCTTGTTGCTATTTTTTTTATTTCTGACATAATGCTTCACCTACTTTCTCTAAATCTGCCATTGCAATTGCATATTGCTCATCATTTGGAGCTGCTCCATGCCATGATGCCTGGTTTTCCATAAAAGAAACGCCTTTGCCTTTTACTGTTTTTGCAATAATAGCTGTTGGTTGTCCTTTGGTATTGCGCGCTTCTGCAAATGCCGCTGCCAATGCATCCATATCATGCCCATCTACATTAATTACATGAAAATTAAATGCTTCAAATTTTTTATCAATTGGATAAGGGGAACATACATCTTCAATGGCACCATCAATCTGAAGTCCATTATTGTCCACAATCACTACAAGGTTATCTAATTTTCTGTGTGCAGCTAGCATAGACGCTTCCCACACCTGTCCTTCTTGAATCTCACCATCACCTAACAATGTATAGACACGGTACTCATCTTCGGATAACTTAGCTGAGATGGCCATTCCAACTGCAGCCGAGATACCTTGACCCAAAGAACCACTTGACATATCCACTCCTGGAATATGTTTCATGTCCGGATGCCCCTGAAGATAAGAACCTACATGACGAAGTGTTTTCAAATCTTCTACCGGGAAAAATCCGCGATGTGCCAAGGTGGAATAATACCCCGGCGCTGTATGTCCTTTAGATAGTACAAATCTATCTCTGTCTAACTTTTTAGGTTCTTTTGGGTCTATATTCATTTCCTCAAAAAACAAATACGTGTAGATATCACTTGCGGATAACGAGCCACCCGGGTGTCCTGATTTTGCATTGTACACTGCTGTCACAACACCTTTGCGGACTTCATTTGCCGTCTTCATTAATTCTAATTTGTTCATCTATATATCCTCCTACCTGAATTAATCTCCAAATACTGCTCGGTAATCTGCTTGAAATTTAGCAATTCCTTGTTCTGTAAGTGGATGTTTTGTCATAGTTTCAATTACACTGTAAGGTACTGTAGCAATATCTGCTCCTGCCAACGCACAATCTGTAACATGAATAGGATTACGTACACTTGCCGCAATAATCTGAGTTTCAATCCCCGCTACTGCAAATATTTCTGCGATTTCTGCAATCAGGTCTACCCCTCTTACAGATATATCATCTAAACGTCCTAAGAATGGAGATACGTAGGTTGCACCTGCTCTTGCAGCCAATAATGCTTGATTTGCCGAGAAGATTAACGTTACATTAGTATGGATTCCCTCTGCTGTTAATGCTTTACATGCTTTTAGTCCTTCTACCGTCATCGGAATCTTTACAACCATGTTTGGATGAATCTTAGCAATCTCTTTTCCTTCGGCAATCATTCCTTCAGCATCTACGGTCGTTGCTTTTACTTCCCCACTAATTGGTCCATCTACAATAGACGTAATCTCTTTAATTACTTCTTCAAATACACGACCTTCTTTTGCGATAAGAGATGGATTTGTTGTAACCCCACAGATAACTCCCATATCATTTGCTTTTTTAATATCCTCTACTTTTGCTGTGTCAATAAAAAATCTCATTGCTATATCCTCCTTAGGTTTGCTTTGGTTTCCTTTATTTCTTAATTGAAATTATAACATGCATCTTCAATTGGTCAAGCACTCAATACAATTATTCATGCTTTTTTTAATTCTCACTTCTTGTTAAAGAGTGGTTCGTCCCTCTAATGCACGAAGCAACGTGACTTCATCAATATATTCTAAATCCCCACCAACCGGAACTCCGCTGGCTATTCGGCTCACTTTTATTCCACTTGGTTTTATTAATTTGCTAATATACATGGCAGTAGTTTCACCTTCCAAGCTAGAATTAGTTGCAATAATAACTTCCTCTACATCTCCTTGCAAGCGCTCAATTAATTCTTTTAGTTTAATGTCTTCAGGTCCGATACCTAACATGGGCGATATTGCTCCGTGAAGCACATGATATACGCCCTCAAATTTCCCTGTCTTTTCATAAGCTGCTAAATCTCGGGTTGTTTCTACTACCATAATTGTCTTTTGGTCTCGAGAACCATTGCTGCAGATTGGACATAATTCCTGATCTGTCAATGTATAACATTGAGTACAATATCTAACGTGGGTACGAGCTTCTACCATGGTATTGGCTAACTGTTCCACTTGTTCTTTGGGCATATTTATCATATGAAAAGCCAGCCTCCCGGCTGACTTTGCCCCTATACCGGGCAGTCTTGACAATTCTTCTATTAATTTACTGATCTGACTACTAAAGTAATCCATGTATGTGATCTCCTATACGTTGCATATTAGAATAGTCCCGGCATTCCACCACCTGCACCACCGGTAAGTTTGGACATTGCCGATGACGATTCTTCGTCTACTTTACGCAATGCTTCATTGGTAGCTGCTACAATTAAATCCTCTAGCATCTCAATATCTTCCGGGTCTACAACTTCCTCTGCTAATTTCACCTTTGTAACTTCTTTTGTACCTGAAACTGTAACTTCAACTGCACCACCACCTGCTGTAGCAGTAAATTCTTTTGTTTCCATTTCTTTTGCCTGTTCTTCCATCTGGCGTTGCATCTTTTGTGCTTGTTTCATTAGGTTAGCCATATTACCTGGCATACCTCCACCGCCTGAAAATCCTCCACGTTTTGCCATGGGTATATCCTCCTTTAATCTTCAATTGTGATGTCCATATGCACCACTTGTTCTATATCCACAAAGCTATCTTCAAATCTTCTTCCTTCTTCTACTTGTCGGATTTCAATGTCCATAGTCTTGCCGATTTTTTGTTCAATTAGATGTTCTATCTCTTCTTTATGCGTTTCTGTATCAACAGCATTTGCGCTCAATTCGTCCGGTAGTACAATCAATAATTGATCCTGATTTCCTACACTTAGTTTTGCTTTCTTAAGATAGGTCCTTAACATTCCTGATGTTTCATTTGCAATAGTACGAAATTCTTTTACCACCAGACTCACTTCATCTTTTAGTGCCCTATCAAGTTTTGGCGGTGCCTCTTTTTTAGGTGCGTCTCCATTTACATAAACCACTTTTTGTGGTGTCTGTTGGATTACAGTTCCCTTTTCCACTTCCATCTCTATAGCACGAATTCGCTCTAACAAAGAATCCGTATTGGTTTCCATCGCAGGTTTACACAGCTTAATCAGTGTCACTTCTAATAACACTCTCTTTTGCGTTGCATATTTCAATTGATTGGACAACTCCGAAAACACACGAATATATCGCAATAATGCATCGTATTCTATCAGTTGGGCTTCTTCCGTCAGTTGTTTGAGATTCTCTGTAGAAACATCTAACACGTCTTCCATATTATCAGAACTTTTTACTAATAGCAAGTTGCGAAGATACCATGTGAAATCCATAGAAAGTTGAGATAATTCACGTCCCTGCATGACAAGCTCTTCTATAATACCTAACACATTTTTAACATCTTTTGCAAGAATCTCTCTCAACAGCCGACTGAAAACATCGGTATCTACTGCCCCCAATACTTCTAATACATGGTCATAGGTAAGCATTTCTCCCAAGTAAAATGCAATGCTCTGATCAAGAAGACTTAATGCATCTCTCATAGATCCATCTGCTACTTTTGATATATATCGAATTGCCTTTTCCTCTACTTCTACTTGTTCTTCTCGCATTAAATCCATAAGTCGTTTTGCAATGGTATCAATACTAATTCTCTTGAAATCATAACGCTGGCATCTTGACAAGATGGTAATAGGAATCTTGTGAGCCTCTGTGGTTGCTAAGATAAAGATAACATATTCCGGTGGTTCTTCCAGCGTCTTTAAGAGTGCATTGAATGCTCCAATTGAAAGCATGTGCACCTCATCTATAATATACACTTTGTATCGTCCTTCTGTTGGACGATAAGATACTTCTTCTCGAATCTCTCGGATATTATCAACTCCATTATTAGACGCTGCATCTATCTCAATTACATTCATGGAGACTCCATCTGCGATCTTTCTACACATATCACACGTTCCACATGGGCTACCACCAATTGGGTGTTCACAGTTCACTGCCTTTGCAAATATCTTAGCCACACTGGTTTTTCCTGTTCCACGCGTTCCACAGAACAGGTATGCATGACCAATGCGATTTGCCTTTATCTGATTCTTTAATGTTGTAGTAATATGATCCTGACCCTTTACGTCCTCAAATTCACGAGGACGAAACTTACGATATAATGCTGTATATGACATATTATTCATCTCCAAAACTAATACCAACCAATTTAGCTTCTTTTACAATATTGGAATTAGCTTCTACATATTTTAATTTCCCCGCAACCTCAGAAAGTGGCATTTTTGTAATTTCTCCATTCTGAATTGCCAACATATATCCATAGTCTTCTTGCAAGATTAGCTCAGAGGCTGCTGCTCCTAACCGAGTTGCCAATACTCGATCATAGGCACATGGCGAACCTCCTCGTTGTGTATGCCCTGGGACGGTAATACGAATCTCCTGATCTGTTCTCTTGGAAATCTGTTCTGCAAGTTTATATGCAACCGATGGATATGTTTCTTTCTTTTGCCTATCCTTCAGCTCTTTCTTTGAAAGTGCGGCCTCTTCTTTTGAGATTGCACCCTCGGCAACTGCCAGTATTGTAAAATATTTCCCATCATGGCTTCGCTTATTGATTGCATCTACCACAAGGTCTATATCATATGGAATTTCCGGAAGTAAGATAATATCCGAACCACCTGCAATCCCCGCATGTAATGTTACCCACCCTACTTTATGTCCCATAACTTCTATAATAAATACCCGGCTATGGGAGGTAGCCGTTGTATGGATTCGATCAATGGTATCCGTTGCAATATCCACCGCACTTTGAAATCCAAATGTCATGTCCGTTCCCCATAGATCATTGTCTATCGTCTTCGGCAATGTCACAACATGAAGCCCTTGCTCTCGTAGAAGATTTGCCGTCTTATGGGTTCCATTTCCACCTAAGATGACTAAACAATCCAACTCCAACTTAGCATAAGTGTGCTTCATGGCCTCCACCTTATCCAGACCATTCTCGTCTGGTACACTCATCAACTTAAAAGGCTGTCTCGAAGTTCCTAGAATAGTACCACCTCTTGTCAAGATGCCGGAAAAATCTCGTGCCGTCAACATCTCATATGTTTCATAAATCAATCCCTTGTACCCTCCAGAGAATCCATAGATTTCAACATCCGTTCTCCTTGTACAAAGCCCTTTGATTACACCACGCATCGCTGCATTTAACGCTTGGCAGTCTCCACCACTTGTCAACATTCCAATTCTCAACATACGTTCACGACCTTCCCATCACTTGATAGTCAATTATATCTAGGTATTATAACTTATTTTAGTCTTTTTTTCAATTTTTTTAGTTTGGTTTTAGTTTGGGACGGGGTATTTTTGAAAAATACCCCGTCCCAAACTAAAAATACCCTGTCCCTAATTGACGTAATGTATATGCGTGGTATAATTAAGAAATAATAAAAATATGAAAATCATAGAGAGAGATGGAAAAGAACATGGAACGAAATGAATTATGTTGGTGTAACAGTGGAAAAAAGTATAAGAAATGCCATATGACAATTGATAATAAGCTTTTATTATTAGCCGCCCAAGGGCACATTGTCCCTTCGCGAAAGATTTTGAAAACCCCGAAACAAATTGAAGGCATTAAGCGAAGTGCAGCACTTAACACCGCTGTATTAGATCATGTAGCCGCTCATATTAAGATGGGCATGTCTACTGCTGAGATTGATACTCTTGTCCATGATTTTACGATAGCCCATGGTGGAATCCCCGCCACCCTTGGATATAATGGTTTTCCAAAAAGTGTGTGTACATCGCTGAATAATGAAGTGTGCCACGGGATTCCGGATGAACATATTATATTAACAGATGGGGATATTGTAAATGTAGATGTTTCTACCATATTGGACGGCTATTTTTCAGATGCCTCTCGTATGTTTGCTATTGGAACTATCTCGGAACGTGCGAAGCGAATACTAACGATCACAAAAGAATGTGTGGAACTGGGATTGGCTGCTGCAAAGCCTTGGGGCTATCTTGGGGATATTGCGGATGCAATTAATTCTCACGCAAAGGAACATGGTTATTCTATTGTCGAGGATATTGGAGGTCATGGCATTGGCTTGGAATTTCACGAAGACCCTTATGTTTGTTATGTTGCACCAAAAGGCAGCGAGATGGTGCTTGTACCCGGTATGATGTTTACCATTGAACCCATGGTAAATGAAGGGGGACCTGATTTCTTTACCGACGAAGACAACGGGTGGACCGTATATACAGAAGACGATGGATTATCCGCACAAATTGAATACATGGTGTTAATTACCGAAACCGGAGTTGAGGTACTAACCAAATAATTTTCACAAAAAGGAATATGACTAAATATCACATTCCTTTTATCATTTCATATATCTTTAATGTATCTATATATCGCCCGGTTTTGGTATCCCCCATCACCACCACAATATACAACTCTTTTCCCACATATGCCGCTGAAACAAGACAATTGCCTGCTTGCTCCGAGCTTCCCGTCTTAAGTCCAATTGCTTCTTTCAAGTAATACGCACCCGATGGATTCAATAATTCATTGGTGTTGGTCCATGTTACATCTGTTCCATCGATAAATTGTTCCCGTATACTTCGTTCTTTTACAATATCAGCCAATGGAACATTACCAATCTTCGCATCTAAAAATTCTTTTGCAATGTAAGATAAGTCTCGGGCATTGGTGTATTGCCCCTGTGCATCATAACCATCCGGATTTACAAAACAAGACTGATTCGCCCCAATTTTTTTAGCTTGTTTATTCATTTCTCCTGTAAATATCTCTACTGCCTCTGTAAAAGAAATGGATGAATTTTGGGCTATCTTTCGTCCTGTATACACCGCCAATGTATAGGCCGCATCATTTCCAGACGGAAGTAACAATCCTTCCAATAGCTGTTTTACAGTCAATACATTTCCTTTTTTTAGACCCGCTCTGGAAGAATCCACAGCAACACGATTCAGTTCTTCTCCTACTGTAGTTTCCTCATTTGGTTTGCAATATTTTGTCACTACAAGTGCTGTCAAGAGCTTAGCAGTACTTGCCGGAGCAATTTTAGCATTGGGATTTATGCCGTAGATATCCCGTCCACTTTTTGCATGCATTACACTCACTTGCCCTGCATCCAATGGTGCTATGACTTTCTCTTTCCCTCTTTCATATCCACCAGTACCCATTACAGATACACACATCGCAACTATTAATAGATATACTAAAAATTGATCCTTACAAAATTTCTTTGTATGATTCTTCCTCCGGATTCCTGTAATACTTTTAATATCGGGCACCCATCTTCCCAATATATAAAAGATGATAAAGCCAATTAAAGCCCCAAATGTATTAAGTATCACATCATCAACATCCGTTCCTCTTCCCGAGAAAAGTTGTATACATTCGATCCCAAGTGATACCATCGTGCCGATAAAAATCGTTCGTTGTCCTTCATGAAACCAGTGCGATACAAGTGGCACCAAAAACCCAAGTGGAACAAACATACACACATTCCCAAAAAAATTGAGTGGATTGCCTCCCACTTCTTTCAATACTTGACCCGGGATAAAATTCACTGTCTGCCAATTAATCCTGCCATTCCAACCATATATGGGTGAAATCGTCACTGCAAATATAACAATCAAATACATTCCCAGTGTCAAAAGAGCCACACGTTCTACCCATGAAATCTGACTTTTATCCAACCATAATTTTAATTCTACTATTAAAATATACACTAACCAGACTAATAGACCTATCGCCACATACATTCCCGTTTCTTTAATATATCCTATCATCATGTAAAACCCCCGTTTCTATTTTGGGGTTCACTATAGCACAAAATCATGAGACATATCTGTGATTTGCCTCATGACTTAAACTCCTGCTTATATTTTAATACGCCCCCTACGCTTGTGCCAATTACACTACGTTTGGGCATTTTTGTGTTTAATTATTGTTCTTGTAATTGTAATACTTTGCACATATTCATTTTCCTGAAAATAGGAATTCCATATAATATCAGAATGTTTTTTTATTAATTTAGCAACTATTTTCAATCCATTTCCTCTTCCAAGACCTTTGTCTGTAGTCCCTATATGAATACCTTGCTGCCTCACCGACTCCCGCACCTTATTTTTCACCATAAAGTTTGCCTGATTTTGACTCTCTGTAATCTGAATATACACCCCATTTTCTTCTTGTTGCCTAGATTCTTCTATTGCATTATCTAGAAATATTCCAAGAATTCTTAATATCGTCGAACTATCTGTCATATATGGCAATAGGCTATGATCCAGTGTTGTTTTCAATAAAACTACAACCTTCTCTTCTTTACACTGCAATATTTTATAATACAAAAAAGCTTTTACAGATTCATTTTGAATATCCTGCAACCGTACATATATATCATTCATCTGCATTTCATTTCTTGCATAAGGAGCTATCTTTTCTGCATAATATGTTTGAAATTCCTCATCTTGTGAGCGTTTTACATATTCTCCCATGGTAAGAAATATATTCTTCATATCATGTTTTGCTTCTCTGATATCCTCCATGTTCTCACGAAAATCCTGTTGATACAATATCAGATTATCCTGTTCTGTCTCCTGATACTTAATACGCTCTTTTAAATGTATTGTTGTCATTAATAATTTAATGTAGAAAATCTGAGTTCCAACAAATAATAAAATCACTGCAAACTTCCAGAATATCATCTGTGATTTCAACCATATCAATTCCATAGACAAACCGTCCATAAAAAGAAGTAATACAACTACAAAACACGGGATTCCCAACAAATAATAACCGATTTCAGCATATTTTTCACTGAATTCTTGTAACTGTACCACATAAAGATGAAATAGGTGTTTCAAACATGCAATGAGTACAAAAGTAACCCCCAGTACCAGCAGTGCCATAAGTGCTACAATAACTACCTTTTGATAACGCTCATATCCCATTGCAATCCCATAGTATACTCCACGAAGCCCCTTTTCATATAGCACCTCATAGAATATATATACAAAAGCCGCACCCAGTAATGACAAATCAATTTGCAAAGATAACTCTTTCAACTTTCCATAGCAACTTCGCGTTACAATACAAAGCAAAGAAAATGAACCACAAAGCAATAATCCCTCGCCATATACATCTCCGTAATAATATTGTTTCATCATAAAGATGCCAACAACCAATATGATATAGTCTGACAACTGTAGTTTCACGTATTGAATCGCCCAAATTGCAGTAACCGCTGCAATCACCTGAAAGAAATCAATGGTCACTATACTTCCCACAAACGTCTTATACATATATCCGGGAGAAACAAATGCAAGTAGCAATAATCCAACAACTGTAACAAGAACCGTTTCTAACATTACGTTATTTCTTTTTCTGAAAATTATTTTCCATATCCCTGCACCAAGTACGATAACTACCATATATATCAAAGAATTCCATATTTCTATTTCAACCATTTTTTCACCTCGTGTAACATACGCACTGCACAGGGAACTTGCTCTCCATTTGCCATTTTAATCATGGTTCCATGTAATGAAACCATATATCTCCCATGGACTAAAAAAGAACGATGCACTCTAATATACCCTTCTCCAATCACCTCTCTGCAATGTTCCATGGTATCTCGTACTGTGATACAAGAACCGTCCATCGTATGATACGAGATTCCATGCGAAATAGATTTTTCTGCTTCCAGATAAAGGATTTGACTCTTGTCTATCTTTATGACTTCTCCTATTCCCACCGTCAGATTTAGAACATCCTCTTCCTTTACCTGTGGTGCAAATAAGCTAATTGCCATCTGAATATATCTTACATACCCTTGTGTAAGCTCATTCATATCTGTTGTTTTTTCTAAGAATCCAAAAGGCTCTACCCCGCTTGATAACACTTGCATTGCCATCTCAAAATGATTTGTGGTAAATACTACTTTTGCATCTGATGTGATTTTTCGAATTTGTTTCGCCACATCAATTCCATTTAATTTTCCATACCCAAAATCAAGATCTAGAAAGACCAGATAATTTCCTTCATTTTTGCTTATATACTGTAACATCTCGCTGGACTCTGTTGTTTTACAAGATATCTTTGCTTCCAATTGATTGCTGTAAATCGCCTGTTCTATCTTCTCCTGCGAAAGTTGCAGTATAAAACGGTCATCATCACACAATATAATATGTAACATCATTATCACCACACTTTCCAAATTGTTCTATTTTTCAATGTCTTCTAATCTACCACACACTGTATGATTTTCCTTAATTAGTATCATTACTGGCACACACAAAAAGTGCTTCAATCCCTTTATCTACAAGAGTTTGAAGCACTTTCCACTAATGCCGGCGACCGGAATCGAACCGGTACGGGAGTATAAGTCCCGCAGGATTTTAAGTCCTGTGCGTCTGCCAGTTCCGCCACGCCGGCATCTGAACACCTAAGAATCAAAGTGGATACTCGAATTTTGCTTCACTGTTTCCTCATATCTTAGTGTAATGGATGGAGAAGGATTCGAACCTTCGAAGGCGCTGCCAACAGATTTACAGTCTGCCCCCTTTGGCCACTCGGGAACCCATCCATATGTAGTGATTACTTACCACTACAATATATATTTATATCACGATAAATGCAAAAGTGCAAGTATCAAAATAACTTTTCTTGATAAACTCCCTCTTGAATTAATTGTGCAAAAGAATCTACCACAACTTGTTTATCCTCTTTGTACGTAACGCCAAACCACTGATCCTTTGTCTCCAGCACCGTAACTTGTGCCTGATTGTTCTTGATTAATTGATCTATAATTGTTGGTAACAAATACTCCGATTTATAATCATCTGGTGCCTGTTCTGAAAGAAAAGTTATAAAACCTTCTTCTAATATAGCAAAAAATTCTGTTGTTAATCCCCACATATTCATAGATACATGATTCTCTACATCAATAGTTACCAGTTCTTCGCCTATCTTTACCACTGCACCTTTCGCCGTCTTCTCGATTCCATGAGTCTCTACAATATCAACCAAGCGACTGTCCTGTCCAACATGACAGATTCCACGCGTAACAACACCGTTATCACTTAATGTATTTTTCAATATAAATCCTGCCATACAAAAATCCAGCTTCCCTTGAATCGGATGCTCTTGTACCAGAAAATTATGCACCTTTACAAATGCTTCTTTCCCATAGTAATCGTCTGCATTAATGACTACAAAGGGTTCCTTTACAATCTCTTTACAACTTAACACAGCTTGTCCGGTTCCCCACGGTTTGGTTCGCTGTGATGGTGCCGTAAATCCATCCGGCAACTGTTCTAATTCTTGAAATGCATAAGCCACTTCACAGATAGCCTCAATACGATTTCCTATAATTTCTTTAAAATCTTTTTCTAATTCTTTTCGTATAATAAATACAACCTTATTAAATCCTGCTTCCAGTGCATCATAAATAGAATAATCCATGATAATCTCGCCATGTGGTCCTACTGCTTCCAGTTGTTTAATCCCCCCACCAAACCGGCTGCCAATTCCTGCCGCCATAATTACTAATGTTGTCTTCATACTCGTCTCCTTTTCCTTCGTGTCCCTCTATGCCGCATAAACAGTTTTTAAAATAAGTGCAGAATGGCTGCCCATATTGACCACCATCTCTCCATGCTCCACTACGTATTCCTCATATTCCGTTGTATATCCATCTTCATAGGTGTATAACAACCGTCGCATAGAACCCTGCATTGGAACTTCCGCTTTCCATACTGGCACTAATACCTGCTTCAGTGTATCGGCATTATTCAAGATAATTACAATCTGCTCGCCTCCAATAAAACGACTATACGACACAATGTTTTCCCGATAATAAAGTATTCTTAAAGAGCCTGTCCTTAGCGATTCATATTGTTTATGAATCCGAATGATGTCTTTGTGAAATTCCAATAATCCCAAGTTCTCTTTTCCCCAAGGAAAAGTTCTTCGATTATCCGGATCCGTAAATCCGCAGACCCCGACTTCATCTCCATAATATATTGTTGGCGCCCCTACCCACGTCATCTGTATAACAACTGCTTCTCGCAGAATTGCTTCGCTAACATATCTACTTGCTGCCTGTGGTCCTAATTTATCTACTCTTCCTACCATATGATTTGTTCTTGTCAAAAATCTGGAATGATCATGATTAGATAATTCATTCATTGCTACCTGTAATGATGGCGTTAACATATTTGTCATATGATGAAGAATTGCTCCAACAAAATAATCTGCATTTCCACATAAATCAGCTCTGCTTTCATCACTGTGTTTTTCCATGCCTGTCAAAAACCAAGTCACTGGTTCCATAAATGCATCATAATTCATAACCGTATCCCATTCATTTCCTTGCAGCCATTCACTTGGATCTCCATAATGTTCCGCCAAAATCAATGCCTCAGGATTTGCATTCTTTACAACTGTTCGGAATTTTTCCCAGAATATATGGTTGTATTCATTGCTATGTCCTAAGTCTGCTGCCACGTCCAAGCGCCACCCATCTGCATTAAATGGAGGGGACACCCATTTTCTGGCAATCTCCAGAATATAATCTTCCAACTTCGTAGAACCTTCATAATTCAACTTAGGCAAAGTGTTATGCCCCCACCAACCATCGTAATTCGCGTTATACGGCCATTGTTCCAATTCTTCTTTCTCAAATCGAAAAAAACTTTTATAAGGACTATCAAAAGAAACAAACGCCCCCTGTTGATAGCCTTCTTGACTTTCATATAATCGTTCTCTGTCCATCCATTTATTATAAGAACCACAATGATTAAAGACTCCGTCTAAGATGACTTTCATTCCTCTTTGATGCATTTCTTCAATTAAATCGATTAATAACTGATTGCTCGCCTCCAGATTTGCTTTATCTGTCGTTCGCTTTTGATATTTTGTCGCACGTACATTGTCTGTTGCACCATCCGGAAGAAGCTCACCTCCATCTGCCACAATTTTTCCATAATGAGGATCGATATAATCGTAATCTTGTATATCATATTTGTGATTTGATGGGGACACAAAAAGTGGGTTAAAATATATAACTTCAACCCCTAACTCTTGTAGATAATCTAACTTTTCCAATACTCCTTGAAGATCTCCTCCATAGAATTCTCTTACGCCCATGGTATCAGGATATTTTTCCCAATCTGTTACTTTTTTACACGCTTCGCCAATGTAGATATATTCCCGATCTTCCACATCGTTACTGATATCTCCATTATAAAACCGATCCACAAATATCTGATACATCACTGCACCCTTTGCCCACTCAGGCGTGGAGAATCCAGGTCTAATCTTAAAATCATAAAATGGCACAATCTCTTTTGCTACTCCACAACGATTATAAAAACACACTTCATCTCCACTATGAACTTCAAAGCTATAGCAAAACAACTGCGTCTTTAATTCCCATGAAACCTCATAATAATCAAAGGCTCCATGAGTCGCTTCTTTTATCATCAATTTAGATTCTTCCCCTACCAGTAGGCATATATAATCCACATCGTTCTTTGCTGTGCGAAATCGTAATATAACTCTCTGATTTATTTCTGGTTCTGATGGCAATACATAACTAGCAGTCCCATCACAAAATAATGCTTGTGGGTTCATATAGATATCCTCTCTTTACTTACGCCTCAGATACTTCACCTTCGAATAATTCCTCGAATTCTTCCCGTGTAATTTTTTCTTTTTCCAATAGTAAATTGGCACATTGATGCAATATACTATCGTATTTTCGGATAATCCTTCTAGCCCTCTTATAACACTCATCAATTAAACATTTCACTTCTTGGTCAATGGTGCTGGCTACTGCTTCCCCATATCCACGTGAAGTATGACCAAAATCACGTCCTATAAATACCTCATCGGTATCATTGTCATAATTAATAAGCCCAAGTGTTTCTGACATTCCAAATTTTGTTACCATTGATTTCGCAAGACTTGTTGCCTGCTTGATATCTTGTGATGCCCCTGTCGTAATATCATCAAGCACTTCTTCCTCTGCCACACGTCCACCAAGTGCAACGGTAATATCTTGTAACATCTTTCCCTTCGTGTTGAAAATATCATCCTTCTCCGGAAGTGGCATGGTATATCCTGCCGCTCCTTCTCCTGTTGGAATAATTGACACACTATAAACCGGTCCAACATCGGGTAATACATGGAATAAAATTGCATGTCCCGCTTCATGATATGCTGTAATTTTCTTTTCTCTATCGGAAATGATCCGGCTTTTTTTCTCCGTTCCGATTCCAACTTTTACAAATGCATGACGAATATCTGCCTGCTGTAAGTACACACGATCATCTTTTGCCGCAACAATAGCTGCTTCATTTAATAAGTTTTCCAGGTCTGCCCCTGTAAATCCGGCTGTGGTCTGTGCAATTTGTTTTAAATCCACATCATCTCCCAGTGGTTTTCCTTTTGCATGGACATGTAATATCTCTTCTCTACCCTTTACGTCAGGTCTTCCTACCATAACTTTTCTATCAAAACGTCCCGGACGAAGAATTGCCGGATCTAAGATATCTACTCGGTTTGTTGCCGACATCACAATAATTCCTTCATTTACACCGAATCCGTCCATTTCAACCAACAGCTGATTCAATGTCTGTTCCCTTTCATCGTGTCCACCACCCATACCGGTTCCACGACGTCTTGCAACTGCATCAATCTCATCAATAAAGATAATACATGGCGCATTCTTCTTTGCTTCTTCGAACAAATCACGTACACGAGAAGCTCCAACTCCAACAAACATTTCCACAAAGTCAGAACCGGATATTGTAAAAAATGGCACTCCCGCTTCTCCTGCAACTGCTTTTGCAAGTAATGTCTTTCCTGTTCCCGGAGGTCCGACCAACAAAACTCCTTTGGGAATTCTCGCTCCAACTTGAATATATTTTTTTGGAAGTTTTAAAAAATCCACAATTTCTTCCAAATCTTCTTTTTCTTCTTGCAATCCTGCTACCTGGGCAAATGTCACTTTTTTGTCTTCATCTGTACTAAGCTTTGCTCGGCTTTTTCCAAAACTCATTGCCTTAGCCCCTGCTCCACCACCTTGTCGATTCATTAACATAAATATTAACAACACACCACCAAGCATTAACAACATTGGCAATAAAGTCGTCGCAAGCCAGCTCTCTTGTGGCACGTCGAGTATTTCATAGGATATTTTATTTTTTTGCATATATTCTTGTAACTTATTTACATCTGATACATTCAACGTCTTTGCATCTGTTCCTGCATCTTCGCCTCTTAGTCGAATCTCTGCTGTTCCTGTTGGTACCGCTTTGTTTTGCTGTACTGTAACACTAAATACTTTATCTGCATCTACTGCTTTTTGAAACTCTTGATAGGTATACTCTCGTTGTTTCTCCTGTTCTAAATTTGTAAACCAAAACATGGCAAGTACAATAATTAACATGAACAGTGGAAATGCGAAACTTCCAATCCCTCTACTTTTCTTATTCAAGATACTACTCCTTTCTACTCAACACCCTCTACAACTCCGATGTATGGTAGATTTCTATATTTTTGTGCGTAATCTAATCCATATCCAACTACAAATTCGTCCGGAATTTCAAATCCAACATAGTCCACCTGTACATGACGTATACGTCTATCCGGTTTGTCCAACAATGTACATAGACCCATACTTTTAGGTCCTCGTTTTTCTAAGATATCCAGTAGATAGGAAAGCGTTCGTCCGGAATCAATAATATCCTCTACTACAATTACATCTTTCCCCTCTAACGGTTCATCTAAATCTTTTGCTATCTTTACAACGCCACTAGAAGATGTTCCATCTCCATAGCTGCTGACACTCATAAAATCCATCGATACTGGCAACGTGATATGTTTTGCCAATTCACACATAAAAAATACGCCTCCTTTCAACACACAGATAAGGTGTACCTCTTTTCCCGCATAATCTTCGCTAATTTTTTTTGCCAATACTTTGATTCTTTCAATTACATCTTCCTCTGATATCAGTACTCTAATTGTTTCTTTCATTTTGGTCTCCTTTTTCTATCTTTATCTCCATTACTTTCTTCGTATGTGAACTCACCCGATATGCATAATTTGTACGATATCCTACAATCCACACAATATGATGCCCATCTGCAACCAAGAAGATATGATCTCGCTCCTCTTGTGGAATCTTTTCATTTATAAAATAAGACTTTAGTTTCTGGGTATTTCCATATTTATCAATTGTGATATAATCTCCCAATTGTCTTGTTCGTATCTCCAGACTGTTCTTAATTATATCATAATCAAACCATTTCGTGTAGCCTTTTTCCATTGGTTCTTTTTCTTTCGATGGATATTCTATGATTTGATAATGAACGATTGGTTCCTTTCTCACATCTGCCGTTTCATTTTTTTTAACAAATCGGACTCCCTCATAGCATCGAAGCACATAAATCCCATAAGGCAAGTCTATTTTGCGCCCCACCTGATTATCTAGCAATCTTTGAATGCTTTCTATATGCACCGCCAAAACATCTTTTTCCTGTTCCGCCTGCATACTTACCATTTTATGAATAAGCAACGGTTGTAATGCTTTCGGAACTGTCAAAAATGGTTCTTTTTTTAGTAAATTCTTATCTACACACACCTGAAAACACAGTGCTACTTGTTGCTCTAAATATTGTTGTACTTCTCTTAATTGTTCCATAGTTTGTTCGATATGCGAAATTGTCTGAGGATTCACTTGATGTTCTAAATACGGAATGACATGGTGTCGAATTTTATTTCGTGTGTAAACATCACTCTCATTCGTTTCATCTGTACAATATTCTATCCGTTGTTCTGCCAGATATGTCTCGATTTCTGTTCTTTCTACACAAAGTAATGGACGAATAATCTTATTTTTCTTTGGATACATTCCTCCCAGACCTCTTACTCCAGTTCCCCGAGAGGCATTCATAAAAAATGTTTCCACATTATCGTTCTTATGATGTGCCAAAGCAATCTTGGTTCCATGCTCTTTTCGCAATGTTTCATAAAAAGCCCTGCGCCTAACATCGCGACCTGCTTCCTCTATAGATTGTTTCCTCTTTTTTGCAATTGATTCTACATCTATATGATAGGAGATATATTTCACATTATACTTCTGGCACATATGCTCTACATATGCTTCGTCACGACTTGCATATTCTGCTCGTAATCCGTGATTTACATGTACTACAATTAATTGATAGTCCCATATCTTTTGTAGCTCTAGCAGCACCAAAAGAAGGCATACCGAATCTGCTCCCCCTGATACGCCTACAATCACTCTGTCTTGTTGTTCAAGCATCTGCCATTTTTCAACATACGCTTCTACTTTTTTTATCATTATTTTTTTCCTTTACATCTTTTGTTAATTCTATCCCATTTCTCTTTATTTTTCAAGACTCCATATTCCAACCACCAGTACGGTCATATCGTCTAGTGGTACTTCACCGGTCCATTCTAGCACTTGCTCTAGAATATGATGTGCCATTTCCTTTGGATTATTAATATTAGCTCCTTGAATTATGGTTGATAATAAGACTTCTTGTTCTCCAACCGGAAGCGCGTCCAACACACCATCTGTAATCATAATCACACTATCACCATCCGCTAATTGCCTTGTAATACTTTCTGCTTCAAGTTGTGGCAATACTCCAATGGGAAGGTTCATTGAACTGATTCGATCCACCTTTCCTTCCTGTTTGATAAATGTCGTAGATGCGCCGGCTTTTAAAAATTCGCAGGTTCCTTGATACAAATTGAATACACTCATATCTAATGTGGAAAAATAGATCTCTTCTCTCCCCATTACCAATGCCGTATTCATCATCTGAACTGCCGTTTCTTTTGGAAATCCTGCTTCTAACAATTCTTCCAACATCTCCACCACCATTGCGCTTTCCTTAGATGCCCTTGGACCAGACCCCATACCATCTGAAAGAACCACACCTTCTTTTCCTCCTGGTAAGCTTTTCATAAAAAAACTATCTCCCGATATATTGCTGCAGCCTTTTCCTATCTTTGCAACCCCTTGTAATGTATAATAACTTGGACCTTCCACACATACAATGGTACAATATTCCGTTCCTAGAATTGGTCGCTCTTCCGGTGTTAAAACCATAGTTCTTCCGATACAAGAAGATAGCGTTCTTGCTACCTCCTTTGTGGTAATGCACTGACCTTTGGTGGTTTTTGCTGTTACATGCACTTCATATCTTCCATCTTCCGTCACAAAAAAAACAGTGCTTAACAGACGTATCCCCATTCTATGTAACCCTGTTTTGATACGTCGTTCGAGATAATCGTCGGAGAAGATACTTGCATCTAGGTTCTGAGTAGCATGTTGTATGACCTGCGCAAATGTATCCATCTGAACTGCACACCCTTCCCTGTTCTGTGCCATACGATTACTCCATAACAACACTTGCTTTGCCGTTTGAAATGCCTCTAATGTCTCGCGTAGAAACCGTGGTGCCAATATGCATTTTTTCTGAAGCTTGCGTTTTGTCTCCACATTTAATTCAATTCCATATTCTTCTACTGCCGAAAGAATCTCATATACCATCTGATAGGTATACATTGCATGTTCCCCCAGACACCACTCGCGATTATCACAACCTGCACATACCCGTTCCTCTACCCTCGCAAACAACTCCTCCATATCTTCTTTTTTAAAAACTCCACTTGGTTCTTCTAATCTTAAAAAAGTATTGGATAGATGTTGTAATGAATGAACAAATTTATCGACTTGCATTACATATGGATTAGCTGTTAATGCTTGTCCCCCTTTTAACTCTCCCATGATTCCTATTCTCCTCCCCAGAAGAACAAAAGCGTGCTTTACACACCTTCGTATCTTTATTTCACAATAAATAAAAATAGTTTCAGTAGAGAGCTATCTCTTCTGAAACTATCATTTGTATTGTATCAAATTGTTTATGTTACTTCTCTGGTTTAAATACAATCTCATTCTCATGTACCAATCCAAGTTTTTCTTTCGCAACATCTTCTATGTATTCATCTGAAGAAACATACTCTTTTAATTCAGCAATCTCTTCTGTACGTTCATTTTCTTCTTTTATCTGCGCTAGCAACTCTAACTCTTGGGCTTTATAGGTTTTGTTTTTTTCACGAAGCGACATCGCATTTACAGACACAACAACAACTAGTAACAGTATCACTGCACTAATTGAAAGAATACTTCGCTTATGGCGTTGAATACGCTTTTTTTGTCGTCTTACCTGACTTTTCTGCTTAATGCCACCCATATTGCTCCTTTTGTTACTCTCTTTGTTGCTATTGCTTCAAATCACCTTATATTTTCCGACTATTTCTTACGGTTATCTTATCCTGTTTCTATAAATTATTCAAGACTTTTTAATGTACAACTTTTTATGCCATTTTTTTATAAATCTTGTTAAAATAGCGCAAAGTCCCATTCCAAATACCACACCTAGTACAAAGAACCATCGTATCCCACCATCACTTGTATAGTAAATTTTTACAAACAAATAGATTCCTGAACCAATCCAAAACAAAAAATCTTCAATATTAATTACAATTATATTATGTTTGAAAATTCTGCGAAATAAGCGAATACAATTGTACCCTATAACAATCACTATGCCTGACAATATTGCACATGCGAATATCAATAATTCTTCTTTTAACCCCATCATATGATATTACCTGAATAATTTTGCAAAGAAATTTTCTCCCACCTTACCACTTGGGCGAATATCCGAATATGCAATACTGTCAATATTTCCGGCTAAATCTACTTCTCCCTTTTCTACACTAAGTCGATTCACATGCATGTCGCTTCCCTTGACCATAAGCATTCCTTGTTCTGTCTCTAGGAGTATCTCATTTATATCAAAAGAAAGAACATCTAATACACCTGTCACCAAGCTTGTCTTCCTATTATTGACAACTAATTTGTGGGTATTTGTAATTTGCCGTTCTTCCATCTTATTCCCTCAACCTTTCTATAATATCCTACTTCTAATATTATATGACAGGTTGTTTGTATTTATGATTTAAATATTTTTACAAATATTTATACAGTTCTTTTGCCTCTTCTTTTTTCGTAGTATCTTGAATGTCAAGCACCTCTACTTTTACTGCTCGATTTCCAAGCTGAATTTCGATAGTATCTCCCACTTTTACTTTTGTTGAGGCTTTCGCAACAGCTCCATTAATCAATACACGTCCCGCATCACAAGCTTCATTGGCAACCGTGCGACGTTTGATTAGCCTTGATATTTTTAAGAATTTATCTAAACGCATGTGTTCTCTCCTTCCTCTTGCATTGAGCCGCGTACAATCGTGACCTTCCGTCACTCATGCACGGCTTTCGCC
>JAVXHR010000026.1:0-26330 GCA_036656795.1 Lachnospiraceae bacterium | reverse complement strand
GTAAAAACACAATATGTGGCCTTCTTGATAAAGATGTTTATAAAACTTTTTATCAGGAAGGCCTTTTATCTAAGAAACTATTCTATCAACACCTCTTTTTTCGTTTGTTATAACAATACAATAACAGAATCATCGTCATTCCCAGTATCTCTATATACAATTTTATCTCTGTAATATCTCCTGTTTGAACAGCCTGAATGTTCTCTGCCTTTGGCTTATCTTGCATTATGATTGTTTGCATCTTTCCGGTCATTCCAACCGTGAATTCAATATCCGAAGCAATCTCATATCCTTCTGGAGCCTGAATCTCTTGCAAGATATAATTTCCCTGTGGTAATCCTTCTATTATATGAGGTTTTTCTGTAGATATCCATTCTGCACATATATTCTTGGTTTCTTCACCTTGACGTAATACTCGCATCTTAGCACCCTTTAATTCTTTCTTTGTTATACTATCTTGTTTGGAAAATTGTACTTTTGTAAAATCATTCTCCAAAACCAATTCTTTTTTATTCTTTCCATCAATAAGCCCTTTTGCATCTACATGAATCTCATGTATTGTTTTGTCTAGAATATATCCCGGTAGTGTTGCATACTCTTTGATGCAATACGTCCCTTCCATCAGATATTCTATAACGATTTTCCCTTCTTTGTCGGTAATGTATTTCTGTTTTACATCAAATGGATCTTCCTGTGCTTCCATTCCTTTGTTCCAGATCTCGAAAGTAACACCCGGTAACGGCATCTCTTGATTAGCAATTTTTTTTAATATCTCAAGATGTGTTGGCTGATTGGTAATTTCCAGTGTTTCTAAAACAATCGCTGTAGTCTGGTCTTTATATGTGAATTTCACAGTCCATTTTTTATCGCTACACACATAGCCTGCCGGTGCTTTCACTTCCTGCAACTCATAGGTACCTAAAAATTGCTCTAAGGACGTTGCTACTCCATCAGCGCCTGTTACTATCGTATCTACAATTTCTCCTTGTTTTGCTCTTAAGGTTCCATCGGGGGTTACAATATCTTCTTTTGCCGTCAACGAATATATTGCACCTTGCAATGGTTTATTACTTTTTTCTTCCTTTTTCATTACACGTAATTTCCCTTTAGCCGGTGTATTCGCAGATGTTCGCAGTAATGGAGCCTTCCAGTCAAAGGACTTATCAACTTTGAATTCCAGAGGACTTTTGTTCACTGTATAACCGTTTGGAGCCTCCAATTCTATAAGTGCATATGAGCCACATGGTAATTTACTTGGTAATACACACTGCCCTTTTTCATCTGTTTTAAATCTTACAAACTGTTGTGTAGATGGATAATGAATCGTCCATTGCACATCTTCTCCGGTATCTGCATGAATGATTTTAAAGGTCGTTCCTGCCAATGGAACTCTCTTCCTAGTTGTAACATCTGTTTTTTCAACTTGAATACAAGCTCTAATACTCTGATTTTCTATGATAAAAGGAATCACTAGTTTCTCAGCATCTATTTGTATAGTAAATGGCTCAATCGGTTTATATCCCTCCGGAGTCTTCGTTTCTTCTACTGCCCATATTCCATAGACCAGCCGCCCTCTTGGGTGTTTTTTGCTTACAGTTGTTGCTTTCCCCTTTTTATCTGTATGTATTACAATTTTTTCTTTTGTTGTTTTATGAGTCAAGGTAAATTCCACCTCTGATAATGGTTTCTTAATTTCCACCTCTTCTCCATCTTGATCCTGTGCAAATTTATAGAATTCCACGTCCCCTCTAATGATATCTTCTTGACTGGTAATTCCTTTATAAAAAACTCGCTTTGTTGAATTTTCCGTCCGAACTACAACCTTATAAACTTTTTCATCTAGATTATATCCTTGTGGTGGGACAGTTTCTTGTAACTGATAGGTACCAAGTGGCAATTCTCTTGTTATTGCCTGTCCATTTTCATTCGTAACTACTTGCTCTACTATAGTTCCTTTTGCATCTGTCACGGTATATGTTGCACCTTCTAACCTGCCACTTCCTTGAGGACTATTGTTCTGTGTCTCACTATCCCTTTTTTGAATAGATATAATTCCTTTCTGTGGAACTTCCTTACTGATACACGTTACTTCTTCTGCATTTATCGTTATATGTTCATCAGAAGCTATAATATAACCACTGGATGGTGTGATTTCTTTGATTACATATGTACCATAGGGTAATAATTCTGAAGTTGCCTTTCCCTCTGTATTTGTTGTCATAGTTGTTCTTAATGTACCCTCAGAATCATATACATGATAGACTGCACCTGCCAGAGTATAATTTTCATTCAACGGACTTGTTGCATTAGAATCCGCATCTATCTTTTGTAAATTTATCTTGCCAAAACTAATCCATTGAATTGTAAAGCTAATGGGCGTAGATGTATCAACAACCCATTTGCCTTGACCCAGATCTTGATTATTTCCGGTTGGTATTGTAACAATTGCCTGCCATTTTCCAAGCTCTCCATAACATAATCCACTACTCCACGAACCACTGGTATATAAAGGTGCTAAAAAATAAAATGTATCATTTCCATGAATTTGTGTTGTACCTGTTGTCGTCGTGTTTTGAGTTGTATTCACACAACTGATTCCACTTGGTAATGAAAGATTTATATAATTATTGGCATCACCGGATAGTGTCATTTCTTCTGTTTGCTGTTGTGTTTTCCCTTGATTTAAAAAAGATGTTGCATAAGTCTTGGTTAACGATAATTTTCTGTAAGGTACCGTTATTCCCTCGCAATAATTTAAGAATTCTCTTAATTTCCCCGTTGTATATATATATGACGATTCCGAAAAAGAAGGTCCATAATAATAATGACTTAATGCAAGAGACGTTAACACTCTCCCATGTACTTCATCTTCAAATCCTTGCCATTGCCCCTGTCCACCAAGTCCACCATATAATATCTGTTTAATTCTATCATCTTCGTATATCTCAGAGATAGACGGAGCACCTGTGTCTGGATTGAATTTATTATGTTCCATACAAAATGCCATTTCCCCATTTACAGTAAAGATACCGACTTTATAGCCATGGTAATTAACCTTTCCAAAATATTCTATTCCTGATGCATAGAAAGCGCTTCCTCTTTTTGATCCACTCTTTGATTTTTCAGGAGTAATCAATACTAATTCCTCTCGCAAGATACCATCTTTTACCATCTTGTCTTCATTTTGTATTGGAGCATCTTGTGGAATTACTTCTATGGGTTTGATTCTCTTGATTTCTTTTTCTATACTTTTCTTTTCCATAATTTCTTTTTCCATGATTTCCTTTTCCATGATTTCTCCGGATCGATTATCGGCTGAGGAAACCATAAGTGTTGATGCTATCCATAGAAAACACATAAAAGCAACCATATACCATGCCTTTTTTGTTATTAATTTTGTCATCTCTATCTGCTGTCCTCCTGTTGTAAGTCATCCCATTCTCCCCATTTTGGTTTTTGTCTACGTTTCCATAATTTTTTTATTGGGAACCATGATTCTTTCTTTTCTCGAAGAATAGATGTTCCCATTTCTTGTGACGTAATCCAGTCATCTTCCTTTACACACTCCCATTCTTCTTGGTAATTTAATTCTTCTACATAATCTATCTCATCTGCCTTTTCCCTATGCTCTTCTCTATTTTTACTTTTTTTCTGAATCCAATTTTCCTCTTCCAGATCTGTCTTTTCTGATAAACTTAATATAATTTTTTCAATAGAATAGTTTTCCTCCATTGTCGCTTTATGTAATGTATACGCTATATATATTGCGTCTTTTTCATCATAGTCAACCTTGCTAACAAAATATTCTGTCAATTTGTGAAATTGACTTCTTAAATTATCATCTTGCAATGGACAATAACAAAAATAGTACCTGCCTGTTTCATAGAATATATACTCTGGACTTAAAAATATGTGGTCTGTATCCAGCATATATAACCGAAGAATTTTTACCAATTGTAACATCTGCTCCATAAACTCTTGGATATCTTTTTTTTTAATTTTTTTATTATCAAATAATGTTTTCATAGACACTTTTCCACTTACGTCATAACAAAACCGACTACAATTGTCCACCCCTTGTCCCCGGACTTTTAAAACTCCTTCTAAACTATTTCTATCTAACATCTGTATCTGATAATCTTCCTCATAGATAACCGGAATCTCTATAATTAATGCAGTTGCATCTATCTCCCGTTTATACCCTATCTCCATATTCATCTCCTGTTTTTTCCGTGTGCCTGTGTCATTTTTATCTGTTATTTTATTTGCTCTTTTAATCTCCTTATCTCTCTAATTCGTTTTTCCGGTTCTGTTACTGCCATTTTCCCTTGAAGTTTTAACTTCATTACACCCTTACTTGCATTTACTGTTATGGTCACTTCTTTGTTCATGCAATAAATCTTCGCTGTAACAACACGAAACAATATTAATTTTCCTTGTATTCGCTGTTGAAAGAATCTTTCTAGCTGTTCCTCTCTAGGGCCATCTTTTATTCGCATATATTCACTTCCGATTGTTGTAGTTTCATATATTATTCCTTTTAGTATATTTTTATCGTGGTAATAAAATGTAGCACACATTGCTGCTACAAATACCAATAAGATAACCGGCATAATATAAGCCATCTCTATAGTTGCACTGGCTTTTAATTTTGTAGAGATTATACTTTTTTTCAGTTTTTTCATAATAGCAATACCCCCACATACCCCAATGTTAAGAAAGGCACAAACGGCAATACGTGTTTTCGGGACCAATTACCCCCAATCATACCCCCAATAGCAACAACACCGGAACAAAAGAAAGCAAGCATTAATAATGTAATAAGCTCCCATAATCCTACCCCTATTCCCAATAACAAGATTAACCAACTATCTCCATAGCCAAGGGCCTCTCCTGAATATTTACTAAGAATCAAAAAACCTACACCCAGAATCCCTCCTGCCATGTATAACCACCATTGTCCATCAAACTGAAGAATCCTAAGAATTGCAACCCCTATGCTTCCGGCGATTAATAATACTGTTGGGATTTTTTTATACATTACATCTATCAACCCACACCCTGCTAAAAACCCTACCATATAGATCTGACTTATTGACCACACCTTGAACACGCTCCTTTTCCTACTGCTTCAGATAACGGAACTGCGTATATACTCCGTTTTAGTCCACTGCAATTTAGTGAATTGTGATATCTATCTCCTGTATTTGTAATATAGACGCCACCTTCCATCTTCCCATGTGCACATTTTTCACATGGATAATATCTTCCATGATATTGATTTCTTAAGTCCTCTATACTATCTCCTGAAACTCTATGAATAGACAATTCCAAATAGGTACATTCATAATCTTTGTGATATACAACACCTGTTTCCGTAATATATACTATTTCCTCTTCTGTTTGTCCAAACCCACCTTTTACATATCCTGTCCAGCCTTTACATCGAATCTCGTCTTTGCAGGAAAGCGCAAGTTTCCCAAAGGTGGGAATTGGTAACTGCACTTTATATTTGACTACAATCTTAATTTCCGCCGTTTTCTTCCCAATTCGTGAGTCCTGACAATGCAATCCACTGCTGCCACCTACTACAATACTTCCTCTCAAACGTTCTGACCCAACGGTCTGTACAACCATTGTCTCTACATCAGAAGAAGAAATCATAGGAGTAATATACGCTTCTTGTGATACCCTTTTCCCGGCATAATGCAATCCATTCCTTATACTAATCTGAATTGCCATAATCTCAAGAAGGTAAATCAGACAAACAACTGCTAAGAAAAACACGGGAACTACTAGTGACGCTTCTACGGTAACACTTCCGGTATAAGAGGTGAATATCGATGCCCTTTTTATATGTGTGGGATTTTCTTTTGAATGATTGTAACGCACAAGAGTCTTTCTCCTTTCGTTTTTTATGGTTGATCTGCACGGTTTGTTTTTGCATATATTTCGATAAAAAGGACATCGATATTCACCTCTCTCCCTGCTTTTTTACTGATATCCATAGACTGTCTTAAACTTATATTGAATGTTTCTTCGAAGCCTGCAAGTACTGTCAACCTCTACTTTACTAATGCATTGATCCACCTTAAAGAATGAAGCTCCATATTCCATTTGAATATTTCTTTCAATTACGTCTAACATACGCATGGTTAATTTCTGCTCACCTTCTAAAAATAACAATACCCGAAGATATTCTGCATAGGTGTAGCCACCCTCTATATCATTTCCGTCTTTTGGGTCTTCTTGTGTCCCAAGTTGAAGCAGTTCTTCTAATTGCAGCTGCCAACTTTCTGTTGTCTTTAACAATGGAATTTTATGGCCTGCCAATAAGGACCTGATATCCATAATACTTTCTCCATATGCCCAGGCAAGTAGTATTGCCTGCTTTGCCACCTCTGTAATTGCAGGCAATGCTAAGGCACTACATAATGTGGCTGCCATCACTCCTGCCTCTGCTTTCTTTTTCGTATCTGTCATCAGATATGCATAATTAGGAACATATCGCATCGCAATTAGTTTTTTTACCACTGTTTCTAGATTCTCTTTATCACAGGTCTTTCCACCGATAATATACTCCACTTCATAAGAAAGCGCTCCGTCCTCATGTGGAGTTACCACATGTTTAAAGTGTTCCAATATATAAGCCCCTAAATAAAGTTTTGAACTTGTACCTCCTTCCATTGTGGAAGTAAATGTTCCATATCCTTGATTTTTGTTTCTAACTGATGGCAAGTCTGTACTTGAAATTGTTTTATTGGAGATGGTGTCAGATTTTTTCATGACAACAGATAATAGATTTGATTTCTTTAGATTTGAAATAGTTTCTAGCGGATTGTTTTCTTTTGGTAATGTGGTATCTTTCTCTATCAATATAGTATCTAAGTTCTTATTTGTCTGGATATCTTCTTGCTGATATTCCTTTGATTTTGATTCTTGTTCTTCCCATAATGTCGTGGTACTAAGCATCTCTGCAATCCCATTGACTCCCATCTTATGACTCATGTACGCATATACCTGTTCTCTACATGGCTTTCCACCTTGGTCCGTTAATACTTGTATTTTATTTATCTGCTTATCCCCTGTGGGTGCGCCATAATATTCCATGCGTCTTAATACATTCTGTTCTCTATAGTTTCCTGTTTCATAAGTGGCTTCTAGCCCGAAGAGATCATATGCTTCCAATAATTCTTTTTGATACTCTGCAAATACAGATTCCATTGCTCTTGTGGTATCTGTTCGCACATAATTTTTTGAAACCTGTATGGAAGCACTTTCTAGAATAGAACCTATAAATGAAAGTAATAAGATAAAGATTAAACTTAAAAATGCTGTGATTTCTCCCTTTTTTGTTTGTTCTAACATCAGATTCCAGCACTTTCACTTGTTATCTTTTGGAAGATGGCAGATACTAAACTAGTCAATTGGGATTTGAATATAATCACTAATCCAATAAGTACCACTAATATCAAGATTACTTCTACCACTCCAATTCCTTTTTCTTCTTGTAATATTAACAGATAATGATGTAACTTGTTTTTTATTCGTTTCATGTTGCTCACCCCCTTTCCCACTTTCTTATTTCTACAGCTGAATCGATAAGAATGCAGGTATAATTATAATAATTAATACAATTACTAACATCAAAAACATGGGCACTAACAACTTTGTACTCGCCTCCTCTCCCAATCGTTTTGCCAGACTTTTTCGTTCCTCAAACGCCTGTATTGCTTCTAATGTCAATAATTCAACCAAACCTTTTGTTCCTTTTCTTAGATTTTGCGAAAGCAAAGCTCCAAACTTTAGATATGATGGTTGTCCACATCGCTTCCCAAAACGCTCGTAACTTTCTATCTCCGAGATTCCCCCCTGCATCTCATGATACGTGTAGCGCATCTCTTCATATGCATAACGGGTTCCAAGAATATCCTGTTGCTCTTGATAGTCTGACACCATTCGTTTCCATACATTTCTTATGGTCATTCCGGCTCCAACTAATAAAGTGAATTTATTGATAAGCTCCGGATAATCGAGCATCATCTGATACTTTCGTTTCTTTTTTTCTTGTTCCACCTTGTGTTTTTTTTGAACGAGAATTAACCCTGCACACAATAATCCCAGACATAAAATCCAATACCCATCTCTATGTTTTGGGACTGCCCATCTAATAGATTTTCCCTCTACTTTTTTAGGTAATGTAACCACTTCCAATTCCTTCGTCTTTTGTTCTTCTTCTGTAATCAGTTGCTTAATACTGTGTATCAGTTCTTGTGTGTTTGTCTGTTTGGGTGGATATACCATAATATTTGTAATATATTGTGCCTCTTCTCCTTCATAAGATAATGTTCCTTTTAACTCCACTAAAGTTCCTTCTTTTGTCAGCTGATCTAATTGAAGCTCTCCATATACATTTACCACCTCATAATGGTCTACTTCCCACGATACCTCTATTGATTCTCCCGGTATACTTGTAACTAAATTCAGATTCTGATTAATATAATCTAAACTTTTATTTTTTCCTAGAATCATAAGATCCAGCTCTTTCATTACCCTTTGAAATACTTTTTGAATCTCTTTTTTAGAATATTTCCTTTCCGGTATTTCTATTTCTAATTCTATTTTTTTTGCTTTTTTTCCTGTTTTTTTACCTACTGTTGCTTCTAATGTCTCTTTTCTGCTTCCCTCTCCGTAAGAATTGCGTCTTACCGTTCCATCTGTTTTTCTCATATCCTTTCTTTCCATAGAAAACAGAATCATCGCTAGAGTTGTTGCACAACATAATATAAGATAGATTTGCTTGATTTCTTTTTTTGCACACCAAGGAGGCAATTTCTCTTTTTTTGCGCACCACCACAAAATTATAAGTACTAGATAGTTTATCCCACATACAATCATTGTTTTATACCTACACCTCGATTTCTATGATTCTTTTTCCAAGCCAATACGCTACCAGATATAACATAAGACAACCTGTCATGATAATCATGCCAACTGTATTTCCATAGAGTACCTCCATGAACTCAGGAAAACTAAGTTGCATATAGAATATAATTCCAAACGGAATCATTGACATTACACGAAATTCCAATTTCTTTGCAGTCATCATTGTTTGAATTTCACGTTTCGCTTCTACTTTGTCACATATTTGTCGGATTGCATTCCGCAAGATTCCTATCATATCTCCTCCACTTCTCTTAGCCATTACAAATACTGTCACAAAATTTTGCACATCTTCTTGTTCTACACGTATTGAAAACTCTTGAAGAACTTGTTCCACCGTAAGATTCATATTAAGTTGACGTATCATGTATATAAATTCTTGTATGATTCGTTTCTCTGAATCATACATTAACCTAAGGTCTTTTAATGTTTCTTTCAATGCATTTTCCATAGAATATCCCACATTCAATGCTGCCGAAAGTGCTTGCATAGACTCTTTAAATTGTAATTGAAATTCTTCCTTTTTTTGTCTAATACAGGCTTGATTCCATGATCTTAGATATGCAATCTGTAAAGGTGTTAATAACAGCAGCATAAGATAAGATTGATAGAATAGATAAGCAATACACCCTTGTAGAATCAGCCCCTGCAGGACTGCTCTAATATATTCTTTCTTCTGAATATCCTGCTGCCAATAACTTTTCTCTATGTGTAATTTCTTCAATTTTTTTCCACACCCCCTCGATTTTGGTTCCTTGAGATTCTACTTCTTGAAATTCATACAACGTGTGTATCTGAATCTCATTTCTTCGATAGCCAAGAATCTCAACTATCTCTATCACTTTTCTGCTCTTATCTCGCATTCTCCCTAGATGCACAATTATATCTACACCCGAAGCTATCTGTCTTTGAATCGCCTGTAACGGCAACTCCATTCCCATTAAAACCATTGTTTCCAACCGACTCAACATATCTCTAGGTGTATTGGCATGTCCTGTACTTAAGGATCCATCATGCCCTGTATTCATAGCTTGTAGCATATCAATTGCTTCTTTTCCACGCACTTCTCCCACTATAATTCTATCTGGTCTCATACGAAGTGCCGCATGAATCAATTCACGAATTCCGATTGCTCCTGCCCCCTCTGTATTCGCATTTCTTGCTTCTAAACGAACTAGATTCGGAACTTCTCTAATTTGTAATTCTGCGTTATCTTCAATCGTAATAATACGTTCATCTTTTGGAATATAATGCGACAATGCATTCAGAAATGTAGTTTTTCCGGAACCCGTTCCACCACTGATAAATATGTTGTATCTTGCTTTGATTAATATCTCCAAAAAAGAAACAACTTCTTCATTAATTGCACCCCATCGTATTAATTGTTGCATAGTAATGATGTCTTTTGGAAATTTTCTAATCGTAACGATAGGTCCTTCTATTGCAATAGGATATAACACAATGTTAACTCTGGAACCGTCCTCCAATCTTGCATCTACTATGGGAGTTGCCTCATTCACAAGCCGATTGGAACCCGATACGATTTGCTGTATAACATCTTCTAATTTCCCACGAGTTGCAAATCGTTTCTCAAGTTTAATAATGTGGCCTGCCTTTTCTATAAATATATCCTGGGTTCCATTAATCATAATTTCTGTGATTTCTTCATCTTCTATAAGCTCTTGTAAGATATCTAGCTTACGAAATGCATTAAATAACTGCTTTCCCAATTGTACTTTTTCCTGAAGTGAGATATATTCTTTTGCCCCCTCTTCTTCCAGTACACGATGGATAAGCTCTGTTAAAGCCTCTTCTTCTACTTCTTCTGACAGATCCAGTTCTTCTAGAATTCTTCTATGTAATTGTTCTGCACGATTCATACAGGTTCTCCTTTGAGCAACTCTTTTACATAGTCTGTTATTTCTCGTGGTAACAATATCTTTTTCGTTACTTCCTCAAGCTTTTCACAATGTAATACTTGCAGATTCATTTCATAACTCCTCACTTTTGCTTGGGAAAATCTATCTTTTCTTATTGGCATATATATCACATTACATATACCTAATATCTCTAACAAACCCTGTACACTTTCTGACAAATCTAAAATAATGGTCTCATAGATACTTTTTTCTAATATCTGCTGCAATAATTCTCTCCATTCCTCTGAGGATACTGCTTTTAAATCCACCGCTGTCTTAATTGGTGGAATATAATCTAATTCCTCTATCTGTTCTACCATTCCACTCATACGAAATCCTAGATTTTCTTCCTCTTGTTTTGCATAATACAATAGATCTTCCATGGTTTTCTTTGCTTCTTTTGGAAAATGACCTCCCTCTCCTGCATATTCTTCCAAGTTAAGATATAGGACACTCCCTCTTTTTGCCAACTCTTTTCCCAGTATTAATGCGAATGTTGTCTTTCCAATCCTGTGTATTGGAGAATAAACACCAATTACTTTTCGCCTTTCCTTAGCTAACATCTGTAGGAGTTCTCCTTTTTTATTCTGACATGCCTGCAATATTTGTATATAAATTGCATCAGAAGACTGGTACTTATAGATACCTGTTTCATCTTCCGCAATGTCTGAATTGCCACCTCTGGTTAATACGAATGTATAGATGCTGTTAATTTTATGCCGTTGATCCTTTGGATAGCTTTCTTCTATTAGTAAAATGTCGATAATTTGATTCTTTTCCAACTCCAATACACTTTCTAAAGTTGTGCATGTACGAACTTGCAACGTAAATTCCTTTTTTATGGATAACATCTCCATCAGATGATGTGCATAGGACTGTTCGCTATCACATATCACAAAGTTCTTACGATTCAACGTATCCCTCCTTGTCTTTCATGAGTATTTCTTATTAAATTTAATTGATTGAATTATATGCCGGAACTGGCACTTTTGAAACTAAGATTATTACGACTTGTACGGTGTATTATAACACAGTTTTTAATGTTGTCCATATCATATTTGAAAATATATTATCTTTGTGCAACCTTTACATATTTTGATAAAATAAGATTCCATAAAGTAGTGCAACCCCTGGTATTCCGAAGATTCCACATGTCAAAAAAGTTGTTATATTCATTCCTACAGCAATTGAAATGTCTCGGTAAGTTAAATATTCATTTACAAAAAAAATAACTCCAACTCCTAAAATTAAACGTATAAAAAAATTTATAAAAATATGAGGGCGTTCATTATCATTCATCTATTCATTCCTGGTTTTTCTAGTTCTTATTTCCATATATATCCGCAAAACAGGTATTTTATTCTACTTATTTACCTATACTAGGTATTATCATATAATTAAAAGAAAGATGAGGTGCTTTTGTGAACTTATTTCAAAAAACAAAGAGCTATAACTGTGATATGGATATCTACGCCCGAAATGCAAATTCTTTTGATCTACAACAGGAACTTGCACAGGCAAAATTAGAAATCGAAGATGCTTATAACAACTTCCAGAATGCCTCCGACCCAGACCTGATTGACTGCTATATCTTTAAAGGAAATGCTGCATGGAAACGGTACCATTTTTTATTACGCCAAGCAAAATCCATGTGAGTATTTGTAGATTGGCTATTCATTAATATTTATGAAACAACTTGCTCTCAATCTCAAAGATTTCTTCAATAGCAATTTTCGTTCCATCTGTGAAACAAACGTTTCGCTTGTATTCATCGATTTTCTTCACATAGCCGGTCACGGTCAGATAAGCACCACCATCCTTTTTACCATCTGGTTCGAAGTAGGTTATTGTGATTTCCGGGCATTCCTTAATTCGCTCTGCTACAAGATTCAGCTTTTCGTTTAGTCTGTCTTTTTCATATTGATCCAGTTCTTTTTGTCTGTCAGTCAACCGTGCAGTTTCTTTGATAGCATCTCCATAGCCGGTGAGCGCCGCAAAGGGAGCGAATTGAGCTGCACGATCCATTTGTTGCATAGGTGGATGTTTTTTTGAAACAGGGTGTGGCAAATTAAGCATATCATCGTAATTTTTCATCATGCCTTATGGCCTCCAATCTGCTTATTTCGATCTATAGTAGTAGCCCCGTCCTCCAAATTCATACCCTTTAGAATTGCATTTTTTCCATACTTCTTTTTTATGGACAGCATTGCTTTCTGCGTCTTTTTTTCACGTTCCAGTTTTTCTTCCTGCTGCCTTTGCTTTTCCTGTTCCATACCATAATCTGTAAACAAATTGAGCTGGGTGTAACCTCCCTCTTTATGAAGATTGCTTTCCACCATAACATGGTTAGCGACAAGATTAACCCTTCGTATCAATAGTTTTTTATCCACAATGCGATCGAAAAGCTCCATAACGGAATCCAATATCAGTTTTGTAGAAGATGTATACCTTGTAAGATTGGCAGTACCATGTGCGTGTTTTGGAACGGCACGTCCGTAGTGGTCGGTGGTTACTGCCCCATGATAGGCCTCTCGTGCTTTGAGGTCTGTTAAATTTTCAATGTCGTAGCCAATGGTCAAAACCATTTGATTTGTAACAAGCTCCTTATCCACCAAATCGAGTACCAAAAGTTCGATCATTTCCCGTACAATCAATTTCGCTTTTTCAAAGCTGTATGGACATTGTAGCACTTGACCGGATCCAAGGCTTTTAGAGCTTGGCTTATATGCTTTCACTTCGGCAATTGTACATGGCTCCCACCCCCAAGCATGGTCAATTAACAGCTCGGCATTAATACCAAATAGCTTGTATAGCAACTCCTCATTATAGTACTCCGTTGGTTTACCAATGGAGCATCTTGCAATATCGCCCATGGTGAAAATTCCTTTTTCCTCCAACTTCTTTGCATAACCTCGGCCAACACGCCAAAAATCAGTAAGTGGACGATGGGACCATAGTTTTTTTCGATAGCTCATTTCGTCAATCTCAGCAATTCGTACTCCATTTTTATCTGGCTGAATGTGCTTCGCCTCAATATCCATGGCAATTTTACAAAGATAAAGGTTGGTTCCGATTCCGGCCGTTGCCGTAATGCCCGTAGTTTTTAAAACATCTAAAATCATCTTCATAGCAAGCTCTCGTGCCAAAAGATGATAGGTGTTCAGATAATTTGTAACATCGATAAACACCTCGTCGATAGAGTAAACATGAATATCTTCCGGCGCAATGTATTTTAAATAGATATTGTATATTTTTGTGCTGTACTCCATGTAAAGCGCCATTCTTGGTGGTGCGATAATATAGTCTAAAGATAGACCGGGAGAAGACTTTAGTGCGTGAGTATTTGTAGACGCTCCCGAAAAAACTCGTCCCGGTGCATTCCTAAGGCGCATGGAATTTGCTTCTCTAACTTTCTGTATCACTTCAAATAACCTTGCTCTGCCCGGAATACCATAGGCTTTAAGCGATGGCGAAACAGCAAGACAGATTGTTTTTTCAGTGCGACTGGCATCCGCAACAACAAGGTTAGTAGTCATGGGGTCAAGCCCACGTTCCATGCACTCCACCGAAGCATAAAATGATTTTAAATCGATGGCAACATATGTTTTGGCTTTCATGGGTGAACCTTCTCCTTTTGAAGTTCCGTTAATGCAGTGGCCATTTTTAGATATATTCATCTTATAATGTAATCTTGATTTCTCGATCTGTACGTTTATATTGGTGATATATGACACCCGCCGCGTCCATCATCCTTTTGGAGGCTTTTACTGCCGGTGTATCTGCATACTTGTCACAATCATAGATTACTTCTTTAATCCCACATTGAATAATTGCTTTTGCACACTCATTACACGGAAATAAAGACACATATAGTTTTGCCCCTTTTAAACTTCCTCCGTTGTAATTCAATATAGCATTCAACTCACTGTGTGTTGAGTACACATATTTAGTCTCTAGTGGATCTTCTCCATCTCGCTCCCAAGGAAACTCATCATCAGAACAGCCAATTGGAAATCCATTGTAGCCCATAGATAAAATTTTATTTTCTTGGCTAACAATACAACACCCAACTTGTGTGCTCGGATCTTTGGATCTCATACCAGAAAGCATAGCAACTCCCATAAAATATTCATCCCAAGATATATAATTGTTTCTTTTATTCGTCATATGTTTCTTATCTCCTTCTATTTTGTTCCAAATATACGATCACCTGCATCGCCCAATCCTGGAACAATATATCCATGTTCATTCAAGCATTCATCTAATGCTCCAATATATAGATCTACATCTGGGTGCGCTTTCGTTAATGCTTCTACCCCTTCCGGAGCTGCAATAATACAGATTGCTCGGATATGTTTCACACCTTTTTCTTTTAACAAATCAATTGCCGCAACAAGCGAACCTCCCGTTGCAAGCATTGGATCCACAATAAAAATCTCTCGCTCTTGAGAATCTGCCGGTAATTTGCAATAATATTCCACTGGTTTTAATGTGTCCGGATCGCGATACAATCCTATATGCCCTACTTTTGCCGCTGGAATCATCGCTAACATTCCTTCTACCATTCCAAGTCCTGCACGTAGAATTGGAACAATTGCCAACTTTTTCCCTGCTAATTGGTATGCCGTTGTCTCACAGATTGGTGTCCGAATCGTTTCTTCCTGCAATTTCAAATCTCTCGTTGCTTCATAACACATCAACATTGCTATCTCACTAATCATCTCTCTGAATTCTTTAGAACCTAATTCTTCTCTTCGAATATAACTAATCTTATGTGCCATCAATGGGTGATCCATGATATGTACTTTTCCCATGCCTCTTCCTTTCTTATTCCTCTATCAGTGAAATACGTCGAATATGTCGTTCATCTTCTGAAAATGCTGTATTTAAGAATGTGTCTACAATTTTAATCCCAAGACCGGAACCAACCACGCGTCCCCCCATTGCCAGAATGTTTGCATCATTGTGAAGCCTTGTTGCCTCAGCCGAAAAACAGTCTGAACATAGTGCACACCGAATGCCTTTCATCTTATTGGCTGCAATAGAGATTCCAATTCCAGTTCCACATATTAATATCCCTTGTTCACTCTCTTTGTCTAAAACTGACTGACCTACACTTCTTGCTATTATAGGATAATCTACTGCTGTTCCATCACATCCAAAATCTATAAATGGTATCTTTTTCTCCTGCAGATACTTTATGATCTCTAACTTTAATTCATAACCCCCATGATCACACCCAATTGCTATCATTTGTTGACTGCCTCCTTATTTAATTTCTCTGCTAATTTAATAATTGATTTTTTTAACAATTCATAAGAACCACCATATTCTGAAAGTGGTTGCCCATATGGTGCTAAAATCTCTATCTCATTTCCCACATATTCACCCAATGTATATACATTTTTAATATGTTCATACTCTGTAGCAATCTTCCACTTTTGGCTTTCTTCCATCGTTAATACTAATGTCTCTTCATTCACATCTTCTTGAGATAATGCCTTGGCCGTATGATTTTTTAATGTCATCTTCTGGCTCATCATAATTGCTTCTGCCTTTGGATTTGCCGGTTCCGGAAATAACACAACTAACCCTCTGGAACCAATCTCATATTCTTGTAATAATGGTTGATTTCTTAGTAATTCTGCGGCCATTGGCCCACGATTACTGTCACTTTTGCTTACAAAAAGAATCTTATGACAAGGTTGCAATTTCACAATATCCTCTGCTTGAAGAGTATGATGACCTGCCGCTTTTCCCAGCCGATTCATAGTTGCTTTTCCTATCCCTTTTACATCAAAAGATTCACTATAGATATATGTAACATTCTCATCATCAAACTCTCGCAGAATACGATATAGATTCTTTGCAATAGTACCTTCATTCTCTCTGGAACCAATGTTCTTAATATTTCCAACCGTATATTTTTTAACTGTTTCTGCTGACGCTATAATTCCCACCTGATACCCAAGACGAATCTGTTCATAGGCAATCTGTTTAATTGCCTGTACTTCCTCTTCCAGTTTTCCTTCCATAATAATCAACTGTGCTTTTGGTGCATAATGACGATACTTCATTCCCGGCGCCTTTGGTGCCTTTTCACTGTCTGCCGATAAGATAGCCTGGTCAATGGTAACTTTTCCAATGACTAACTCGATCATCTCTTTTGTAATTGCCCCCGGTCGTAATATCATCGGAGGAGAAACCGTCATATCCAAGATCGTAGACTCTACCCCTATATCTACACTGCCTCCATCTAGAATCATCTCAATCTTTCCATCCAAATCATCTGCTACATGCTGCGCTGTCGTTGGACTTGGTCTACCGGAAGTATTGGCACTGGGTGCTGCAATATAACCTCCCCCTGCAATAATTAATTCTCTAGCAATTGCATGATCTGGCATGCGAACTGCAACTGTTTCCAATCCACCCGTTGTACCATAAGGAACCTTCTCACTTTTTTCGAATATCATAGTAAGTGGACCTGGCCAAAAGTGTTCAGACAGATCCATTGTTTGTTCCGGTATATGAATTGCAATGTCCTCAAGCGCCTGTATCTCTGTAATATGCACAATTAACGGATTATCTGATGGTCTTCCCTTTGCAGCGTAAATTTTCTTTGCAGCATCCTCACACAACGCATCTGCTCCTAATCCATACACTGTTTCTGTTGGAAATGCCACCAATCCACCCTGTTGTAAAATTTCACCCGCTTGTTCCAAAATTTCTTTATCCATGTTGTTTTCATCTAATACTTTTATTATCGTTTTCATGGTCAATATTATACCACCATTTCAGTAAAATTAAAAGCATTTGCATCTTACCCGACATTTTTACATTTCTACTAATATCTGCGCCCTGTTTTAAGAACACTATGTTCAATTCCTTTACAAATTGCCTCTGCAACTTGTTCTTGATATTCTATTGTAACTAACTTTTCTGCCTCTTCCTGATTTGACAAAAATCCACACTCCACAATAATTGTTGGAACCTTTGTCCTGCGAAGCAAATAATAGGTGTCGTTTGCCTTTGCCTGCCTTGTGTTCTCATCTCCAAGCATCTTCATTGCTTCCTGCATAATAAGCGCAATTCTTTCTCCCTCTTTTGAATGGGTATAATAGAAGACTTGCGCCCCTTTGATATTTTCTTTTTGATAACTATTCTGATGGATACTGACTACAAGAACAGGAAGCGTCTTGTTAATTAATTCTACTCTAGCTTTCATATCTTTTACTTTCAGATTTTGAGAATCTTTTTTAGATACAACCTTATCTTTTTCTCGTGTCATAATAACCTTGAATCCCATTATTTCTAATTTCTTTTTTACTTTTCTTGCAATCGATAAATTAATTTCTTTCTCCTTTGCCTGATTAATACCAACTTTTCCAGGGTCTTCGCCTCCGTGGTCTGGGTGTTACTTGCGCAACTATAACTCGGTATTCAAACGGTATTGCTTTGGAAAAAGCACTTCCATTTCATTGGAAAACTTATACCTGATTGTAATCTGATGATGTTCATAGATTACAATTTGATCTATCATTTCTATCACACATTCTCTATCTAGTTTTTCAATGTCTTTATTTTCTAATAATCTTTTTACCCAAGTGCTTTTAAAGACATCTTTTTCCATACTTTCTTTTTTTATCTTATCCAATACCTGGATCTGCTTGGTATATAACGTCTCTTTTCTTTGATAACTTTCATAATAAGTATCAAATTCTTGTTTATTAATTATACCCTCTTTATAATCTTCATAAATTGCTTGTTTTAACCGTTTGACACGTTCCAATTCTTTCTTTTCTTTTTTCTCTGTTATTTTTCTCCCCCTGGATATTGTTTTATCCTCGTTCTTAATCAATTCATTTAGATTATCAATCTTTTTTATTATCATCTTCATATCATTTATTACAATGTCTTCTATTATTTTTATAGAAATTTTATGTGCTGTACAAAATTCTGTGCCGCTTCTTTTATATGTCCCACAATAAAACGTACAACCTCTGCTTCCATCTGCACGTTTCCACGTAGTGGCAACCATAGCTCTTCCACAAGTCCCACAGGTTACAAAACCGGCAAATATGTTTGAATTTAATTCTACATTCTGTCCTCTTGTCCCTTTTTTTAAAAGTATTTGCACTTTTTCCCATGTTTCTTTATCAATAATTGCTTCATGGGTATCTGCAACGATTTTCCAATTTTCTCTTTCTACATTGTACTGCTTACTTCTCATTCGTTGATGTTTTGTACCTTGTACCATATTTCCTATATATATTTCATGGTGTAAGATACTATTAATTGTAGAATAAGACCAATAGCTCATAGACCTCGTACAACGATTATTCCTGTAATTTAGTCCACTTACTTTCTTATATTCTGTAGGACAAAGAATTCCATCTTCATCTAACATCTTCGCTATTTGTTGTTTTGTATATCCCTTAATATAGAAAGAATATATTGTTCTAACCACTTCGGCTGCATATGTATCAACCACTAATTTGTTCTTATTTAACTCGGATTTTTTATATCCATAACTTGCAAATGAACCAATGAATTCTCCTGCTTTTTGTTTTGCCACAATAGTTGTCTGAACTTTTTTAGAGATATCCCTGGCATACTGTTCATTGAATATGTTTTTTATTGGCAAAAGCATGTCATATTCTTTCTTTCTGCTATCAATCCCATCTGTCAACGAGATGAAGCGTACTTTTAACTCCGGAAAATATCGTTCCAGATATCTTCCCGTTTCAATATAATCTCTGCCAAATCTTGAAAGATCTTTTACAATAACACAGTTTATAATACCTGCCTCAATATCAGCTATCATTCTTTGAAATGCAGGGCGTTTGAAATTTATGCCGGTATATCCATCATCTATATACATTTCCTGTATGATACATTCCGGATTTTTCTCAAGATATTCCGTTATTATTTTTCTTTGATTTCCGACACTGTCACTTTCCTCTTTGTCTCCATCTTCTTTTGATAATCTGATATACACAGCAACGTAAAACATTGATGATTCTTGTTTTACCTTCATTTTTTTCCCCTGTTCACCACCATACTCATATCAGAGGTTGAATGGATTTTTATTAACCGCATCATCACTTCTTGTGTTGATATAGTAGAGACAAACTCCCGTTCTATTGTATAGACGATACTTTCTTTTTTTTTCAAATTGTAGTTTCCACCTTTTATATGTTATTTATGTACAACATACGTATTAAGGCTTATCCATTATGATGATTATTCCACTATATTTTTATAACTATAGTGATCTCGTCCATTTTCTTTTACTGTATAGAGTTCTGTATCCGCACTTTTATACAATTCATCAAAGTTTTGTCCATCTTGATTATACAAAGATATTCCAACACTTGCTGATATTCGCGCTGTTTTATCTGGATTCTCAGACATCGTATATGTCTTGCGAAACCCATCACATATCTCCTGTGCCTTTTTACACACTCTTTCTAATGTATTGTAATCTTTTAGTAACACAACAAATTCATCTCCACCTATTCTTCCTACAATATCTTCTTTATCGAAAATCCGGCGCAAGATGTCACTACATTTACTAATTACTTCATCACCTTTTGCATGTCCCAACGTATCATTAACCGCTTTAAAATGATCAATATCAATCATTATTAATGCATGCTTCCCCTCTTTTCCTTCTTTTTGAAGAAAATAATCAATTCTACTTTGAACCGTAACTTTATTATATAACTCCGTTAAACCATCCTGTGTAGCAAAACGATGCAAACGTTCATGATGTAGTTTCTGTTCCGTAATATCTTTTTCCATACAAATTAGTTTTGTAGCGTTCGTGGTGTAATCGGCTACTGGTACTGCTGTTACTGATAACCAACGAAACACCTCTTTGTCTGTCACAATCTTATACTCTAGATGTATATACGACACGCCTTCTTTTATCTTACTCTTAACACTCTCTGGCGTAAAAGTTTCTAAAAATTGTTTCTTGAATTCAGGAGTACAAGCTTCTGCTACTTGTGACAATGCCTTACTATATTTTGTTGGAGCTTTTTTCCACACTGCCTTTTCACTACTTTCAGAATAATCTACAAATTGATCTCGGTCGATGTCCACTTCATAAAACAAATCATTTGTTTTCCTGATTGCAATATTATAGGTGCTTTTCAATGCATTCATTCGTTCTTGTTCTTTTCCCCGTTGTATGATTATAACTGCTGCAACTCCACATGATACAAGTAGTACTATAGATGTTAAAAATAGAGCATAACGCCTAATATTTAATACCTGCATATCTAATGTTTTATCTGTTCCGGATACTATCATATACCACCCATTCACTCCAAATGGCTGATAATTAACGCAAAGCGAGTGTCCATCTTTTCTACACTTAAGCCATCCACACTGATTATTTTTAATGTCTTCTGTCATACCAGCTGGTGTATTTTTAATAAATTCAACCTCTTTATCTTGAAAAAACTCAAAAAAATCATCTTTTACTTCAGCCACCATTTTTCGTTTCGAGACTGTTGTGATAACCATACCTGTGCTCGTTACAAGCGTTAAGCCTGCATCCCCTTGTAGGCTATTACTAATATACAACTCTTTTAACTCTGCACTCCCGATTGTCGCCACCAAACGTCCGACTTTTTCCCCACTTAGATATGCCGGTGTTCCGATATCTATAACCAACTCTCCTTGTTCTGTGATTCTTGGGTCTGTCATGGTCGTATAATTCTTGTCCATATTAGAAATAACCGTCATATCTGAAATTGTCACGATTCCATATTGGCTGGAATAGGCTTTCCCATCAGTAGTAATTAAAGTTACCCGAGCAAATCTTTTATCTGCAGAAAATGTCTTAAGGGCTGTCATGATTTCATCATCCGTGGTATTTGATATAAGATTTATCATCTTTGACTGTTGCTCAAGCATATCTATAAAAGTTTTAAAGCTATAATTCATAGAGGATATCGCCGTTTTATTCATTTCCTCCATATTTTTATGTATAAACTGCTCTGTACTAGTTGTTACTCCCAGTTTAAACATAATTAATGCAACAATTATACTCATTCCTCCAAGTACAATGGCACTCAAACTCCATCTGGATTTTTTTAATAGTAATTTCATTAATCACCCTCCAATGCATAATTTTTCGTATTATTATGAAATATTTTCGCATCTAGTTATCTCCATAATACCACGATTATATGGCAAATCCAAGTTTATTAATCTCACTCTTTCATTGAGACTTGTCCTTTAAATGCTTGCGCTATTAATACACTCCGTGGCCTGGGTCTAATACAATTGTCTTCTCTTGTTCCTCATGTCTTACTTGAGTGTTTACTACATACTGACTTAACTTCTGACTAGCGGCAATTGTTCCACACAATATAATCACAACCATAAGAAATTCTATCTTCTTTCGCAAAAAAACATCCCCTGTCAACATACATTCATCTAACTATATGCATTCAGGGGATATTTTATTTTTATCAAGAATATTAATTTACATATTTCAGTATTAGTTCCCAGATATCGCTAGTTTCAAACCCTAGTTTCCACCCGGCTGTTCCCGCCAACTTATTTTCCTTCATTAGCTTTAGTTTTGCTTCAATTGATGCTGCATCTTCTAACCATATCTTATAAGTTACACCCTCGGTTTCCCATTGTGCATAATTCTGCTGTGTTTTGTCATCCCAAGTTATCTCTGCACCCACATTAGCAACTCGCTGTGCAGCGTTAGACATTCCCATCGCCTCGCTTGATACCTTTGTAGTATATTTCTCTGCTTCTGTTCCTACTTCCGCTTCAATTTCACCCTCTGTCTTTGGTGTTTCTTTCCACAATCTTGTGTAAAATGGAACTGCATTAATAACTTTATTAGCAGGAACTTCTTTGAGTGTTGCTTCAATTCCCTCTTTTACAAAATCAATTGATGCCACCGAACCACTTTCATAAGAACCACTAAAATGCTCATCATATCCCATAATAATAAGATAATCCGCTACAATTCCTTGTTCTTTTCGATGATAGTGCGAAGTATAACCCTTTGGAACATAATTATCTACCGATAATACAAGTCCATTTTTTCTACATTTTACCGAAAGCTCTCTAATAAATTGAATATAATGTTCTCCTGCTTCTTTAGAGATATTTTCAAAATCAACATTAATCCCATCTAATCCTGTCTGAAGTGCTTCAGATACTAATTGATTTGTCAGATTCTCTCTGCTGGATGTGTGACTGAGTAACTCAAAAGAGTCAACATTTTCACTAAAATTATCAATTAATCCCCACACTTCTATATTCGATTGATGTGCATAATTCACATATTCTGAGCTTGCAATAGAAGAAAGATTACCGGAATTATCCGATACGCTAAACCATGTTGGCGATAAGGTTGTCAAACCCTTGGCTTTTGCAATCGTCTCCAATACACTATTATTAGCTGCTTGACTCGTTACTTGATGCCATGCCAGATTAATTGTGTAATCTTTAGAAATATTTGTAAATTCTTCCTCTTTGAAATCTCTGGAAATCTTTTTCTTTGTTTCGCCCTTTAAAGCACTGGATTTTACATATCCGATATAACCATCTTTGGTTCTGACTTTTTTCCAATCCCCTTCTTTTTCAATCACTGTCACCACTGATTTTTTACTAATATCTGTCAGGATTGGACTCTTAACCCCCGCACGATAACGAACTTGAGTATTCTTTTTCACTGTTGCGACTGTTGTTTGTCCCCAATCATTTACTATCATCACACGGTTTGGATTTTTATACACCTTATACTCAAGATTTGTGTATTTTTGCACAAAATCAAGTGCAATATAAGCAGTACTTCCTTCTGTTTTGAGTATCACATAATCTTCAGATTTTTTTTCTTTCGAAATAGTATAATCTTTACTTCCGACAGCAACTGTTATCATATCCTGTGGCAATGTATAAAGTAAAATGTTTTCATTCGGATCCCAATAGAATCTTTCATTTAGATAATCTCGCACTGCAGCATATTCTATATATGTATGTCCCTCTAGAACCATTCCATGTGTTTCCAACACTTCATTATTAACAATCGTAGCTAGCTGATTTTCATTTTCTATTCCATAATATTTATTCAAATCTGCTTTTTCTTTTGATGGTCCATACTTTGTCCATAATAAAGCTGCTCCTAGCACACACACACTCAATATGACTATAATAAACACCTTGAATCCAAGATTTCTTTTTCTTCTTCTTTTTGATTTTACTTTTTTTCGTGCTGCATTTGGATTCGGTCTGGTTTTGCTTGGATTAGGTCTCGTGGAATTTCCACTACTCCTTCTTCTCGTTCTTTCGTCCATGTTGCACCTCCTACTAGACCTTATTATAACAACATTTGTATCGCACGTCATTAACTATTTCGACAAATTTAAGATTATATTTAAAATCAATTGTCTTTTTATGAGGGGTATTATTTTTTAATCGATTTTATTTACATGATTGAAATATACTTCTTTTACACTACCATCTGTTTCAAATTCATAATCTCTCATATATGCCATATCTTCTCGAACCATATGTGCCGTTATCACCTGCATTGGGCTCGCTTTCTCTCCTTCCATCATAATAGGAACACCTTTTTCTTCGTACTTTTCTAATTCTGTAAATAATTCTTGATATTTAGATACAACTTCGCACATGTTTTCCTCCCATAGTAAAAGATAGCTATGGCTATAAGACATCATTCCTTGAGGTTTGTGATATACTATTCAAAATGTCTCATTGGCTGACAAGAAGGGACTTCATTTATAAAGGTTCAATTTCTTTTTACATTTTAATTGTCATTCTACTGTTTGAAAATTTGTCTGATACGACTTTTGATGAATTTTTCTCATATTCTGAGATTCGAGCTGTTACGCACGCTAGATTTGTTTTAATTAAGACCTATAATTGAGATAAAAATGTGCTTAGATAGGCATATACCTCCTTTTTTTATACATAGCCATCGGAAATGCCCTTTCTTGTATTGCCATTATAAGCAAAGTATAACTAGATTGCAAGTATTTATTTAATTTTTCTTTAATTTCTTTACATATTTTTTGTTTTTGTTTATACTAATAGTAAGTAAACATGACACATACGAAGGAAGTGATGAATATGAAGATAGAAAAACTAAATGACAATCAGATACGCTGTACCTTAACGCGTAGTGACTTGGCGGACCGCCAGTTAAAATTAAGCGAATTAGCATATGGCACAGAGAAAGCAAAATCACTGTTCCATGACATGATGCAGCAAGCTGCATTTGAATGTGGTTTTGAGGCTGATGATATCCCTCTGATGATAGAGGCTATTCCTGCATCTTCAGATTCTGTCGTGCTAATTATCACTAAAGTAGAAGATCCTGAAGAATTAGATACTAGATTTTCCAAATTTTCGCCATCTGTATCCGGTAACAATGCTCAAAGTAAAACCTCCTTTGATAAATTAGAAGGAGCCGAAGAATTTCTTGACTTATTAAATAAAGTAAAGGAAGCCGTTTCCAGTGTGACCGATGATAAAACACCTGAAGAAGCCCCTCGCAAACCAAGTATACGACTCTTCTCATTTGCAACGATGGACAGTGTTATAGATGCGGCACATTTACTGGGCAAGATGTATCAGGGTTCAAATACCTTGTATAAAGATGCCGGAAATGATATTTATGTTTTAGCATTATCTCAATCAGACCATTCTACAAATGATTTTAACAAGATTTGTAATATGCTTTCTGAATATGGAACATTAGAAAAAGCTTCTAGTGCTTCTCTTGCATTTTTGGAAGAACACTGTGAAACAATTCTTTCCACTCAAGCAGTACAAAAACTTTCAGATATATAAGACAAAATAATTGATTTATAATTAATCGAAACAAGCCATTGCACTAACCGTAAAAAGTTAGTACAGTGGCTTGTTTGTGTAGATTATCTCAATACCCTTGAAATGACTGTGAGTGCCGTAGCTGCAAGCAACTTGCTCACGCCACCCCTCTATTCCGCCTCCCGCAACCTTTCCACAATGCTGTCGCGGTGCAGGCTGCGGCCGGTGCAATAGGGGACAAAAATGGAGAGGACGGCTAAAATCGGCAGACACAAAAGAGACGGCAGGACGGTGAAATGCAGGCTCATATACAGCCCGCCGCCGGTCAGTCCCCCAATGGCGAGATACCCCAGCACGCTGCCCACGGTCAAGGCAAACACGGCGGTAAAGACGGTATAGAAAAGCCCCTCAAAAATGAGCATGGTTTGGGTCTGTCTGCCCGTCATGCCGATGCTTTGCAGCATGGCAAGCTCCCGCCGTCTGGACACGATGGAGGTGACCACGGTGTTGATGAAATTCATCACGCCGATAAACGCCACCAGCAGGCTGAGAATTAAGCCCACAGACTGATAGGTGCGCCGGGTGTTTTCATATTCCGCCACCAGCGTCGCCTTGGAGCGGTACTGCATATTT
>JAVXHR010000025.1:0-26718 GCA_036656795.1 Lachnospiraceae bacterium | reverse complement strand
AAGATGTCGGTCAAGATGTCGGTCAAGATGTCGGTCAAGATGTCGGTCAAAGTGCCGGTCAAGATGAAACGGATTTGCAGGAGTTAATTATTAAGCTAGTACATGAAAATAGTAAAGTAACAAAAAAAGAAATTGCAAAAGCAGCATCTGTTAGTGAAAAGACAGTAGAACGTCAAATGAAAAAAATGTCAAATCTAAAATATGTTGGAAGAGGCTATAGTGGGCGCTGGGAGATAATGGACTAGATAAGATATCAGAATATCATGTCACATAAAGTTGATGATGGAAAGGAATTGGATAATCGAGGTTTTTGGATTTTTATAGGAAGAGAATGTAGGAAATTAGTTAGTGGATCATCGTATTTCGGGAACGGAGAAAACTATATATTGGGAAAGAGCTTCAATCGGGGAGATTCCTGATTATGTTACTAAAAATAATATTGTTGTTACGAGTTCTAACAATGGAGCTGTTCAAAATATAGTAAATGACCTTCCTCTTTCAAGTGGTATAGATAAAAATCTGATAAACAAACTTAAAGATGCTGACTATTTTTATGATATAGCTAATTCAAAGATATCAACAGAATGGATAGAAGATGGGAATTGGTAGTGACGTAGTAAACAATACTTATGAGGTCATGAATCAGTATAAAAAGAATTATCCAGAGTTTGTGGATGATAATGTATAATCTGTAATGGAAGATAATAAAAAAGAATCTGGAGATGGTAGAGATATATTTTGAACTTGGAACCATGTCTAAGGATAGATAGTATAGAAAAATTCAAAAACAAATATAGTCACATTTTTGCTCGATATTGCCGTGGAGTTACACCATAATATTTTTTGAAAGCATAAGAGAAATGTTCTACGGAAGAATAATTTAATTGAACTGCGATATGGGATATGTTCATAGTGTCATCGTTTAATAAAATTTTAGCCATGGACATTTTAGCTTCGGTCTTTTTTTGTGAAAATGTTTTATTATAATATTCATTTAAAAATCTTTCTGTCTGACGGGTGCTCAATCCCAGTCTTTTGGAGAGATTTTTCAATGTAATGGTTTCGTAGTTGTAGAGAAAGCATTCTTCTACAATGAGATATTTACGGTCTACCAGATTGGAAGGTGAAAAATGGGATTGGGAAATTTTTCGATCTTCATAATTTCGGACGATTTTTACGATGCACTGTTGTAATAAAGTTTCTACTTGGGTAGTGTATCCCGTATAGTGATGTTCTAACTCAAAAAATAACTGTCGCATTAAAGGATACATGTTTTGTGTATCTTTTCCATACCAAAAAGCGGTTTTTTCAAATTGTGCACAGAGAGAATCGGGAGGGACAAATGTAGAGGAGATGTCTTTTCCCAATTTAAAATAAATACAGTATTCAGCCATGGGGTCATCTTTTGCAGGAACTTGCTCGTGTTCCACGTTGGGACCGGTCATATATAGTGTATTGGGGGAGATTTGGTATAAGTCGTTTTGAATATAAACGTTACCATGACCATGGGGAATGTAGTGAATTTCATAACTATTGTGACCATGACTATGTCTGGGAATAGAGCGTAAAAATTTCTCGAATACAATATTAAGAATGGAAAAAGTATAGTTTTCAATGGTGAATTTAATATTTAAATCCGTATAAACAGTTCTCATAAGCCACCTCCATATTATACTTGCTTTGTTGTTATCGTAACAAGGGAGAAAAGAAATGTCAAGAATTATAGTCGACAATGCGACATGAAAAGAATTTGGTGGTCAAGTTTGTCTCTTGTATTTCAAAGGAAAAAATATATAATTAAAGAAAAAGAACACGTAGGAGGATTAAAATATGCCATTAGTTACATCAAAGAAAATGTTAGTAGACGCACAGTCAGGTGGTTATGCAGTAGGAGCTTTTAACGTAGAGAATATGGAGATGGTAAAAGCAGTTATTCAAGCAGCAGAAGAAGTGAAGGCACCGGTGATGTTACAAACAACTCCGTCTACGATTAAGTATGGCACGGTAGAAACTTATGCGGCAATTGTTGCAGCGGAAGCAAAAAAAGCAAGCGTTCCGGTATGTCTGCATTTAGATCATGGAAGTAGCTATGAACTTGCGGTGCAATGCTTGAAATGTGGATATACGTCCGTGATGATTGACGGTTCCCATGAAGAATTAGAAGGAAATATTGCAGTCAGTAAAAAAGTAGTAGAAGAAGCAAAACAATATCAGATTCCGGTAGAAGCAGAACTTGGAAAAGTGGGTGGAAAAGAAGATGATTTAGAGGTAAAGTTGGACACCAATACAGATCCAAAAGAAGCAGTAGAATTTGTAGAGCGTACTGGAATTGATTCTTTGGCAGTTGCTATTGGAACGGCTCATGGATTTTATGTGGGTACTCCGGTCTTAGATAAGGAACGCTTGTCGGAAATTAAAAATATGGTATCTATTCCACTTGTACTGCATGGTGCTTCAGGGATTTCCGATGAAGAAGTAAAGGATTGTGTACGACGAGGTATTTGCAAAGTGAATTTTGCTACCGAACTACGTGTAGCCTATACGGATGCTATAAAAAAACTAATTATAGAAAAACCAGAAACTTTTGATCCGAAAGCTTTTGGAAAAGTGGGAATGGAAGCAGTCACCAAACTTGTGAAAAATCGTATGCAGGTATGCGGTTGTGCGGATAAAGCATAAGGAGAAGGGTATGAAACAATATTTGTTAGGAATTGATATTGGAACCAGCGCCTGTAAGATTGCATTGTTTGAAAAAGATGGCACAGTAGTTATATCTACTACGGGAGAGTATCCAGTGTATTATCCAAAAGAAGGTTGGGCAGAACAAAATCCGGAGGAGTGGTGGGTAGCTATCTGTCAGGCAATTCAAAATTTATTCAAAGCATATTTAGTGAAAGCAGAAGAAATCGTAGGAATTGGAATTGATGGGCAAAGCTGGTCGGCAATTCCCATTGATAAAGCTGGAAAAGTGCTTGCTAATACACCGATTTGGATGGATACGAGAGCGCAAAGTATTTGTGAACGATTGAACAAAAAAATTGGTGCAGATAAGATATTTGAATTAGCGGGCAATTCACTGCAGCCCACATATACTACTGCAAAAATCATATGGTATCGAGAGAATATGCCAGAAGTATATGGAAAGATTGATAAGATTTTACAATCCAATGCATTTATTGCCTATCGATTAACAGGAGCATTGAGTCATGATTTATCCCAGGGATATGGAGTGCATTGTTTTGATATGCGAAAAAAAATATGGAATAACGAAATGTGTGAAGCATTGGAGATTCCCAGAGACTTTCTACCAGAGTTGGTACCCAGCCATAAGGTGGTTGGACGAGTAACGAAAAAAGCGGCAAAGGAGTCTGGGTTGGCAGAGGGGACACCTGTAGTAGCAGGTGGATTGGATGCGGCATGTGGAACTTTAGGAGCAGGTGTAATACATCCGGGCGAAACACAAGAGCAGGGTGGTCAAGCAGGCGGAATGAGTATTTGCTTGGAAGATTATGTGGCAGATCCCAGATTAATTATGGGCAGCCATGTAGTTCCAGGAAAATGGTTGCTGCAAGGAGGAACTACCGGAGGTGGCGGAGTGATGCGCTGGGTAGAAAAAGAGTTTGCGCAATATGAAAGAACGCAAATAGAAGAAAGTGGAAAGTCTTCGTTGATGCAACTTAATGAATTGGCCAATAGAGTTTCTGTGGGCAGTGAAGGTGTGATATTTCTGCCGTATATGGCTGGAGAACGTTCACCAATCTGGAACCCGAAAGCAAAGGGTGTTTATTATGGATTGGATTACAGCAAGACCAAAGGACATATGGTGCGGGCGGCAATGGAAGGTGTGGCTTATTCGCTCAAACACAACCTAGATATTGCACAGGAAGCTGGAGCCAAAGTTGAAAAATTATGGGCAATGGGTGGATCGGCCAATTCACTTTTATGGACGCAGATTAAATCTGATGTGACGGGAAAACCGATATCAGTTCCTTCTTCGGACACTGCAACCACATTAGGCGCAGCAATATTGGCGGGAGTTGGAATCGGTATGTACCAAGATTTTAATGAAGCGGTTCAAATGACGGTAAACGTCATGAGAAAACACGAACCAAATCAGAATCACCATATAATTTACCAGAAAAATTATGAGACCTATTTGAAATTATATCAGAGTTTGAAAGGGCTGATGAATGAAACCAATGGCGAGTACGAAAAAGGAGGTAATAAATGAAAGCAGGTGTAATCTACGCAAAAGGAGATATTCGTTATGAAGAGATGGAAACGCCGGTGCCAAATGCTGGTGAAGTTTTAATCAAGGTCAAATACACAGGAATCTGTGGTTCAGATATTCCAAGAGTCAATGGAGATGCATGTCATTTTTTCCCTAATGTCATCGGGCATGAATTTTCTGGAATTGTGGAAGCAATAGGCGATGAAGTGACTACGCTGTCAGTTGGAGACCGAGTGGCAGGGGTACCCTTGGTGCCTTGCATGAAATGTGAAGATTGTCAGAAGGGAAATTACTCTTTGTGCAAGAACTACAGTTTCATTGGTTCACGCCAGTTTGGAAGTTTTGCACAATATGTAGTAGTACCGGAAAAAAATGCAGTGAAATTTGATGAGAAAGTAGCATTTGAGCAGGCAGCATTTTTTGAACCTATTACGGTAGCACTACATGGGTTACGAAGATTAGACTATCAAGGTGGCAAGACAGTGGCTATCTTGGGAGGTGGAAATATTGGCATATTGACTATGCAGTGGGCTAAATTATTTGGGGCAAAACAGGTGGTCGTATTTGATATTTCACCAGAACGAATTCAGCTGGCGAAGCGGTTTGGAGCGACAGAGGGTGTAAATACTTTGGAAAAAGATTTTATGAAACAGGCGATGGCACTAACCGATGGAAAAGGATTTGATTATATTTATGAAACAGCCGGGAATACGATTACCATGAAGATGGCATTTCAACTGGCAGCCAATAAAGCACAAGTTTGTTTTATTGGAACTCCAACAAAGGAAATTACATTTTCTATAGAAGAATGGGAGTGCTTAAATCGAAAAGAAATGTATCTCACTGGTTCTTGGATGAATTATAGTGCACCATTTCCGGGAGAAGAATGGATTTTGGCAGCACATTATATCAAAACAGGGGCATTTAAAATAGATGAGTCTTTTATCTTTCAAAAAGTGCCACTGAGTAAGATTGCAGATGCATTTGCACTGTATCAAACGCCGGGAGCTGTCAAAGGAAAAATACTCATTGATAGTGAAGTCTAGCCGTATATTTCACAAAGGAAGGTGACAAAATGATATTAACAGTAACACTTAATGCGGCAATTGATAAACGCTATGTGGTAAATAGTTTCAAACAAGGAGAGGTCAACCGAGTGATGTCTTGTACTTATACGCCAGGTGGAAAGGGATTGAATGTATCCAAACCGGCGGTGATTGCAGGTGCGCAGGTGGTAGCAACCGGGTTTGTAGGGGGACATGCAGGTAATTATATAGAAGATTCGGTAAGTGCCTTTGGGGTGGAACCCATGTTTTATTGCTTGCAAGAGGAAAGCCGTTCTTGTATTAATATTTGGAATGAGACCACCCAGCAGCAAACCGAATTTTTAGAACCTGGGTTTACAGTTACTCAGGAAGAATTTGCAGCATTTCAAGAAAAATTCACTTTTTTAGTACAAAAGGCCAACGTAGTAGTGATATCAGGAAGTGTGCCAAAAGGGCTTTCGCTGTCGGCATATCAAAGTCTAGTGACAATGGTAAAGGTAGCTGGTAAAAAAGTGATTTTAGATACCAGTGGAGAACTCCTTTCCAAAGGGATTGAAGCGAAACCTACGATGATTAAACCAAATATAGATGAAATTCGTATGCTGACGGGAAAACATTGTGATACCAGAGAAGAACTTATAGAAGCAGCGGAAGAGATTTACGGGAGGGGTGTAGAAATAGTGACCATATCCTTGGGTGCAGAAGGTTCCCTTGTAGTCTGTGGGGAAGGAATCTACCAGGCAAAGGTACCTAAAATAAAAGCGGTGAATACGGTGGGATGTGGAGACGCTATGATTGCGGGATTTGCCATTGGATTGGAAGAAAATTTGTCCATGGAAGCAATACTAAAAAAGGCAAGCGCTATTTCTGCCGCGTCGGCTTTACGAGAAGAAACTGGATTTTTCCGGATGGAAGATATGGAAAAAATGATGAAAAAGATTGTCATTACAAAAATAAAATAAGAGGAAGGGGAAAAATATGAGTATGTGGCTCAATCCTAAATTAGTTCCTAAGAGAACGTTATATAACGGGGACACCGTACCGTGTATTGGAATGGGAACCTTTGGTTCTGATCGATTTACACCGGAAGAGGTGTCGGCTGCAGTGAGCGGAGCGATACGCTGTGGATATCGTATGTTTGATTGCGCAGCTTGTTATGGAAATGAAGACCAAATCGGTGAAGTGTTTCGAATTGCATTTGAGGAAGGTGTTGTAGAGCGTAAAGAACTTTATATTATGACAAAAGTATGGAACGATATGCATCGTCGAGTAGAAGAATCTTGTCAGAAAAGCATTGCAGACCTTCAGTGTGAATATATTGATTTGTTTTTTATTCACTGGCCATTTCCCAATTATCATGCACCTCATTGTGATGTAGATTCTAGAAATCCGGATTCCAGACCATTTCGTGTAGAAGAATTTTTAGATACCTATAGACAAATTGAAAATCTAGTGGATCAAGGACTTGTAAAACATATTGGGATTTCCAATATGACGATTCCTAAAATGGAGGCAGTACTACCATTACTGTGTATACAACCAGTAGCTTGTGAAATGGAATTACATCCTTGTTTCCAGCAACAAGAATTATTTGATTATTTAGTAGCCCATCAGATTCAGCCCATCGGATTCATGCCAATTGGTTCTCCTACAAGACCAGAAAGAGATATATGTCTGGAGGATATTGCAGATATTCAAACTCCGGAGATGCTTGCCATTGCTAAGGCACATCATTGTCATCCAGCAGTGATTGCTCTAAAATGGGCAGTGAAAAAAGGACAGATTCCCATTCCGTTTTCTATTCAAGAGGAACAGTATGTCAGCAATTTAAAATTAGTTACAGAAGATCCATTGACGGAAGAAGAAATGATATCCATTGCAACTTTAGAAAAAAACAATCGCCTAGTAAAAGGGCAAGTATTCTTATGGGAAGATGCCAGGGACTGGCATGATTTATGGGATGAAGAAGGAACTATTGTACAATAGAAGCAAGGAAATCTCATTAATGACTACGAATGAGTTTTCTGTATTTAAGAAATGGAGATGGAAAAATGAAAGAAATTAAAGTGAAAAAAATCAATAGTGAGGAATTTGCGCCTTTTGGTACGTTTTATCCAATGGGGGCACCGGGAGGGTTTGCGTTGGAAGGAGAGCTACATCGCTTTTATCCGGATCGTTTGGGAGCTCAGACTTGCAAAAACGTTGGATTTTCGCCTATTCAAGTAAAAAAACCGGCGAAGATGTTGATTCAGGCTGTGGAATATCACACTACTACATGGGAGATTATTTTGCCATTAAATGATGATATGATTATTCATGTGAGCCCAGCGTCGGGAGAACATCCGGTTACCAAATTGACAGAAGCATTTCTGGTGCCTAAGAACACATTGATTAAAATCAATGCAGCAATTTGGCATTTGGCACCACTTCCAGCGAATGCGGAGGAATTGTCTGCAATGATAGTTTTACCGGAATGTACATATGCCAATGATTGTACAGTTATAGAATTAAAAGAAGAAGAGCAGTTTGTTCTTGTCAATGATATAAGATAGTATTTGAAAATGGATGCATTAAAAAACCGGGTTATCAGTATTAAAATGATAGCCCGATTTTTTATGGGTTATTTCTTCATAGTCTTTATAGTGATGCTAACATTTGAAGATGCCTAATAGCTCCTTGGTAATCAGGATGTGTTTCTAGTATAGTTTGCAATAACAATTTTGCTTTATCGTGATTGCCCAAGCCGATGTGACCTAAAGCAATCAAATAGTTACAATAGATATCATTTCTTGTTTGAATATCACTTGGGAAAAGTTCGATTTCCGGAAGAGATACAGCAAAGTAATCATAGCTTACTTTATCAAAGAGATGTTTCTCTCCGAAAGCTAACAGTTGATGGTAGCATTTTCTTGCGGCATCTGTATTACCCAATGCCTCGTTAGCTAGTCCTTGATAAAAAATGGTATCGGAAGGTTGGTCATTATAATAGAGAACACTACTTGGGTGTTCCAAACCTACAGCTGCTAACTGGAGATAGTTAGAAGCAAAAGAGTCATTTCCCATTGCTCGATAAGCAACTCCCATATAGTAGTGGGCGATATTGTCCTGTACATTTGGTAGCTTTCCTTCTCCTAGATTGTCAGGATAGTTCATCGTTAATTCTAATAGGTGGATTGCTTTTTCGTAGTTTTTTTGCGATAATTCAGTCAATGCTTTTTGGGTCAGTGCATATCGGTATTGAGAACTTACTTTTCCTTCGCCACCTTCCCAAGGATGAAAGTGGTGCGTTGTCAGACAGTGGAACGCTTGATTATGGTTTCCCGTATTGTTGAGCAATGTAATATATTCTAAATACAAGGCGTCGCGATCTACAACCAAATCTAAATGTTTTTCAAGAAAGTCCAATCTTGTTTTGTTAGAAATCATGGTTTTTGCAGATAGTTGGTCATATTCCAGTAAAAATCTTGAATAAGAGGAATCTAGCTCAAAGGCTTTTTTCATATAGATGAAGGCTTTCGAAGTATCCTTCTGTTTATTGTAGTAGGCAATGGCCAGATTGCGAAATGCCATTGCAATGGTGTTATCTTGTGAAAGTGCCACCTCCCAATGGGTGATTGCTTTTTCGTATTGTTTTTTATCATACTGCAGATTTCCAAGGTAGTAGTGTGCATAAGGAGCGTAGTCTAATGCCTGAATAACTGTTTCTAATATATTGAGTTCTTCTATTTTGTTAGGAAAACAGTAATCCGAAGGAAGAGATTCTCCTTTCTGGAAATATTCTTTTGCTTTTGCAGAATTTCCTTGTAATGAGTATATGTAACCTTGATAATATGCGATTAAAGGGGTAATTTCCTTAGCAGAATCAAGAATGGCAATGGCATCTTCATAAAATCCACATTTTAGGAAATCCAAAGAAAGTTCTAAAAAATTATGGGCAGAAGTTCCCATTGTTTGTTTCCAAGAATCCAGGGCAGATTCGTTTTTCGCTGCGAGATACAGACATCCCATATCCAGTGGATCAATTTCTTTGCATTCCTCTAGGAAACTATGATTGTCTCTATTTAGAGTCGTAAGAATGGCCGCTTTGAGCGTTCGTGCTTTCATATTATGCCAGTTATACACTAAAGATTTATGAATAAAGTCCAAAGCAACTGCATAATCTGATTTTTTACAAGAAAGACATGCTAGTTGGTAGAAGCCTGCACTTTGTGTCTCTTGACTCCAGGTCGCTTTGTAAAATGCATCAAAAGCTTTTTGGTCTTCCCCTATCATTCTAAGGGCGAGTCCTAAATGAAAGTAGGTCTCCCCACAATAGGGATTGGGATTTTTCCAGGTCTGTTTTTTGATAGCGGTCTCAAAAAAAGGAATACTTTCCTTGAAGTTGCCACGTTTATATTGGAGCATCCCATAGCCGTTATTGAGACGAATATCCGTAGGATCCCGTCGAAGTCCTTCTAAGTAATAATCTGAGGGTTCATAGGTAGCATGGCGATATTGCTCTAAATGAGTAGCACCTAAATACAGCTCTTCGGTAGATTTTAATTCTTCCGGTGATAGTAGGGGCACGGCAGGTTCTGGGGTTGCTTCTAATTTATTTGTTACTGATTCATATTTCACTAGCAGGTTGCCAACTGCGTCTTGTACGGTGACAATACATCCCTCGGGAGAAGGAAAGTCTGTTTGGAAAGAACATTCAAAACTTTGTAAGGGGGACAAATCCTGTATCATCTGTAGTAAAGTATCATCTCCTTTGGTTACTTTTATGAGAGCATTTTGATAAGAACCAGAAGTATACACTTTTACAACTGCATTACGATTCTCTAAATCGAATCCAATAACAGCGTCCTTGGTCGCATTTTTTACTCTCCCGACATGTTTGTAAGGCATAAAGTATTGGGTGAAAGTTTTTTCTTCATATGGTTTCAACCAAGTGAAGTCAGGCTGGTTGTCGGCAAATACACCGGTCATAAGTTCAATGTAAGGACCGTCCGAATCTGTCAGGTTACGATCCCAGGCTAGACCAAAATCGCTGTTGCCCCATGTCCATTGTTTTTTACCGGGGGAAATGTGATGATCAGCTACGTGTAATAATCCGGCACCGATTCCTTCATCGTAATTGCCCATAAAATCGAAATCAGAATGAGCGGCCATATAGGAAGTCGGAACTTTTATATTTTTGTATTTTGAAATGTCAACTCCCGCAGAATAATCGTATTTATAATATTCCCCAGTCGCAATGGGAAAAGAAGATACAGCACGTTTCCCGTGGTCCATTACCGCGTGTACATCCGGTGGAAATACAGAATAAGTATGGTCATTTACTGGAACTGCAGGATTGGCCCACCATAAAAAAGTCTGTGGAGTATCGGTACGATTGAAGAGCTGGCCTTTGATTTCAATATAGGATTTATCAGGATACAAAGTAAAGCAAGCCATACCTTTGGTTCCGTACATCTTATCAATTTCACTGACATAGACGCTACAAGATCCATCTTCATTTTCTGTGTACTTATAATTCACAGGGCAGTAGGTAGAAGGTCTGTGATGCTGTGGCCAGTTGAATTCAATTCCTCCTGAAATCCAAGGACCGGTGAGGCCAACCAATGCCGGTTTGATTACATGATTATAGTATACAAAATCATAGTCATTTGTTTTGTCTAATGCTCTTTGGATACGTCCACCCAATTCCGGCAATATCATTACTTTTAAATATTCGTTTTCAAGATAAACAGCCTGGTAGGTGACATCTTCTTTTTCGTTGGATATCTTTTCGATGACGGGGTGCGGATATACTTTCCCGGTACTTCCCTGGTAAGCTCTCTTTTCAATGAAAAGAGGTCCTTTTTCAGCAGGGAATACCTTATAGGTGGGGATGGTAATAGGTTCTTCCCATACAGTTACATTCTTTTCTGGCATCATATTCACTCCTTTGTGATTAGTCAAATAGTAAGTTTTCTATTACCACACATTATCATATTGGGTTACTATAAGGAATATCATATTTTAATTAAAGATGGACAATATTCCACCGAGGTGCTACCATATGGGTATGAAAAATATGAGCAAAAAACAAGATGGATTTAAGGATGAACGATATGTCATTATACCTACCGAATCCTTTTTGGATTACGCAGAGCACCCTTTGATTAAACCACTATACCTAACAGATGTGGGGTTTTTCCCCAACGCAATTGATCATTATAAGGAGAGAGAGGAAGGGATTGAAGAATATATCCTTATATATTGTATGTCGGGGAAGGGCGTCATTGAAGTGAATGAACAAAAATATAATATACAGGAAGAAGAAGCTTTTTGTATTCCAAGAAATCGAAAACACAAATATTATGCCAGTGAAGAAAATCCATGGAGTATTTTATGGGTACATTTTAAGGGGGAGAATACAAAATATTTTCCGATAGAAGAATGTCATATCATACAGATCAATTCCAAACATGGGAATAATCGGATGATGTTTTTGTTTGACCTTTTATTTCGCGTGCTGGAGCGAAATTATACCATTGGAAATTTTATTTACATTTCACAGGTGCTATCTTTGATTTTATCAGAAATTTATTTTCGAGAAAAAGTAGATGAAACAAGTCAACAAAATCACCATATTACGGTGGTTATTAGGTATATGTATAAAAATCTGAATAAAAATTTGACGTTGGAGGATTTTTCGGAGGAATTGCAGTTGTCCAAAAGCTACCTCAATGTGATATTTAAAAAGTATGCAAATCGTGCACCTATTGATTTTTTTATTCATTTAAAAATGCAGGAGGCGTGCAAATTGCTAAAATCAACGGATATGTATATTTATGAAGTATGTAGCAAACTGGGGTATAGTGATCCCTATTATTTTTCCCGCATTTTTAAAAAAGTAGTGGGAATGTCTCCAAAAGAATATAAAAATGGAGATTACATTCATTATGAAGAATAATCCATTAAAATAGAATATATGAAATTCAGATGGGTAAACAATAGTGATATACTCGAGGAACAGAGTAAAGTAACTACTTGTAAACGGAAGAATTTGATAGGAGGAAATGAAAATGGAAATAAAAATCCCTGAGAAGATGGTAGGAATGAAGTTGCCAGGAGGTGCAAAAGTAGAGGCAGGGGAGTATGATGTACCAACTCCGGGCGAAGGGCAAGTGCTGTTGAAGATGAAGGCGGCAAGTTTGTGCGGAAGTGATTTGAAGTATATTTATTATGAACACACGGACAAAACTGGTGGAGCCAGATACGATGATGTTATTGCGGGGCATGAACCCAGCGGTCAGGTAGTATCCGTGGGAGAAGGCGTTACAGATTTTGAAATCGGGGATCGGGTAGTGGTATATCATATTCAAGGATGCGGATATTGCGATGAATGTAGAAAGGGATTTTTTATTAACTGTCAAGAGCTGGGGAGACGGGCTTACGGATGGCAAAGAGATGGTGCATTGGGAGAATATATGGTGGCAGATACCGCTACTTGTATTCATTTGCCAGAGTTTTTAACATACGAAGATGGTGCCATGATTGCTTGTGGGTTTGGAACTGCATATCAAGGACTTTTAAGAGCCAATGTGTCAGGAAATGATAGAGTGCTCGTTATGGGACTTGGTCCGGTAGGACAAGCAGCAATTATTTTGGCGAAAGCATTAGGCGCAGAAACGATTGGTGTGGATATCTCAGAAGAAAGAATGAAAATGGCTAAAGGTATTGGTGCGGATGTGGTATTGACCGGAGATGATTCAGTAGTAGAAAAAGTAATGGAGCTTACTAATGGAAAAGGTGTGGAAGTAGCCATTGATTGTTCGGGAAGTGGTATCGGTAGGCATAGATGTTTAGAAGTAGCGAGAATGTGGGGAAATGTAGTGTTTCTGGGGGAACAAGGGACGGTTACTTTTGAGCCAAGTCCGTTACTGCTTCATAAGAATTTAACACTTCATGGATCTTGGGTAACTTCTATTAATAACATGGAACGTTTGGTAGAACTACTGGACAGAAAAAAAATCCATCCAAGTCAGATTATTACCCATCGATTCCCATTAAAGAAGACACCGGAAGCATTTGAAATCTTTGCAACAGGAAAAACCGGTAAAGTATGCATTAACCATGAAATGGAATAGCATATGATGGAGCAATTAAAGAAACTTAGAAAATGGATGAAACAATATGGTTGCGAAGGAGTTATCATTAGCAGAAGGGATAACTATACATGGATTAGTGAAGGATCTAAGAATCATGTTTTAACTACTACACAAGAGGGAATTGCATCTTACATTATTTGGTTGGAACAGGTAGAATTAGTGGCAGACAGCAGCGACTTAGCCAGAATGACTCAGGAACAAAATACATTGCAGGCAGAACCTATATTGGTTCCATGGTATGAATCTATGGAGGGTTTTGTAAAGAAACATATCACGGGAAAACAGGTTGTATCCGATACCGGTATTGCAGGAACGGAAAATGTGCAAGACAAATTAGTGGACATGCGAATGATACTGACAGAGAAAGACTTGAATCGATATAGAATCATAGGTATGGAATGTGCACAAATTGTGGAAGATATCTGCGCACATGTAGAGCAGGGACAAAAGGAAATGGAGGTAGCTAATGAACTCAAGAATCGTTGCATTTTACAGGGAATCAGTCCGGATTGTGTACTGGTAGGCAGCGATGAACGTATCCGAAACTATCGTCATCCCATGCCTACGGATAAAGTGATTCAAAATAGTCTTATGGTAGTATTGGGTGGAGAAAAGTATGGATTAAACATCAGTCTGACTCGAATGGTATCTTTTGGAGAAATTTCGGAAGCCAGTCAAGAAAACCTGAGAAAAGTACAACGGATTTTTGCTACCATGCAGATGATGATGAGAGAAGGGATTTCTTATAGTGACTATTTTAAACAAGTGCAGGACCTTTATAAAAAAGCGGGATTTCCGGAGGAGTGGAAAATGCATCATCAAGGAGGACCTACCGGATACGGCTGTAGAGAATTTATTGCACAGCCAAATTGTCATAAATTGATTCGAGAAGGGCAAGCTTATGCATGGAATCCTACAATTACAGGAACGAAGTGTGAGGAAACGACTTATCTATGGAAGAACAAGGTAGAAACGTTTACAAGAACCCAACACTGGCCTTGCAAACAGATAGAAACACCCTATGGAATGTTTCAAGTGGCAGAGAGTTTGGTCAAATAGAAAGAAAAAAGTCATTACATAAAAAGTGTGATGACTTTTTTTATGAACAAATTGACAAATAAAATCATGTCTGATAATATAAGGACAATAGATATACAAAACTGATTTACAAAACTAAATAAAAAAAGATGGGCTATATGAACTAAACAAATAGTAGGAGGAAACGGAATGGATTATTTATTGGGAACAGATATAGGGACTTCTGGAACAAAGACCATTTTAATGGATACACAAGGAAAATTGATAGCAAAAGATTTACAAGAATATGATGTACTGACACCAAAACCACTGTGGGCAGAGCAATGGCCAGATGTTTGGCTGAATGCAACAAAAACATCTATTAAAAACACAGTAGAAAAGTCAGGAATCGATAAGGCAGATATTAAAGGAATCGCCATTAGTGGCTTATATGGGGGCTCAGGGATCCCGTTGGACAAAGACATGACACCAGTAAGACCATGTATGATCTGGATGGACAGAAGGGCTGAGGAAGAAACAAAGTGGGCACTTGAGCATATAGGCGAAGAAAAATTATTGGAAATCACACATAATGGAGCAGACCCTTATTATGGATTTACAAAAATTTTGTGGATGAAAAACAAAGAACCTGAGAATTGGGAAAAAACAAAATTATTTTTACCACCGAATAATTATGTTATCTATCGGTTAACAGGGAAAATAGCTATTGATTATTCTTCGGCAGGTAATATTGGTGGGATTTTTGATATGAACAACAGGGTGTGGTCAACAGAACTTCTGGATGCGATGGAAATTCCGGTATCAATGATGCCAGAAAATATTGTAGAATCTACGGATATAGTAGGTGGTTTGACAAAGGAAAGCGCAGATGAATTGGGTTTGTGCGAAGGAATGCCGGTCATTGCAAGTGGTATTGATTGTGGGGCTGCCAATGTAGGTATGGGGGTATTGGAACCTGGCGTATATGCAGCAGCTATTGGTACGTCTATGTGTGGAGCATTGATATCCGACCAACCGATCAAAGGAAATGGGCTAATTGTGTGGCCGTATTTATATGAAGCAAAAAAATTGTCTTACTATTTTGCGGGTGGTGCGACAGCGGGAGCTATTGTAAAATGGTTTCGAAATACTTTGTGTCAGTTTGAGCAGGAGGCAGAAAACAATGGTGGTCCTAAGGTATATGATGTGTTAAATTTAGAAGCTGAAAAATTGCCGGTAGGAAGTGACGGTCTGGTAGTGTTGCCTTATTTCATGGGAGAAAGAAGTCCAATTTGGGATTCTGATGCCAAGGGGACAATTGTAGGATTGTCGCTCACGCATACTAAAGCACATATGTATAGGGCATTTATGGAAGCAGTAGCATATTCCTTACGTGATGCGATAGAAGCAACAGGAGAATCATTGGGTGAATATATTTTAATTGCAGGTGGAGTAACAAAATCTAAACTGTGGAGACAAATATTTGCTGATGTTACGGGATATCCAGTTGTATGTCCAATCAATGACGTAGAAGCAAACATGGGGGATGTTATGTTAGCTGGAATTGGTTTAGGCCTTTTGACTTACGATGAGGTGAAAACATGGCAGGTGTTGGATAAGAAAATTGTACCAATCAAAGAAAATCATGAGAAATACAATGAATTTTATAAGGTCTATAAATCTGTCTATCATCATTTGCAAGGGGATATGAAACAATTAACAAAAATACGATAAGGAACAGAGAAAAGGGATAATAGTTTAAATTGGTAAAAAAATAACAAAAAATAATAAAGGACACTCACAGTTCTTGTTTTATAAATGGACTTATAGTATGATAGAAGCCAGAGGAAAAAGAAAGTGAGTATGTCATGAATAATAACGGGGCGAATTCATTGGAAATAAAGCAAATGAATCGAAATGAAATTTATAATTATATTCGTAAAAACCAGCCGGTTTCAAAAAGAGATATCGTATATGGTCTACGATTGAGTTTACCTACTGTAACGCAAAATTTGGAATACCTGATGGAACAAAAGTTAATAGATGCTTCCCATAAAATCAAGTATACAGGTGGTAGAAATGCAATTGCGTATACTTGCTTGGAAGATGCAAAGATTGGAATTGGAATGGATATCACAGGCAATCACGTTAAAGCTGTTGCAGTAGATTTACTTGGGGAAGTGATGAAAGTAATTGTGAAGCGGGTGAAATTTGAGCTGACGGATGCATACTATAAAAAACTGGGTGAGATGGTGCGAGAGTTAGTCGTACAAGTGGGTATTAATGATGCACAAGTGCTAGGGGTAGGAATAGCTGTTCCGGGACTAGTGTCAGAGGATGGTGAAGTTGTAACATACGGACTCACATTGGATTTTACGGGAGTAACCAGAGAAGAATTTGCCAAGTATATCCCATATCCGAATAAATTATTTCATGATTCCTATACAGCAGGATATGCAGAAATTCGTTCTGAACCGGAGATGAAGGACGCTTTTTACATTAGTTTGAGTAATAATGTAGGTGGATCCATTATTATAAATAATAAGATTTACTTTGGAGACAGTAATAAAAGTGGTGAAATCGGTCACATGATTATTCAACCCAATGGAGTGCCTTGCTATTGTGGGCAGAGGGGATGCTTTGAGACGTGTTGCAATGCCCGGGAGTTGTCTAATGAAACAGATGGTGATTTAGAAAAGTTCTTCCAATTGCTTGATGCAGGAGAGAATTCTATCGTAAAAGTATGGAATCAATACTTAGATTATTTGGGTATTGCGATACATAACATACGGTTATTGTTTGATTGCACGGTTATTATAGGCGGATATGTTGGATCTTATATTGATAACTATATGGATGAATTATTAAAGAGAGTAGATGTACTGCATCCTTTTTCGGAAGTAGCAACAGATTATATCATTCCATGTAAGTATAAGATAGAGGCAATAGCAGCAGGAGCTGCATTGATGTACGTGGATGCTTTTACAAAAAACATATAGAATAAGTAAAAATAGCCCTGTTCTTCCTGGTGTAATGGAAGAGAAAGGGCTATCTTTATAAAGAGAAAGGGCTACTTCCAATCTAGCATATAGCGTTGAAAAGCTAGAGCCTGTTTGGCATCCAAATCCAATTGCGCTTCACAAGCACCATTGCTGATATCTCTCCAAATGTGGATGTTCTGTCCAACGGTTCCACCCATATTGACAAATGGTTCCATAACGATGGTGCCATCATAAGAAATGGATTTCAAAGCATCACCAATTTCACGCCAAGGCATTCGGCCTTTACCTGGAACCATGCGATTACATTCTCCTGTGTGAAAATGTCCTAGAAGATCTCCGGCAGTTCGAATCGCATTGCCAATGCTGGATTCTTCGATGTTCATATGAAAAGTATCTAGCATTATTTTTACATTATCTAAGCCTACGTCTTGAACAAAAGCAACTCCTTCTTCGGCGGTGTTTAAGATGTGATTCTCAAAACGATTGAGTACTTCCATATTTAGGGTAATATTATATTTTTGGGCAATGGGACCAAGAATCTGCATGCCTTCTACACTGCGTTTCCAATCATCTGATTTTTCTATTACTGTAGAAAAATCTACGGGCCAATAAGAGTAGATAGCACCACCTAATAGGTGAATGTCTAATTGTGCCATGGTTTCAAATAGTTTCGTATACCAAGAAAGCGCCTCTTGGCGGATAGAAGAATCCGTAGAGCCAATATTTTGTGAATAAGCGGGACCATAACCTGCAGTCAACTCAATGCCACTTCTTTTTGCTGCGGTGTGTAATGATTGGATTTGTGCCGAAGTATAATCGGGCAAAGGCTTTGCTCCCAATTCTAAGACATCGAAGCCAAGGTTTGCCACCTTATCTACATAATAAAGATAATCAGCATCCCATTCTCGTTCCCAATAGGCGTAGTAAATTCCATGTTTCATATGCGTGTTCTCCTTTTGTGAAATTTCCAATAATAATATCTTAATTAAAGATACCACAGATAATTAATAAAAACTATAGTAATCCATTATGAAACGAATTGAAAAAATATTCACAAAAAACTTGAATAATATCAAGATAAATGGTATAATATTACTAGAAGTTTCAAAGATACTTAAATAAACAAAATAATTAAGTGAAATTGTGAGGAACATATGAAACGTAGCGTAAATAATATCGAAGTAAAAAAAATGAATAGGAATAGAGTGTTCCGTTACGTAAATAGTAGAACAAAGACAAGCATGCCTGATATATCTACGGCTCTTGATATGAGCGGTCCTACGGTTCTAACGATTATCAATGAGTTAAAGGAGGTGCATGTTGTACAGGAAGTTGGAGAACTTCGTTCAACAGGAGGAAGAAAAGCAAAGGCAATTGCTTCTGTACAAGATATGTGCTACGCGGTAGGTCTTGATATTACTCGGAATCATGTCAGCCTTGCCCTTACCAATTTTTCTGAAAAGACATTAAAACATATTCGTATTCGCAAACCATTTGTATATGAAGATAATTATTTTGCAGAAGTAGGAGAGATTGTAAATCAATTTATTGAGGAAAGTGTGATCCCACAAGAACGAATTGTGGGAGTTGGTATTTCTGTTCCGGGCTTGGTAGATCCAATACAGAATAAAGTGTTTTTTTCAGGAGCGTTGGGGCTAGAAGCGTGTGATATTGGCTGCGATGAGTACGCGAAATATTTGCCATACCATTGTACACTGCTCAATGATGCGAACGCGGCGGTTTGTACTGAATGTGTCAACAGTGTTCATCGCGGTAGTATGGTTTATCTGTCACTGAGTAATACAGTGGGTGGTGCAATTGTTTTTCAATCAGAATCAGATCGGTTTAACGTTAGTGTAGGAATAGAGCCGGTAAGCATTTTCATGGGAAATAATTGGCGTGGTGGTGAATTTGGACATATGACAATCCACCCAGAGGGAATTAAATGTTACTGTGGGAAAAAGGGGTGCCTGGACACGTATTGTTCCGCGTTGAAATTAGCGAATATGGCAGATGGGAATTTAGAAGATTTTTTTGTGGGAGTTGAAGCGGGGAATTTACAATTTAAATTAGCATGGGAAACTTATCTGGATGATTTACTCATTGCGGTGGATAATCTGAGAATGAGCTTTGATTGCGATGTGGTATTAGGTGGGTATGTTGGAAGCTATATGGAACCTTATATATTGAAGTTTCAAAGGAAAGTAGCAGAAAGAAATATATTTGAAAATGACGGGAAATATGTGCGTGCGTGTAAATATCAGGTAGAAGCATCGGCGTTGGGTGCAGCTATTTATCAGATAGAAAAATACGTGGATACTATTTAAAAAATAGCAACAAAATTTTATTTTGGTCCCACTTTACTAAATAGATTAATAAAGTATAAACTATAACAGGAGGATGTGTGTGATGAAAGGAATAATGAAAGTAGCAGTGATGAATGGGATTGGGGAAATGGGATATGTGGAAAGACCAATTCCTACACCGGAAGATAATGAAGTGCTGATTAAATTAGAGTATGTGGGAATTTGTGGAAGTGATATGCATTATTATGAAATGGGGAGAATTGGGGACTATGTGGTAGAGCCACCTTTTGTCCTGGGGCATGAACCGGGAGGCATTGTGGTCGAGGTTGGAAGCGATGTGACACATCTGAAAGTGGGAGACAAAGTGGCATTGGAACCTGGTAAAACCTGTGGAAAATGTAAATTCTGTCGCGAAGGAAAATATAATCTTTGCCCAGACGTGGTGTTTTTTGCAACGCCACCTATAGATGGAGTGTTTCAAGAATATGTTGCTCATGAAGCGGGATTGTGTTTTAAATTACCGGAAAATGTAAGCACATTAGAAGGGGCATTGATTGAACCATTGGCAGTTGGGTTTCATGCAGCTAATCAAGGAAAAGCACACGCGGGACAGACGGCGGTAGTGTTTGGAGCGGGGTGCATTGGTTTGGTATCTATGATGGCGCTGAAAGCAAGTGGAGTATCTAGGGTCTATGTAGTGGATATAATGGAAAAGAGACTGGAAAAGGCTGTGGAATTAGGTGCGGATGGTGTGATTAACAGCTCAAAAGAAGACGTTCTTGCGAAAGCAAAAGAACTGACAGATGGAGATGGATTTAATCTTGCAATTGAAACAGCAGGTACAGAAATTACAACTAATCAAGCTATACAGGTAGTTCGCAAAGGCTCGAATATCGTACTGGTAGGATATGGAAAGACAGGCATGATGAATATAATGATGAGTTTGGCCTTAGATAAGGAAGTTACATTTAAGACGGTATTTCGCTATCGCCATATATATCCAATGGCAATTGAGGCAGTCGCGCAAGGTAAAGTGAATTTGAAAGGTATTGCTACTCATATATTTGAATTTGATGATATTCAAAATGCAATGGATTCCAGCGTTCGTGATAAAGCAGAAATTGTCAAGGCTGTAGTAAAAATCACCAAATAAATAGGATTGATAAAGAAATAACGTTATGCAATTTGTATAAAAAATGAAAAACAAGTTTGGATAATATTACGGATTGTACAAAAACAGCTTTGAATATATAATGGATACATAAAACAGTTTTGACAAACCGATTTAATAAAGAGATGAACTGAACTATAAGGAGGAAACAAAAGTGGGAATTATTGAAAAAATGAGACTGGATGGAAAAGCAATTTATGTAACTGGCGCAGCAAGTGGAATTGGAAGATGTGCAGCTATGGCATTTGCAGAAGCGGGAGCAAATGTGGCTATCGTTGATATTAATATTGAGGGAGCTCAAAAAGTTGCAAAAGAGATTGCAGATGCAACCGGATCAAAAACGATTGCGATTCAGACAGATGTTACGAATCAAGAGCAGGTAGAGGCTATGGTTGCCCAAGTTGTGAAAACTTATGGAAAATTGGATGCATGTTACAACAATGCTGGAATTGCAGTAAATGCTCCAGCAGAAGAGATGACATTTGAACAATGGAAGAAAGTAATCGATATCAACTTAACGGGTGTTTATCTTTGTGCTACAGCAGCTGGCAGAGTGATGTTGAAACAGGGATATGGATCGATTATTAATACGGCGTCTATGTCAGGTCACATCGTAAATGTTCCACAACCACAGTGTGGATATAACGCATCCAAAGCAGGTGTTAGTCAATTAACAAAATCCCTTGCTGTGGAATGGGCAAAAAGAGGAGTCCGTGTAAATTGTATCAGTCCTGGATATATTGGGACAGATTTGATTATGACAAGAGATGATTTAAAACCATTGATTACACAATGGAATGCAATGGCACCTATGGGAAGACTTGGAAAACCGGAGGAATTACAATCTGTTTTAGTATACCTTGCAGGAGATACAAGCGGTTTTACAACGGGTTCAGACATTATCGTAGATGGAGCATTTACTTGTTTCTAAAGTAATATTTGATAGTTATAGTTTGTGATTCTTAACACCTTCAAGGTGCGGAATAAAAGCAAAAAACCAAATAACAAGGAGGAAGAATGTATGAAGAAAAAAGTTTTAAGCGTGATTCTCTGCGTAGCAATGATTGCAGCGATGACAGTTGGTTGTACTACTAAGGCACCAACAAGTAGTAAAGATGACAAAAAGGATGATGGTGGCAAAAAAGACAGCTACAAAATCGGAATTACAATCCAGTCATTGAAGAATGATTACTGGGCAGGCGTTATGGGGAAACTGGAAGGTTTGATGAAGGACAAAGGGTATGAATATACCTTACAAGATTGCGAAGACAATGCATCAAAACAGATTAGTCAGATTGAAAACTTTGTTACATCAGGCTGTGATTTAATCATGGTTCACCCATCGGATGCAGAAGCAGTTGAAACCGTATGCCAGGAAGCATTGGATGCAGGGATCAAGGTTATGTGCTGGGATGATAAGATGAAGAGTACCACTGCAAACTGGGTTCTTGACAATACTGCATTGGGAAATGATATTGGTAAATCAGCAGCAGGTTTTATTAACGCAAAATACACTGCAGACAAACCGGCAGAAGTTTGTGTAATTGGTTATCCATCTACAAAAGTATTGTTAGAAAGACAAAATGGTATTGAAGCAGGACTGAAAGAAAACTGTAAAGACAATTACAAAATTGTGGCAAAGATTGATGGTTTGGAAGCGAATGAGGCACAGACAAATGTAGAAACAACTCTTCAAGCAAATCCAGAATGTACCGTATTTGTTGGAGTTGGGGCAGGCGCTATGATTGGTGCAAATGAAGCGTTATTACAAAAATTTGGCGGAGCCGGCAACATTCCAGAAAATGTTGGTGTTATTACGACAGATGTTACTATGCAACAGTTAAATTCTCTTAAAGCAGGAAACGAAGCTGTTAGAGCTATCGTTGGATTTGAAGGTTCTAGTTTAGATACAGCAACAGCTTGTTTTGAAATGTTTGAAAAAATTCTGAATGGTGATGATTTCTCAGGTGACAAACATGATGTTTACAGACCTACTGCAGAAATTTCAGTAGACAATGTGGAATCTATTATCAAAGGAATGTAACATTAATAGTGAAACAATCAGGTAGAGGCGGTTTATCCGCCTCTAAGTATTATAATCACGGGAGAAAAATATGAACGAAGAATATGTATTGCAATTACAGCATATAAGAAAAGAATACCCGGGTGTTGTTGCGTTGAAAGATGTTACGTTAGAGTTAAAAAAAGGAGAGATTCTTGCACTTATTGGAGAAAATGGTGCCGGAAAATCAACGTTGATTAAATGTTGTTCGGGGGCAGTTGTTCCGACTTCTGGAAAGATTATAGTGAATGAAAAAGAATTCACAAGCATGACACCTCAGCTTGCAGCAGAGAACGGAATTGCAATTATTTATCAGGAATTTAATAATGTAAGAGAACTATCGGCAGCAGAAAATTTGTTTTTAGGAAGACCTATTAAAAAAGGTATTATAGTAGATAAAAAAGCAATGGAAAGAGAAGCAGCGAAAGCGTTTGAACAGCTTCGAATTAAAATTGATCCAAAAACGCTGATGAAAAACTTGACCGTTGGTTATCAGCAGATGGTTGAAATTGCTAAGGCAATTCAACAAGATGCAAAAATACTGATTATGGATGAGCCCTCGGCACCGCTAACGAGTTCAGAAGTAGAGAGTATGTTTAGAGTGGTAGAGAGACTGCGCGGTGAGGGAATCTCTATTATCTACATATCTCATAGATTGGAAGAAATTTATCGTTTATCGGATAGAATTTTAGTGTTGCGCGATGGAGCATATGTAAAAACATTGATTACGAAAGAGAGTCAGGTTCAGGAACTGATTAAACTTATGGTTGGTCGTGAATTAACAGAAACATATCCTCCTCGGGGCGATTGTATAGACATGGACGATGTAGTGTTAGAATTAAAAGATGTCACCGGAAATGGAGACAAAAATATGAATCTGAAGATTCATAAAGGTGAGATTGTAGGGCTGGGTGGTTTAGTTGGTGCGGGACGCACAGAACTAGCGGAGCTTATCTTTGGGGCAGTGCCAAAGCAATCGGGACAGGTGATATTTCGAGGCAAAGAGGTAAATCCAAAGAGTCCTAGAGAAGCAATAGACTCAGGAATTGCGCTGGTGCCGGAAGACCGAAAACGCCATGGTGCTATGCTTGGAATTTCAATCAAAGATAATATCAATATGCCGATTTACGAGAAAACATCTCACTTTAGCGTGATTAATGCAAAATTAGAGATGGAAACGGCTCGTAAATATGAGAAAAGCATGGCGATTAAAACCCCTACTCTTCATCAGTTGGTAAGAAATTTAAGTGGTGGAAACCAACAGAAAGTAATTCTTGCAAGATGGTTGGCGGCAGAGTCGGAGCTGATTATCTTTGATGAACCTACTAGAGGTATCGATGTTGGTGCCAAATATGAGATCTACAAGTTGATGAATGATTTAGTAGAAAAAGAAGGAAAGGCAATTCTGATGATTTCTTCCGAGATGGAGGAACTGATGGGTATGTCGGATAGAATTGTGGTGCTGGCGGAAGGCGAGATGCGTGGCGAACTGGAAAAAGGTGATTTTAGCCAAGAGACAATTATGGCATATGCATCCGCAGCAGAGATGTAGGAGGATTAGACTGTATGAAAGAAAAAGTAATATACCAATTAAAAGATAAGGCAATTTGGGTTGTGTTTGTGGTTTTGGTTGTTGCGTTTACCATTGCAAATCCAAGATTTTTAAATCCAAACAATTTGCTTACAATGCTTCGCCAAGTCTCGATGTTCGGAATTGCATCCATTGGTATGACGTTTGTTATTCTGCTTGGAGATATTGACCTGGCAACTGGTTCTATTATCACATTTGTTAATATTTTTTGTGCATATCTAATGGTGCATATGGGAATCAACATGTGGATGGCAATTATCATTACACTTGTTGTATCCACATTGATCGGTGTGCTGAATGGTTTTATGGTATCAACCATTGGTATTCCGGCCTTAATAGCAACTTTTGCAACACAGACAGCCTTTCAAGGGTTAGCATTGATTCTGTGTGGAGGACTTCCTATTAATGGATTTACAGAGAAATTTAAAATTATTGGACAGGGATATGTTGGTGTTATTCCGGTTCCGGTCATCATTATGGTTATTTGTTTTATCATTGGCTCCTTTATTTTAAATAAAACTTATTTTGGACGTTATTTCTATGCGGTAGGTGGCAACAAGGAAGCGGCAAAATTGTCCGGTATTCGTGTGGGAAGAATTAAATATCTTGTATTTGCTATATCTGGATTTTTCGCAGGATTAGCAGGGATTGTTATGTTGTCACGTACCAATTCTGGAATGTCTAATGCAGGTTTTGGATATGAATTTGATGTTATCACATGTGTAGTGCTAGGTGGAGTATCTGTAACAGGTGGTTATGGAAGAATATCAGGCGTTATAGCAGGTACATTTATTATAGGTGCACTGCAAAATGGTATGGTACTGATGAATATTAATTCATATGTACAGGATATCGTTATGGGGGTCGTATTGGCACTGGCAGTTGGATTTGATTGTATTCAAAAGAGACGACAAACAGATTAACTTATATCAGAGATAGAAGGAGTGCTTATGAAAGCAGCGATATATCATGGAAAGTGTGATTTGAGAGTAGAAGAAGTTCCAGAAAAGAAACTTCAAAGTCATGAAGTGAAAATTAAAGTGAAATATTGTGGCGTATGTGGAACGGACATTCATATTTTTAACGGAGATGGAGGATCTTCGGCAGTAACTCCACCATTGATTCCGGGACATGAATTTTCTGGAGTGGTAGAAGAAGTGGGACCAGGTGTTACTAATGTCGAAGTTGGAGACAGAGTCAGTGGTGATCCAAACGATATGTGTGGAGAATGCTATTTTTGCAAAAATGGAAAACAGCATTTCTGTACCAATAATATTGGAATCGGAACTACTAGAGATGGTGGATTTGCAGAATATGTAGTAATGAGAGAAAAACAAGTTTATAAATTTTCTGACCGGCTAAGTTTTTTAGAAGCAGCAATGACAGAACCAATGTCTTGCTGCTTGCATGGCATTGACCTATGTGACATTAAGGCTGGAGATACGGTTTTGGTAATGGGTGGAGGACCTATCGGTATGATTATGCTACAGCTAGCGAAGAATGCTGGAGCTTCTAAAGTGATTTTATCAGAACCGATACAGGAAAAACGAGATTTGGCCATGAAGTTAGGCGCAGATAAGACGATTAATCCAATGGAAGAGGATGTGCAAGCGATTTTGAAAACGTATTGCTCGAATGTGAACGTGGTTATTGAATGTGTAGGAAATGTAAAGACCCAGGCCAATGCCATACAGTTTGCGGGAAAGTGTGCGACGGTTATGTTTTTTGGACTGGTAGCACCGGGGGAAAGTCTTTCGATTCAACCAGATGATATCTTTAAAAAAGAATTGAAAATTACTTCTTCATATATTAATCCGTATACGTATGAAAGAGCACTTCAAGTACTGGAATCTAAGGGAATCGATCTGGAGAGTATCATTACGAATATTGTTCCTCTGGATGAAATTGTGGATGTTTTCACAAAACCGGAATATAGAAGAACGGGAAAAGTAATGATTCAAGTATCATAAAAAGTAATTATAGGAGCCTCTGGGAGTGAAATCCCAGAGGCTCCTATAATATAGTACGTCCAATGATATATGAAAATCAAACCTAAAAATAGGCTCAAATAGAACCTTGAAAATTGCAGATACGACAATGAATGAGTTTACATGCTTGAAAGCGTACAGGAAATAGAATATAATATTTCTATAA
>JAVXHR010000024.1:0-27294 GCA_036656795.1 Lachnospiraceae bacterium | reverse complement strand
TTAAGACATCGCCCTTTCACGGCGGTAACCCGGGTTCAATTCCCGGTGGAGTCATTGTATATACTTTATTAGATGCCGACATGGCTCAATTGGCAGAGCAGCTGATTTGTAATCAGCAGGTTATCGGTTCAAGTCCGATTGTCGGCTTTGGCAGGACATTATAGTGCCAGATATAATACTGTTGGACCTTTAGCTCAGTTGGTTAGAGCAATCGGCTCATAACCGATCGGTCCTGGGTTCGAGTCCCCGAAGGTCCACTTTTTAGTAACATGAGTAATATAATTAGTTAGGCCCAGTGGCTCAGTTGGTTAGAGCGTCGCCCTGTCACGGCGAAGGTCGTCGGTTCGAGTCCGATCTGGGTCGCTTGTAGTTTTAATTTTATAATCCCTGGGATCATAGCTCAGCTGGGAGAGCACCTGCCTTACAAGCAGGGGGTCATAGGTTCGAGCCCTATTGGTCCCATTTGACACAATACATATAATACGTATTGTTGCAAAATATTTATGCCGGCGTGGCGGAACTGGCAGACGCACAGGACTTAAAATCCTGCGGGACTTATACTCCCGTACCGGTTCGATTCCGGTCGCCGGCATATTTTTTTAATTTCATAGTTTGTGCGTGTAGCTCAGCTGGATAGAGCGTTTGGCTACGGACCAAAAGGCCGGGAGTTCGAATCTTCTCACGCACGGTAAAAAGATTTATTTTCTTTTAAAAGAAGATAAATCTTTTTTGTGTTCTGCAATATGTCTGTCTTTTAGTAATTTGAAGACCTAATTAAAAAAAATCATAAAATATACATAATTTTTATATATAAATATGAAAAATTTAAAGATATAATTGAATAGTAGTGTAGATATAATACGAGGAGAAAATAATATGAAAAAAACAATTCAAACAGCAACTTTTTGGGAGATCCTTTTACTGGTTTCAATTCTGTATTTTTTTATTGATGTATACTTTTTATTTGGAGTATTTTACATTACAATTCCACTCACTATCATCATAGCCATAGTAGGAAGCATTGTTTCGTTTAAAGAAAAGCGCTATATCTTGGCAGTAGCAAATGTGCTATTATGTATTGTACCTGTGGTGGCTTTTTTTACGATGACATGGTAAATATTAAAATAATATTTCAAAACGAGCAATCAAAAAGACATTCTAAAAGAATGTCTTTTTGATTGCTTATGCCATAACATCTAACGTATGACCAAAAGAAGGAATAGAATTTTCCATCATTTTTAATAGCTGTTCACCCTCGGCTTCTTGTACTTCCATAGTTTTATTGGCAACTGCAATTCCAACAGATTGCTGTACAGCATATTGACTCATTGTCATGCTCATTGAAGCGATATCCATAAAAATACCTCCTTTTAATGTATATCGACTTTATTGTAAATTACATTAGAATAATCGACTTATAATTATGGGAAAAGTAAAAAAAATATTTATAAAAAAATGTTATTTTTTGAATAAAAGTGATATACTTACCTTGAACATTATGAGAAAGGAATACGTTATGGAAAAAGCAACAACATTTACACCTATAAATGCAGGGCAAATCATTGAAGTGATTAGTAGTACCCTGCGTTTAATTGATGAACGATTATTGGATCATGGAGAACGTGTTGCGTATATTGTATATGAGATGATTCAACAGGGGCATTTACAAGATAAAATAGAGCTTGATAAAGCAGTGTTACTTGCTATATTTCATGATATTGGCGCATATAAGACAGAAGAAATGGATCATATGTTTCAGTTTGAATCTACAAATGTATGGGAACATTCAATCTATGGATACCTTTTTATTAAACATATGACTCCATTAAAATCGTATGCTGAAGGTGTATTGTATCATCACTTGAATCATGAGTATTTACGAAGTATAGACACGCAATATCAAGAATATGCAGCTATATTGCATGTGGCAGATCGAGTAGATGTTCTGTATGAGCAAACGCATAGTAAAGAATTTTTTGAACGTCTGATATTGGCCAAGGGAGAAAAACTATCACCTCAATATGTGGATTTATTTTTTGAAACATTAGAGCATGGGCCGTTAGAAGCGAATCTGTCTTCGGGTAAATGGAAACAGATATTACGGGAACAGATATCGCAGATGAATATTGCAGAATCAGAGTTAACAGATTATCTTAAAATGCTTGTATATTCCATTGATTTTAGAAGTGAACATACAGTAACACATACAATTAATACGACAGCAATTAGCGTGGAGTTAGCGAAGCGATTGGGACTTTCGGCAGAAGAAATAGATACAATTTATTTGGGGGCATTATTGCATGATTTGGGTAAAATAGCCATCCCTATTGAGATTTTGGAATTTGCGGGAAAACTTACTGATCAAGAAATGGATATTATGCGTACGCATGTGAAAATTACAGAGCAGATTATCAAAGGTGTAGTTCCTGAGATAATTGCACATATTTCTATTAGGCATCATGAAAAGTTGGATGGTTCCGGATATCCATATGGACTTTGTGAGTCAGATCTCACGGTTCCAGAGCAGATTGTTGCAGTGGCTGATATTGTAAGTGCACTTACAAGTAGACGTAGCTACAAAGAAGAATTTCCAAAAGAGAAAACCCTTCACATCATTAAAGAATTAAGTGATGGAGGAAAGCTTTCCAAACGAGTATGTCAGATGTTAGTGGAGGATTATGATGGAATTATGAACAATACAGATATGAGTCGTGATCCCATTATTCAGATGTACCAAGAGATGTCTGTAGAATTTAAGGATATGTTGGAGTATGTGAAAAAGTGGAGCAACCGTAGTGGGAAATCATAGAAAGAGGTGTATATATGAGTCATTTCATTAATGAAGAGGTAGAAGAATTTGCAGTGCAGGCATATCATCAAGGAGTATTTAAAAAAATAACAAAACAAGATACTCTTGGAAAATGGGCAGTTTATTTTTTCTATCCTGCAGATTTCACCTTTGTATGTCCAACTGAATTAGGAGATTTAGCGGATTATTATGACCGGTTTCAAGAAATAGACTGTGAGATATATTCCATATCTGAAGACACACATTTTGTACATAAGGCATGGGCTGATGCATCGGATACAATTAAAAAGATACAATACCCAATGTTAGGGGATCCGGCAGGAAAACTGGCAACCTTTTTTGATGTATTATTAACCGAAGAGGGGCAGGCTCTAAGAGGAACATTTATTGTCAATCCAAAAGGAAAAATTAAAGCTTACGAGATACATGATCTTGGCATTGGACGTAATGCAGAAGAACTTTTAAGAAAAGTGCAGGCCGCACAATTTGTAGAAACTCATGGGGACCAAGTGTGTCCAGCAAAGTGGAAACCGGGAGAAGAAACATTGACACCTAGTTTAGACTTGGTAGGTATGCTGTAATAGGGGGGATGAGATGATAAGTGTAGATGAATTGGCAACAGAGAGTAAGTTGATAGATGAGAAGTTGAAAAATGAGTTATCCCAAGTATTTGAGAAACTAGAATCCGAGATCTTACTAAAAGCAGTTGTCGATATACAGGAAGAAAAAGGACATGAATTAGCAGTGTTCTTGAAGGTGATTGCTTCGCTTCACAAAAATATCAGTTTGCAATTATTTGCTAAGGAAGAAGCAGATATGGTATCCGAATTAGATCAGAAATACTTACCAGTGGTTGGAATGTATCAGCAAGATTGTTATTCTGGTATTGAATTTCATGGAGTACCGGGAGGACAAGAGATTAATTCCTTTGTATTGGCAATGTACCATCTTGCAGGTCCTGTATTCGAGATATCCCGCGGATTAGTGAAGAAGATTCAGCAGATAGACAAAAAAGTGAATATTAAAATATGCGTATCATTGGCCTGTCATCATTGTCCAAAGGTTGTGGTAGCCTGTCAGAAGATGTCTGTATTAAATCATAATATTGTATCGGAGATGATAGATGCTACACTGTATCAAGGGTTAGTAGAACAGTATGCGATAGAACGGGTTCCGGTAGTGATTATCAATGATAAGGAAGTATATGTAGGAACAAAATCAATAGAAGAAATGGTAGAGATTGTTAAAAAAACAACATAGAGTGAGCGAAAATAAGGGAATCATTATTGCACAATGCACAAAAATAAGAGAATATAATGGTGATAATCACTAAAAATAATAAAGAAGATTGCATTTTTTTGTGTATTGTGTTATGCTCGTTTTAACTTAATAAAAGTGCTGAGACGATGAGAGCAGATTTTATACAACAGAGGTGTTGTTATGAAATTTGTTTTTTTTTATTATATAGGAAATCTTATCCCCTATATGGTAAAACCCCCTTGGGGATATGCAAAAAGCAGAGAGGAAGAGGAATGGAACAAAGATTTTATGATGCAGTAGAAGAGAGTCCGGTCATTGCGGCAGTAAAGGATATGGAGGGACTTAAGAAATGTGGTGCACTTGAAGATATTAAGGTGGTATTTATTTTATTTGGCGATATCTGCACAATTAAAGATATTGTTGCACAGGTAAAAGCATCCGGACAGATTGCAATGGTACACATGGATTTAATTACTGGACTAAGCTCAAAAGATGTTGCAGTTGATTTTATTAAGAATAATACACAGGCGGATGGAATAATTACGACCAAGCCTGCATTAATTAAAAGAGGGAAAGAATTATCTCTATTTACTATTTTAAGATTTTTTATTATTGATTCCATGGCATTAGAGAATATTGGGAAACAACAATATGCAATACAACCAGATTTTATCGAAGTATTACCGGGGGTCATGCCCAAGATAATTAAAGATATCTGTGCAATTAGTAAGATACCAATTATTGCTGGAGGATTGATTCGTGATAAGGAAGATGTAGTAGGCGCACTATCTGCGGGAGCAATCTCTGTGTCAACAACAAATCAAACAGTGTGGTTTATGTAAATGGATTCCTGAATATCGAACTAAATTGTCTTATTTTAAATGTAAGATAATTTAATTATAACAATGATAGGATCTACCATAGAAATGATGATAGAAACTATTGTTTCAAAAAAAGGAGGATTTAAACAATGGGAAAGTATGTAATGGCATTGGATGCAGGAACAACAAGTAATCGTTGTATTTTGTTTAACGAGAAAGGGGAGATGTGCAGTGTGGCTCAAAAAGAGTTTACACAATATTTCCCAAAACCGGGTTGGGTAGAGCATGATGCGGACGAAATCTGGTCAACTCAGTTAGGAGTAGCTGTAGAGGCTATGAATAACATAGGGGCAACAGCAGCAGATATTGCAGCAATTGGTATTACAAATCAGAGAGAAACTGCAATTGTATGGGATAAAGAGACAGGGGAACCTATCTATCACGCAATTGTATGGCAATGTAGAAGAACATCGGAATATTGTGATACACTGAAAGAAAAAGGACTTACAGATACCTTTCGAGCAAAAACAGGATTACTGATTGATGCATATTTTTCGGGAACAAAAGTAAAATGGATTCTTGATCATGTGGAAGGTGCAAGAGAACGAGCAGAAAAAGGAGAATTACTTTTTGGAACAGTTGAAACATGGTTGATTTGGAAATTAACCAAAGGAAAAGTACATGTAACAGATTACTCCAATGCATCACGAACCTTATTATTTAATATTAATGATTTGAAATGGGATGATGAGATTCTTGCAGAGCTTCAGATTCCAAGATCCATGTTACCGGAAGCAAAGCCATCCAGTTATGTGTATGGAGAATCTGATCCATCTTTCTTTGGTGGACCAATTCCAATCGCCGGTGCAGCAGGAGATCAGCAGGCAGCTCTCTTTGGACAAACATGTTTTACAGCAGGAGAAGCAAAGAATACATATGGTACCGGTTGTTTCTTATTAATGAATACAGGAGAGAAACCAGTGTTTTCTAAAAATGGACTTGTAACTACTATTGCGTGGGGTCTTGATGGAAAAGTAAACTATGCATTAGAGGGTTCTATTTTTGTAGCTGGAGCAGCAATTCAATGGTTACGTGATGAATTAAAAATCATTGATGCTTCACCGGATTCGGAATATATGGCACAAAAGGTAAAAGATACAAATGGTTGTTATGTTGTTCCTGCATTTACAGGACTTGGGGCACCACATTGGGATCAATATGCAAGAGGAACCATTGTAGGATTAACTCGTGGGGTAAATAAATATCATATTATCAGAGCAACATTAGAATCCATTGCATATCAGGTAAATGATGTATTAACCGCAATGGAAGCAGATTCCGGTATTACATTAAGTGCATTAAAAGTAGATGGTGGAGCAAGTGCAAATAACTTCTTAATGCAATCACAGGCTAATCTCATTAATGCACCAGTTAATCGCCCACAGTGTGTAGAGACAACTGCAATGGGAGCAGCTTATCTAGCAGGTCTTGCAGTAGGTTACTGGTCAAACAAAGAGGAAGTTGTTAAGAACTGGGCAATTGATCGGATCTTTGAACCAGCAGTTGATGCAGCAGACAGAGATGCAAAGATCAAAGGTTGGAACAAAGCGGTAAAATATTCTTATGGATGGGCAAAGGAAGACTAATTTATATATTAAATCAAGGGGGAAATCATAATGTTACCATATATAGCAGAGTTTTTAGGAACAATGATTCTGATACTTTTAGGAGATGGAGTTGTTGCCAATGTTACATTGAACAAATCTGGCATGAAAGGTGCTGGTTCTATCCAAATCACATTTGGCTGGGGTCTTGCGGTTATGCTTCCTGCATTTATCTTTGCAGCAGCTTCGGGAGCACATTTTAATCCAGCATTAACCATTGCATTAGCAGCAGACGGAAGTATGCCATGGGAGCTTGTTCCGGGGTATGTGATCGCACAGATGGCGGGAGCATTCTTAGGAGCATGTCTTGTATATATTTTATTCAAAGGTCAGTTTGATGCGACAGAAGAGGGTGCTACAAAGCGTGGTGTGTTCTGTACTGCTCCATCGGTTCCGAATAAAGGGTTAAATATTTTAAGTGAAACCATTGGTACGTTTGTACTTGTATTTGCCATCAAAGGAATTGCACAGGTAGATGGTCTTGCAGGTGGGTTGAGTAATTTCTTGGTATTTGGTATTATTGTTTCAGTAGGTATGTCCCTTGGTGGTCTGACCGGTTATGCAATTAATCCGGCTCGTGATCTGGGACCACGTATTGCGCATGCATTATTGCCAATTAAAGGAAAGACAGATTCTAACTGGGGATATGCCATTGTACCTATTATTGGACCAATCATAGGTGGGTTGTTAGCAGTGTTAGTATACGGAGCAATTCCTTGGTAGAAATGTAGTAGATACTAATAATTAAAGAAGAGTCGCGTGAGAAAGGAGCCTGGCAATCATGTATCGAAAGATATGTGTATTAGCCGGGCCTTTTATCAAACAGGATATAAAGGAGAGAATATAATGTATGATGTAATTATCATTGGCGCAGGCGTGTCAGGAGCAGCATCGGCAAGAGAGTTGTCAAGATATAAAGTACATGCATGTGTACTGGAAAAAGAAGAAGATGTGTGTTGTGGAACATCAAAGGCAAATAGTGCAATCATACATGGTGGACATGATGCAAAATCCGGTTCACTAATGGCAAAATTAAATGTATTGGGAAATGAAATGATGGATCAACTTTCCAAAGAATTAGATTTCCCATTTATCAGAAACGGTTCACTTGTAATATGCAGGCACGAAGAAGATATGCCAAATTTAAAAGAATTATACGAACGTGGGATCACGAATGGAGTAAAAGATCTTCGTATTTTAAATAAAGAAGAAGTTCTGGAAATGGAACCAAACGTAACAGAGGAAGTAGTTGCGGCTTTATATGTGCCGACAAGTGGAATTGTGTGTCCTTTTAGCATGAATATCGCATTTGCGGAAAATGCATATACAAACGGGGTGGAATTTCAGTTTCAGACGGAAGTACTGGATATTAAAAAGATATTAGGTGGCTATGCACTTTATACAAACAAAGGGATATATGAAACAAAATGTGTAGTAAATGCAGCGGGAGTCTATGCAGATAAATTCCATAATATGGTAAGTGAGTATAAAATTCATATCACACCACGAAGAGGGGATTATTGTCTGCTTGATAAGAGTGCGGGACAACACGTGTCGAAGACCATCTTTGCACTTCCTGGGAAATTTGGCAAGGGAGTGTTAGTAACTCCAACAATTCATGGCAACCTGATTGTTGGACCTACCGCAATAGATATTGCGGATAAAGGCGGAACCAATACAACGATAGAGGGACTTGGCGAAGTTGTGCAAAAAGCAGGGGATAATGTAAGAAATCTTCCCATGCGTCAAGTAATTACTTCTTTTGCAGGGCTGCGGGCACATGAAGACCATCATGAATTTATCATTGAAGAAGTAGCAGATGCAAAAGGATTTATAGATTGTGCGGGAATTGAATCTCCAGGTCTTTCTAGCAGTCCTGCAATTGGTGTTATGGTGGCAGATATTTTAAAAGAAAAATTAGGATTAGAAAATGATCCTAATTTTATAGGGACGAGAAAAGGAATTCTAGACCCGGAAATATTATCAAAAGAAGAACGTAAGGAATTGATTCAAAAGAATCCCACATATGGAAATATTATATGCCGTTGTGAGATGGTTACAGAGGGAGAGATTATAGATGCAATTAGACGACCTTTGGGAGCTCATTCATTAGATGGAGTGAAACGTAGAACTCGTGCCGGAATGGGCCGCTGTCAGTCAGGATTTTGTTCTCCGCGAACGATGGAAATTCTTGCTAGAGAATGTAACATAAGCATGTTTGATATTACAAAATCAGGTGGAAATTCCAAGATTGTTGTTGGAACAAACAAAGACAGACTATAAAAGGAGGCGCAGTAGATGAAAACATATGATATTGTCATTATTGGGGGAGGACCGGCCGGTCTTGCTGCAGCAGTTGCAGCGAAAAAAAGTGGAGTAGAGAGCATCTTAATTCTAGAAAGAGATAAAGAACTTGGCGGAATCCTAAATCAATGCATTCATAATGGATTTGGACTTCATACATTTAAAGAAGAATTAACGGGACCGGAATATGCCAGTAGGTTTATAGAACAAACGAAAGAACTACAAATTGAATATAAGCTACATACGATGGTTATGGATATTCGCCCGGATAAACAGATTACTATCATGAATCGAGAAGAAGGACTATGTGAGATTCAGGCAAAAGCGATTATCTTAGCCATGGGTTGTAGAGAACGTTCTAGAGGGGCCCTTAATATTCCGGGCTATCGACCGGCAGGCATCTATTCTGCAGGAACTGCACAACGTCTTGTGAATATGGAAGGATTGATGCCGGGAAGAGAAGTTGTCATTTTAGGCTCTGGTGATATTGGATTAATTATGGCTAGACGCATGACTTTAGAAGGGGCAAATGTAAAAGTAGTATCGGAGCTGATGCCATATTCGGGAGGACTAAAACGTAATATTGTTCAATGTCTGGACGATTATAATATTCCACTTAAACTAAGTCATACAGTAATTGATATCAGAGGAAAAGAACGATTGGAAGGGATTACACTGGCTAAGGTTGATGAAAAAGGAAAACCAATTCCCGGAACAGAAGAAGAGTATGTATGTGATACATTATTATTATCCGTAGGATTAATACCGGAAAATGAATTGTCCAATGGAATGGGAATTGAGATGAATCGTATAACATCGGGGCCGAATGTCAATGAAAGCCTGGAAACAAGTATAGAGGGTGTGTTTGCATGTGGCAATGTATTGCATGTACATGATTTGGTTGATTTTGTATCAGAAGAAGCCGGAACTGCAGGAAGAAATGCTGCGAAATATGTTCAGAATGGTCATGATGTTCACGGCACCACTCATACGGAGATTCTTATTAATCCAATAGAGGGCGTGCGTTATACAGTACCAAGAACAGTAAACACAGAACGTATGGAGGATCAAATTACAGTACGGTTTCGAGTAGGTGCTGTGTATAAAAATTGCTTTATCAGTGTATATTTTGGAGAAGAAAGGGTGTTGCACAGAAAGCGTCCTGTAGTTGCGCCGGGTGAGATGGAGAGTATTAAACTTGACAAAGAAAAGGTAAAGGAATATCCTAACCTCAAGACGATTACAATTAAGATAGAGGAGGCATAGAAAGATGGAACATAAAAAGATAGAACAGAGAGAATTGACCTGTATTGGATGTCCCATGGGCTGTGCACTTATGGTAGAAATAGAGCAAGGAAAAGTAATTAAGGTTTCAGGAAATACCTGTCCTCGTGGAGATACGTATGCACATAAAGAGATAACAAATCCAACTCGTATTGTAACATCTACCGTTATGGTAAATGGTGGGAGTGTGGATATGATATCAGTAAAAACAAAAGAAGATATTCCTAAAAATAAGATATTTGAATGCGTGAAAGCGTTAAAAGGTATTACGGTAAACGCACCGGTGCATATTGGAGAAGTCATTGTGTCTAATGTTGCAGGAACGGGTGTAGATGTGGTAGCAACTAAAAACGTATAGGGGGTAAGGATATGAAGAAAAAATTAGATATTAATAACATGAATGGAATTACAAATGAAGAGGAAACTTGTGGTATAACAGATATGAATTGCGTGGAGGGTGAAGAAGAGGAAACTTGTGGTATAACAGACATGAATTGTGTAAGTGAAGAGGAAGATCTGACCTGTGGTATAACAGATATGAATTGCGAGGGCGAATCCTAGGATAATCATAGAAGATACCTTTACAAAAGGCGTGAAATGCACTAGAATAGTAGAGATAAAGCGAATATTAGTGTGGAGGTACGTGAAAATGAAAGGGAATGTAATTGTAGGACAATCAGGAGGCCCAACATCGGCGATTAATTCAAGCTTAGCAGGGGTTTATTGCACAGCAAAAGAACGTGGCGCAAGCAAAATATATGGAATGCTTCATGGAATACAGGGACTGATGGAAGGGTCATATATCAATCTGGCGGATCATATCAAGACAGATTTAGATGTAGAATTATTGAAAAGGACACCGGCGGCATTTTTGGGGTCTTGTAGATACAAATTACCGGAGATACATGAGAATCAGGAAGTATATGAAAAGATTTTTGATATTTTAGAGAATCTTGATATAGAATGTTTTATCTATATCGGTGGGAATGATTCTATGGATACAATTAAGAAATTATATGATTATTCTATGTTAACAGGACGTGGACATACAAAATTCTTAGGAGTGCCAAAGACCATTGACAATGACTTGGCATTGACAGACCACACACCAGGATATGGAAGTGCGGCAAAGTATATTGGTACCTCAGTAAAAGAGATTATTCGTGATGGCCATAGTTTAAAGTATGAACATGGATTAGTGACAATAGTAGAGATTATGGGACGTAACGCAGGCTGGTTAACCGGAGCGGCAGCATTAGCAAAGGGAGAAGATTGTTGTGGACCGGATCTGATTTATCTGCCAGAGCTTACATTTGATGTGGAAAAATTTGTTGCAAAAATAAAAAAATTATTAGAAAAAAAATATTCAGTAGTAGTGGCGGTATCGGAAGGAATTCGGATTCAAGATGGTCGTTACGTATGTGAATTATCAGAGGGCGTAGATTTTGTAGATGCTTTTGGACACAAACAATTGACCGGAACAGCAAATTATCTGTCCTGTTTGATTGCAAAAGAAATTGGTTGTAAAACGCGTGCGGTTGAATTAAGTACGTTGCAGCGAGCAGCTTCTCATCTAGCTTCTCGTGTAGATATCTTAGAAGCAAGCCAAGTAGGTGGTGCGGCGGTAAAAGCAGGAGATGAGGGCGATAGTGGAAAGATGGTCGTTATGGAACGAGTATCTGATGATCCATACCAATGTAGGACAGAAGTAAAAGATGTGCATAAGATTGCGAATGATGAAAGACTGGTTCCAAGAGAATGGGTCAATAAAGAAGGAACTTATGTAACAGATGAATTCATTACATATGTCCGACCTTTGATTCAAGGAGATGTATCACCGGTTATGGTAGATGGTATTCCAAGACATTTATACAGACCAATTGATTAAAGAAAAAGCATAAGAGGGCCGGCGATGTGAAAATCGCCGGTTTTTGCATTTGTAAAATACATCAAATATACAAAACCAAAAACATAAATATAACACTTGCTTTTTAGAAAAATATAGTCTAGAATGTAATCATTCTAATTTTTATCTAATGTATTCTAAAAAAATCCCAAGTAATGTATAAAAAATTGAAGGAGTGATGTGATTGCAAGACAGCAAAGAGTATGAAATCATAAAGCTTATAGACCATGGTAGCATATGCCATATTAGTTTAGATTGTGTAAAAGGGAAAAGTCTGATGTTATGGTTACAGGAACATCCCTATCTAGAGAAACGGCAATTGTTTGATTGGATTCAAGGAATTTCAAGACAATTGGAACAGTTTCATCGAGGAAAAACAAAGCCTTGCTATCAATATGTGAATCCGTACAGTTTATTAGTGACAGAAGCAGAGACGTTAGCATTTCTTGCTATGAACGCGCCCAGTAATGAAATATTAAAAAAAACAATGAATCGTCGTTCTATCCGACTTTGCTTTTGTCCACCAAGTCAAGTAAACTATATAAAACCCAGTGTTGCAAATGATATCTATGGGTTAGGTAAAACCATTCAATTTCTATTATTTAAAAGTGAAGTAGATCCACCATTAACTAAGAGAGAAGAATATACGTATCAAAAAATCATCTATAAATGTCTTAGGCAAGATTCTAAATATAATTATCAAAATGTCAAAGAAATTCTAAAAGAATATCCCAAATTCAAAGAACAAAAGCACAATAAAAAAAAGAAGTTTTTCATATTAGGGGCATTGTGTCTACTTATCGGTGTGTTTATTCTTGGACGTTTTAGATTTAAAGAGCAACATTCGATAAATAATCCAATAAAGGAAACAACAAAAGAATTGTCGGTAGAACAAAAAAAAGTAGAAAAACAAGTACAACTTAAGGAAGTGGAAAGTCTAAAGATGCAATTAGGGTTTCTATATTTTCTGAAATTAGAGGATTATATAAAAAGTAAGACATATTTTCAACAAATTGCATTATCGAATACAATAGCAGAATATTACGTTCAGGTATTAGATTACCTAATACAACCACAAGGGAAATCAGAGGAGGCGATGCTTCTTCTTCTAAAAAAGATAGAATCAGATGCCCCCACCAAGGAACGGTTAATTCATTATCATAGCTTGGTAAAAGTATATGCTTCCATAGATAGTGCAAAAGCAAAAGAAGAATTAATTCGTGTGGCAGAAAGTTATATCGGGAGTCCCTACCGAAAAGAAAGCGAGATGAATCAAGTTGCAGAACCAGAGATTCGATACTATCTTGCAATGGCATATGAGGAAAAGGGTGATACAGATAAGGCAATTACCCAATATGAATTACTGCAATCCTTAGAGAATTCCAAAGAAAGTAAAGAGTCTATCTACTTGCATCTTGTAAAGTTATATGAAGAGGAACAAGTCATGGATCAAGCATGGGAGCATTGTAAAGAGGGAATTAAAGAATATCCACATTCTATAGAACTAAAGTTACAGTATGTACGAATGCAATGTAGAACAGCGACGGTAGAAAGAAGTGTGTGTGCAGAAACATTAAAACAGTACATAAAGGAGTCTCCAGAATTACAAGAACACAGTGAATTCAAGAAATTACAACAGGAATATAATATTCAAGTGGAGGGAGAGGAAGTATGGGTAGGAAAATAAAACAAATGGGAATCATTACAGTAAGTCTTATGATGCTATGTATACGGTATGTATATGCATATGATGTACCGGAGAAACAGGAGGAGCAGTTACTCGAAGGGTTTGTAGTTACTTGTGAAAAGCCAAATGGTACAAAAGGATATTATTGTGTACCACCAAAAGTTAGTATTTTACATCAAGACGCTGATAGAATCACAAGATATCAAGTTGTTAGTGGCAATCAAATAAAGACAGAGGGAAGCATAAAAGGAGTTTCAGAAGAAGTAATCTTAGAGAAAGAAAAATTTGTGGAGGGAGAAAATATCATTTCTGTTTGGATGGAAAATCAGGATGGAGTCAAAGAAGAGAAGTATCAGGAAATAAAAACCATCTATCTAGATACGAAAAAACCAAAGATTCAAGTACAATCAAAAGACCAACTTCAGAGATGGCAGAGTAAGGATATATCGATTCAAATCAAGGGTGAAGATGGGATTGGAGGAAGTGGAATTGCACATATTTGCTGCGATGTAAACCAGAAGCGTATTGCAGATGTTGAAGAAGCATATACAACCATTTTGGTAAAAGAAACTTCACAAAAAGGAAAGCCTATATTATGTAATATACAAATTACCGATTGTGCTGGAAATGTTACGGAACAAAAGGAAATGCTCTGGATTGATAGACAGGCACCAAAAACAGATATCAGAGGAGCAGAAAACTATAGTATCACAAGTGAACCAGCATATATTACATACCGAGTAGAAGATGAGAATGCATTAGATACTATGAGTATTCAAACATATCGAGAAGATGTAGACGGACAGATAACAATGTTGGAACCAGGTACTTGGAAGGACAGTGAAGGGGGCAAAGTTTTATCGCAAAATTTAGATCAAGATGGAATCTATCATATGCAAGTGACTGCGATAGATAAAGCAGGGCATCAGAGTGGGAAACAGGCACAGATGATAGTAGATCAAAACAATCCAATCATAGGTTATGTTCATGAGCTAGATGGTGCTTATATTTCTAAATTTCAATGGAACCATAGTGTGGAAGAAATGATAAAAGATTTCACAACTTATACCTATCATATGGAATTAGATGGAAAACTTTATACGTATGGCAGTGAAGTAGATAGAGAGGGCGCTCATTGTCTCCTTGTAAAAGCGACAGATGCAGCAGGAAACCAGTCAGAAGCACAGGCAAAGTTTGTGATTGATCATACAAGTCCAAAGATACAGTATCGAGAGGTAGAACAAGGTAAGACATATAAGGAAGATGTGACTGCAAGAATTATGCTGGAAGATCCAAATGACCGAATTGAAAGGATATCTATTAATGGAAAGCCACAAGATATTAATCTAGATAGCCGGGCATATCAATATACATTGCAAGAACCGGCATATTATGTGATAGAGGTCATTGCAAAGGACAGAGCAGGTAATGTAGAAAAAGGAAGCCTAAAATTTCAAATTATAGAACCTGAGACCATATTGGAAAAAGCAGTACGTCCTATAAAAAAAGCATTAGGATTTAAAAGTAAATATGAGGTAGGGACAGAGACAAAAAAAGAAGTGAAAAAAGAAGTGGAAAAAGAAGTGGAAAAAGAAAAGGAAAAGATATTGTGGTATCTATTGGCAACCGTTATGGTAATGACAATTAGTTTTGCAGTCATAGTACGATGGTATATAAGATATAAAAAAAGACCCTAGAAAGGGAGGATGCCAAGCGACTTGTCGCTTGGCATGTATTATGAAAAAGTTTATTCCAAATAGTATATAAATACTAGGTAAATGTCTTATTTGATATACTTAGTATATGATATAGAAATGAAGAAACAATGTTAAAGAAGTGAAAGTTTCTTGAATGATAAATGAACAAATTGTGAACAACTATTATTCGCGATATGCAAAAGTAGGAAGTCCATCTTTCATTGGAACGTCAACTTGTCCTTGAATTAGTGGAGCAGCGTAGGTGATAAATTCTTCACTTACATTAGAACCGTCATCTGTAATCCAATCCAATGGTACGGTTTGTTCTTGGTTGCAGATGGTGTCTACATCAGCAGTGCCACATGACATTTTGTAAGGGACATTGCTGGTACGAAGGAAAGAAATCATCTTTCCGGTTGTTCCTTCCAGTGCAGCAGTTACTGCATAAGAACCAGAAGCAATAGCTTCGTCAAGGTCTGTTTTGGATAGACAGGTAGAAGAGCATCGTTGACTTACATTGAGTTCTACAGAACGCACTTTTACGCCCAATTTTTCTTTTACCAGATTTTCCAGATATTTACCTGCACCGGCTAAGGTTTTATGACCAAAATTATCAACTCCTACATCACTTGCTAATTCACAGATAAACGTACCGTCGCCATTATTGATGCCTTCGGAGATGCACAGAACCAAGTTCGGGGTGGTTTTTAAAGCAAGGTCTACTTTTTGAATAAAATCATCTTGGTCAAAAGCAACTTCTGGGAGATAAATAAGTACAGGATTATCTTGTTTGAATTTTCTTGCCAATACACTGGCAGCAGTTAACCAACCGGCATGTCGTCCCATAATCTCGACAATCGTCACGGATTTCTTGTTATCGTAGACGGAAGCATCGATAGCAATTTCGCGAACCGTTGTTGCCACATACTTTGCGGCACTTCCAAATCCCGGGGTGTGATCGGTAGAAACTAAGTCATTGTCTACCGTTTTTGGAAGACCAAGTACACAAATGTCACTTTTTATACGTGCCGCATATCTGGAGAGCTTACTTACAGTGTCCATAGAATCATTTCCACCAATATAAAAGAAATATCCAATATTCTTTTCTCTAAATTTTTCAAACAACTGTCCATAGACTTGGTCTTCCAAATCTTCAGGAAGTTTATAGCGACAAGAGCCTAAAAAAGCTCCGGGAGTTGTCTTCATAAGTTCCAAATCTCCGGAAGCAACAAGTGGTTTCATGTCTAGTATTCGATCTTGTAAAAACCCTTCAATTCCATTTACCATGCCATAGACAGATGCAATGGAATCTGTATGTTTGAATCCTTCCGTAATTACACCATATAAACTTCCGTTGATAACAGCAGTTGGGCCACCGGATTGTCCTACAATTATATTCTTCATTTTTTTACCTCCAATAGTAATATGATATATACTATATAGGAAATGTTCATAATTTACAATATATCAGTTGGAAAACATGTGGAAATGCATTATACTGTTAGAGACGTTGTAAGAACGGAGGACGAAATATGAAATATATATCTTTTGCAATCCCTTGCTATAATTCACAAGATTATATGGAACATGCAATCGAATCAATATTAGTTGGTGGAGAAGATGTAGAGATTATTATTATAAATGATGGTTCAAAAGACCGAACAAGTGAGATTGCTAAAAGATATGAGGCAAAATATCCTACGATTATCAAGGCAGTAGATAAAGAAAATGGTGGACATGGCGATGCAGTTAATGTAGGACTTCGAAATGCCACAGGCCAATATTTTAAAGTAGTTGACAGTGATGATTGGGTAGACAAAGAAGCATTGCTTAATATATTACATGTAATCAAAGACTTTGAACATCAGTCAGTAAAAGTAGATATGTTTGTTGCGAATTATGTCTATGAAAAAGAAGGCATGATTCATAAGAAAACAGTTCGTTATACAAATGTACTTCCACAAGATCAAATATTTCGGTGGAGTGATATACGCCGATTCCGATTGGACCAATATATCTTAATGCATTCAGTAATTTACAGAACGGATTTATTAAAATTATGTCAATTAGAACTTCCAAAACACACGTTTTATGTAGATAATATCTATGTATACTATCCACTTCCACATGTAAGAACCATCTATTATATGGATGTGAATCTTTATCGTTATTATATTGGAAGAGAAGACCAGTCGGTAAATGAAAAGGTTATGATTCAAAGGATAGATCAGCAGATTTTTGTGACGAAGACCATGATTGATATGTATACACTGAAAAAAGTGACTAATAAACGATTGAGACAGTATATGACTAATTACATGGCTATTATGATGACGGTATCTTCTATTTTGGCAATACGCTCAAAGAATCTAGATGATTTAGATAAAAAACAAGAATTATGGTTGTATCTAAAAAAGAGAGATTACCGAACTTATTTTAAGATTCGTTATGGAATCTTAGGTCAGACTATTAATCTGCCAGGTCGCTCAGGACGAAAAATATCTTCCATGGTTTACAGTGTGGCAAGAAGAATCATAGGTTTTAACTAATTCATGAATAAGTCATGCATGATCTCTATATACTACTAATAGAACGAAAGGAGTGACATGATGGCAATTGAATTTAGAACAAGTAAAACCAGAGAAAATCTTATGAAAGCATATGCGGGAGAGAGTCAGGCAAGAAATCGCTATACCATTGCAGCAGAAAAAGCAGCATTGGAAGAATTATATGCAATTAGCCAGGTATTCTTATTTACAGCCGACCAAGAACGGGCACATGCACAGCGCTACTATGAATTGTTGGAACCGGTGTCCGGGGAAAGTGTCCGAATCTGTGGAGACTACCCAGTAGATTCGCAAGAAGAAACCTTGTTGCAATTGCAGGCAGCCATCCATAATGAATTTGCCGAATTTGAAAAGATATATCCAACATTTGGCGATATTGCAAAGCAAGAGGGGATGTACGAGGCAGCATCTGCATTTTACCAGATAGCAGAGATAGAGAAAATACATGGAGAAAGATTTAAAAAACTTGCAGACATGTTAAAGAATGGAACTTATTTTGAAGTACCAGAAGAGTGTAAATGGATGTGCTTAAATTGTGGACATATCCACATAGGAAAAAAGGTGCCGGGAATCTGTCCGGTATGTAGACATTCAAAGGGATATTTTATTCCGTTGGAGTTAGCACCATTTATAGCAAGTGATATGGGTTGATAATAACTATGAAAAATCAAAAAGTAGAAAATCTTTTAAATCTGGCATTAGATGCAACGAATGAAGAACGAGAAAAATCACAGGAATTAGAGATTGGATATGACCCATATGATCAAACATGGGATCTGATTATTAAATATTCAGGCTCTTTAGATATTATAAAAGATATCGCACTGTCAGTGGTAGAACTTCAAAATCAGTTTGCGATTATTACAGTTTTAGAATCGAAGATTCCTTTGTTGAGTCAGATATCTCAGGTAGAATATATTGAAAAACCAAAACGATTATTTTTTCAAGTGTCAAATGGAAGACGAGTGTCCTGTATTACATCAGTGCAGACCACTCGTTTTTCGTTGCATGGAAATGGGGTGCTGGTTGGAATAATTGATTCGGGAATTGCATATGAAAATCTGGATTTTAGAAATCCAGATGGCAGTACAAGGATTCGGGTGTTGTGGGATCAGACGGTTATGGGTAATCCACCACAGGGCTACACATTAGGGACAGAGTACACACGGGAAGAAATTAATGTGGCATTGTCTCAATCAACTAGAGCTGAACGACTTCGGATTGTGCCTAGTCAAGATGTCTCAGGACATGGTACTTCGGTTGCGGGAATTGCAGTTGGAAACGGAACGGGAAGTGATGGACTTTATGCAGGAGTAGCAAGTCAAAGCGAAATGGTGATTGTAAAATTGGGCAGTACCAGAAGTGGTGGATTTCCAAAAACAACGGAATTAATCCAGGCGATAGACTATGTAATTCGAAAATCCGTGGAATTAAGACAACCCATTGCTATTAATATTAGTTTTGGAAATACGTATGGTTCCCATGATGGAACATCGCTATTAGAACGATTTATTGATGATATGGCAGATATCGGGAAAAATGTAATTTGTATTGGAACAGGAAATGAGGGGGTTACAGCAGGTCATACTTCTGGAATCTTACGCAATGATGAGGAAGTGAACATTGAATTAGCAATACAGAAAAACCAAACAGCTCTGAATGTACAGATATGGAAATATTATGTAGATGACATAGAGATATCACTGATTACACCATCGGGAATTGTTGTTGGTCCTATCCAACCAATATTGGGACCGCAACGATTCTTTATCGGCCAAACAGAACTGCTAATATATTACGGAGAACCAAGTCCCTATAGTATTCAGCAGGAAATATATATTGAGTTTCTACCAAAAAGCACCTATGTGGATAGTGGTGTATGGCAGATTGTATTATTTCCTCGGAAAATAAAAGTAGGAAATTATGAACTATGGCTTCCAAGTGAAAATGTATTGAATCCGGGGACCGGATTTTTATTTCCAACAGAAAACAAAACACTCACAATACCATCAACTGCAAGTCGTGCAATAGCAGTAGGTGCCTATGATGCACAAACGCTTACTTATGCGGATTTTTCGGGAAGAGGGTATCTTAAGGGGAGTGGTATCAGCAAACCAGATCTGGTAGCTCCTGGGGTAAATGTAATTACAACTACGAATCGAAAAACATATGAAATGGTGAGTGGAACATCATTTGCTGTGCCATTTGTGGCAGGAGGTGCCGCACTTTTAATGGAGTGGGGAATTATAAATGGAAATGATAGTTACTTGTATGGGGAGAAGGTCAAAGCATATCTTCACAGAGGAACAAAGCCACTGCCTGGATTTACGGAGTATCCGAATCCAATCGTTGGCTATGGGGCATTGTGCATAAAGGATAGTTTACCTATTTGACCACAAAAGAAATAAGTTCCTAAAAAATAATATGATTTGTTTGAATTAATTCTAGCATTGCATCTACAATCACAGGGTCAAATTGTGTACCACTACCACATACTAATTCCTGCTGCACATATGTAGTAGGTTGCTGTTCACAATAGATTCGCGCTGCATGCATTGCGTCCGCAGCATCAGCTACGCTAATAATGCGAGCTTCAATAGGAATGTCATTACCTTTCAGGCCACAGGGATAACCAGTGCCATCGTACCGTTCGTGATGATACCATGCACCAACAGAAGCATGAGCAGGGAATTCCAAATTCGATAAGATAGAATTTCCAATGAGGGTGTGCTGCTTCATTAAATCATATTCTGCAGGTGTTAATTTCTCCGGCTTTTGTAAGACAGAATCAGGTACACCTATTTTACCAATATCATGCAATAATGCAACACTTCGGAGATTATCTACACGTCCGGAATCCCATCCCATTTTTTCAGCAATAGCACAACTATATTGTGCAACACGCTGAGAATGTCGGTAAGTATCAGCGTCTTTGGCTTCTTGGGCACTGGCGATTGCGGCAATGGTTTGTATGGTGTTTTTACTAACTTTTTCACGTTCTGTTTGTAATAATGCTTCTAATTTCTTTGCTTCAATTTCTTTTATAATTCGAAATTTTTTCAATTCAATATTGGTAATAAACGAAAGAATACTGGAACAGAAAAAAAGTATTGGTAATCGGGCTAAAAAAGAATCATTATAAACGGGAGAGATAAATTGACGCAATGGAGTCCAAAAAAGAAGAATTAGAAGTCCTAAAAAATATCCACTTAGAAATAATCCATAACTAACACCTAATACGGCCATGCTTCCAATAGGTAATATAAAAATCCATAATGTACCAACACCATCATTACCACCGACAATAATATAATAGGTCAAAATGATTTCTAACAAGATAACGATGAAGTTGCAAATAAATCTACGATTTTTTTCGTAGTGGCTTAAGAAAGCAATGGCGGAAAAACTAAGTGCAAGTAACAAGGTGGTTGCCATCATAGGATAAGATTGTTTTTTCAAATTTATAAAACTTGTTATAACGCAGACACAAGCTAAAAAACATGCTGAAATCTGTATTAGCTGCATATTTTGGGTCAGTTGTGCACCAATATAAATCGGCTCTCGAATAATATGTATTAAGTCTTCACATCGCTTTCGCAAAGTAACGATAATAACCACCTTCTTTTCTTTTTATTTTACCATAGCTTTCATTCGAATGCATCTAATTATTAAAAAATGATTTCTCGGGTCAAATGAAAAACGAAAATCCATGATTCGATTTGGAACTAGATCAACCAGATATAAAGACGTATTTGATATAGGTTTTCTATCAGACAGGGTAGACATGAAATAGTTAAAACAATGCATAGAAAAATATTCGACTCAATTAATTCTTATAACAAATTCACCGAATCCTTTAAATGAAGATGAATCAAGAAATTTATTTTTGGGAACAGCGCATAGGGAATACAAAACATTACTAGTATCTTCACAAAATTTAATTAAGTCTTATTTGGATAAAATAGAGCAACTATGAGGGAGAATTTTTCGTGTTAGGTGCCTCGGTTGGTAAGGTTCAAGGCGAAACAATCGGCAAAGGTAAAGTTGAGCGAATATTAAAAAAAATAAAAATATTTTTAAATATTTTTGTGAAGAACCTCAAACCCACATAATACAAGGATTTTGAAGTGTTGTTCTTTAAATTCCCCGACGCTTTTCCGACGCTTAGTGTGTATAATAAAATAGGAATGGCAAATGTATTGTCAAAAAGGAAGTAACCTACAGTGAATTTTGCGGTTGCCATGATGTCGGATAGTGACCTGAACAGAGTGGACGCAACCCACGCCGGGGCTGACAATTATCTTTTAAAGCCAATAGCCCCACACATGTTAGGTGGGCTGGTAAAACAGCTTGCCATTTAACGCAGGGGCAATTTACGTTCATAGAAACCCCCAAATTTATAGCAGGAGGAAAGAGATTATGAAACACAAGAAACTGAGTGCAGGGATACTATCCCTTGTACTAACAGTAGCAATGGTTGGAACCATGATGCCGTCAACCGTATTTGCGACCGAGGGAAGTACTGCTCACGGCACAAGTGGCATAGAATGTCATGGAGAGTATGACAAGGTGGTGGAACTGTTTACAGCTCTGCCGAAATCTTCTGAGCTGACAGTGGAGAATAGAGATATATTCATTGCGCAGCTTACAGAGGCGATGGCTGCCTTTGAGGCTTTGATCGCTGAGGAACAGACTTTGTTTAAGAAGGATCATACAGACCTCTATAAGGGGGCTATGGCGTTGAACGATGCCATTACAGGGGAGATACCCGCACCTATGGCGCCAGACGATGCTATTACAAGGGAGATACCCGCACCTATGGCGCTAAACGATGCCATTACAGGGGAGACACCCACACCTATGGTAGGGAAGATTGACAGCGGCACCGTTGGAGGATGTGACTGGGTCGTTGGCACTGACGGCGTGCTTACAATCAGCCCGACAATCGGAGAAAGCGGTGTTTTGCCTGGATCCAATTACGCTCCAGGCCCTTGGGGCAGTAGTAGTGCAAGCATTACATCGGTTGTTGTGAAAACGGGCGTTAGCACTGCATCAGATGCGATGTTCTTATTTTACGACTTACAAAACTGCACGACAATGGACTTAAGCAATTTGGACACAAGTAACACTACGGACATGACCGCTATGTTCACTTCTTGCTATGCGCTGAAAAGTCTTGATGTAAGCAACTTTAACACAACTAAGGTCACATCGATGAAGAATATGTTCAGAGACTGCCGTGCGTTGACAAGCCTTAACATAAGTCAATTTAATACCGCTAATGTCACGAGTATGGGAGAGATGTTCTATGGTTGTTGGGCGTTGACAAGTCTTAATGTAGATAGCTTTAACACCGCAAATGTCAAAGATATGAGCTACATGTTCAGCCAATGTCGTGCGTTGACAAGTCTTAATGTAAGCCACTTTAACACCAACAAGGTTACGGCTATGAACTTCATGTTCAATGAATGCAAGGCACTGACAAGTCTTAATGTAACCAACTTTAACACAGCCCTGGTCACAAATATGGGAGAAATGTTCTACAAAAGTGGGGTGAAAAGCCTTGATTTGAGCAGCTTTAACACAGCAAAGGTTACAAATATAAGTGGGATGTTAGATGAAGTTCACAACATTGAAAGTATTAAATTTGGTGCAAAATTCAACAAGGCTGTTAGACTGTACAAACTGACTAAGGCTGGTTATGTATTTGGTGGCTGGTATACAAATCCTGAGTGCACTGGAACAGCAGTTATTGGCGCAGACGGCGCTGAATACACAAACTCTGCTGAAACCACCGTCTACACTAAGTGGACCAGCCTCAACCCGACTATTACAGTAGGCGCACAGATAAACACAGCGACCTATGGTGCGACGGCAGCTCCTACCTTCGCCATAACAAATATTAACTTTGGTGGCACGTTCCCTGGCTTTGCGCCAGAGGTTGAATGGATAGGAACCGCCCCAGCAGGTGTAACCCCAGTGTTTATAAGTAGCAACGCAATGCTCGCCGTGAACACCACCGCTACAACTCCCGCTGGCCAGTATAGATTTAAGGTGGTTTCGCCTAAAGCAACCCCCGGAACTGGCAATTACGAATCCGGTGAGGCAACCCTCATTGTGAATAAGCTGGAAGCCAGCATCAAATGGGATACAACCACCAGTTTCACCTATAGTGGCAGCCCACAGGCCCCGACTGCAACAGTAAGGAACAGGGTAGGCACTGATGCTGTTACCGTTGACGTAACAGGTGGCAAAACCAATGTGGGTAACTATACGGCCACCGCAAGTAATTTGACTGGTACAGCAAAAAGCAACTATGAGTTGCCGACGATTGGAAATACACAGGCATTTAACATCACCGAAAAAGATGTCACCGTTAATGACGGTACTTTGAAGGTGAAAAAGGAGTTTGATAACAGCACGAGCCCAGGAGTAGCAACCGGCAAGCTGGGATTAACGGGCGCTGTAGACTCCGATGATGTTTCGGTAAAAGTGGAACAGGTTGGTAACTATGCAGATAACAAGGTAGGAAAAAACAAAATAGTAACCTTAACTGTCTCATTGGACGGCACTACAAATAGCAACTATACCTTGGGCGGAAATACATCCTATACCTTTACCACTGCTGAAATTACAAAGGTGGCTTACAACGGAGGTGCAGTAAGTGCACCAAATAGCACACCGGATTCGAAGGAAGACAAGAAGATTATACTTGCAGCAGTAACATCGCCTGTAGGTGAAGCAGTACAATATGCGAAGAGCAAGACCAACACGCCTCCAACTTCGGACGGTGATTGGCAGACTAGCACCACCTTTGACAATCTTGACCCGAATACCGAGTATTTCTTCTTTGCAAGGGTGCAGGAAAATGACAACCATGCAGCTGGTGGTGTCAGCTCCCCTGGCACATCCATTACAACGAATAAGTCAAACTACACGACTAAAGCTTCCGCACCGGATAACCAACCGCAGAGCAAGACGGACACGAACATCACACTGAAGCCAGTTACAACTCCTGTAGGTGAGAATTTTGAGTATGCAATAAGCACCACCAGTACTCCACCTGCTGTGGATTCTTCCGATTGGAAGGATAGCCCAGCGTTTACGGGATTGAATTCAAACAAAGAGTATTACTTCTTTGCAAGAGTGAAGGAAAACAGTATCCATAAGGTAGGACCTGCCAGTGACGGTACGAAGATTAAAACGGATTTAAGCGATGCAGATAAGATGGCGGCTGCAAAAGCAAAAGTAGAAGCAGCATTAAAGAATATTATTGGTACCAACCTGACCACTGCGGAAGAGATCATGAAAGCCGTGGATAATGCCATCGCTAAATCTGGCGTAAGTGCTGCATGGAAAACAGGCAGTGAGTTCAACAAAGTGCTTGCAACAGATAAGGCAACTGGAAGTATTACCGGTACCATTACACTTACCTTAAATGGAAAAACAGTGGAAGTAGCTGTGGATAAATCCATTGGACGATTCATTCAACAGGAATTAACAAGTACAGGTGAAACAGATAAGGTGAAAGTGGGCGGTAAAATTAGCGAACACGGAAAACTACACGTGGAACTGATTACTGCAAAAGATGGATATAAAGATTTTATGGTCAAAGTAGACACTGCTAAAGATGAGATTATTGGTGCATATGAAGCAAAAATCATTGGCGGAACGTATGAAGGAAAACTTACCATAACTTTTGCAATTGGTGAAAAATACAATGGAAAAACGATTACTATCCACCATAAAAAAGCAGACGGAACAATTGAAACATTTACAACAGTCTGCAAGAATGGAGAAGCAGTTATTACGGTAGATGAACTTTCTCCGTTTGTTTTAACCATACCAAAAGAAGCCTCTAATCCAGAAAGAATCACGAATAAACCAGGTGCTCCTTCCACAGGAGACAACAGTAATTTGATGCTTCTACTTGTACTGATGCTTGTTTCCGGCGGTACAGTTACCGTACTGTTTGCAAGACGTAGAAAAACAGGTAGATAGATTACAACTGAAAACAAATTTTTTCCGCTCGGCTTGAGAAAAATCAAGTCGGGCGGTTTTTGTTGCCACGCGAAATTTATGAATTATCTTCTTTTTCATTATGTAACTAGAGGGCGTTTCGCAGTACATTGCACCCAATACAAAAACGCAGACTGATACGTATTTTTTGGTCTATATTTTATGCTAAAAGAGATAGAAAAAGATGAGAATTAATTGTATTATAGAAGGGAGTAAATCAGAAAAGCTGAATGGGAACCATGTATGATGTATTAAGCACTTGATATGTATGATCTTGATGATTATGTATATAATTGAAAGTGAGGTCAAGGTATGGGATTTTTGATTTTTATGGTTATAATGTTGTTATTGACGCCCTTAACTATGATAGGGTTTGGAAAATATTTTATTAAATCTGCACCTAAAGAAATTAGTAATTGGAAAAGATAAAGATACCATTGGTAATCTTGGATTAATTATTATAACTGTTCAAATGATTTGTTTAATAGGTTCAATTTTCCCAACGGAAAGAGCATTAAGAAAAAACTTTGATAAAAATGGTGATCGAATAAAATGAGCAATACATGCAGACATATTTTGTGTTCTGATTTGGGAAGCCAGTATACAAGCCAATTATTTGAGGATTATATGAAGGAGCATAAATTCAAACATTCTTTCAGCAGAAAAGGAAATCATTATGATAATGTCTGTATTGAATCTTTCCATGCGGTACTTAAAAAAGAATTCACAGCGCACTTGGATACAAATCCCCTCAACAAATAGAGAACGAAGCTCTCCAAGTAGCATAATATTAGTATAGATGCCATCCATCAAAGGTGTAATCGCATCTTCAAAAGAAGTCATTTCAACCGCATTGACCACGAGAATAGAATATTGCTATTTTTGACAGTGTATTTAATATTCTTGGTTCTATTTCAAATTGATTTTGCTATATTTTTCAACTATTTCACTGGCTTTTCTAGCATTTGCAGTAGTGGTATAGATATCTATACCATACAATCCAAACCCAGATGTATTATACGCAACTACCGAAGGAGAGGATTCTTGAGAGTAGGCGTTAATGTCATTCTCTTTTAAGACATTTATTAATGTCTGAGCGATTATTATATTTTCCACATTACAGAGTTTAGTCATTGAATTGGCAACAGTTTCTGAGGCTGAAATGATTTTCTTTTTACTTTTGTGGTTAAAGAATGCAATAAAACGAAGTGCTATAAAGCAAATGCAGGCAATACTTGCAAAGAAAAGTAATGAAAAGCGTGCAATACGTGTTTCA
>JAVXHR010000023.1:28252-29444 GCA_036656795.1 Lachnospiraceae bacterium | reverse complement strand
CGGAGATTGATTCGTTGTTGGTATTATTAGATGATGCCATTAAAGGCAGGCAGGGATTTGTTGCTACTGCTGAAAACGAGTTAGACAATATCATTGATATGGCAATTTTTATTGCGATTTCTTTGATGGCGATTACGTTAATAGCGTGTTTGAATATGTATGTTTACATCAAACACCAAATTGGAAAACCTATTATGTTGATTGCCAAAAATGCAAAGAAATTGGCAGAAGGAAAACTGGACTTGGATTTTAAAACCAATAGTAAAAATGAAGTGGGAGAATTGGGGCAATTGTTAAATTCTTCCGTTAAGACAATTGCTACATATATTATTGATATTGACCGAGCAATGGAAGAATTTTCAGTGGGAAATTTTAATGTGATTCCCTCACAATCCTTTATTGGAGATTTTAAAAACATAGAAACATCAATAGGGAAATTTATAATTAATATGAGTAGCACGTTACAGACCATTACACAGTCTTCTGATCAGGTTTCTAGCAGTGCAGCGCAAATTTCAGATGGATCGCAGGCTTTAGCACAGGGAGCAACGAAACAAGCAAGCGGTGTACAGGAGCTATCAGCTACAATAACCGAGTTATCAGATCAGGTGCAGCACACGGCACATAATTTTAAGGAAATTGACCAAATCATGAGCGTTACATGTGGGCAGGTTCGAGAGGGAAGCTTGAAAATGGAGGATATGACTCATGCTATGGACGAGATTATTGTGTTCTCTCAAAAAATTAATAATATTATCAAAACAATTGATGATATTACATTTCAAACCAATATATTGGCATTAAATGCTGCAGTTGAAGCGGCGCGAGCGGGCACGGCGGGTAAAGGCTTTGCGGTAGTTGCTGATGAGGTCCGAAATTTAGCACAGAAATCTGCCAATGCAGCAAAGGATATTGCGGCATTGATAGAAAGCTCCATTATGATAGTGAACAACGGTGCAACATTAACACGTGATAGCTCGGCTGTTTTTCGTAACATTGTGGATATGTCCAATGAAATTACAGAAATGGTTGGAGTGGCATCTGACGCTGCTGAAAAGAAAGCAAGTGCAATTATAGAAATTGTTCAGGGAATTGATCAGATTTCATCAGTAGTACAAACAAACTCTGCAACAAGCGAAGAAAGTGCTGCTGCCAGCGAAGAACTACATAGTCAGGCACAATTATTGAAAGA
>JAVXHR010000023.1:0-28152 GCA_036656795.1 Lachnospiraceae bacterium | reverse complement strand
AAGAGATGTAAACAATAGTTATTTTTACCTAATTGCTGAAATTAAAATTTCAAAATGGAAGGAGCATAAAACTAATGAATTCCTATCTTATTGTATTAGTATGTATTTTGGCGATTTTAATTGTGCTGTATTGGCAGCTGTTGTTTCATCTTGTTAGTAAAATACTGGGAAAACCCAAGTTACATAGAGTATATAAAATGGCTATATGCACTATCAATACCATATTGCTGGTTGTTGTGGCGCACGTGAATACCACACCCAATGTGCCCATTATTATTATGTTCAGCGTGATGATTTTAGCATTTGGGGTATTGTATAAAAGTACATTTATGGAAAATGTATTCTGTGCATTGGCCTGTATCATACATGTTTTGATTTTGCGTACAATAGTGATTGGTGCTTTCTCTATGGCTACCGGATATTGGGTAAACAAGATATTTAGTGTCACGTATTTAAACCTCATTACCGATGTTATTCTATTTGCTTTTTTGGATATTGCAATTGTTCTGGTTTTAAAGATGATTCCTATAGACAAGGTGCGTATTGTGAATCAACATAAGGAGTCGCAATGGTTTTTGATAACATGGATGCTTGCAAATAATGTGTATCTGCTTTATAACTCAGACGTGTTTTATCGTTCACAGGAACAACCGTATTTGATAGGGAGCCAAGTGGCATTGCCACTGACGATTATGGTTGGTCTTTATATTGTTACGTTCTTTGCAATTAGAGTTGTTTCCCTTTTAGGTTATAAAGAAAAGGGCGAACAACTTACACAAACAATGTTGCAAGAACAACAATATCGTTCGTCTGTTACGAAGGATGCCATTTTTACATACGAGTTTAATGTAACAAAAGGTATTATACTTCGTGGTTTTGAAAATCAGCGACAGGAACTTGGCAATATGGTTGATAATTACGCCGATATGCTTACATTTTCAGCAAATCAAATTATCCATTCTGAGGATATTGAGTCATTTGTGAATTATGCTTCACAGGATAATCTTTTGCGTAAATTTGAAAGTGGAAATAGCGAGGTGACATGGGAATACCGTAGATTAACAGAAAGTGGAGAATATATATGGGTACGTTCAATTATTAATCTGCTACGTGACATGAAAACTGAAGATGTAATTGCCTATGCGTGTATTAAAGACATTGATAAAGAAAAAAAACACCAGTTAGAATTGCAGTATATGGCAGAGCATGACCCACTCACGGGATTATACAATAAGGAGATCACAAAGAAACTGGTCAATGAATATTTAAACAGTGTTCATAAACCATGCCTCTCTGCGTTGTTTATGATAGATGTGGATAATTTCAAGGCTGTTAATGATAATTTAGGCCATATATATGGAGATGTCGTACTCTGTGAAATTGGGGAGAAGTTACATAAAATTTTTGGAAGTGATAATATAATCGGTCGTATCGGGGGAGATGAATTTATTGTCTTTATGAAAAAATATTCTTCAATTAAAATGATACAAGATAAAGCGCAAGAGATTCTCAATTCAATTCTTGTTACTTATAGTGGAATGCAAGAAAATAAATATACTATTTCAAGTAGCATAGGAATATCAATTTTTCCAAAAGATGGACAGTGTTTTAATGAATTGTATACCAATGCGGATTCGGCACTATACAGTGCCAAAAGTGATGGAAAAAACAGATATAAAATTTATGATGGGAGTGATTTTGGAGGGTATGACTCTGATAGAGTAGATTCTCAATTAAATACAGCAATTGGTTCAAAAAATTTTAGGGAAAATAGAATTGAATACGTTTTCAAAATTCTTTATCAGTCAGAAAATGCTGTTGAGGCTATTCATTCTGTATTGGAATTAATTTCAAATCATTTTTCATTTGAGAGAGGTTATATATTTGAAACGGACAAAGGTGGGAAAACAACTTCTAATACTTTTGAATGGTGTGCAAATGGTGTGACCCCACAACGAGAAAAGCTTCAAAATCTGCCAATTGATGTGATTGCTGAGGCAAATGCAAGTTTTTATAAAACGGGTACATATATAGTAAAAACACTCAGTGACTTAAATCCAATTGAACATGCCATTTTAAAACCACAGTGTATTCGGTCGATATTCCAGTTTGGGATTTTTGATAAGTGCAAATTACTTGGGTTTATTGGATTTGATAATTGTAGTAGTGAAATACAGCCAAGCGGTGAAGAAATTGATGAAATGTCAACCATTTGCAATATTTTAGCAACGTTTCTTGTAAAGCAACATAACGATGAACTTGCAATGCAAGAATTACAGGTTAGACAGGCAGTTATGAATCACTTGAGCAACATTGTTTATGTGATTAATCCTCAGACATTTGAAGTTCTGTTTATGAACGATCAGACACGCAAACGGGTTGGCGATGTGGAAAATAACAAACCATGTTATCTTTTTTTTAGAGGAAATACAGAGCAGTGTGTGGATTGTCCCCTTAGAATGTTGGACGGCGATTCAAGTGCTCAGGTATGTCATGAAATTTATAATAATAAATTTAATATCTGGCTGGAAACAACAGCATCTATCTTGCGTTGGACGGATGGCAGTTTGGCCTGTCTGTTAGAATGTGCAAATATTACACAGCAAAAGGAAGAACATCTTCATCATATAGCACAACTTGAAAAATTGGCATACGTGGATGAACTCACGGGAATTCGAACATTTTGTAAATTCAAAATAGATGCGCAGAGAATATTGGAGAAGCAACAAGACATTGATCACATTCTTGTTAAACTGGATATTGATAATTTCAAGCTTGTCAATCAGATATATGGCTATGAGAAAGGAAACGAGATCCTTTGTTGTGTAGCATTAGCGCTGGAAAAGACGGTGCGCAATCAAAACGAAATTACCGCACGTATATCGGATGATGAATTTATTGCATTGCTTGTAATGGAGAATTTTGCGACAGTAAAAAAACTGAATGACAATTTCATACATCATTTCAATACATTAATGGACAGTGATGTGGGATTTAAATGTATTTTCCTACATGGTATATATGTCATAAAGGCAAATAACATACAATCATTTGATATCAATAATTTATTTGAAAAAGTAAATATTGCACACAAAGAGGCAAAGCGTAATAAAGACAAGGAGTATATAGTTTATGATGAAAGTATGACCCAAAAAGCCATGCGTGTGAAAGAGATTGAGAATAAAATGAAAGATGCATTGATACATAACGAATTTGTTGTTTATCTACAGCCTAAATATTATCTTAACACAGAAATGATAGGTGGTGCAGAGGCACTTGTACGCTGGGAAAATAAAAATACCGACTACTTTTTTCCGGATGCTTTTATACCGATTTTTGAAAGGAATGGTTTTATTTTAAAGTTGGATTTCTATGTTCTTTGCAAGGTATGTCATATTATTAAGGCGTGGCTGTTAGAAGGAATAGCGCCTGTTGCTGTGTCGGTTAATTTTTCGAGATTGCATTTAAATAATCCTAATTTTGTAAAAGAATTATGCAAGATTGTAGATAAAATCGGGATTGACAGAAAATATATTGAGGTAGAAATTACAGAAACAGCGATTTACGATAACTTGAATACATTAAACGTTGTCTTGGCTGAATTGCATAAAAATGGATTCCTAATGTCTATGGATGATTTTGGAAGTGGTTATTCATCTCTTGGAATGCTAAAGGATCTATCGGTTGATGCCATTAAAATGGACCGTAGTTTTTTTGCAAATCAACGAGATGTAGAACGTTCAAAAATTGTTGTGGGGAATATTATTAGAATGGCAAAGGAGCTTGGCATATGTATTGTTGCAGAGGGTGTAGAGGAACAGCAGCATATTGATCTTTTACAAGAGTTACATTGCAATATGGTGCAGGGATATTATTATGCAAGGCCAATGCCTTTAGAAAATTTTACAAAGCTTATAAAGTATCCAAAGAGATTTAATGAAACAAGATAATAGATTAGTTTCTATATCAAATACATTTTTAGGAGAATTTTATGAATTATTCAATTAGCGAGATGGTAAAAATATCAGGTGTTGGTATAAGAACGTTGCATTATTATGATGAAATAGGTTTATTAAAGCCAAGTGGAGTAATACCTAAAACCGGTCATAGGTATTATGAAGAAAACTCACTTATGCAGCTGCAACAGATTCTATTCTATCGAGAATTAAAGTTCCCATTAAAAGAAATTAAAACAATCATGAATGCACCTGTTTGCAATAAGGAGAAAATATTGTTAAAACAAAGGGAGCTACTGAAGTTGGAGCAGGAAAAGATAGATAAGTTGATAGATCTATTAGATGCGAAGCTAGAGGGAGATACAACAATCAGTTTTAAAGAGTTTGATACAAAAGAAATTGAAAGTGCAAGAGAGAACGTACTGTTATCATGTGGAGAAATGGACAATTTGAATTAGTAGACAGTTCTTCGTGTGCTCATTTTTCTTGCAATTAGTGGTTGGCGCTCTGGTCTTTTTTATATGTGAAAAACAGCTTGCAATTTTACATTTAACAATGTAAAATTGTACTATAATGCTAGTACAAGAGCGTAGTGGGGGATTCAATGGAAAAATTAATTCACATAAGAAACATGTATAAGATCTATAATCCGGGTATTGATGAGGTGCGTGCAGTAGATGGAATTGACCTGACAATTAATGAGGGAGAGTTTGTAGCCATTATCGGGCATTCCGGTTCGGGGAAATCAACATTGATGAATATGATAGGGTGTCTTGATGAACCTACTTCAGGGGAATATTATCTTCATGGAAAAGATGTATCAATATTAAGTGATAATGAGTTGTCTACCATAAGGAATAAGGAGATTGGATTTATATTTCAGGGATTTAATCTAATTGCAAATCTGGACGCATTGGGGAATGTAGAATTACCATTGCTATATCGTGGAATTGATAAAAAGAAGCGTAGACAGATTGCGTCTAAGGCATTGCAATTGGTTGGACTTGCGAAACGTATGACTCATAAACCATCAGAGATGTCAGGGGGTCAACAACAGCGTGTGGCCATTGCAAGGGCAATTGCAGCACAACCACCAATCATATTGGCAGACGAACCTACAGGAAATCTGGATTCTAAATCATCCAAAGAGATTATGAATATATTAAAACAGCTTCATCAAGGAGGACGTACTGTAATCATTATTACTCATGATCCTGATATTGCCAAGCAGACGAAACGTGTGGTGCATATTAGTGATGGAAAGATCGATGCGGATTATATGAATGTGGAAAGTTCAATAACAAACGAGGGGGAGCAGGCACATGTTTAAAAAGAAACACGAAGAAAAAATCGAAACAACAGAAACGGCAGATGTGACAAAAGGGGAAGATAAGGAAGAAGAGTTAGAAGAGTTAGAAGCTCCTATTCCAGAAGAAACGAAAATAAAGAAGAAAAAATTACCGAATTGGGTGATTATTCCTGTTTTAGCAGTATTAGGTATGGCAGCATTTATAGGAATGAAATTCAGTGAACCAACGACAAAGACCAAATCACTTGAGGTAGTGAAAGTTAGTAAAGGAGACGTCAAGGAGGTTTATCACATTTCAGGGACTGTAAAAAGCGAACAGATGAAAGTCTTTTATTCTCCAGTGAATGCACAGGTTACGGCGTGTGTGGCAAAAGTAGGAGAATTAGTGAAAGCAGGAGATCTTCTTGTTACATTTGATACAAAAGATTTGGAAAAGGCCAATCAAGAGTCAAAACTTCAAGCATTAACTACAGAATATTCCAATCAGGCGTCGGTAGAACAACAGCGTAGAACTGAGAGTCAAGCAGTTCAGGCACGACGACAAATAGCGGAGCAAATCAGTAGCATAAAACAACAGATTTCTGCAAAAGCGGCAGAGGTGGCACAACTAGAAAGTCAGTTGAGCAATGCTAGCAATGAGATGCAAGAGCATGCGAAAAAAGTAACAGAATTGAAACGGCAGATGCAGGCAAATCTAGATGCTCAGGATACACAGGGAAAACTTAAAACAGAAGCAGAGACAAATTTGGCTAATGTAGATACGTTATACCCGACACTCTCGGCACCGGATAAACTTTTAAAAAAGCAGGAGCTGACAGAAGCAATTAATACAGCGACAGGGCAGATCGCAGATTTGAAAATCGCTTATCGAGCTATGGAAACACAATTAAATGCTTTGGGAACCGGAGGCAGTGCGGATAGCACACAGACCGCTTATGCAACTGCAACCCAGGAGCTACAAGGGCTTCGCTCATCTTTAGCGGAATTACAAAAAAGTAATACCACAAGTGCTGATACAGGTATGACCAATGGGCAAGTAAAAGGAATGAGAGTTGCGGAAAATCTTGCGGAGTTATCTGTTCTTTCGGCGGCAGAGTTAGTTGCAAAAGGACAAGAAGGAATGAAAGCGGAATTTGACGGTGTGATTGCAGATGTAAAAGCATTAGTGGGAAGCAGCGCAGTCCAAGGTGGAGAAATGTACACCATTGCAAGCAATAACAATATTGAAATTATATTAGAAATTCCGACCAATGATTATGAAAAAGTAGTTTTAAACAATATGGCGACTATTCAAACGGGAACGAATACGTATAGAGGAAAAGTGACACAAGTTAATAAGATTGCAACTCAGAACACAAAGGGAAATTCCGTAATAGGAGCAACTGTCCATGTGGAGAATCCAGATGATAATATCTGCATTGGAGTTACCGCAAAATTGGTAATGACAGTTGCGGAAAAGAAAGACGTTCTTTCCATTCCGATTGAAGTAGTCAATACATCTGCAAAGGGAGATTTTGCATATGTGATTGAGCAGGGAGTTGTAAAGAAGAAGATGATAGAACTTGGAGTGTCCTCCGGTAAAAAGATAGAAGTATTAGATGGTTTAAAAGAAGGCGAAGAAGTTGTAGTCGATACATTGGGAACAGTAAAAGAAGGCATGAAAGCAGAAGCAGTACTCAAAGATGCTAAAGATTTATAGATAAAGGAGCGAGGCATGGGACAATTCAGTGAATATCTGAAAATGGCATTATATAATATTCGTTCCAATAAAGGGCGTTCTTTTCTGACGATGTTGGGCATTATCATCGGAATTGCATCAGTTATTACAATTTTAGCCATTGGAAGTGGCTTAAAAGCAGACGTCATGTCAAGTAGTGAGACAAAGAGCATCTCTATACAGACCGATGAAGAAGAAGTGACAAATACGCAGATTATCTCGTATGAAGATATCTTGGCTTTACATGATGATTTAGACAAGGATTCGGTAGGTGTAGTAGGTTCAAACGGAATGCAAGGGTCAATTACGACACGTAAAGGGAAGTTTGAGGCGTACATGACATTTACAACTCCGGACGAGAATAATAATCCCCTGCAAAAAAGTTTGATACTGGGAGAGTATTTTGATGAAAATGATATTCGTGCGGCAGAACAAGTTGCGGTTATTAATAAAGAAAGCGCGTTATATCTCTTTGGAACATGTGATGTTATAGGAATGGATATAGAAGTAGTTATGGAAAACCAGACCCAAACAGTTACAATTATTGGTGTGAGAGATTATGATGAAGAGATGATGGAATCCGATGCAGAAGCGATGAAAATGTTAGGATTACCACCGTCAATTTCTATGGAAGTTCCATATACTGCAATGGCGGCGTGGGGAGTTCCAGTACCGGAATTTTCACAAGCTACGGTATATCTTGAATCAGGAGCCAATCCGAATGTAGTTGCGAAATCAGCGATTAGGGTGTTAAACAATCGCCATATTAATGAAGGAAGCAATCTGTTTAAGAAACAACAGGGAATGGATCTTTCCAGTGCTATGGGGGGGATGTTAGATGCGGTAACAACATTTATTGCATTTGTTGCGGGAATATCTCTTTTGGTAGGTGGAATTGGTGTTATGAATATTATGCTTGTATCCGTTACCGAAAGAACACGAGAAATAGGGATACGAAAGGCCCTTGGAGCAAAAACAGATTCTATCGTGATACAATTTCTATGTGAATCTGCACTTATTTCAGGAACGGGAGGTGTGATAGGCATTTTAATAGGAGCAGGGCTGTCAGGATTAATATCTTATATGAAGATAGGTGGAATGTCAGCAAGGTTATCACCACTTGCCATTGTTCTTACCACTTGTTTTTCATGTGGTGTAGGAATTATATTTGGGATTTATCCGGCAAAGAAAGCTGCAAAGATGAGTCCGATTGAAGCATTGAGACAATTATAAAGGAAGAGGAGGAACATGAGATGTTCAAACCAACAAAAATGTTAAAAGTAGTATCTGTAATTTTAATAGTATTAGCCGTACTAGGCGTCGCCAGCGTGGCGTTTAGTTATGCGATGATGCCGTCCATGAAAAGCATTCCGGGCATGGATACCAGCCTTTTAGAAGAGGCATATACGCCATTAAATTTAGTTATATCCAGTTGTGGATTCTTATTAACCATAGTAGCTGGTGTGCTTGGAATTAAAGGCAAACAATTTAAGATAGCTCTTGGAGCGATGGTTATCTATATAATCTATACAGTATATACTATTTTTACTTCTATCAGTACACTGGGATTTTCAGTGACTTATTTTGTAAATCTAGTTTTGCCAATTCTATATCTTTGGGGCTTGTATCAGTCCAAAGAATAAAAAGAAAATCAAGGCTGTAAAGCTTGTCGTAAACTTAAAAAAAGGCTTGACGTTTATTGGTTTCATGTGATATACTACTGGAGCGAATGGAAGTAGGTCTTTTTTTTTATGCCTAAAAATTGGTAGTTTCGCAAACTACTATGGAACAAGTAAAATGCAATAAAAAGCGAGGTGGAAGTTGTGCGCACAAGAATCACATTGGAATGTACAGAATGTAAACAACGGAATTACAACATGACAAAGGATAAGAAAACTCATCCGGAACGTATGGAAACGAAAAAGTACTGTAAGTTCTGTAAATCACACACATTGCACAAAGAGACGAAATAGTCGTTGAAAGGAAGTGAATGTTATGGGCGAATCTACAGAGAAAACTCAGAAAAAGAGCTGGTTCAAAGGTCTTAAGACAGAGTTTAAGAAAATTATTTGGCCAGACAAGAACACACTTGCGAAACAAACAGCGGCGGTTGTTTCTGTTTCTGTATTATTAGGAGCGTTAATTACAGTAATTGACATTTTAGTAAAATACGGAATTGATTTATTAGTTCGCTAGGTAACTGATAGACCGTGAGCAATAATGAAAGGTGATTTTATGTCAGAGGCAAAATGGTACGTAGTTCATACCTATTCAGGGTATGAAAACAAAGTAAAAGCGAACATTGATAAGACGGTTGAAAACAGACATCTGGAAGAGCAGATTTTAGAAGTCAGAGTTCCCATGCAAGATGTAGTGGAAGTTAAGAATGGCGTAAAAAAAGCAACTCAAAAGAAGTTGTTTCCGGGCTATGTAATGATTCATATGTTTATGAATGATGATACGTGGTATGTGGTAAGAAATACCCGTGGTGTAACCGGATTTGTTGGTCCCGGATCGAAACCGGTTCCGCTTTCAGATGCTGAGATGAAACCATTAGGTATTAACAAAGAGAGTGTTGAGCTTGACTTTGCAGAAGGTGACGTAGTTACGGTTATCGACGGAGCATGGGAAGGTACGGTTGGAGCAATTCAATCAATCAATGTTCAAAAAGGAAATTTGATTATCAATGTAGAGCTATTTGGTCGCGAAACACCGGTTGAAATAAGTTTCGCTGAAGTGAAAAAAATGTAACAAGTAAAAGTGGGAGGGAAATCCCCGCAAATACCACAGGAGGTACACAAAATGGCAAAAAAAGTAGAAGGTTATATTAAATTACAAATCCCAGCTGGAAAGGCAACACCAGCACCACCCGTTGGACCAGCTCTTGGACAACATGGTGTTAATATCGTTGAATTTACAAAACAATTCAACGCAAAAACTGCAGATAAGGGCGATTTAATTATTCCTGTAGTGATTACAGTTTACAATGACAGAAGTTTTAGCTTTATTACTAAAACTCCACCGGCAGCAGTGCTAATTAAAAAAGCATGTAACCTTAAGTCTGGTTCAGGTGTTCCAAACAAGACAAAAGTTGCAACTATTACAAAAGCACAATTACAAGAGATTGCTGAATTAAAGATGCCAGATTTAAATGCCGCAACAGTAGAATCAGCAATGAGCATGGTAGCCGGTACTTGCAGAAGTATGGGCGTTAGTGTAGAAGCTTAATAGAACGTTTAATGTAAACTATAGAATATGTGGGAGGGTTCCCCGATATTACCACTAGGAGGTTATTTAATATGAAACGAGGAAAAAAATATACAGATGCTGCCAAATTAATTGATAGAGGAAATCTTTATGACAAAGAGGAAGCAGTTACATTAGTTAAAAAATCAGCAGTAGCAAAATTCGATGAAACAATCGAAGCTCATATCAGAACGGGTTGTGATGGACGTCATGCGGATCAACAGATTCGTGGTGCTGTAGTGTTACCACACGGTACAGGAAAAAAAGTTCGTATCTTAGTATTTGCAAAAGATGCAAAAGCAGAAGAAGCAAAAGCAGCAGGAGCAGACTATGTAGGTGCGGAAGACTTAATTCCTAAGATTCAGGGCGAAGGCTGGTTTGAATTTGATGTTGTAGTTGCTACGCCGGACATGATGGGTGTTGTTGGACGTCTTGGTCGTGTACTTGGGCCAAAAGGTTTAATGCCTAATCCAAAAGCCGGAACAGTTACTATGGATGTTACAAAAGCAATCAATGAAATCAAAGCAGGTAAGATTGAATACAGATTAGATAAGACAAACATTATCCATGTGCCAGTAGGTAAAGCATCATTTACCGAAGAACAATTAGCGGACAACTTCCAAACGCTTATCAATGCAATCAACAAAGCGAAACCTGCAGCGTTAAAGGGACAATACTTAAAGAGTGTTACACTTGCTCCTACAATGGGTCCTGGTGTTAAGATTAATCCTGCAAAACTTTAAGATTGACATTAGATATATAAGATGTTATGATAGCAAAGAAATAACTGCCGAAGACAGTAGGTACCGTAAGGTATAAGATGCAAACGCCTACCGAGGAGATATGAATTCTAAAGAATTTATGTACCCTTTTGTCTTAGGACAAAGGGGTATTTTTAAGGAAAGACCTCAATCTGGCAGAATCTAATAAGGAGGTAAAAAAATGGCAAAAGTTGAATTAAAACAACCAGTTGTAAATGCGATATCAGAAGATATCAAAGATGCTCAATCAGTAGTATTAGTTGATTATCGTGGATTGACTGTAGCACAAGATACAGAATTACGTAAGCAATTAAGAGATGCGGGAATTTTGTATAAAGTATACAAAAACACCATGATGAAAAGAGCATTTGAAGGAACCGATTATGCAAACTTAGATGAATATTTAGCAGGACCAAGTGCAATTGTTGTATCGAAAGATGATGCAACGGCTCCGGCAAGAATTCTTTGTAAATTTGCTAAAACTGCAGAAGCATTAGAATTAAAAGCAGGTGTAGTTGAGGGAAATGTATATGATGCAAGTGCATTACAAGAATTATCTAAAGTTCCATCAAGAGACGAGTTATTGTCAAAATTACTTGGAAGTTTGCAATCACCAATTACAAACTTTGCTCGTGTTATTAAACAAATCGCTGAACAAGGTGAAACACCTGAAGTAGCAGAAGCAGCACCGGCGCAAGAAGTAGTTGCGGAAGAAACACCGGTAGTAGAGACCCCAGCGGAATAGCAGTAAAATAATATTAAAATATGGAGGAAAATAAAATGGCAAAATTAACAACAGCTGAGATGATTGATGCAATCAAAGAATTATCAGTATTAGAATTAAATGAATTAGTAAAAGCATGTGAAGAAGAATTCGGTGTTTCTGCAGCAGCAGGTGTAGTAGTTGCAGCAGCAGGCGAAGGTGCAGCAGCAGAAGAAGAAAAAGATGAATTTGATGTTGAATTAGTTTCAGCAGGTTCTTCAAAAGTTAAAGTAATCAAAGTTGTACGTGAAATCACAGGACTTGGGTTAAAAGAAGCTAAAGAAGTAGTAGATGGAGCTCCTAAGGTAGTTAAAGAAGCAGTATCTAAGGCAGAAGCTGAAGAAGTTAAAGCAAAACTTGAAGCTGAAGGCGCAGAAGTAGTTCTTAAATAGTCAGAATTAACAAGAATAGTACTAAAGTTAAAAGGACCTCATTTTATGTGGGGTCCTTTTAATTGTTGTATATATTTATGAAAAAGCAACTAGATAGATCCTTCGGAAAGTGCTTTTATGGAGATGGAATATTCGGAGGGTGTCATTCCGCTTATTTTTTTGAATTGTCTGGAGAAATAATGAATGGAGCTATAACCTAATTGCTCGGATATCTGTGTGAAATTCATTTGCTTGGTGCGTATCATTTGTTTAGCGACGTTGATCTTCATTTTTGAAAAATATTCTATAATTCCCAAGTTACATTTTTCTTGAAAAATTTTCTGTAATTGGGAGCGACCAATTAAATTTTCTTTACATACTTGTTCAATTGTGACGTGGCTACTTACATGTTCTTCTAAGTAATCAAGTACGCGGTTGAAGATTTCGTCATCGCTTTTACTTTTAGTAGTTTTGGGCATTGCAGTTAGTGTCTTTTTTTGAACAATAATGGATTTAGAGTTACGTCTTATAATATGGATTAGAAGATGCTCTAACGATAACTTGATTAATTGCTCGCAGGCAAAAGGACAGGTTGTGTTTTTGGTAATCTGTGTTAGATAAGGGTCGTCAAGGCGACAAGAAAAAGCCTGTCTTGCCTCAATAATAATATCGGCCAGTATATTACGTTCCATTTCATCAATTTGTAGGATTTTATTTTTAAAAAAATTCATAAAGGGACTTGGGCATGAAAAAGAAGCAACCACTAAGTTTGGTGCAATTTTGCCATTTGCCTCAACAGAATGAAATTCGTTTGGCTCATGGAAGATAATATCCCCGGCTTTGAGAAGGTGGCGCTTAGAGCCTGTGACGATATAGACTTCTCCTTTATCCACACAACAAAACTCCCAAAAGTCGTGAGATTCACCGGGAAATGAAAAGTCATTCATATATTCAAAGTAATGAATAGAATAGAGTCTATCAATAGATAGAGATAAGGCGAGTGGTATACCTTCGTACATGGGGTACAGACCTTGTTTTTGATTCATATGATTACTCCCTCTGATTTGTTAAAAGTTACTAATATAATAACCTATATTTGCAGAAAAATCAAAGAGAAAATGCAGATTGTGCAAATTTAGAGATGAATAAGACAAAGATTTTTGTGCATCTTTGTACTACAATTGAATTATGTAACTTATAACTTTATAGGAGGTAAAGTAGTATGAAAAAAAGAATTTTAAGCGTATTGTTATGCGCGGGATTGGTGGCATCTATGTTAGTAGGATGTGGCGGATCTGACAAAGCCGAAAGCAAAGGCAAAAAATTAGTATACTGGTCTATGTGGAGTGAAGATGAAGCACAGGCAAAAGTTATTAAAGATGCAATTGCAAAGTTTGAAAAAGACAAAGATGTTAAGGTTGATGTTCAATTCAAAGGACGTAACGGACAACGTGAGGGATTACAACCGGCACTTGATGCAAAACAAACAATTGACGTATTTGACGAAGATGTTAACCGTGTAAATGGTTCATGGGGCAAATATCTTTTAGACCTTGAAGATCTTGCAAAAGATTATGAAGCGAAATACGGGAATGAAACATTAATGAAGATTGCACGTAATGCTTATGCGCAAACACATGATGGAGATGAAAAATTACATTCAATTCCTTATCAACCATCTATTTTCGGATTTTTCTACAACAAGACATTGTTTGAAAAAGCCGGTATCACAACAGTTCCAGCAACATGGGATGAATTAGCAGCAACTTGTGAAACTTTAAAAGCAGCTGGAATTGCACCAATTACAGCAGATGATGCTTATATCACATCTTTCATGGGATATCATTTAGCAAGATACATTGGACAAGACGGAGTTAAATCTCTTGTTATGGGCGAAAAAGTAAATGATGCAGAAGTGAAATGGGATGATCCACAAGTTTTGAAGGCAGCAGAAAGTTTTGCTGATTTTGCAACAAAAGGATATTTCTCTAAGAACATCGCTACAAACGCATTCCCAGCAGGACAGAATCAAGAATTTGCTCCTGGTGATGCAGCAATCATTATCTGTGGTTCATGGTTACCAAATGAAGCAAAAACTTCAGTAGCAGAAGATCTTTCATGGGGATACTTCAATTACCCTTCTGTAACAGATGGAAAAGATGATAATACTGCTAATAATATTGCAAACCAAGTATTTGCAATTAATAAAGATTCTAAGATGCAAAAAGAAGCTATGGAGCTTATTACATATCTTACAACAGGAGATGCAGATAAAGCATTTATAAACGATGCTATGTCTATTCCAACTGATAAGAACAATGGAGATGCATGGCCAACAGAGTTAAAAGATGTAAAAGCTGGATTTGATTCTACAACAACTTTCTATGACTGGGCAGCAGGCGTTGAGAATAACAATGATCTTACACCTACATTAAAAGAAAATTCTTTGAAATTAGCAGGTGGTTCATTAGATGCAGCAGGATTTGTTAGTGCAATGAAAACAGCAGCAGGTCAATAAGATTCTGCAGGGCTACGAACAAGCAGTTAAGTGGATTGTAGATGCTTGATTTGACTTGTAAGAAATACACAATAATATGGTGGCAGGCGGTTTCGCTGCCACCATATTTTAAGTAAAGGGGGTTACCGAATGAAAAAAAATAAAGGGATGATTGTTACATTCCTCGCTCCGGCAGTTATTATTTTTCTTGTTGTATTTTTATATCCAATTATTAGAACGATTATGATGAGTTTATATAAGATTGATTCAGTAACAGATACTATGGATTTATGGACATTTGTGGGTTTACAAAATTATCAGAAATTATTTACAACAGCAATATTTAAAACTTCTATGTTTAATATATTTAAGATATGGGCCATAGGTGGTTTGATTGTAATGACAATATCATTGTTATTTGGTGTTATCCTTACAAGTGGAATTCGTGGGAAAAAGGTATTTAGAGCAATTATCTACTTGCCGAATATCGTGAGTGCAGTTGCACTTGCAACGATGTGGTTACAATATGTATATAGCCCTAAGTTTGGACTTCTAAAGTCATTTTTCAATACAATTGGTTTGAAGAGCCTTGCGAATATACCATGGCTTGATACAGGACATAAGTTCTGGGCATTGTTATTGGCATATTGTTTTGGTATGATCGGATATCATATGTTAATATGGACCAGTGGAATTGAACGGATTAGTCCGGAATTATATGAAGCGGCAACAATTGATGGAGCGAACAAGGTACAGCAGTTCCGCTTTATGACATTGCCACTGTTAAAAGGGGTATTTAAGACGAACGTTACAATGTGGTCCGTAAGTACGGCAGCATTCTTTGTATGGTCACAGTTATTTTCTACTGTTACAGCAGATAAATCGACAATTGTTCCGGTCCAATACATGTATATGCATACATTTGGGGCAGGGAACGCAGTAACTGAGCGTAATGCAGGGTATGGAGCAGCAATAGGCCTTATTCTGTGTTTATGTGTGGTAATTATCTTCACAGCTTGTAACAAGTTGATTAAAGAGGACGATATAGAATTTTAAGGAGGGAGAGAGAATATGACAGCAGTAAAAGAAAAGAAACAAAGAATTAAAATTAACTGGAAAAAAGAGCTGAAACTCGCTCCCGGGTATATCATTATAATTTTATGGGTGTTATTTACATTTATGCTTCTTGGTTGGATTGTGGCAGCAAGTTTATCTACAACTCCAGATATATTTGCTGGAAAAGCATTAAAATTTCCAACTGGGCTTCATTTTGAGAATTATATAACAGCCTGGGGTGCATCAAATGTTGCGACATTTTTTACAAACTCTCTTGTATATTCATTAGTATCATGTGTTGCATTGATTCTTATCTGTGCACCGGCAGCTTATGTACTTTCCAGATTTAAATTTTTTGGAAATAAAGTAATCCAAACAGGATTTGTATCAGCAATGGGTGTTCCAATTACGATGATTGTACTTCCACTGTTTTGTATAGTAGCAAATATGGGGATTCTAAATAATATATTTGCCAGTAAGGCAACTTTAATCTTTTTATATATTGGAATAAATGTTCCGTATACAACGATTTTCCTTTTGACATTCTTTAGTAATATTTCCAAAACATATGAAGAAGCGGCGGCAATTGATGGGTGCCCACCAATGAAGACGTTTTGGAAGATTATGTTTCCAATGGCACAATCGGGACTTGTTACCGTTACAATTTTTAATTTTATTAATATATGGAATGAATATTTCTTATCATTGATTTTCGCAAATAGTGATACGTTGCGTCCGGTTGCTGTAGGGCTTTATGGAATGCTCCAGTCTATGCAGTATACAGGGAATTGGGCAGGTATGTTTGCAGCGGTTATTATTGTATTTTTACCGACGTTTATCCTTTATATTTTCTTGTCGGAAAAAATTATTGGTGGAGTTACAGGCGGTATCAAAGGTTAAGATAATCAGAAGGGAAAGTAGTAGAATGAATTTTCAGTATTCATTTGGATAAATCGAGGAGGAAATCAGGTATGAAAAAACCGGTATTAGTAATTATGGCGGCCGGAATGGGAAGCCGCTATGGTGGGTTAAAACAAATAGATCCCATAGATAATGAAGGTCATATTATTATGGACTTTTCATTATTTGATGCGAAAAAGGCAGGGTTTGAAAAAGCGATTTTCATTATTAAAAAGGAAAATGAAATGGACTTTCGAGAGGTAATAGGCAACCGTATGTCTAAGATCATGGATGTTGAGTACGTGTTTCAAGATCTGCATCATCTCCCGAAAGGGTATCAAGTACCTGAGGGACGAGTAAAACCATGGGGAACCGGACATGCAGTACTAAGCTGTATTGAAGAGGTAGATGGACCATTTGCGGTTATTAATGCAGATGATTATTATGGCCGTGATGCGTTTAAAGTAATCTATGATTACTTGGCAACCCATGAAGATGATGATAAATTCCGTTATACAATGGTTGGATACGAATTGGCTAATACAGTAACAGATAATGGTCATGTTGCCAGAGGTGTGTGCGATATGGATGTTCAAGGTAATCTGGTGGGGATTCATGAAAGAACTCGCATTGAAAAGCAAGAAGATAAAATTGCATTTACCGAAGATGAGGGTGCTACGTGGACAGAGCTTCCGGTAGGTACCACAGTATCTATGAATATGTGGGGATTTTCAAGAAGTATCTTAGATGAATTGCAAGTAGAGTTTCCTGCATTTCTAGAAAAAGGTATTGTGGAAAATCCAATGAAGTGCGAATACTTCTTGCCAACGGTTGTAAGCAACCTCCTTGAGCAAGGACGTGCAACAGTGGCAGTGCTGAAATCAGAGGATAAATGGTATGGTGTGACTTATAAAGAGGATAAACCGGTTGTAGTAGCAGCGATACAAAAGATGAAAGATGATGGTCTTTATCCTGTGAAGTTGTGGGAGGAAATATAATGGGTAAAGTTACAAACAGTCAAAAAGATGAAACAATCGGACACTTTCAATTTGAAGGAGTTTTAGTAGAGGAAAGACCATATGGCAGTGGTCATATCAATGACACTTTTTTGCTGACATTTGATATTTCGGGCACTGAACAACGGAAAGTAATCTTGCAGCGGATGAATAAAGACATTTTCAGGAAACCGGTAGAACTTATGGAGAATATCCTTGCAGTCACCTCTTATTTAAGGACACGTATTATTGAAAATGGTGGGGATCCTGATCGTGAAACACTCAACGTTATCCAAACGGTAGAAGGAAATCCGTATTATGTTGATTCTGTGGGTGATTACTGGAGAGCATATAAATTTATCACAGATGCCACTAGTTATGATCAAGTAGAAAAACCCGATGATTTTTATCAGAGTGCAGTATCCTTTGGTAACTTCCAATGCTTATTGGCTGATTATCCGGCGGAAACTTTGTATGAGACAATTGCTGGATTCCATGACACAAGGGCGCGATTTAAGACATTTAAACAAGCAGTTGCTGAAGATACCTGTGGACGTGCGGCATCTGTAAAAAAAGAAATCGAGTTTGTGTTAGCGCACGAAGACATCGCTAACATCTTCAGCGAAATGCTGGATAAAGGTGAACTTCCGTTACGTGTTACACATAATGACACAAAACTAAATAATATTATGATTGATAATAAAACAGGAAAAGGAATCTGCGTTATTGACTTAGACACAGTTATGCCAGGGCTAGCAATGCATGATTTTGGAGATTCCATTAGATTTGGTGCAAGTACAGCAGCAGAAGATGAACAAGATCTTAGCAAAGTATCTTGTGATATGGATTTATTTGACCTCTATGCCAAAGGTTTTATCAAAGGTTGTGCTGGAAAATTAACAGCCAAAGAAATTGAATTGATGCCTATGGGTGCAAAAGTTATGACTTTTGAATGTGGAATGCGTTTCTTAACAGATTATCTACAGGGAGATCATTATTTTAAGATTCATAGAGAAAATCATAATTTGGATAGATGTCATACACAATTTAAATTAGTAGAAGATATGGAACAAAAGTGGTATACTATGGAAGAAATTATTAAAAAATATAGCTAGGGTAAGTTGGGGACGGGGTGTTTTTTAAAAACACCCCGTCCCAGATTAAAAATACCCTGTCCCTAATGAGTAGGAGGAAATTATAATGGCAATTTTAGTAACTGGTGGAGCCGGATATATTGGAAGTCATACGTGTATTGAATTATTAAATGCTGGATATGAGGTTGTGGTAGTAGATAATCTTTACAATTCCAGCAAGGAATCTTTGAAGAGGGTGCAAGAAATTACTGGAAAATCGGTAAAGTTCTATGAACATGATATTCGTGACCTTGATGCTATGAATTCGATTTTTGAAAAGGAATCTATTGATTCTGTGATTCATTTTGCAGGATTGAAAGCGGTTGGTGAATCGGTGGTTAAACCGTTGGAGTATTATGATAATAATATAGGAGGAACGTTGGTGCTATGTGATGCGATGCGTAAACACAAAGTGAAGAATATTATCTTTAGCTCTTCTGCAACGGTATATGGCGATCCGGCGTTTATTCCTATTACGGAGGAGTGCCCAAAGGGTGTGTGCACGAATCCATATGGTTGGAGTAAATCCATGTTGGAGCAAATTCTAACGGATCTTCATACAGCGGATCCTGAATGGAATGTAGTATTGCTTCGCTATTTCAATCCGATTGGAGCGCATAAGAGCGGAAAGATTGGAGAAAACCCTAAGGGCATTCCTAATAATTTGATTCCGTATATTACCCAAGTGGCAGTTGGCAAATTAGAATGTCTTGGTATCTTTGGAGATGATTATGATACAAAGGACGGAACGGGTGTGCGTGATTATATTCATGTAGTTGATCTTGCGATTGGCCATGTGAAAGCAATTAAAAAGATTGAAGAAGGTTGTGGAGTAAAGGTATATAATTTAGGAACAGGGAATGGTTATTCGGTTCTTGATATGGTAAAGGCGTTTGAAAAAGCTTGTGGTAAATCATTGAAATATGAGATTAAGCCAAGACGTGGTGGGGATATTGCAACGTGTTATGCGGATCCGGCTAAGGCAAAGGCTGAATTGGGTTGGCAAGCAAAACGAGGATTAGAAGAGATGTGTGAAGATTCTTGGAGATGGCAGTCTGGTAACCCAGAGGGATATCAGGAAAGCTAAATAAAAAAGAATTATAAAAGAATTCATTAATAAAGAGCCCATTAAGGGCTCTTTATTAATGAAAAGATGAATTCAGTGCCAACACCTTCGGTACTGATAACATTGATGTTTTCGCCATGAGCTTGAATTATCTCTTTAACAATAGAAAGCCCAAGTCCGGTTCCTTTTTTATCTTTCCCACGGGAAAGGTCGGTCTTATAGAAGCGTTCCCAGATTTTATTCAAACCATCGCGTGGGATTCCAATCCCATAATCTTTGATAGAAACGTAGACTTTTTCTCCACGATCGGTAGTTTCTATGGTAATGGTCGAGTCCGCATTACTGAATTTAATGGAATTATCTAACAAATTATAAAGAACTTGCTGAATTTTTCTAGAGTCAGCATAGACGGGTAAAGTTTTGGCTGCAAAGAGTAACTCGATTCCAATTCGTTTGCCGGTACAAGTGCCTTCAAAGGAAGAGGCAGTATTTTTAATCATCTCGTGTAGGTCAAAGGAAGTTTTGTCTAATAACAAATCTTTTGTGTCAAATTCGTTGAGTGCCAATAGATCTTTTGTCAAATCAGTCAATCTGGCTGTTTCAAATAATATTATTTTTAGATATTTATCTTGCATTTCAGTTGGAATGGTCCCGTCGGTTATGGCTTCAATATACCCTTTGATGGAGGTTAATGGAGAACGGAAGTCGTGGGATACATTGGCAATGAATTTCTTTTGATAGTCTTCCAAATCTTTTAATTGGCTGGACATATAGTTTAGGGAAGCGGACAAATATCCCATCTCATCTTGTGTGTTTACAGGAATCTCATAATCCAAATCACCGGAGGCATATAAGGCGGCAGCTTCAGTAATCTTTCGCAATGGTCGAAAGATAAAGAATTGAAAGCCTAATAGAATCATAAAAGATAAGATGTAGATGACGGTAATAGTGATATAGACGGCATCTAAAAGACTATCACGTATCTCTGTAAGGTCAGAAAGGGGTTTGTGAATGAGTAGGTAACCCCGTGTTAAAAATCCCTGGGTAACAGGTGCGATAACGGTCATGACATCTTCTTCAAAGAGATCGTGATAGGTGCCAACTTGGTATTGCTTATTTCCACTTTCAAGTGGGTCAAAGTGCTCTAATGTGGGAGGAGCGGCTACAGAATCTTCGGATTTTCCGGTGGCAATTAATGTCCCCTCTTTGTCAACAAACCATACAGAAGCGTGTAAGTATGTGCTCATTCCGTTTAACTGAACTTGAATATTACCGGGGGAAATCATATTTGTAAAATAATTGCGCAGGTAATTATTGGCAACTAAATTTGCTTCTTTATATAGAGAGCCAGAGGCATCGTTCTCTAATCTAGACATTGTTAGTCCGGAAGTCAAGGTGGCAACTGTAAAAAAGCTGAGGAAACCAAAGATTAAGTATATAATTATAAATTTAATATGCAACGTACTGCGCATGCTAGTTCACCTCAAATTTGTAGCCTATTCCCCACACAGTTCCAAGACTCCACATTGTATGGTCCTTAATCTTCTCTCGAAGACGCTTGATATGAACATCAACGGTTCGAGTATCCCCGATGTATTCATACCCCCATATCTGATCAAGCAACTGCTCTCTGGTAAAGACTTGGTTTGGAGATTTTGCAAGAAAGTATAATAATTCCAGTTCTTTTGGTGGCATATCCACATGTTCGCCATCTACGATAACAGAATAGTTGGTAAGATTAATGGAAATATCCGGATATTCCACACATTTCCCTTTTTCTTTGGAAGGTTCCTCTACTTTTGCCGGTTGGTATCTACGAAGGACTGCTTTGACACGCGCCACTAATTCTTTTGCATCAAAGGGCTTCATAATATAATCGTCAGCACCTAGTTCTAAACCTAATACCTTGTCAAAGACCTCCCCTTTGGCAGATAACATAATAATAGGAGTATTTGATTTAGCACGAATTTCACGACATACTTGGTAACCGTCTATTCCGGGCAACATAAGATCCAACAAGATAATATTAGGAACATAGCTGTCAAAAACAATTAAGGCTTCTTCTCCATCGTGCACCATTTTCGTATCAAAACATTCTTTTGACAGGTAGAGGGAGATAAGTTCTGCGATATTCTCATCATCATCTACAATTAAAACTTTTTGTTTATTTACCATCTGCGTTTCCTTTCCTTATTTAAATTCCACAATTGTGACACCGGCATCACCTTCGCCAAATGCGCCGAGGTGATATGATTTAATATGTTTTTGTGTTCTCAGATAGTTGTGTATACCAGCTCTTAAAGCCCCGGTTCCCTTACCATGAACAACACGTACAGAATTAAGATGAGACAAATATGCGTCATCAAGGTATTTGTCCAATTCGGAAATGGCTTCATCAACCGTTTTACCTAATAGATTTATCTCTGGATTAATGGAAAATGATTTACTGGCTTTCACCTTTCCACCGGAGGTGCGTTGCATCTGTTTGGCAGTAATTGTAGTCGGTTCTGCTATAATCTCTAAGTCGGAGATAGACACTTGCGAGCGAAGAATCCCCATCTGTACAATAAGATTACCCCTTGCATCAGGCAAAGTACTGACTGTTCCGGTGAGATTTAAGCTAAGAACTTTTACGGTTTCTCCTAATTTAAAATCACTGGCTTTATATTGTTTATTTGGCTTGGAAACTTCAAGAGTCAAACCAGAAGTTGTCTTAGCCATCTTTTTGCGCAAACGTTCGCGTTCCCGTTCCATGTCTGCGACAGATACATTCTCTTTGCCAAATTTACGGAAATTCTTCATAGTTTCATCAGCAACCTCTTTGGCATCTCGTAAAATGGAGTTTGCTTTTTCGTTGGCATCTCGAAGAATACGTTCTTTTTGCTCTATTAATTTCGCTTGCTTTTCTTGGGTTTTAGATTTCAAATGTTCAATTTCAAGGCGATAAGCTTCAATTTCTGCGCGTTCTTTTTCTATGGTACTTCTACTGGTTTCTAAATTCGTTAATAAATCTTCAAAAGATTCATCTTGCTCTGTCAGATGTTCTTTCGCTTCTTCAATTATATAGTCGGGAAGTCCTAATTTACTGGATATGGCAAAGGCGTTACTTTTTCCGGGAATTCCAATCAGCAAGTGATAGGTTGGACGTAGGGTTTCTACATTGAATTCACAACACGCATTTTCAACGCCCGGAGTGGTAAGCGCAAAGACTTTTAGTTCACTATAATGAGTGGTAGCCATTGTACGGATTCCACGTCGATGCAGGTGGGACAAGATTGCAATGGCAAGGGCAGCGCCCTCGGTAGGGTCTGTTCCGGCTCCTAATTCGTCAAATAACACCAAGGAGTGTTCAGAAACTTGCTGTAAAAAGGATACAATATTTGTCATATGTGAAGAAAATGTACTTAGGTTTTGTTCAATACTTTGTTCATCGCCAATATCTGCATAGACATCTTCAAACAAAGCTAATTCAGAGCGATCCAAGGCGGGAATGTGTAATCCGGCCTGTCCCATCAGTGTGAAAAGACCTACGGTCTTAAGGGAGACAGTCTTGCCACCTGTGTTAGGACCGGTTACAATTAAAAGGTCAAAATCGGTACCTAACATAACTGTAATAGGTACTACAGATTTTTTATCCAACAGAGGGTGACGTCCTTCTCGAATGTATATGCGCCCGGATTCATTGAAGATAGGCTTGCTTGCGGTCATGGTCAGTGCTAATGCGCCTTTTGCAAATATAAAATCTAAGTTCGTAAGAATACAATAATTCCCACGAATTTCTTCCGTATAATCGGCAACAATAGTGCTAAGTCTGGCAAGAATAACCTGAATCTCTTCTTGTTCTTTTCCATATAATTCTTTTAGATCATTGTTCAACTTTATAATCGCCATGGGCTCTACAAATAGAGTGGCACCGGTAGAGGACTGGTCATGAATCATACCCTGTACCTGACCTCGATATTCGGATTTGACAGGAATACAATAGCGATCTCCACGCATGGTAATAATGGGGTCCTGCAAATAAGTCCGCAAAGAACCATTTACCAAATTGGTCAGTGTAGAGTGAACTTTATCATTTAAAATCTGGATATTACGTCTAATTCGTTTCAGATTGCTACTGGCATCATCACTTATTTCATCTTCATCTAAGATGCAATGTCTTATCTCTGTAACTACAGGGTTCAATGGTTCTAATTCCTCAAAATAAACATCTAAGCAATCGGCCAATTCATCAACTGTTTCATGCCGTCCATAAGATTTGACGCGAGCAGTGGTTTCCAGTAATTTGCAGATACGAAGCAATTCGTTGCAACTTAGTGAGGCACCAATTTCAAGCCGCTTCATAGAGTCTTCAATTGCATAACAGCCACTAAAAGAAAGCCGTCCTTTTTTCACAATTCGTGTAAAGGCAGCTTCTGTTTGTAATTGTGCTGTGACAATGGTTTCTAAATCTGTGTGTGGGACAAGTTGTTGGCAGAGTCGCTTTCCGTTTGGGCTGGAGGCCTGCTCTGTCAATAATGCAATAATTTTATCATATTCTAATTTTTTTAATGTTTTTTTATTCATATTTTTCACCTAGGTATATTCTACCTTATTTGAAGTACAAAGAAAAGGAAAAGGACAAATATTCTATCCATTTATTGAACATTTATAGGATATGCGTTATACTAAAGCAAGGATTGTAAAGGAGCATGCGATGTCTATGGAGCAGAATAAAGAAACAAAGGAACATTCACAGACGCAGGACCATGAACAGGACCATGTACAGAACCAAACAGAGGGACCGGAGCAAGAAGAATATTCCTTTTTACAAGAGACGATTAAAGAAGAACCACTAAGTACAAGAAAAATGTTAAGTAAGATTGGCAAGGCAGCCGGAATAGGACTTATCTTTGGCTTGGCGTCTAGTCTTGGTTTTTTTGCGTTAAAACCTTGGGCAGAAACAAAGTTCCAAAAAGATCCGAAGACCGTTACTATACCAAAAGATGAAACAGAGCAAGGCGAACCGGTAGATGGTGAAGTGATACCGGAGGTGGTTCCACCAAGTTTTACAGCAGAGAATTATCAAGCATTGCATGCTGCGATGAGTGAGGTGGCAACAAAGGTCAATAAAAGCGTTGTAAAAGTAGAAGGGTTAAAAGGAACTGAGAATTGGACGGAAACTGGATTTCATGAAGAAAATAGTGTGGCGGGAGTCATTATCTTTGATAATGGGCAGGAGACGTTAATATTAACAGACAGCTCTATCTTGAAAGATGCAACAAGTATAGCGGTTACATTCACGGACAATTCGGTATATGCAGCAACGCTAAAACAAAAAGATGAGAATCTTGGGTTGGCAATACTAAGTGTTGCAGACCAGACTCTTCGGGATAATACAAAGGCCCAGGTAGAAGTTGCAACCCTTGGCAATTCCAATCTTACGAAACGTGGTGATGTTATTATTGCTCTTGGAAATCCGTTTGGTTATGCAGGTGGAATGGGGCTTGGAGTTGTAAGTTCCGCTAGATATAGCACGGATTATGCAGATGGAGATTATGGTGTGTTGCTGACTGATATAGGTGCAGATCCTAAAGCAACTGGTATCTTAGTAAATTTTGCAGGAGAAGTAGTTGGAGTAATAGAACAGCAAGTAGGTGGTGGTGAAAATATGACTTTTTTATCAGCACTGGCAATTTCAGACTTAAAAGACGTGATTGAATTATTATCCAATGGAAGTGTAGTTCCGTATATAGGAGTGATGGGAACTGATGTTCCGGAAGATATTTCCCAGGGACAAGGACTTCCTAAAGGTGTATACGTGAAAGAGGTTGCAGTGGATTCACCTGCCATGAGTGCAGGAATCCAAAGTGGAGATATTATTACAAGTGTAGGGAAGACAAAGGTCACTACACTAATGGGGTATCAAAAAGCATTAATAAAAGAGACAGCAGGGGAAAGAGTGCGTTTAAATGGCCAACGTTCTGGAAATGGAGGCTACATAGACATCTCTTTCAATGTTACAGTAGGAGGAAAAGAATGAAATATATTAATACATTAAAAGAAAGTGAAACTATCAGAACGGTATATCTTTGCAAAGGGAAACGTTCTGCTGAAACTAGGAATGGAAAATCTTATGATAATTTAATCTTGCAAGACAAAACAGGAACACTTGACGGAAAAGTATGGGATCCTAATTCACAGGGAATTGCAGATTATGATGAGATGGATTTTATAGAAGTATTTGGAGATGTGACAAGTTATAATGGAACACTTCAGTTAAATATCAAGCAGATTAGAAAGGCGTGTGAAGGAGAATATATTCCCGCAGACTATATGCCAACAAGTGAAAAAAGTGTAGAGGGTATGTACCAAGAATTGCTATCTTATGTTGAAAAGGTGGAGAATCCATATCTAAAAGGTGTACTTCAATACTATTTTGTGGAAAATATAGAATTCGTGAAGTGTTTCCAAGAACATTCAGCAGCAAAAACAGTACATCATGGTTTTGCAGGTGGATTATTAGAACATACATTAAGCGTTGTGAAGATGTGCGAATATTACGTAAGTGCATATCCAATTTTAAATAAAGATATACTTTATACAGCAGCAATATGTCATGATATTGGAAAGACAAAAGAACTGTCCGCATTTCCGGAGAATGATTATACAGATGATGGCCAATTAATAGGACATATTGTTATTGGAGTAGAGATGTTAGGTGATGCAATACGAAGCATTCCAGGTTTCCCGGACAGATTAGCAAGTGAATTAAAACATTGTATTATAGCACATCACGGAGAATTAGAATATGGATCACCAAAAAAACCGGCATTGGCTGAGGCATTGGCACTTAACTTTGCAGATTCAACAGATGCCAAGATGCAGACATTGACAGAGATATTCAAAGATAAAGAAGGGACAGAATGGTTGGGGTATAATCGGCTGTTTGAGTCAAATCTAAGAAGAACAAATTAAATTTGTTGAATTTGGGACGGGGTATTTTTCAAAAATACCCCGTCCCAAACTAAAAACACCCTGTCCCTAATGAATGAACAAGTATGGAGGAAGTGTAAAATACATGAAAAAAGATGAGATTGCAACGGTTACAATTGTAGATATTGGTGTTGGTGGTGAGGGAATAGGAAAGCTTGGCGGATATACGTTATTTATTAAGGATGCAATTATTGGTGATGTGGTTCAGGCGAAAGTTATGAAAGCGAAGAAGAATTATGGGTATGCAAGGCTTATGAAGATTGTCACACCTTCCCCATACAGAGTGGAGGCAAAATGTCCGGTGTCGAAACAATGTGGTGGGTGTCAGATTCAAGAATTGGAATATGATGAGCAGTTGGCATTTAAGACCAAAAAGGTAGTGGATCATCTGGAACGTATTGGTGGTTTTACTTCTATACCGATGCTACCTATTATTGGTATGGAACACCCGTTTCATTATCGTAATAAAGCGCAATTTCCGGTGGGTGTAGATAAAAACGGGGAAATTATTACCGGATTCTATGCAGGGAGGAGTCATCAGATTATTTCCAACATGGAGTGTGCATTAGGTGTTGAAATTAATAAACTGATTTTAGAAAAAATAGTGAATTACATGAATATATATAAAATAAGTGCTTATGATGAGGATAATCATCAAGGGCTAGTTCGCCATGTGTTGATTCGCTATGGATTCAGGACAGATGAGATTATGGTGTGTATTGTCATTAATGGAAATGAGCTTATACACAGTGAAAAATTGGTGGAGTCTTTGTGCGAAATTAAAGGAATGACTAGTATTACTTATAATGTAAATATGGCGGATACCAATGTAATTATGGGAGATAAGGTTCATACACTTTGGGGACAGGACTATATTACGGATTTTATTGGCAAGGTGGCTTATCAGATATCCCCACTTTCTTTTTATCAGGTAAATCCGGTTCAGACGGAGAAATTATATAGTTTAGTAGAAGAATTTGCTGAGTTAAATGGAAAAGAGATAGTATGGGATCTATATTGTGGAATTGGCACAATTTCTCTGTTTTTGTCTCATAAAGTGAAGAAGATATATGGAGTGGAGATTATTCCACAAGCAATTGAAGATGCAAAGAATAATGCAAAGATAAATCATATTACAAATGCAGAATTCTTTTCGGGAAAGGCAGAAGAGGTATTGCCGGAAAAATATGAACATGAAAATATCCATGCGGACGTTATCATAGTAGACCCACCGAGAAAGGGGTGTGAAGAGGTATTGCTCCAAACGATGGTGGAGATGAAACCGGAAAAGATTGTGTATGTTAGTTGTGATTCCGCAACGTTGGCAAGGGATTTGAAGTACCTGTGCGAAAGAGAATATTGTTTGAAAAAAGTAAGACCTATAGATGTTTTTCCAATGACGGTACA
>JAVXHR010000022.1:0-29464 GCA_036656795.1 Lachnospiraceae bacterium | reverse complement strand
TTTATATCTAGAAAGTAAGTATCTTAGAAGAATTCTTGTAGCCATTACAGTTTGTACCATTTAAAGAGTTGTAACTATTAATAGCAATTAAGACCTAACAACTGAGACGCCACACGTCGCGCATAATGCGCAGGATACAGGTGTAATGGCTACACGAGTTCTTCTGAGAGAACTATAAAAGCTGATACGACAAAGCACTGCCACCGGGGTATACAAACCTTGGGGACAGTGCTTTGTCTTATCTTTTAGCAAACAACGGTATTATCTGCCTGTAGTTTCTTTTAATGCTTTCGCCAACTGGTCCGGGCATGAAGTGTTTTTAAAACCACATCGAATGCCTTCCAGTTTAGAAATTGCCTCATCCACACTCATTCCTGTAACCAGTCGTGCAACTCCTTGTGTATTGCCGGCACATCCGCCGATAAATTCTACTGCCTGTATAATATCATCTTTGACGTCAAAGATAATTTTTTTTGAACATACGCCATGTGTAATGTATTCCATTCTTATCGCACCTCCTTTTGTTCCACATTATAACAAACACAATGAAAAAATACTAGACAGAACGAGATTTTTCATGAAAAACACTCCGACAAAAAAGAACATTTATGGTATACTCTTATTGGAAAGTAGAAGAACAAAGTATGGGATACACAGTTATACAATGATAAAGAAAGAGGTAGCATATGATTGGAATTATAGGAGCAATGGAAGAAGAAATAGTAGTATTAAAGGAACGTATGGAGACGGAAGAACAATACGAACAGGCAGGAATGTTATTTTGCAAAGGAAAGCTATGTGGAAAACAAGTAGTAATTGTACGAAGTGGAATTGGAAAGGTTAATGCAGCCATTTGTGCCCAGATATTAATTGATAAATTTCAGGTAGATACATTAATTAATACCGGGATTGCAGGTTCGTTAGATGCAAGAATCAATATTGGGGATATGGTGATATCTACAGATGCGTTACATCATGATATGGATGCAACGCTATTTGGAGATGCATTGGGACAAGTCCCTCGTATGGATACGTTGTCATTTCCGGCGGATAAGCATCTTGTGGAACAAGCAAAAGCAGCAAATGAAGAGTGCAACCCAGATATTCATACCTTTGTTGGTCGGGTGGTAAGCGGTGACCAGTTTGTTGCATCGACAGAAGTAAAGGAACATATAGTCGAACATTTTAATGCACTTTGTGCAGAGATGGAAGGGGCAGCAATTGCACATGTGGCCTATCTAAATAAGATATCGTATGTCATTATTCGTGCTATTTCGGATAAAGCTGACAATAGTGCTACGGTAGATTATCCAACCTTTGAGAAGCAGGCAATTACCCATTCTGTGAAGTTGGTCCAAAATTTGTTGCCAAGAATCTAGAAAAAATATCGACAAAAAAGTTTGATATTTCGTGGCCAGTGTAAGAATATGTAGAACGATTGAAGAGTCCATACGCTTCTAAGTGCGCTATAATGATGGTACATTTATGAGAAGGAGGACTCTTTTATGATATTAGAGACATTTATGAACCAACACATCGTATTCTATCTGTTGGGGGTGGTTATGGGATTGGGAATTGTAAGCAAAGTGATTGCGGTTCTTACTTTAAAACAGATTGTAAAGGCAGCAAGCGTGATGAATAAAAGTCCTCATCCGCTTATGCGCTTAGTAAGAGCGAAATTTGAACACACTTGTATGATTAGTGACAAGGTGGAGAATGTAGATGCATTTGTGGACAAGTATATATATGAATATAAAGTATGTGGATTATATCTACACACATGGCGTCAAATAGAAAAGCAAATGATATGGCTTTGTGGTGTCATAGGGTTATTAGGGGCGTGTGTAAGATATGGAGTATATGGAATGGACGAAGCGGTTCTCTGGTATGGGGCATTTGGTGGAATTGGAATGGTGTTCTTACTACTTGGCTATTTGATGTTTAGTGAGAGCGATCAAATACAGGTAGCACATACTTATATGGTAGATTATCTGGAAAATGTCTGTGCGCATCGATATGTAAAAACATATAAGCGAGAGGCGTCTGTACCAATTCAAGTAATGGTACATCAAGAAGAACAGCAGGAACCAATAAAGGAGCCGAATATAATACTGGAACCAATTCAAGAACCGGAGCCAATTATAATGCCGGAACCGATTCAAGAGCCGGAGCCAATTATAATACCAGAACCAATAAAGGAACCGGAACCGATTCAAGAACCGGAGAGGATTTCAAAACCGATGAAAATTCCAGAAATTATGCCAACCCAGGAGCCAAAGGAAGTGCCTGAACCACAGATTGTTATGATTCGAGAAATATTAGAAGAGTTTTTGGCTTGATAAACGGGTGCGCTTTTGATAAACTATAAGAGATATTGGAAGCATATAGAAAGGAAGTGTTATCATGACGAATAAAGTAACATTTGATTATTCAAAAGCGAGTACATTTTTTGCGGAACATGAAGTGGAGTATATGAGTAAATTGGTAATGGCAGCGAAAGAAACGTTACAAAGCAAAGATGGGGCAGGGAATGATTTCCTTGGCTGGGTTGACTTGCCAATAGATTATGATAAAGAAGAATTTGCACAGATTCAAAAGGCGGCTCAAAAGATTCAGCAAGACTCAGATGTGTTATTAGTTATTGGCATTGGTGGTTCTTACTTAGGTGCGCGAGCAGCAATCGAATTTTTAAGACATAATTTTTATAATATGATTCCAAAGGAGATTCGTAAAACTCCGGAGATATATTATGTGGGAAATAATATTAGCAGTACATATCTAAAACATCTTATGGATGTTATTGGAGAACGTGACTTCTCTGTAAATATGATTTCAAAATCAGGAACGACTACAGAACCGGCAATTGCATTTCGTGTTTTAAAGGATAAGCTGGAAAAGAAATACGGAAAATCAGAGGCCGGAAAAAGAATTTATGCCACAACAGACAAAGCGAAAGGGGCATTGAAGAATCTTGCAACCCAAGAAGGCTATGAGACGTTTGTTGTTCCGGATGATGTGGGGGGACGTTTTTCGGTACTCACAGCAGTAGGACTTCTTCCAATTGCGGTAAGTGGTGCGGATATTGAACAATTAATGAAAGGAGCCCAGGCAGGAAGAACAGAAGCGTTAGAACAGAATTTTGCGCAAAATGATGCATTGCAGTATGCAGCAATTCGTAACATATTGCATCGAAAAGGAAAAAGTGTTGAGATTCTTGCCAATTATGAGCCAAGTCTTCATTATGTAGCTGAATGGTGGAAACAGTTATATGGAGAGAGTGAGGGCAAAGATCAAAAAGGAATATTACCGGCATCGGTAGATCTTACTACGGATCTTCATTCTATGGGACAATTTATACAAGATGGCAGTCGAATTATGTTTGAAACGGTTTTGGATATAGAAGAATCGACGGAAGAATTATTGATAGAAGAGGAACCGGTAGATTTAGATGGATTGAATTATCTTGCAGGGAAAAGCGTGGATTTTATTAATAAGAGTGCAATGAATGGGACGATTTTAGCACACACTGATGGAAATGTACCGAATTTAATGGTTCATATTCCGAAACAAAATGAATTTTATCTTGGTCAACTAATGTATTTCTTCGAATTTGCGTGTGGAATAAGCGGATATGTATCAGGGGTAAATCCATTTGACCAGCCGGGGGTAGAGAGTTACAAGAAGAATATGTTTGCCCTCCTTGGAAAACCCGGATTTGAAAAAGAACGAGAAGAATTATTAAAAAGATTGTAGAAGTGGAGTCCAAGCATCTGCTTTGAAACAGGGGGGTCACTGAATCTGTAAAAGAGGAGGTGCCCTTTTGTTGTCTAACATGTTAAAATAGGAACAAGAATGAAAGAAAAGGGTGTGATGCTGTGTTATCAAATCAAGTACTACAAAAAGCCATAAAAGAAATAAAAGATATTACCGGAGCAGAAGTATCGTTGTGGAATATGAAGCAAAGATGTGTAGTAGAAACAATGGCGGTTGCACTAGCAGATAAGGAGCGTATTCTTTCTTATATTCAAGTAAAACCAATGGAGGGAAGCTTAATTCTAAAAAAACTGGCGCTCTTTGGGGTTTGGGAAGATGAGAATCCAGTATATGTCTTAGCGATACATGGTCTGGAACATGAAGCACAGGTTGTAGGCAGGCTTTGTGTCAGTCAATTGGAGAATTTGCTGATTGCGTATCGGGAACGATTGGATAAGAATCGTTTTATGCAGAATCTATTATTAGACCAATTTCTTTCGGTGGATATCTATAATAAAGCAAAGAATCTAAATATTCCGCTGGAAGTGCATCGAGTTGTTTTGCTGGTAGAACCAAAAAAAGAGGGAGATTCCATTGTTATGGAAACTTTAAAGGGACTCTATGCTACTAGTCCCAAAGATGTTATTACGGCAATTGATGAACATCATATTATCTTTGTTAAAACATTAGAAACAACAGAAGGATATGAGGAAATTCGCCAGACGGCATTGACGATTGCGGATACCCTAAGTGCAGAGGCTATGATTCAGGTCCGAGTCTCATATGGAACGATTGTTGATGATTTAAAGGAAGTGTCAAAATCTTATAAAGAAGCAATTATGGCTTTGAATGTAGGGCGAATATTCTATGTGGAACGTAATGTACTTGCGTATAGTGAACTTGGAATTGGACGATTGATTCATCAGATTCCGGCATCCCTTTGTGAGATGTTCTTAAAAGAAGTATTGGCCGGAAAAGATATCAATCAATTTGATGAAGAAACTTTAATGGCAGTTCATAAATTTTTTGATAACAATTTAAATGTATCAGAGACTGCGAGACAATTATATGTCCATAGAAACACTTTAGTATATAGACTTGAAAAAATACAGAAACAAACAGGGTTAGATGTGCGGATATTCGAAGATGCACTAACATTTAAAATTGCACTAATGGTAACAAAGCAGATTCATTTTTTACAATTTGAGGAGAGCTCAGAAAGGGAGAAAAAGAGATGATAAAATTATATGATAATGGAGTATATCTTCTAAATGGCACAGAAATTATAGAAGATATCAGGGATTCTAGAATTGGGATTACAAAGGAGGAAGCAATTACACACACAATTGCTTACCACATTTTAAAAGAACACAACACAACAGCAGATATGAATTCATTACAGATTAAATTTGATAAATTAACTTCCCATGATATTACATTTGTAGGGATTATACAGACTGCAAGAGCATCGGGGCTGGAACGTTTTCCGGTACCTTATGTACTGACCAATTGTCATAATAGTTTGTGTGCGGTAGGTGGAACAATTAATGAAGATGACCATATGTTTGGACTGACTTGCGCAAAAAAATATGGTGGAGTTTATGTGCCACCTCATCAAGCAGTCATTCATCAATATGCAAGGGAAATGCTTGCAGGTGGTGGAAAGATGATTCTTGGATCAGACAGTCACACGCGTTATGGCGCGCTTGGTACGATGGCTATGGGAGAAGGCGGACCAGAGCTTGTAAAACAATTATTGAATAAAACTTATGATATTACATTACCGGATGTAGTGGGCGTCTATTTAGAGGGTGAGCCAATGGTTGGAGTAGGCCCACAGGACGTAGCGCTTGCAATTATTGGGGCTACATTTGCCAATGGGTATGTGAATAATAAGGTTATGGAGTTTGTAGGTCCGGGGATAGAAAAATTAAGTGCCGATTTTCGTATAGGGATTGATGTGATGACAACAGAAACAACATGCTTGTCATCTATATGGAAGACGGATAAAACAATCGAAGAATTCTATGATATTCATGGAAGAAGTGAAGAGTATAAAGAACTGCAACCGGAGCCGATTACGTATTATCATGGTATGATCTATGTGAACCTCAGTGAGATAAAACCGATGATTGCTATGCCATTTCACCCAAGTAACGTCTATACAATTGATGAAGTGAATGCCAATTTGACAGATATCTTGCACGATGTGGAGCAAAAAGCATTGGTAAGTCTTGGAGGAGCGGTTGATTATAGTTTGCAGGACAAAATTCGGAATGGAAAATTATATGTAGAACAAGGAATTATTGCAGGGTGTGCAGGTGGTGGTTTTGAGAATATCTGTGCAGCGGCGGATATTATTCGTGGACATAGTATTGGTTCTGATGAATTCACACTTAGTGTATATCCGGCCAGTACACCAATTTATATGGAACTTATGAAGAATGGCGCAATGGCGGATATTATGGCAGCAGGTGGAATTGTTAAAACGGCATTTTGTGGGCCTTGCTTTGGTGCGGGAGATACACCGGCGAATCAAGCCTTCAGTATTCGTCATTCTACTCGTAACTTCCCAAATCGCGAGGGGTCAAAGTTACAAAATGGACAGATATCTTCGGTTGCGTTGATGGACGCACGTTCCATCGCGGCTACTGCGGCAAATAAAGGATTCTTAACACCTGCAACAGAGTTAGATGTAGAATATAAAAATCCTACTTATTTCTTTGATCAAACCATATATGCTAATCGCATCTATGATAGTAAAGGAATTGCAGATTCAAGTGTAGAGGTTCGATTTGGACCCAATATCAAAGACTGGCCGGCGATGGTTGCTTTACCGGAACACATGATATTAAAAGTAGTTTCCGAGATTCATGATCCTGTAACGACTACAGATGAATTAATACCATCAGGAGAAACATCTTCTTATCGTTCAAATCCACTAGGACTTGCAGAATTCACGTTATCTCGCAAAGATCCAGCATATGTTGGGTGTGCAAAGGAAGTGCAGACGGCACAAAAAGCCATTGAAGCAGATAGTTGCCCATTAGAGATACTGCCAGAACTAAAACAGGTGCTAGAGACAATCCATATTGCATATCCGGAAGTAGGACAAGGGAATCTGGGCGTTGGAAGTACCATCTTTGCTGTAAAACCGGGAGATGGCTCCGCACGAGAACAAGCGGCATCTTGCCAGAAAGTATTGGGAGGCTGGGCTAATATTGCCAACGAATATGCAACCAAACGATATCGTTCCAATTTAATTAATTGGGGAATGCTACCATTTTTAATTGAAAAAGGAATATTGCCATTTGCAAAAGGAGACTACCTGTTTATTCCAAATATCAAAGAAGCAGTAGAAGAAAAACATGATAGTATAAAAGCGTATGTAGTAGGAGAAACATTACAAGAGATTACCTTACGATTGGGAAATCTTACAGATACAGAACGAGAAATTATTTTAAAGGGATGTTTAATTAACTATTATCGAGGATAAAGTTCATTGGGGACAGGGTGTTTGTTCGTTTGGGACGGGGTGTTTTTGAAAAATACCCCGTCCCAAACGATAAATGAAAAGAAGGGAGTATAGATATGGAACCTCATGTAAAAAAATCGCGTTATTTTTATGTTATAGCTGGGATTGTATGTCTTATTTTGATTGCAATAATAGGGGTAAAATTGTTGGCGCCGAGTTTCAAGGGGCACAAGGATATGAAGTTAAAAACCGCAAGGAATTATAAAGAAGTGTATCAATATCTACAGCGAGAACAGGCGTCGCAAGATAAGACCGGTAATGCGAAAGTGATGCCAGGTGTTGCAACATTAGAGATGGATGCGTCGGGTCAATATTCGGATACGAATGTGCGTGAAAACGGAGTCGGGGAGGGTGACTATGTAAAAACAGATGGAACGTATCTCTATGTCCTCCATGATAGTACGGGCAAGGTCAGTATTATTGACACAAGGGATACCACGATGAAAGAAGTATCTGTCATTGAGATGGAGAAGGGAACACAGGCGGCAGAGCTGTATCTGTGTGACAAGAAGTTAATTATTATTGGGATAAGTACAAGAGAAACAGCTACGGGTTCTGCAGAAGATACTCAGATGATGACGTATGATATATCTGATGCAGGTAATCCTAAGAAAGTAGGACAAATTTCCCAAAGTGGGCATTATAGTACATTACGTGTAGTTGACAATATGGTATATTTGTTTAGTACTTTTTATGCAAATGTACCTGATAAACCGAAGAATTTTGAAGAGTATATTCCGATGATTCAAGAGGAGTTGATTGCTAAGGATAATATATTTATGCCAAGGCTTCAAAATGCAACCATGTATACAGTGATTTCCAGTGTAAATGTGGAACAACCGGAGCAAGTGGTAGATGGACGGGCAATTTTGTCAAAAGGCAGTGATTATTATGTGAGTGATGAGAATATATACATGTACGAGAGCGATTATTCTGATAATGGGAATAAGTGTCAGACTACAATTCGCAAGATTAGATATCAAAATGGAAAATTAGAACCACAGGGACAGGCGACAATTGACGGAACTATTAATGATTCTTTCAGCATTGATGAGTATAAGGGGAATCTAAGAGTAGTAACAACCATTGGCCAAAATTTAAATCGGCCGGAGCCAAGAGAACTCAATCAAGTTTCGGAACAGGAGAAAAGAAGCAGTGAGAACATAGATTTATCGAAAGAGAAGACTACGAATTCAGTATATGTAATGAATTCGGAATTAAAAGTGATTGGAAGTATTAAGGGATTGGCAGAAGAGGAACGTATCTATTCGGCAAGATTTATGGGGGATACGGGGTATGTTGTTACTTATAAAGAAATGGACCCTTTGTTTTCGCTAGATTTATCGAATCCTCAAAAGCCGGAGATTATAGGAGCTTTAAAGATTCCTGGATTTTCAGAATATCTACATCCATATAAGGATGGACTTTTAATAGGAATTGGACAGGATATGGATGAGCAAGGAACGACATCACAGGGAGTGAAAGTATCTATGTTTGATATTTCTAATCCAAAAGACGTAAAAGAAGTACAAAAATATGTCATAGAACAATCCTATAGTACAGATGCATTTTATGATTACAAAGCTGTTTTGATTGATGCAAAGAAAGATATGATTGGATTCTCAGTATATGGAGACCAAGAAAAATATGTATTGCTTGGATATGATGAAAGTGAAGGTTTTTACTGTCGCATGGAAGAAGAAATTAGCGGGCAGTCTTATATGACAACCCGCGGAATTTATATTCAAGATATCCTGTATATAATTAAGGGAGAATTGATAGAATCTTATAATCTACAGACACATGAAAAGATAGATGATATTATTCTGTAGTAAGATAAAAGGATATTATGCTATAAGGACATAATCTTGGCTTTATGTCTGATATGAGGTAAAAAGATATTTAACAAATCTGTTGTTTTAAATTTAAGGTGGCTGGTGTTAATACCTGGGTTGCAACCAAACCAAGGAGCATCAGCCACTTCTTGATCTACAATTAGCTGCACATAATCATCGGTATCATTCATTAAACCCATGACAGTAGCAGAACCGGGAGTAACGCCTAGGTGTTCTTCCATCTTTTCAGGTGATGCAAAAGAAAGATTGGAAAGCCCTAGTTTTGTGCAGAATGCTTTATTGTCAAAGGACTTACCTGCTGGCATAACGAGAAGAAAAAAACTAGTTTTCTTTTTGTTACATAGAAATATACTTTTTCGTATTTCAACAGATAATGCTTTATCAATCTCCGTACATTCTTCCATGGAAAAAACGGGGTCATTGTCTACCCGTTCATAAGGGATTTTTAATTGCTGAAGCATAGTGTAAACATTTTCTTCCAGAGGAATTCGTTTATCAGTAGGGGCTGTAGTGTAGATATCGCTAATATGGATCATAGATAATCTCCTTTGTGTGATGAATGAGTATCGATTATTCGTTGGCAGCAATGATTTCTTCCAGCAGGGAAGGTGAAAATTGTCCCAACCGTAACATCTCAATCTCGTACTTATATGGGGCATAAGACTTCTTATCTTTGGTAGGAGATGGAACGTAAGGGGTCTCTAGTATCTTTGGCACCAAAGGAAATTGCTCATGGTGTACAATATAGGACAGAGCATCAAATCCAAGTTCTCCAAAGCCGAGGTTTGCATGGCGATCTTTAGAAGCTCCTTGTGGATTCTTACTGTCGTTAATATGGAAGACAGCAATTTGGTCTGCACCGATGATATGGTCAAATGTATTGATAACTCCATCAAAATCATGAACAATATCGTACCCACTATCATTGGTATGGCAGGAGTCAAAACAAACTCGTAATTTATCATTGTAGACAACACCATCATAGATACGTGCCAATTCTTCAAAATTCCGACCAATCTCAGAGCCTTTTCCGGACATGGTTTCTAGAGCAACATTACAGGTGGTATCTTTTGTAAGGACAGTGTTCAAGCCTTTAATAATCTGAGCGATGCCGGCATCAACACCTGCACCTACATGAGCACCAGGGTGTAGAATTAACGTATGACTTCCACAGGCAGCACTTCGCTCCAATTCCAATCGTAAAAAATCCACACCCAATTCATAGATATCCGGTTTTATAGAATTCCCAAGATTGATTATATAAGGTGCGTGAACCAAAATCTCATCAATCTCATGTTGATGCATGTATTCCCATGCGGGTTCAATGTTTAATTCGCTGATATCTTTTCTACGGGTATTCTGTGGTGCGCCTGTGTAGAACATAAAAGTATTTGCGCCATATGACACAGCCTCTTTTGCAGAACCAAGCAACATTTCTTTTCCACTCATTCCAACGTGTGATCCTAATTTCATATGTATTCTCCAATCATTTCATTAAAAAGGCTTATAGACACCTATTTCCAACTAATTTTACTCTTTTCCAAATCACTTTACAATGCTATAATGAAAAGAGTTGTGAATATCTATAGGGAAACAGTGAAAGGAATAGAAGATGAATAAAATACTAGATATAATTGGAATAGAATTGGAGCAGGCATTTGCCAAAGCAGGATATGATAAAAAGTACGGAAAAGTTACGCTGTCTAATAGACCGGATTTGTGTGATTACCAATGTAATGGGGCAATGGCAGCTGCAAAGGAATATAAAAAAGCACCGATTATCATAGCCCAAAGTGTGGTAGAGAATCTTGCGGAGGCTACCTGTATAGATGCTGTAGAGGCGGTAAATCCAGGGTTTATTAATCTGAAAATAAAAGTGGGATTTGTTGCGGATTATCTGAATCAGATGAGAACGGCAGAAGATTTGGGAATAGAAAAAGTAAAGAACCCCGAAACTATTGTTCTGGATTTTGGAGGACCCAATGTAGCAAAGCCGCTTCATGTGGGGCATCTTCGTTCGGCAGTGATTGGAGAAAGTTTAAAGCGCATATCCAGATATCTGGGACATAAAGTGATAGGAGATATTCATCTGGGGGATTGGGGATTCCAGATGGGACTTATTATTACCGAATTAAAAAAACGTCGGCCCGAGTTGGTTTACTTTGAGGAATCCTATGAGGGGAAGTATCCGGAAGAAGCACCATTTACAATTGAGGAATTAGAAGAGATATATCCAACAGCCAGTGCCTATGCAAAGACAGATGAAGATTACAAAAACGAGGCTTTACAGGCAACTTATCTCTTGCAAAATGGACAGAGAGGATATACAGCTATCTGGAATCACATTATGAGAATATCAGTTGCTGATTTAAAGAAGAATTATGAAAATCTGCAAGTAACATTCGATCTATGGAAAGGTGAGGCAGATGCGCAAAAATATATCCCAGATATGGTCACACGCTTAAAAGAAGATGGACATGCGCACATAGATGAAGGGGCTTTGGTTGTAGATGTTATGGAAGAAAGCGACACCAAAGAGATTCCACCTTGCATGATTTTGAAATCAGATGGTGCATCTTTATATGATACAACAGATTTAGCGACTATTGTAGAGCGAGAAGAGATGTATCATCCGGATCGAATTATCTATGTAGTAGATAAACGTCAAGAGCTTCATTTTGTACAAGTATTTCGTTGTGCAAAGAAGACCAATCTGGTAAGACCGGAGACAGAACTTCGATTTCTTGGCTTTGGAACCATGAATGGAAAAGATGGAAAACCATTTAAAACGAGAGATGGTGGAGTGATGCGTCTAGAAAGCTTTATTAAAGATATTAATGATGAGATGTATCAGAAGATTACAGAGAATCGGGAGATGCCGGAAGAAGAGGCAAGAGATACAGCAAGAATTGTTGGATTAGCTGCAATTAAATATGGCGATTTATCCAATCAGGCATCGAAAGATTATGTGTTTGATGTGGGAAGATTTACATCATTTGAAGGGAATACTGGACCATATATTCTCTATACTATAGTAAGGATTAAGTCCATTTTGTCTAAATATCAAGAAAGTGGAAAGTCTATAGAATATTTAGAAATTAAAGACTCACAGATAGAAAGCGAAAAAGTATTGATGTTGGAAGCAACAAAATTTAATAGTGTAATCGAATTGGCATTTGAAGAAATCGCACCACATAAGATATGTGCTTATATCTATGATTTGGCAAATGCATGCAATCGTTTTTATCATGAAACAAAGATTCTGGCAGAAACAGATGAAGTAAGACAAAAAAGCAATATTGCATTACTAATTCTTACAAGAGATATCTTAGAGACATGTATTGATTTGTTGGGATTTAAGGCACCGGAAAGGATGTAAGATATGACAGAGAAGTTATATAATGCGAATAGCTATCTGGAACAGTTTTCGGCAACGGTACTAGAATGCCAGCTACAAGGCTCACATTATCAGCTGGTACTTGATAGAACAGCGTTCTTTCCGGAGGGGGGAGGACAGCGAGCTGATGTTGGAAAAATTGACGAATATATGGTGTTAGATGTGCATGAAAAAGAGGGTATTATCTTCCATGAGATAGAACAATCACTTCCGGTAGGGGCGAAGGTTCAGGGGATTCTTACTTGGAAAGAACGATTTTCTAAGATGCAGCAGCATTCAGGGGAGCATATTGTATCAGGATTGATTCATCAGACATATGGATATGACAATGTAGGATTTCATCTAGGAACAGATGCAGTAACCATGGACTTTAATGGGACTATAACAAAGGAACAATTGGAGCAAATTGAGTATAGAGCCAATGAAGCAGTAATTAAAAATATAGAAATTGATGTTGCTTACCCGTCAAAAGAACAACTAAAAGATATGGAATACAGAAGCAAGATAGAGATAGATGGTCAGGTTCGGATTGTGACTATCTTAGGATATGATTGTTGTGCTTGTTGTGCACCACATGTACGAAGGACCGGTGAGATTGGCTGTATCAAATTTGTGGGGATGCAACATTATAAAGGGGGTATTCGTGTCTCTATGTTATGTGGATTTCGGGCACTTGAAGATTATCGTAGAAAAGAACAGTCGGTTAAGGAGATATCAGTAGCCCTTTCTGCGAAAGAAGAAGAAATTGCAGAAGCAGTTATCCGCCTGAAGGAAGAAACCAATCGATGGAAACAAGAATTTTTAAAAGAACAGAATCAACGGTTGCAATATAAAGTTAACGAGATACAAGAGAAAGAAGAAATCACCTGTTTTTTTGAAGAACAGCTAGAAGGAAATGGACCAAGAGAGCTGGTGAATCTGGCATTGCAAAAAGGTGCAACAGTATGTGCGGTATTTGCGGGTGAGGATTGTAGTGGATATCGGTACGTGATCGGAAGCAGAATCCAAGATATAAGACCATTATCGCAGAGATTGAATGCGCGTTTTCAAGGACGTGGTGGTGGAAAAGCGGAGATGGTACAAGGCTCTATTGTTGGAACAGAAAAGGAAATCAGAGAAGAGCTTGAAAAATCAAAATAGAAAGGCTCAAATAAAAACGGAAAAGAAGTCCGTTTTTATTTTTAAGAGTCTTAAAGATTAAAAGATATGGTGAGTATAGGTTCTAAGTGCAATCAGTACAATTAATCCCAGAAGACCACAGGAGATTACTTCTCCAATTCCAACGCTTAACATCATAAGAGGAATTGGCAGCAGGACTCCATAGCCATAACGAAGAATCAAGGGTATGACGAATGTGTTACATATAATTGGTGGCAGAGGAGCAAGAAAGATACTTTTCTTTTGCAATTTGTAAGTGAGGTAGGCTCCCAGTAAAGTTGCAAGACTTCCAAAGACAACGTCCGGAAGAATAGCACCTCCAAGAATATTGCCAATAAGACATCCAACAAATAACCCTGGAATGGCGGCGGAGGTAAAGAAAGGGAGTATGGTCAGTGCTTCTGCAATGCGAATCTGAACTTCTCCAAAGCTAAAAGGTGCAAAGAGAAAAGTAAGCACCACATAGATAGCAGCAATCATCGCTGCCTGGGTCATAAACAATACATTTTTGTTTTTCATAATTTGGGTTCTCCTTTAGTTTTGTTTTACGAGTGGAAGGTTTCGAACACTCAAAGTAATAGGTCGGTAAACCACTGCTATATGGGGTCTGCGACCGTTGATACTATAGCATATTAGGAAAATCTTTGCAAGCAATTAGAATGATTAGAAGGAGAAGATATAGATGAATAACTGGAAAAAATCGTTTTATACTATCTGGGCAGGTCAGGCATTTTCCCAACTATCAAGTTCCATCTTACAATTTGCCATTGTGTGGTACTTGACAGATACAACGAAATCGGGGATTGTATTGTCAATGGCTATGCTGATGGGGTTTTTGCCACAAGGGATATTAGGTCCATTTATTGGGGTATATATTGATCGGTTTAGCAGAAAGAAGATTATGGTTCTTGCAGACCTTGCAATTGCGGGGGTGAGTTTAGTACTTGTATTTGCCACAGTTGATGGAAAAGTAGCTACATGGGTTGTGCTAGGAGTTCTGTTTTTTAGAGCCATTGGAACGGCATTTCATGCGCCAACATTACAAGCGGTAACACCACAATTAGTTCCCCAAGAAGAACTGACAAAGTGTGCTGGATATACACAATCATTGCAATCTATTTCTATGATTCTTAGTCCTGCAATTGCAGCGGTTTTATATAGCGCATGGAATCTTAGTGCCATCGTGCTATTGGATGTGCTGGGAGCATTGATTGCGGTTGTGTTGGTGGCTGTCTGTAAGATACCAAAGTATGAGTCCGCTCATAAAGATACCAGAGTACATATGATGAAAGAAGCGATAGATGGATTTAAAATTCTGTGCCAAAATAAGGGAATGTTAGGATTGGTATTGGTGAGTTCCCTATATACCATGGCACTGATGCCGGTAAGTGCATTGTTTCCGTTGATGAGCATGGATCATTTTGGGGGTACCAGTACGCATGCCAGTATTGTGGAGATTGTATTTGCGATTGGATTTTTAGTTGGTTCCGTTGTATTGGGAAAATGGGGAGGAACAAAGAACAAGATATATACCATTGTGGGCTCTTACATACTTATGGCTGTGTGTTTGCTTGGCTCAGGGCTATTACCATCCAATGGATATGTGTTCTTTGTAGTATCGGCGGGATTCATGGGAGTATCCGGTCCATTTTACTGGGGGATGTTTACACCTTTACTGCAACAAAATTTTACAGAACAATATATGGGGAGGGTGCTTTCGATTACCGGCAGCATGCGATTGATATCAGGACCGTTGGCGTTATTAGTATCTGGTGCAATTGCCGATCAATGGGGGGAAGAAAAATGGTTCCTCATTGCAGGTGTGCTGGTTCTTATTGCGACAACAATTATATTAGCAGTGCCTCAAATTCGACGATGTGATGAATCCGGTAACAATCCATGATTGTCAAAAGGCGCAGAATATTATATACTTAAATATATTAGATGACAAAGGAGCTTAAAGAATGGAATTAGTAACGATTAGAGAGTTATATAAAAACAAAGAGCAACATTTGGAGAAGGAAGTAAAGATAGGTGGCTGGGTCCGTAGTATTCGTGATTCTAAGACGTTTGGATTTATAGTAATAAATGATGGTTCTTTTTTTGAAAATCTACAAGTGGTATACCACGATTCTATGGAGAATTTTTCAGAGATATCCAAACAGAATGTAGGGGCGGCATTAATAGTAACAGGTACGTTGATTGCAACACCTGATGCAAAACAACCATTTGAGATTCAAGCAACAGAAGTTGTAGTAGAAGGTGGATCTTCACCAGACTATCCACTTCAGAAAAAACGTCATAGTTTAGAGTATTTGCGTACGATATCACATTTGCGTCCACGAACCAATACATTTCAAGCAGTATTTCGCGTACGTTCTTTGATTGCTTATGCAATTCATCAGTTTTTTCAAGAACGAGATTTTGTATATGTACACACACCATTAATTACAGGCAGTGACTGTGAAGGGGCAGGAGAGATGTTCCGAGTAACAACACTCGATATGGAAAAACTGCCAAAGACAAAAGAGGGAATCGTGGACTATACACAAGATTTCTTTAATAAAGAAACAAGCCTTACAGTAAGTGGTCAGTTAAATGGTGAAACATTTGCACAAGCATTTAGAAATATCTATACATTTGGACCAACATTTCGAGCAGAAAATTCTAATACCACACGCCATGCGGCAGAGTTTTGGATGATTGAACCTGAAATTGCATTTGCGGATTTAGATGATAATATGATGTTGGTAGAGTCCATGCTAAAGTATGTTATATCTTACGTGTTGGAGCATGCACCAGAAGAGATGAACTTCTTTAATTCATTTGTAGATAAAGGTCTGATTGAACGGTTAAATAATGTGGTGAAAGCAGATTTTGCACATCTAACTTATACAGAAGCAATTAAGGTGTTGGAAGAACAGAATGATAGATTTGAATACAAAGTATCATGGGGTGCAGACTTGCAAACAGAACATGAACGTTATCTTACGGAAGAAGTATATAAAAGACCGGTGTTTGTTACAGATTATCCTAAGGAAATAAAGGCGTTCTATATGAAGATGAATGAGGACAATAAGACGGTTGCAGCAATGGACTGCCTTGTACCGGGAATTGGTGAAATTATTGGAGGAAGTCAGAGGGAAGATAATTATGAGAAACTGGTAAAACGTATGAATGAGATGGATTTAAGCCCAGAAGATTACGAGTTTTACCTAGATCTTAGAAAATATGGTTCAACCAGACATGCAGGATTTGGATTGGGGTTTGACCGATGTGTTATGTATCTTACAGGAATGAGCAATATCAGAGATGTCATACCATTTCCAAGAACAGTAAATAATTGCGATTTATAGAAAGCCAGTAAACATAATAAATAGAGGCGGGGGTGTTTTTTGTAGAGCGATGTAATTACGTTTCTGCATGGAACACCCTCGTCCTTGATTTGAAAGGAGTATATCTATGAGATTTATCCACATTGCTGACGTACACTTAGGGGCAAACCCAGAAGCAGGAAAAGCATATACAGAACATCGAGGGGTAGAAATTTGGGATTCCTTTGCTCATGTAATTGACGTGTGTGAAGCGGAACAGATAGAATTACTTTTGATTGCGGGCGATATGTTCCATCGACAACCATTACTTCGAGAATTAAAGGAAGTCAATTATCTATTTTCTGGATTAACAAAGACAAAGGTGGTTTTTGTTGCAGGAAACCATGATTATGTGAAGTCAAACTCTTATTATCAAACATTTGAATGGAACAGTAATGTGTATCCGCTATTAAATCAAGAGATGGAATATATAGAATTTCCTGAATTAGAGGTGGGTATCTGTGGTTTTAGTTATCATACAAAGGAAATCTTAGAAAATCGTTATGATATGGAGCAGGCACCCGGAAGACAACCTTATGAAATCTTGATAGCCCATGGTGGTGATGAAAAGCATATACCATTTAAAAGAAATAAATTGATTTCATTAGATTATAAATATATTGCTTTTGGACACATTCATAAAGCTGGAATTATTGAGAAAAATAGAATCGCATATTCAGGAGCATTAGAACCAATTGATAAAAATGATGTTGGAAAACATGGATACATCTTAGGAGAATTATCCAAAGATAAGACCACGCTCTCGTTCATACCATGCGCAAAACGAGAATATGTGCATCTGGAATTGCCGATTCAAGACGATATGACTAATGGACGGGTCAAGGATATTGTAAAAGAACAAGTTGAAAAATATGGGAAAGAGAATCTTTATAAAGTGACGTTAAAAGGATATAGAGATCCCGATATTTTATTAGATATTGAACATATGGATGCATACGGCAATATCCTTGAAGTGCTGGACGAGACAAATCCGGCTTATCATTTTGAGAAACTCAAAGAACAAAATAAAGAAAATCTATTGGGAAAATTCATTCAACGACTGGAAGGACATGAGTTGGACAGTATAGAACAACAGGCATTATGTGAGGGTGTACATGCACTCTTGGAGACAAGACAGGGATAGAGGTGAGGATAAGGATGAAGATACAGGAATTGAATATAAAAAATTTTGGAAAATTTTCGAATACATCGCTTTTCTTACAAGAAGGATTGAATGTTATCTATGGAGAGAATGAATCCGGAAAAACGACATTGCATACATTTATTAAAGGAATGTTATTTGGAATGGAACGTGGAAGAGGACGTGCCTCTGTCAATGATACCTATAGTATATATGAACCATGGGTGAATCCGAATTATTATGCTGGTAACATTCGATTTGAATGTGGCGGTAAATCATTTCGCATAGACCGAAATTTTGATAAATACAGTAAAAAAGCGTCCTTAGTATGTGAAGACGATGGTGAGCAGCTGTCTTTGGAGCGTGGAGATCTGAATATACTGCTTGAGGGAATGGACATAGCAAGTTACGAGAACACGATTGCAATTGGACAATTAAAGGTTGAAACCAATCAAAGTTTAGCGGTAGAATTAAAAAATTATGCAACTAATTATTATACAACCGGTAATAGTAATATGAATCTTGACGGAGCGCTCCAGGTATTAAAAGGAAGAAAAAAAGAAAATGAAAAATTCTTCAAGGAAAATGCAAAAGAAAAAGAGGAACAAAAAGGTCATTTAGAACAGGAAGCTTCTTATGTGTGGAGAGAAATCAATCAGTTTGAACAAGAATTGAAAGAGTTAAAGAAAGAGAGAGCAGAAGGAATAGCAAGAATAGAAAGGATTGAGCAAGAAGAAAAACAGAAACAAAGAGGAGAGCAAGAAAAAAATCTTCAGATGGAAGTGGAACAAAAAAAGAAAAACAAATTGAATTTAGTGAAACTAATGGGGATTTTTTTGCTGTTGATTCCTATATACATCTTAGTGGATTCCCCTTGGAAGTATCTATGTATGTGCGTTGTTTTATTAATTGGAGTAATGGATTGGCAAAATCAACGCAAGAAAAATTCTTTGGTTATGAATGTATCTGCATCCGTAGATAAACCAGTGAATTCTTTAGAAGATTTATTGCAAAATTCATTAAAAAAGATAGAATGGAAAGTAGAACATTTAGAATTAGAAATGAAAGAAAAACAAGTGTTATATGGAAACATACAGGAGCAATTAGAAGAATTGGAAGAAGAAAGTGATGTCTATAAAGACGAGATGCAAAAAAAATTGGCCATTCAGATGGCAATAGACGAACTGCTAAAACTATCGGGGGAGATTCAAAAGGAGCTGAGTCAAGATCTGAACAATAAAACATCGGAAATTCTTTCGTTTCTTACAAAAGGAAAATATACGCAAGTCCTTATTGATGAGGAGCTACATATGCATCTCTTTACAAAGGAGCATCGGATATCCATTGAACAGGTAAGTCGTGGAACCATAGAACAGATTTATTTTGCACTTCGTATGGCAGCAAGTGAGTTGTTGTATAAGGAAGAGTATCCGGTTATCCTAGATGATACATTTGTATTTTATGATGATAAACGATTAGAAAAGGTATTGCGTTGGTTGTCGGAACATAAAAAACAAGTGCTTCTATTTACTTGTCAAAGACGAGAAATAGAAACACTTGAACGCTTAAATATTAAATTTGCTCTCCATTGCGATACTTATTAAGAACATGTTGAATACGTTGGTTTGGATTTAGAATACTACTGATAGAACCATCATGGTTCAACGTGTCAATCATCAGTGCGATATATTTGCTCAAATCACAATTGATATAATAAGGTTTGTTTAGAAGCTCAGGTGTCTGGTAGATCAGATTTGTAGTCAGAATTCCGTGAAGCACTCCATTTTTATAAGCTTCATCAAACTTAGCAAGGCCATTCGTAAAAAGACCAAATGTTGCGGCAGCGAAGATACGATTGGCTTTTCTACGTTTTAATTCTGTAGCAACTTCGATAATACTATCTCCGGAAGAAATCATATCATCAATAATAATCATATCTTTTCCTTCTACAGAGGATCCAAGAAATTCATGATCCACAATAGGATTGCGACCATCTATAATTGTTGTGTAATCACGACGTTTGTAGAACATACCCATATCAAGACCAAGTACGTTAGCCAGATATACTGCGCGACTGGTACCGCCTTCGTCAGGGCTGATTGCCATCATGTGGTCTGTATCAATCGTTAGATCTTTTACATTACGCAATAAGGACTTTATAAACTGATATGTTGGTCGAACCGTTTCAAATCCACTCAATGGGATTGCATTTTGTACGCGAGGATCATGTGCATCAAATGTAATAATATTATCGACACCCATGCGTACCAATTCCTGCAGGGCAAGAGCACAGTCTAAAGATTCTCGGCTACTTCTCTTGTGCTGACGGCTTTCATATAAGAAAGGCATAATTACATTGATGCGTCGACCCTTTCCTCCCACTGCGGCAATCACACGTTTTAGATTTTGAAAATGGTCATCAGGAGACATATGGTTGATATGACCAGTTAAAGAATAGGTCAGGCTATAGTTACATACATCTACAACAATATAAAGGTCCTTTCCACGAACGGAATCTAAGATAATTCCCTTCGCTTCGCCAGAACCAAAACGAGGAACTTGAGCATTGATAATGTAAGAATCACGTTCATATCCATTGTATACAACATCGTCTTTATCATTAGGACCATCTTCGTGACGCCATTTCACCAGGTAATCATCTACTTTTGCAACCAATTCCTGACATCCTAATACAGGAATAATTCCAAGAGCCCCCACTGGTATATTTTCTAAATTACGTTCGGTACGGTGTAACATGAATTTTCCTCCCTATTCCTTTGTGTGTTAAAGTTATTTTTTTAATAGTTTCTTCTTGATGCGAATATCATCACCGATTAATCGCAACATGGTATAATTACTACTGATTCGAGAAAAAGTACGTTCTGAATATATATCATGAAAAGAATCCAACGATAAATTGGTGGAAATAATCGTAGGTTTCTTTCTAAGTAGTCGTTCGTTTAGACATAAAAACAATTGTGACGTTGTAAAAGAATTGGATAGCTCAGTTCCGAGGTCATCAATAATTAATAAATCACAATTGAAGATATGATCATACATTAATTCTGCGGTTTTATCTTTTTCAAAACGCGTCTTCTCAAAGATATCAAATAATTCAAAGGAAGTAAAGTATATTACAGAATAAGTTGATTCAATTAATTCTTTTGCAATGCAATGTGATAAAAATGTCTTTCCTACACCGGTATCTCCATACATAAAAAGATTTGAGAATGTCTTTCCAAATTCGGTTACAAATTCATGGCAGTAGGTAAGGGCTTTTTGCATAGTAGCAAGAGAAGAAAGACCGGTTTTGGGATCAATGTGATTATTAGAGTAGTAATCGAAAGAAAAGGTGTTGAAATTTTCTAGTTCCAGAAGTTCTGTGAGATTAGATTGTGTATATAATAATTCAATAATTGCTTTTTTAAAGCAGTGGCATTTTTCGTTCTCGACATAACCTGTGTCATGACAATCGTTGCATTCATAAGTTGGTAATAGATAATCAGTTGAAAAACCGTTAGAAAGCAATAGCTTTTTCTTGCGGTCGGACAAAGCAGAAAGCTCTTGTTTTAAATTATCAAGAGCATGTGTATCTCCATTTAATAGCTTTCGCGCTTGTTGCACACTAAGTACAGAGATAGAGTCATCTAAGGATTTGAGCTCAGGTACTTTTGCATAGACTTCTATAAAATGTCGTTGCAATTGATCTTGAGAATGTAATTGTTTTTGCTCAAAGCTACGCATAATCATATCATATTGAGAATTATTAAGTGCCACGAGTGTTCTCCTTATTTGGTATTTAATAGTTGTTGTTCAAGTGCATCCATATCGTAGGTTCTTCCTTCAAAATTATTAAACTTATTTTTAGACGGAATCTTTGGTACTGTTTTCTTTTTTAGTTCACGTTCTTTTTTATAATCAAGGTCTAACTGATTAATATCAGTTATATGGTGGACATTATGTGCAATCCAATTTTTCAGGATTGAATCGGCATATTCAAAGCTTGGCTGATGGATACTTTGAATGGTACGATTACAAGATTCTATTATAATATCTAACGTCAGACCATATTCATCGTTCCATTTATTCATAAAGTCTAATTCAGTAGTTGCAGGACCACGTCCAGTAATGCCAAATGCTTTCATAATAGCGTAACAACTTTTATTATGTTCACTGGAATTGACTTTTGCGTCGGTTACTGTTGTAATATGTTCATCAGACCAAGCCAAGGCTACAGTTTGAATATAGTGCATACTTTTATGTCCTTTTTCCACACAGTATTCAATAAGATACTCAATTAATTCGGCTGAAAATTGCAAGTCATCATAGAAAGATGTAATGGTCTCTACATCTGTCTTGGATAAAGTTTTACCCAGATATTGTTCTGCGACAAACAGTAATTGTTTTAATTCTTTGCGACTTTTCAGTTGTTTAACCGTTGGAATTTGTTCCGGAACGACGGTTAGGACCGGTTTTGCAGGTATAATTGGTGCAGAATTTCCAATACCTAAAGCGCTGATATTGCCAGATTCATCATATTCAATAGTGAGTAAGCCCGTTGCGACCCAATGTTTCAATGCACGTAAAATATCTTTTTCGGTATTTTCAAGGCAATCAGCCATTTGTGAGATTGACAAAGATGTACTGGGGTCATTTAGATGACGCAACAAAAGGAGGTATACTTTTACATATTCCCCATTTGCTTTAATCATGTATTTATCAATAAATTCATTATCAATTAAAGTACTGTTTCGCTGACAATGATTGTGGAGTGTGACTGTTTTCATGTAAAATTCCCTGCCCTTCATATCGTATCTCTCTCATTCGTACTCGTATTATAGCACTATACGGACAGGTGCAAAAGCACTTTTCAACGCCATTTTAAGGTTTTTTGTGGATAAGATATTGTGGATATGGGGGATAACTAGTGGTTTAATAAAGAGACTCCAATGTTTACAACATCTCCGGCGCCCATAGTTATCAACAAGTCACCATTAACACATTGCATTTGTACAAATTTTTCAATAGCATCAAAAGAAGAAAAATAATGTGAGTCACATCCAAGGTTGCATAGTGCGTCGGATAAAGCTTTGGAAGAAACACCTAAAGTATCCGTTTCTCTTGCGGCATATATATCAGCTAAAACCACATGATCGGCAAGAGATAAGGCATCTGCAAAATCAGAGAATAAAGCTTTTGTCCTTGTGTAAGTATGAGGTTGAAAGATACACCAAATCTCACGATGTGGATAATGACTGGCTGCGGTTAAGGTGGCGCGAATTTCTGTTGGATGGTGTGCGTAATCATCAATTACAGTGCAACCATTGACTTCACCTTTATATTCAAACCGTCGGTCCGTTCCTGTAAAAGAAAGAAGTCCAGTCTGAATTGTATCCATAGAGATGGAGAGAAGTTCACCCAAGGCAATAGAAGCTAAGGCGTTGGAAACATTGTGTTCGCCTGTTACCGCTAAGGTGATATGGGTTAGATAAGTCCCTTGTTTTGATAAGTCAAAGGCAACATTTCCAAGGGCGTCATAGGTAATGTTCTTAGCACTATAGTCAGAAGAAGCATTCATGCCATAGGTGAGTATTTTACAATCAAGGTCTTGTAGCAATTCTTGATAATTATGAATGTCACCATTGATAATAAGAGTTCCATCTGCAGGAATCAATTGTGCAAAGCGATGAAATGAATTACGGATATCATCAATATCTTTAAAAAAGTCTAAGTGATCTTCTTCCACATTCAAGATAACGCCAATCTTAGGGAAAAAGTGTAAAAAACTATTTGTATATTCACAAGCTTCAGTAATAAATACATCAGAGTTACCAACCCGAATATTACCACCAATTGCTTTTAAGATTCCACCGACGGAGATAGTGGGATCTTGCTCACCGGCTAATAATATATGAGACATCATAGAAGTAGTGGTAGTTTTTCCATGTGTACCGGATACAGCGATGGGCATCTTATAATTCAGCATCAATTGTCCAAGAAGTTCAGCACGCGATAACAGTGGGATCTCTTGACGTTTTACTTCCATATATTCTTCGTTATCATCATGAATGGCTGCAGTGTATACAACCAGATCAATGGAAGCATTTATATTAGTGGATTTTTGTTCTAAAAAAACGTGAGCTCCTTTTGCTGTCAAGTGTTCTGTTAAAGGTGATGATTTTCTATCGGAACCGGATACGGTAAACCCTTCTTTTAATAAAATCTCTGCAAGTCCGCTCATACTGATACCACCGATACCAATAAAATGAATATGAATTGGTTGTTTAAAATTTATGTTATACATAGTCCACTTCCTATCTTAATCTGTTTTTATTTAAAAAGTTGTCATATTTTTCAAGTACTTTCTATATTATATACATATATGCGAAAAAAGCCAAGCCATTTATTTTGTGATAATTACATAAAAAAAAGCCAAAAAAAGTAACTTTTTTGTAAAGTATGTTCACTAAATATAGCAAGTATGGTATAATAGTGGCACTAAAGTGAGAAGGGGTGGAGACATGATAAAAAAAGAGATGATAGCGATGCTATTAGCTGGTGGACAAGGCAGCAGACTTGGAGTCCTAACAGAAAAGGTTGCAAAACCGGCAGTTGCTTTTGGTGGGAAATATAGAATTATTGACTTTCCTCTTAGCAATTGTATTAATTCGGGGATTGATACAGTTGGAGTATTAACACAATACCAGCCATTACGTCTAAACACTCATATTGGAATTGGAATTCCATGGGATTTAGATCGTAATATTGGTGGTGTTACTGTCTTGCCTCCGTATGAAAAGAGCAACTGTAGTGAGTGGTATACAGGGACGGCCAATGCAATCTACCAGAATTTGGACTATATGGAGACCTTTAATCCTGATTATGTATTGATTTTATCGGGAGACCATATCTATAAGATGGATTACGAGGTAATGTTAGATTTTCATAAGGAAAATCATGCAGATGTAACCATTGCTGCAATGCCGGTTCCATTAGAAGAAGCAAGCCGGTTTGGAATTGTAGTTACAGATGAGGAAAGTCGAATCACAGAGTTTGAGGAAAAACCGGAGAATCCAAGTAGCAATTTAGCATCTATGGGTATCTACATATTTAGTTGGCCAGTACTAAAACAAGCATTGTTGCAGATGTCAGAAGAGCCGGCATGTGATTTTGGTAAACACATTATTCCTTATTGCCATGAAAATAATCAGCGTTTATTTGCATATGAGTATAATGGATATTGGAAAGATGTTGGAACGTTAAGTTCTTATTGGGAGGCCAATATGGAGCTAATTGATATTATTCCTGAATTTAATTTATATGAAGAATTTTGGAAGATTTATACCAATAGTGATATTATTCCACCACAATATATTTCAGAGCATTCTATTATAGAAAAAAGCATCATAGGTGATGGAGCAGAGATATATGGAGAAATTCATAATTCCGTCATAGGTGCAGGGGTGAATGTAGGAAAAGGAACGATTATTCGGGATTCCATTATCATGAAAGATGTGACAGTAGGTGATAATTGTGTTGTGGACAAGTCCATTATTGCAGAAAGTGTGAAAATAGGAAATAATGTTACATTGGGAATAGGAAGTAGTATACCCAATAAGGTTCGACCGGATATATATTCTTTTGGACTTGTTACTATTGGAGAGAATTCTGAAATACCATCGAATGTTCAGATAGGAAAGAATACAGCCATTAGTGGCATTACCTCTAAAGAAGATTACCCCAATGGAGTACTGGAAAGTGGGGAGATGTTGGTAAAGGTAGGTGAACGAGTATGAGAGCAGTAGGACTTATTTTAGCAGGTGGAAATAGCAACAAGATGCGTGAACTTACTCAAAAACGAGCGGTAGCGGCGATGCCAATTGCGGGTAGTTATCGAGGGATTGATTTTGCCCTTAGTAATATGTCAAATTCACATGTTCAGAAAGTTGCTGTATTAACACAATATAATGCAAGATCGTTAAATGAACATTTGAATTCATCAAAATGGTGGGACTTTGGTAGAAAACAGGGTGGCCTATATGTGTTTACTCCAACGATTACAGCGGATAATGGGTATTGGTATCGTGGAACAGCAGATGCAATTTATCAAAATCTTGATTTCCTAAAGAAATGTCATGAACCATATGTGATTATTACATCTGGTGATGCAGTGTATAAATTAGATTATAATAAAGTTTTAGAGTATCATATTGCTAAAAAAGCAGATGTTACGGTTGTATGTAAAGACATTGATGTAAATGAAGAACCAAGTAGATTTGGGACATTGAAATTAGATGCTACTATGCGAATTGAAGAGTTTGAAGAAAAACCAATGGTCACAAAATCCAACACAATCTCAACCGGAATTTATGTAATTAGAAGAAGACAATTAATTGATTTGATTGAACATTGTGCGGAGGAAGAAAGGCATGATTTGGTGACAGATATCTTGATCCGTTATAAGAATCTGAAGAAGATGTACGGGTATAAGATTAAAGATTACTGGAACAATATATCTACAGTAGATGCATATTACCAGACAAATATGGATTTTTTAAAACCGGAAGTACGTAATTATTTCTTCAAAGAATATCCGGATATTTATTCAAAGGTAAGTGATTTGCCACCTGCAAAGTATAATCCCGGAGCGATAGTAAAGAATAGTTTAGTTGCAAGTGGTTGTATTATTAATGGAACCGTAGAGAATTCCGTTATTTTCAAAAAAGTATTTGTAGGAAATAATTGCGTGATTAAGAATTCGATTATTCTAAATGATGTATATCTTGGAGATAATACGTATATTGAAAATTGTATCGTAGAGAGTCGTGATACAATTAGAGCAAATACCAGACATGTCGGAACCAATGGGGTGAAGGTGGTTGTAGAAAAAAACGAAAGATATGCATTGTAAAAAGACGAACAGAAAGATGGAAGGGAGCGAAAGCAGATGCAAATTACTGATGTACGTGTGCGAAAAGTGGCAAAAGAGGGAAAATTAAAAGCGGTTGTTTCAATTACAATTGATGAAGAATTTGTAGTACATGATATCAAGGTAATAGAAGGAGAAAAAGGACTTTTTATTGCGATGCCAAGTAAAAAAGCATTAGATGGTGAGTACAGAGATATTGCACATCCCATTAATTCAGAGACAAGAGAGAGAATTCAAAGTACAATTCTGGAAAAATATGAAGAGTCTTTGCTTGAGGAAACCAAAGAGTCATAAATTCAGAAGTGAGAATAATGGACCGGCCATCAGGACCGGTCCATTATATTATCACTATCGCATTAGAATATAGATGAAATATCCTGTATATGTCACAAGGAAAATAGTTCCTTCAACTTTGGAAATCAGTTGCTTGCTAATTGTACAGATATATCCTAATATACTTGCGAAGATTAAGAACAAGATATCGTAGATAGCAGTTACAGATACGGTAATTGGTGAAATGGTAGCAGAGACTCCTAGGATGAGGAGGATATTAAATATATTTGAACCAATTACATTTCCAATGGCCAAATCGTTCTCGCCCTTTTTCGCAGCAATAATGGAAGTTACAAGTTCGGGAAGAGAAGTGCCTAAGGCAACGATGGTCAGTCCAATAAAGGTTTGGCTAAGTCCGAAGCGAGTTGCAATCTCAGATGCGCTGTTTACAACTAAGTCACCACCCCATACAATGCCTACAAGACCAACGAGAATATATATGCCACTTTTTACAGGGGACAAGGTTTGATAATCATTCTCCGGTGGCACATCTTTAATCTCAGCTCTTGCCTTTAATGCATCCCGTACGGTGGAGACTAAAAAGATAACAAATAAAGTCAGAAGAACAATTCCACCAATACGTGTTAAAGTATAGGTGCCTTCTCCGGCAAGCATAGGCGCAAAGGACAATCCTGAAAGTAATACAAATAACACAATGGTAATAATAATTGAAAATGGAAATTCTTTTTTTAAGATGGACCACTTGGCTTTAATATTACCTAGAAATGCGCAAGCTCCCAGTATGAATAATAAGTTAAAGATGTTAGAGCCAATGACATTGCTGACTGCAAGGTCATTTTTCCCAAGTAAGGAAGCGGTAATACTAACGGATGCCTCAGGGAGACTGGTACCAAAGGCTACAACAGTGAGTCCGATAATAATAGTTGGAATTCGCAATATCTTTGCAACGCTGGAACTTCCGTCTACAAAGAAATCAGCACCTTTTATTAATAGGAGAAAACCTAAAATAAGTAGGAGATATACAAGCATAATGAACCTCTCTTTCTTCTCTTTACAGAGTGTGAACTATGGGGGATATTTGCAATAAAAAAAGACTTTATTGCGAATGCTAAATAGTCTAAGCTATACTTAGCAGCAATAAAAGTCTCGCTAATTGACAATACGAACCGGATTATGGTTAAATAATCGTGATGACGATTTCGTATCACACTGAAATACATTCAATGGAAGCTACTCCCTTTTATAGGTTCAAGTGTAACTTTCTTCCTAAAAAAAGTCAAGTAAAAAAAGGAGAACGATGAATATACAAATATTATATGAAGATGATTATCTTGTGGTATGTATAAAGCCAAGTGGAATTGCAACCCAGAGCAAAAAAGTGGGGACCCCAGATATGGTTAGCCTTTTAAAGAATCATATCTATCAAAACAGCACAAAAAAGGAGGAACCTTATATTGCGGTTATTCATAGATTAGATCAACCTGTTTCGGGGATTTTGGTATTTGCAAAGAGCCCTTGGGCAGCAAAAGAATTAAATCGACAGTTGCAACATGGGGAGTTTGGTAAATATTATAAAGCATTGTTAAGTAAAAGACCACTTCGAGAAACAGATACATTGGAAGATTATCTAATAAAAGATGGGAAAACCAATATGTCTTGTATTTGTGAGTCTAATATGACCGGTGCAAAAAAAGCAGTTTTAAAATATCGTATTATAGAAAAGAATATAGGAGAAATGACTGTAGCAGATGGAGCTACGCTAGTAGAAGTGGAATTGCAAACGGGGAGACATCATCAGATTCGGGTACAGATGGCGGGCATGGGGTGCCCTATAGAAGGCGATGTGAAATATGGAATTGCATCAACTGGGATAGAACGAAAGTCAATTGCTTTATGTGCATACCGTTTAGAATTTATACATCCGAAAACGCATAAGAAATTACAATATGAATGTAATCCATTAGATTTTTGGGAATAAAGTCAGGAAGTTTTTGTGTAGTACCTTGACAAATCAGTCTTGCTACATT
>JAVXHR010000021.1:0-31593 GCA_036656795.1 Lachnospiraceae bacterium | reverse complement strand
GGCTAAACGCCGTATACAGAACACCTATTGGTGTCTTTTGCAAGTGAACTTGCGCAGACACCGATAGGTGTTCTGTGCATGGCTGAATAGGGACTTGAAATTATTAAATTAGTGTAAAACCTATGACATGAATTCTATATTATGGTATACTGTGAGAGTGTAGAAGTGGTTTTTTTACATGGAAGGAGAACGTGATATGGAGACAGCAATTCGTAATTATGAGGATGTTGATAGTTGGAAAACTGTTATATTTTTGTATAATGCGGCATTAAAGGAAGTTGGAACGAAACTAGAAATTTTGAATGATGAGTTTCAACATGTTCACCAATATAATCCAATTGAACATATTAAGACGCGTATTAAGACACCGGAGAGTATTGTTAAGAAGTTAAAACGTTATGGATATGAAACGTCCATTGAAAATATGGTGAAATATGTGAATGATATTGCAGGTGTTAGATTGATTTGTTCGTTTACATCTGATATTTACCGGTTAGCGGAGATGATTGGAAATCAAAGTGATTTGAAAGTGTTATCTATTAAAGATTATATTAAAAATCCAAAAGAGAGTGGTTATAAGAGTTACCACATGTTAGTATCTGTTCCGATTTTTTTGTCTGATAGTGTAGTGAATACGAAGGTGGAGATTCAAATACGGACGATTGCAATGGATTTTTGGGCAAGTTTGGAGCATAAGATTTATTATAAATTTGAAGGAAATGCTCCTGAATATATTAGCCAGGATCTTCGGGAGTGCGCAGATATGGTGGCAGCACTTGATGATAGAATGCTTACGTTAAATGAAGCGATTTTAGATTATATGGAACATCCTGAGCGGTCAAAGCACCCATCTGAGCTGGTGGAAGAAAAAGAAGAGAATATAGAAGCCAAGATGACGGCCAAGCAATAGGAATAATAAAGAGTTTGGAGGACGAAGATGCTAACGCTTTCGTCCTTTTTTATATATTTCAAATTATGGTTGTAAATACAAAAGCGAAGTGCTAGAATTAATGCAGATTAGTTTAGGGGGATAACGTGATGAAGAGCAATGTGAAGATGAAACAAATATTACAGATGTTGTGGGCTGTTTCGGGTGCTTTGTTATTTGCAGTTGGTGTAAATATGATTATTACACCACTAGGATTGTACAATGGAGGATTTATGGGTGTAGCCCAGTTGATTCGTACATTTTTAGTCGATTTTTTACATATAAGTGCATTGGGACAATTTGATATTGCGGGTGTCATTTACTTTTTGATTAATTTGCCACTTCTTAAACTTGCTTGGACAACAATGGGAAAAGGATTTTTTATTCGGACGTTAATAACAGTTGTGATACAAACTGCATTTTTAACTCTTATTCCGGTTCCTAAGGTGCCAATTATTGATGATATGTTGACCGCGTGTATTATTGGTGGAATTATTGCTGGATTTGGTACGGGTATGGTATTACGGGGAGGCAGTTCCGGTGGTGGCCAAGATATTATCGGAATTTATTGCTCAAAAAAATATCCTGGATTTAGTGTTGGAAAAATCAGTATTTTGATGAACATCGTTGTATATGGAATTTGTGCAATGTTATTTAATATAGAAATAGTTATTTATTCTTTGATTTATGCGACGGTCCTTGCATTAGCATGTGATCGTGTACATATTCAGAATATTAATATGAGTGTTATGATATTTACGAAGAAATTGGGAATTTCTCGTGCCATTATGGAAGAAACAGGACGTGGCGTTACAAACTGGGATGGGGAAGGCGCATATACGAGAGAAAGATCATATATATTATTTGTAATGATATCAAAGTATGAGGTGTCGCAGATCAAGCGAATTGTTCAAAGTATTGATAAAGATGCATTTATGATATTTAATGAAGGGGCATCTGTAAGCGGCAATTTTGAAAAACGATTATAAAGTGCAAGTATAAAGGAGACGAAAGAATGTCAGTGTCAGAATATATTCCAATATGGGAGCAATTATCCAAGGAACATCGGTCTGTTCTGGAACATGCTGTGACAAAACAACATATTGCATCGGGGACTGTTGTGCATAATGGCAAAGATGATTGTTTTGGTGTTTTGGTAATTGTACAGGGTCAGCTGCGTGTATATACAATGTCTGAAGAAGGAAAGGAAATTACACTGTATCGTCTATGGAACCGTGATATCTGCTTATTTTCTGCTTCTTGCATGTTACAAAGTATTGAGTTTGACGTAACGATTCAAGCGGAGCAAGACACAGAGTTTTATCATATTCCGGTAGATACGTATAAACATCTGATGAAAGAATCGGCACCATTGGCTAATTATACAAATGAAATTATGGCATCTAGATTCTCGGATGTAATGTGGTTGATGGATCAAATATTATATAAACGACAAGATTCCAGAATGGCAGCGTTTTTACTTGAAGAATCAGATATTTCAGGAGAGATGGAGCTTAAATTAACACATGAGGAGATAGCCCATCATCTTGGCAGTGCAAGAGAAGTAGTGACCAGAATGCTCAAATATTTTCAGACAGAAGGAATTGTTTCATTATCTAGAGGAAACATTAAAATAGTAAATAGAAATAAATTAGTTGACGTTGCACGTGACAGCATTCGATAGAATGAAAAAAAATAAGATATATTACAATTATTGTGCAAAAGGTTGATTTTTTATAATCAATATGCAACAATGAAATTATTATATTATTCGAAAGAGAGGAAACATGAGATGGGTTGTTTATCAGAGTTAGAACCAAAAAAAGTATTTGAGTATTTTGAGGCAATGAATCAAGTGCCCAGGGGGACATTTGATACAAAGCGTATTAGCGACTGGCTTGTTGCATTTGCAAAGGAACATAGCATAGAGTGTGTTCAAGATGCATCTGGGAATATTGTTATGAAGAAAGCGGGAAGTGCAGGCTATGAGAATAGTGAACCTGTTATTCTACAGGGACATATGGATATGGTATGTGAAAAGACGGAGGATTCAACTCACGATTTTTCAAAGGATCCAATTGAAATGTATGTTGAAGATGGATTTGTTAAGGCGAAAAGTACAACTTTAGGCGCAGATGATGGTGTTGCAGTTGCATTTGCTTTAGCAGTGTTAACAGATAAAAGTATTGCTCATCCACCAATTGAGGTGATTATTACAGTAGATGAAGAAACTGGAATGGGTGGTGCGAATAGCATTGACATGTCAGGTATTAAAGGAAAAAAATTAATCAATATTGATTCGGACGTTGAAGGAACAATTATCTGTGGCTGTGCAGGTGGTGTACGAGGAAAAGGAAAGATTCCGTTTTCTAAAGAAACAATAAAAGGAGAATTACTTGAAATTCAAGTAAAGGGATTAGTTGGTGGACATTCGGGATTGGATATTCAGGAGCAACGTGGAAATGCCAATAGACTTATGGGAAGATTACTTACAGCGATGGGAAAAGAGGTAACGTATTCATTGGTTGATGTGAATGGTGGAACTCTTGATAATGTTATCTGCTATGCGTCGACTGCTAATATTGTAGTGGATTCAGCAGAAATTAACGCTGTAAAGGCATTTATCCAGAAAACACAGACTACATGGGAGGTTGAATTTGACAATCAGGAACCAAACCTTACGATTTTACTAACGGAGAAAGGGACTGCATCAATTGACAGTATGACTCAGGAAAGTCGCGATAATGTATTGTTTTTCCTTACTTGTATTCCTTATGGAGTACAAAACTTCAGCCGTCAATTACCGGATCTTGTTGAGACATCTAATAACTTGGGTATGGTTAAGACAACAGAGACTTATGTAGAAACATGGGGACAGGCAAGAAGTTCTATTGAAAGTAAAAAAGCAGAAGTGATTGCACAGGTGACTTCTTGTGCCAAAGCAGTTGGAGGTACTTGCGAGACAGAGAATGATTATCCGGGATGGATGTTTAAATCTGATTCGTTGCTTCGTCCAATTGTAGTAGAATCTTATAAAAAATGTTACGGGGAAGAACCTATTATATCAACTGTTCATGCAGGACTAGAATGTGGGATACTTTTCAGCAAAAAACCAGATTTAGATTGTATCTCATTTGGACCAAATATGCATGATTGTCATTCCGTTCGCGAAAGATTGGATATTGCGTCAGCACAAAGAGTTTGGAATTTATTATTGGAAGTTTTAAAAGCTTGTAAATAGATAGTGAGAATAAAAATAAAATAATAATAATAAAAAAGTTTTGGCAACCAGATGTATAAGTTGCTGAAACTTTTTTATAAATTATGGTTATTCAAAGAAGATATTAACGGCAGAGTAAAGTTTGTGATTATGTTACATACCATTTTGCTTAATTTGGTTATAATAAACACGTACAATAAAACACACAATAGAAAAGGAGACATAAATTATGGGAGCATTAAAATTATCAAAAGATATCTTTACGCAGGAGGTATTAGAATCTAAAGAAACCGTTGTTGTAGATTTTTGGGCACCATGGTGTGGACCATGCCAAGCATTATTACCACAAGTTGAAGAATTGGCTGACGAAGTATCGGGTGTAAAAATCTGTAAACTGAATGTAGACGATGAGATGGAAATTGCAAGAAAATATAGAGTTATGACAATTCCTACAATTCTAAAATTTGAAGGTGGTAAAGTAGTAAAGACGTTGGTGAATCCGATGTCAAAAGAAAATATAAAAAAAGAATTTAGTATTCAATAATATAAAAATACGAAATAAACACATAAAACATCTTGTATGATGTCTTTTCCAAAAGACATGGTCAAGATGTTTTTACTTGTACTTATAAAACAATAAAACAGTACAAGAACAAAGGAAATATGCATAGTGTGCTATGCATATACTTCTAACAAGAGTAATACTTAGGGGCTTTTTTATGAAAAAAACAAAGTGCAAATTTTCAATTATTTTCTTTTTGCTTTTCATTATGGCCGTAGGGTCAGTAAAGTATCTGAATAGCATGATTAGAATTAGTAGTACAGTCAATGGACGTGAATTACCAATTTATGCGGTGAAGACAGATAAAAAACAAGTTGCATTGTCTTTTGATGCCGCATGGGGAAATGAGGATACCAAAGCAATTCTGGAGATATTGGAAAAACATAAGCTTCATGTTACTTTCTTTATGACAGGAGGTTGGGTAAAGTCATATCCGGAAGATGTAAAAGCGATACAGATGGCAGGTCATGATCTTGGAAATCATAGTGAAAATCATAAAAATATGAGTGAGTTAACAGATGAAGAGTGTCAAAATGAATTGATGATGGTACATAATAGAGTAAAAGAGCTAACAGGAGTTGATATGAATCTTTTTCGACCACCTTATGGGGATTATGATGATCACGTCATTACAAGTGCGGATAAATGTGGATATTATTCAGTACAATGGTCGGTAGATTCATTGGATTGGCGAAATTATGGGACGGATTCGATCATTCAAACAGTATGTGAACATAAAAATCTAAAAAATGGTGCAATTATACTTTGTCACAATGGTGCCAAATATACAGCCCAGGCATTAGATCAGATGATTACAAAGTTGGAAGAAAAAGGATATGAGATAGTCCCTGTATCCCAATTGATTTTAAAAGACAAATATCATATGGAGCCAGATGGAACACAAGTTGAAAATTAAAGTAAATATAAAATGAAAATGATCATAATAGGAATAGAATTCAGTTCACTTATTGTGTATAATAGAATGCATGTAGATTAAGCGTTAGAGATAAAGACGCATAAGAGAGGAAACATACGATGAATAGAAAGTGGAAACAAATTATTATGGCTTTTATCGGAACTGTAATTGCAAGTATCTGTGTGGGGGCACTTAAACATGTGGCATTAGGTACAGATCCATTTAATTCGGGGATTGTGGGATTGGCAAATCTGTTTCATACTACATATGGCGTTGCTTATCTAGGTGTAATTGGATCGCTTTTAGTTCTTGTTTTATTTGTTGATCGACATTACATTGGTGTTACGACAATATTTAATCTTCTAGTTGTGGGATATCTTGTTGATTGGGCTACTATGGTCTTTCAACAATGGGTTCCAACCCCTACCTTGTTGATACGTTGCATGATTTTTTTAGTAGCAATGATTGTCTTATGCTTTGGTTGTTCGTTCTATATAACAGCTGATTTGGGGGTGTCCTCATATGATGCTCTTGCCTTGATCTTAGCAGATAAAAAGGTGTTGCCATTCAAATATGGCAGAATAGGTGGTGACTTAATATGTGTGGCCATTGGGTTTTCATTTCATGCAACTATTGGAATTGGAACATTAATAACGGCGTGCTTTATGGGACCGATTATTGATTTTTTCAATGTACATGTGTCTACTTTGTTTTTAAATGGAGGACAACAAATACAGATAAAAGAGGAGGTACTGTAAGATGGGATATCAAGCAGACGAAAAAAGATATGATGCTATGAATTATAATCGATGTGGGAAAAGTGGATTGAAATTGCCCGGAGTTTCCCTCGGATTTTGGCATAATTTTGGAACCAATGATGATTTTGAACGAATGGTTCAGATGTGTCATACGGCATTTGATGCAGGAATCACACATTTTGATTTGGCGAACAATTATGGACCGGTATATGGAAGTGCAGAAGAGAATTTCGGGAAAATTATCAATGGAGATATGAAATCATACAGAGATGAATTGGTTATCAGTACGAAAGCAGGGTACGATATGTGGCCGGGGCCCTATGGAGATCATGGAAGTCGAAAGTACTTATTGGCAAGTTTAGATCAAAGTTTGTCGCGCATGGGACTTGAATATGTGGATATTTTTTATCATCATCGCATGGATCCGGAGACACCGTTAGAAGAAACTATGATGGCTCTTGACACTGCAGTGAAAAGTGGAAAGGCACTTTATGCGGGTATTTCTAATTATGATAAGGAAACGACAATCAAAGCCATGGAATTGTTAAAAGAGCTTCGATGTCCATTTATTATTAATCAAGTGCGATATTCCATGTTCGATCGATGGATTGAAGAAGACGGATTAAAAGAATATGCTGCTGCTCATGGTTGTGGATTGATCGCATTTAGTCCACTGGCACAAGGATTGCTGACGGATAAATATCTACATGGCATTCCACAAGATAGCCGGATAAAACGAGATGGTCGATTTTTAAAAGAAAGTGATGTTACAACTGAACGTTTACAGAAGATACAAGGGCTTGATGAGATTGCAAAAGAACGCGGGCAATCGCTTGCTCAGATGGCATTGTCATGGATTTTACGTGATGGGGAAGTGACTAGCGTGTTAATTGGGGCATCAAAGCCGGAACAGATATTGGAAAATGTAAAGATTGTTCATAACACGTCCTTTACAGAAGAAGAAATAAGACGTATTGATCTATTAACAAGACAGTAAAGGGGTGCAAGATGTGAGATTTACGAAGATGCATGGTCTGGGAAATGACTATGTATATGTGAATTGCACAGAAGAGACAATAAAGAACCCGAAAGAGATGGCACAGCGAATCAGCGATAGACATCGAGGCATTGGAGCTGATGGTTTGATATTAATATGTTCTTCCCAAGTTGCTGATTTTAAGATGAAGATGTACAATTTGGATGGCTCCCAAGGAAAGATGTGTGGAAATGGAATTCGCTGTGTAGCGAAATATGTATATGATCATCATCTGACAAGAAAGACGACGATAACAATTGAAACCCTTTCAGGAATTAAGACGGTACAGATGCTTTTAGAACATCAAAAGGTAGCTAATGTAACCGTAGATATGGGAGTTCCGATTATATTGGCAATTAATGAACCAATTAAGGTGTTAGGTATGGAATATCAGATTACAGAGTTATCCATGGGAAATCCTCATGCAGTCATTTACCAAGAGGATATTTATAAATTAAATCTTCAGAAAATTGGTCCTCAATTAGAATATCATAGAAGATTTCGGGAACGCACTAATATTGAATTTGCGCATAGAATAGATGCGCATTGTGTGGAGATGCGTGTATGGGAACGAGGAGCTGGTGAAACAATGGCTTGTGGTACAGGCGCTTGCGCAGTAGCAGTAGCAAGTGTATTGAATCACTTGACAGATAGAGAGATTACCATTAGATTATTAGGTGGAGACTTATTTATCTGTTGGAAGCTAGAAGATGGTCATGTCTATATGACAGGATCTGCAACAACTGTTTTTGAAGGAATATTGGAAGAAGAGTCTTAGAATTACATAAGGAGATAATAGATGTTTAAAATTAATGATAATTATTTAAAATTACAAGGAAGCTATTTATTTGCAACGATAGGGAAAAAAGTAGCAACATATACTCAAGCGCACCCAGAGAAAGAGATTATACGACTTGGAATTGGAGATGTTACACAGCCAATTGTACCAGCAATTATAGAGTCCTTGCATATGGCAGTAGATGAGATGGGAGATGCAGCAACTTTTCATGGGTATGCACCGGATAAAGGGTATGAATTCTTAAGAAGTGCAATGGCTCAACACGATTATCAAGAACGTGGCTGCAAGATTGATGCAGACGAGATATTTATCTCAGACGGAGCCAAGGGAGATTCGGGAAATATTCAAGAAATTTTTAGCGTGGATAATAAAATTGCAGTGTGTGATCCTGTCTATCCAGTTTATGTAGATACCAATGTAATGGCCGGACGTACCGGCACATATGATGTAAGAAAAGAAACTTGGAGTGATGTAATCTATATGCCATGTACTCAAGAGACTAATTTTGCACCGGAATTACCAAAAGAGGTTCCTGATTTAATTTACTTATGTTTTCCGAATAATCCAACCGGTTCCGCAATTACGAAAAAAGAATTGCAGGTATGGGTAGATTATGCTAATCAAGTTGGAGCAGTGATTATCTATGATGCAGCATATGAGGCATATATATCAGAAGAAGATGTTCCTCATACAATCTATGAATGCGAAGGGGCCAGAACTTGTGCAATTGAATTACGTAGTTTTTCAAAAAAAGCCGGATTTACCGGAGTTCGTTTGGGTGCAACAGTTATCCCCAAAGAGTTAAAGTCAGGAGATGTTACACTACACTCTTTATGGGCAAGACGACATGGTACTAAATATAATGGGGCACCTTATATTGTTCAACGTGCGGGGGAGGCAGTTTATTCTAAAGCAGGAGAGGAACAACTAAAGGCTCAGATTGCATATTATATGAAGAATGCAAAAATCATCTATGATGGATTAAATGGTGCAGGTTATTCAGTGTCAGGTGGGGTGAATGCCCCATATATATGGCTCAAAACTCCGGATAAGATGACCTCTTGGGAGTTCTTCGATTATCTATTGGAAACAGTCGGAATCGTTGGAACTCCGGGTTCTGGTTTTGGACCGAGTGGAGAAGGATATTTTCGCTTAACGGCATTCGGAACATATGAGAATACGCTAGCAGCCATTGAAAGAATCAAAACACTATAGGAAGTATTACCATCTAAAGCAATGGAAGTTGCAATTCGGTAATGTGTTCTTCCAAATTAGCTGCTTGATGGATATCAACCCATAATAACTCAAGAACAGGACCTGCAGGAATGAGGTTCTGTTTTTTTGCATATTCAAGCAATTGAGGGATGTAGGTTGTGTTTTGGTTAGAATCTCCATGGTAGCAAAGGGTGAGATAGTTACCTGATGGCAAGGTATCGGTCCCATGTTTATCAATAATAAATACGCTTTCATAATCACGATATTTTTTTGCGAAAATACTGTCTTGATGAATCATAGAACCAATTCGATTGTTGCCGATAATATACAGATTACTTTTGTCACGATTTAGCAGTTGTTTGATAAGCATATCCATCTCATCATCTAACTCATAACCGGAATGTATCATATGACAGTGCCTGAGAGGAATATATGTTTTAGTAATAACACCAATAGGGTGTTGCTTTGTTTCCTTAATGGTGTCAAGCCTTGTTGTTACATTATCTTTTAATTCTGTTAAAACTTGTATTTTCTGTGTAATAATCTCTAATTCTTCTTCCAAAAGTTCTTCAGTAGTTTCAATGCTGCGGTGGTCCATGTATTCTTTGATTCTGGCCATAGAGAATCCCAAACTTCGTAGATCACGGATAACATTCAGTCGCCAGAGATCGTGTATGCTATACATACGATATCCGTTGGTATCGCGCTTGGGCATTAAGATTCCCAATTCTTCATAATAACGAAGGGAGTCGGGTCCAATATGATATAACTCCGATATCTCTCCTATCTTATAGTAGTGTTTCATAATGTAGCACCATCCTTTCTTCTAAATGGATTGATTTAAGCAAATATAGATACTTGTATTTTCAGTAAAATTAAATTAAACCTTGACCTTAGTATTATACTAAGGTTTATAGTGCAATAACAAGTGAAAAAAATAAAAGTTTTAAAAGAAGAGAAAGAGGATCGAGCATGAAGATAGAAGGCAAGTCATTAAAGAGTGATTTTTTAAGATTTATTATACCGTCCATTATTGCCCAATGGGTATTTACACTTTATACAATGGTAGATGGATTATTTGTTGCAAAGGGTGTATCTGAAATGGCCCTTACAGCGGTGAATATCTCATTTCCATTTGTAGCGGGGTTATTTTCCATCTCCATATTATTTGCGGTGGGAACGTCTACGGTAGTTGCGATTCTAATGGGAGAAAACAAATTAAAACGGGCCAATGAAGTGTTTACACAGAATATTATTATGTTGCTTGTTCTATCGGTGATTATCTCGGTGGTGGTAGCTTTGAATTTGGAAGAGATAGCGCTGTTTTTGGGGGCAACAGAAGCAAATCTTGGATATGTAAAAGAGTATATTGGTACAATTGCACCATTTGCCGCGGCCTTTGTCGTATCCTATTCTTTTGAGACATTAATTAAGGCAGATGGTTATCCAAAGACGGCGACCATGATTGTTATATTTGGTGCTTTGTTAAATTGTGTGCTGGATTATGTCTTTGTAATGGTATTGCATAAAGGTGTTTTTGGTGCGGCATTTGCAACGGGAATCTCTCAGATAGCAGTTATTATATTGTATCTTAGACACTTTATGGGAAGATGTGGAACGTTAAGATTTGCAAAATTCAAATGGAATCTTCCTTTGATATGGCGAGAATTCAAGAATGGATTGCCATCTGGTATTACAGAATTTTCTGCGGGAATTATTATCTTTTTCTTTAATCAAGCCATCTTACGATATATCAATGAAGATGCACTTGTTAGTTATACAATTATCTCCTATGTAAATTCCATTATTGTAATGTCCATGGCAGGGGTTGCGCAGGGCTACCAACCACTAATCAGTTATTATTATGGACAGCAACGTCTTGATAAATGTAAGAAATTGTTGCGTTACGGTCTGGTAGCGGTAGTTGTGCTTTCCGTAGTTTCAGTAGCAGGCAGTATGTTAGGTACCAAGTGGATTGTTTCGCTATTTATATCACCGGAATTAGCGGAATTACGTGCGTACTCAGTACAAGTATTTCGTATTTTTAGTCTCTCCTTTGCAGTGGTAGGGTTTAACGTGGTCATTGGTGGGTATTTTACGGCAGTGGAACAACCGATATCAGCCCTTACGATCTCAATTGCAAGAGGTTTAATTACAATGATTGTAAGTTTAGTAATATTGACATCTCTATTTGGAGGAATGGGGATCTGGTGGGCACCAACGCTTTCAGAGGGAATGTGTTTTGCCATTACGCTAGTATTGTTCTTTCGATATCAAAAAAAGAATCGCCTATAGTTCTTCGTAGGCGATTTCTTTTTTGGAAAAAAATTGTTTTACCATGGTATCCCATTCCTGTTCTAGAGATTTATCCATGGTGAAAGTATTCATAGATGTGCCGGTAATACATTGGAGCGAACTTCCGTCATAGCGAATATTAAGGTAAAGTCCCTGTACATCTGATAAGGAAAATAAAAGTTCCTTTTTCTCTAATAATATTGCGATTTGTTCCGAAGCATATCCATACACAAATTTGAAATTAAGTGGGGTACGTTTTCCTTTGATTAGTGAGAGGCAATAACCGCGTAATTCACTCCAATAGGAGTAGTTACATTCTGGTTTCTCTTCAAAGAATTCTTTGTGTAGATAGCCATCTATGGTAAATGTGTTGAATGTGGTAATGGTACCTTCTATAAACAAGAATGGATCAAATGTATCAGACAACAATAGTTTTGCCATACATTCTTTTACTTCTGTTAATTCTAAAGCAATCATGCTAATTCCCCCTTGGTAGTTTTTTTAAGTAGATACAATCCCATGGACAGAGAAAGAATCTCAGCAAGTGGCGAGGCAATCCAAATTCCATTGACACCAAAGAACATGGGGAGAAGATACACCAAGATTACACTTAAAATGCAACTTCGAAGCAGGCATAGCCCCAAAGAATACATAGATTGTATAGTGGATTGGAAATAACTAATGATAAACATATTTAATCCGATTCCAACAAAGGCGAGGAACATAATTCGAATAGCGGTAGGAGCTAATGCGAGAATTTGTTCATTGGGATTGAGAAAAATAGAAACAAATAGTTTGGGAAAAAATAACCCGATTAGCGTTGGAACAGAACAAATAATAGCAGCGGTTTTCAACCCAAGTGATTGCACTTGATGCGTACGGGAATATAATCCTGCTCCAAAATTAGTGGAGATAATAGGTTGTGCGGCTTGATTAATTCCGTTGCAGAGACAATTGACTACAATAACAGTGTTGGTAATAATGCCAAATACACTGACACCAATATCGCCAACATATCGAATTAGCTGGAGGTTAAAGATAAACATGACAATGCCATAAGACATTTCTGTCAAGAAGCTAGTCAATCCATTTCCAAATATATAACGTATATGTAAGATACGAAATCCTTTTAGACATAGGTGTAATCCATTGTGTTTAGAGAAAAAATGGGTACATAGAATGCATACAGTTACAAATGCACCAATTACACTTGCAATGGAAGCACCGGCCATTCCCATATGAAAGGTAAAGACAAAGAGACAATCAAGGATAACATTAAGAATACCACCGGTAATGACAGCAATCATTGCGAGTTTTGGTGCTCCATCATTTCGGATGAATGTCTGCAAGAAGGAAGAAAAAAAGAACACTCCCATTCCCCATATTACATAAGGTATATAACTCATAATATAAGGCATAGTAACATCAGTAGCCCCTAAAAATCTAACAATTTCTTCGATATGTGTAACGCCTAGTATCATCCAGAACAAAAGTGCTATAGAGTTTAACAACAATGAAATTGTAAAGTAAGTATTGCCTGCCTCATAATCTCCTCGACCTCGGCAGATTGACATTAGAACAGAGCCACCAACACCAAACAGCAGACCGGTTCCAAAAAAAAGATTGAAAATAGGAAGAATAATATTCAGAGCAGCCATGGCATCGATGCCGAGGCCTTTTCCGATGACAATTGTATCTGCAAGTACGTAAATTGAAGTTACCATTGTTCCACAAATTGATGGAATTAGATAACGGAAAAAAAGTTTGAATATAGGTGCGGTGGTCAAAGATTTTATTTGCATAACGAACTCCTTTATATATATATGTTCTTATTGTACTAGATTGTTGGTATAATGGCTAGTATAACCTTGAAAATTTATTTCAAAAGAAATGGTAATCAAGAAACACACATGTTACAATAAAATATTAAGAGATCATAGAAGTGGAGAATAAATTGTGATAAATAAGATAAAACAAGAATATAAAGATAAAAACCAATGTGGGAACATACGGTTAAATAAATTTTTAAGTGATGCCGGAGTGTGTTCTAGACGTGAGGCGGATAAATTGATTGAAAGTGGACGAGTATATGTAGATTCAAAACCTGCGGAAATGGGCATGCGGGTAAGTAATGCTCAAGAGATTAAAGTTGGAAAAAAAATAATCACCGGAAAAGATGAGATGGTTCTATTGGCTGTAAATAAACCAATAGGAATTGTGTGTACAGAAGAAAAGAAAGAAAAACATAATATTATACAATATCTAAAATACCCAACACGAATCACGTATATTGGACGATTAGACAAAGATTCCGAAGGACTTATTCTAATGACTAATAATGGAGATATTATTAATAAGATGATGCGCGCGGGTAATCAGCATGAAAAGGAATATGTTGTAACGGTTCAAAAACCAATTACAGAAGCCTTTCTGCAACATATGTCTAAAGGGGTTCCGATTTTAGATACGGTGACTCGTCCGTGTGAGGTGACACGGATTGGAAAATATACGTTTCGAATTATCCTGACACAGGGACTTAATCGACAGATACGAAGAATGTGTGAAACACTTGGATATCAAGTGACAAAATTAGTCAGAACTAGGATTATGAACATCAAATTAGGAAATTTGGAAAAGGGGGCTTATCGCAAAGTCACAGATCAAGAGATGAATGTTCTATATGAATTGATTCGAGAATCGTCCAATAACACCATTATCCCGGAAAGTAGGAATCTATAATGAATATAAAACAACAACGTATGCAGGAACTCGTGTTACTTCTGAATAAGGCCGGAAAAGCTTACTATCAAGAAGCAAAAGAATTGATGAGTAATTATGAATACGATAAGCTCTATGATGAATTGATTTTCTTGGAAAAGGAGCTGGGAACTACGCTATCAATGAGCCCAACTGCTCATGTGGGATATGAAGTGCTCAGTGAATTACCAAAAGAAAGACATGAAAAACCGATGTTGTCTTTGGATAAGACAAAAGATCGAGAAGCACTTAAATCGTTTTTGCAGGATCAAAAAGCACTTATGTCGTGGAAGTTAGATGGATTGACCATTGTTCTTACCTATCGTGAGGGAACACTGTATAAGGCGGTGACTAGGGGGAATGGAGAAATTGGAGAAGTTGTTACTAATAATGCAAAAGTCTTTAAAAACCTGCCATTGCATATTGAATATCAAGGAGAATTGATCCTGCGAGGGGAAGCAATTATTGCATATTCCGATTTTGAAAGAATCAATCATGAAATTGAAGACGTAGATGCTAAATATAAAAATCCAAGAAACTTGTGTAGTGGTTCTGTGCGTCAGTTGAATAATGAGATTACAGCAAATCGACAGGTGAAATTCTTTGCGTTTTCCCTTGTAAGTGCAGCAGGTGTTGAGTTTCATAATTCTAGAAATTGTCAGATGAAGTGGTTGGCAAAGCAAGGATTTGAAGTGGTAGAACATTATCTTGTGACACGTGATACGGTAGAAGAAAAAGTGGGATTTTTTGCAAAAAAAATTACAGATAATGATTTCCCTTCTGATGGATTGGTGCTTGTATATGAAGATATTGCATATGGGCAATCTCTTGGGAATACCGCTAAATTCCCACGGGATTCCTATGCTTTTAAATGGGCTGATGAAAGTTGTGAAACAACGTTATTAGAGATAGAATGGAGCCCATCAAGAACGGGACTGATTAATCCGGTGGCGATTTTTGAACCTGTAGAACTAGAGGGAACAACGGTAAGCAGGGCCAGTGTTCATAATATTAGTATCATGGAAGAGTTAGAATTGGGAATTGGAGACAGAATTCGAGTTTATAAGGCTAATATGATTATTCCACAGATTGCAGAGAACATTACAAAAAGTGGTGTGCAAGATATTCCAACCATTTGCCCGGTTTGTGGGGGTGCTACAATCATTCAGCAAGTGGCCAATGCCAAGTCTCTTTATTGTACCAATGTAGAGTGCCAAGCAAAGAAAATCAAATCTTTTGCATTGTTTGTTAGTCGAGATGCACTAAATGTAGAAGGATTATCGGAGGCAACACTAGAAAAATTTATTGCAAAAGGATATATAAAAGATTATGCAGACATCTTTCATCTAGAACAATATGCCGATGAGATACAGTCGATGGATGGATATGGACAAAAGTCTTATATGAACCTGCAGGCAAGCATTCAAAAAGCGCGCAAAACAACATTGCCAAAGTTTATCTACAGTTTAGGAATTGCAAATATTGGGTTATCTAATGCTAAGATTATCTGCAAAGAAGTCGATTATAATATAGATAGATTGTTTACAATATCTGCAGACGAGTTGGGACAGATAGTGGGGGTTGGTCCCGTTATTGCACAAGCATTCATAGAGTTTTTTGGAAATGAAAAGAATACTAAGGAAGTAAATAAGTTGCTTGCAGAACTGGAAATACAACAAAATAATGGAGAAGAAAGGGAACGGATATTTGGAAATATGAATTTTGTGATTACAGGAAGTGTAGAACATTTTACCAATCGCAATGAAATAAAAGAACTCATTGAGCAGCAGGGAGGAAAGGTGACTGCAACGGTTACCTCTAAGACCACATATCTTATCAATAATGATATAACATCGTCTTCTTCTAAGAATAAAAAGGCAAGAGAACTTGGAATCCCAATTTTATCAGAAACAGATTTTTTAGAAAAACTTAATTTGTTATAATATAGGAACTGGGATATAATAGACCCATATGTAGGAAAGTGAGGATAAAAATGTCGGAACAAGATCATAACAATGAGATTATAGATGAAGTGAAAAAAGAATCTACAAAAGTGGAAGTGGAAGATAAAAATGATGATGATGAGTATGAACGTTATTGCTTTATCTGTCATCGACCGGAGAGCACAACAGGGAAGCTAATTGATTTGCCGAATAATATTAGTGTATGTGCAGATTGTATGCGAAAAAGTTTTGAGGCTATGAACAGTGGACAGATCGACTACAGCCAATTGATGAATATGCCAGGAATACAGTTTATGAATGTATCGGATATGGAGCAACAGAATCTTCCTAAAAAGCAGAAAATAAAAAAGAAAAAAGAGGCATCGGATAAAGTGCCTGAGCTTGATATCAAGGCAATTCCGGCACCACATAAGATAAAAGGTCGATTAGATGAGTATGTAGTGGGACAAGAATATGCTAAAAAAGCTATGGCAGTTGCAGTGTATAATCATTATAAGCGCGTTGCAACGGACAGCATGGATGATATTGAGATTGAAAAATCGAACATGTTAATGATAGGACCAACGGGCTGTGGAAAGACATTCTTAGTGAAGACATTAGCTAAATTATTAGATGTTCCATTAGCTATTACAGATGCAACTTCTCTGACCGAAGCCGGTTATATAGGAGATGACATAGAAAGCGTAGTGTCAAAATTATTGGCTGCTGCAGACAATGATGTGGAACAAGCAGAGCGCGGGATTATCTTTATTGATGAGATTGATAAGATTGCCAAGAAAAAGAACACCAATCAACGAGATGTAAGTGGAGAGTCTGTTCAACAGGGGTTGTTAAAATTGCTGGAGGGCAGTGATGTAGAAGTTCCGGTAGGAGCTAACAGCAAGAATGCGATGGTACCACTTACTACAGTTAATACGAAGAATATTCTGTTTATCTGTGGTGGTGCATTTCCAGATATTGAGATGATTATTAAAGAGCGTTTGAATAAACAATCGTCTATTGGATTTTCTGCGGACTTGAAAGACAAATATGATAAAGATAAGAATATTCTAGAAAAGATAAAAGTAGAAGATTTACGAAGCTATGGTATGATACCTGAATTTATTGGACGCTTGCCGGTGATCTTCACATTGCAGGGGTTGGATGCGGATATGTTGGTTCAGATTTTAAAAGAACCCAAGAATGCAATTTTAAAACAATATCAAAAATTATTAGCTTTAGATGAAGTGAAATTGGAGTTCGATGAAGATGCATTACATTCTATTGCGGAGAAAGCAATGGAAAAAGAAACAGGTGCAAGAGCATTAAGATCTATTATTGAAGAATTTATGTTAGATATTATGTATGAAATTCCCAAAGATGATAATATTGGGAAAGTAACAATTACCAAAGATTACATAGAAGGTACTGGTGGACCTGTTATTACTCTTCGTGGACAACAGGCAATAGGTATGAATTAAGAAGTAAGCTACATATACTAATGATAAAGAATACGAGAGAAGGATTTAAAATGCCACAGACAGCAATCTGTCAAGAGCAGATTCTTTCAGAAGAGTATTATGACTTTATTATTGGACCAAGTGGTGATGGCGATATTACACGCCTATCATCAGAACCATTGTGTGAACAGCATATTGGATTTTGGTATAAAGCGGTCTATTTGGAGAGAGAAATTGCAGAACCTCTAACATTAGACCGTTTTTTTTATAACTCTATTCCTAAGTGCTATACACTTCTTGATATGGAAGCAATGAATCAGGCGGGGATCTCACAAGTTCAAAATTATCCAAACTTAGAATTAAAAGGAGAAGGGGTGATGATTGGGTTTGTGGATACGGGAATTGATTATGAGAATCCCATCTTTCGAAATGCGGATGGGACTACGAGAATTGCAGGAATCTGGGATCAGACTCAGCAAGATGGCATTGCACCTAAAGGATTTGCATATGGTTCGGAATACACCCAACAGATGCTTAATAAAGCACTTGAACAGGAGTATCCCGTTACAGAGGTTCCCAGTGTGGATATGATAGGGCATGGAACATTTTTAGCCAGTGTATCGGCAGGGGGGCCGGATCTAAAGCAACAATTTGTAGGTGCGGCACCAAAAGCAACTATTGCAATGGTGAAATTAAAACCCGCAAAGAATTATTTGAAGCAATACTATTTTATTAAAGAGAATACTCCTTGTTATCAAGAGAATGATATTATGGCAGGAATTGCATATCTCAATGAATTAGCAGAAACAAAAGGTCTTCCGCTGAGCATCTGTGTAGCATTGGGAACTAATATGGGAGGACATAATGGACGGGCACCATTAGTGAGTGTGCTGGATAGATACGGAAATATGTCGAATCGGGTGGTGGTAATTGGAGGAGGAAACGAAGCAAATCAAAGACATCATTTTTTAGGAAAAATAGAAACCATGTCTGAGAAAGAAGAAGTAGAGATACGGGTTGGAACCGATACCACAGGATATTCCATGGAATTATGGACGACGATTCCTAATGTTTTTACTATTTCTTTACTATCACCCTCGGGGGAACGTATTCCGAATATTCCGATTCGAGTTGCCAAAAGTGCAGTGTACGAATTTGTTTTAGATAAGACAAAAGTAAGCATTGATTATCGGCTGGTTGTAGAAAAAACAAATTCTGAATTAATTTTTTTTCGATTTGAGAAACCGACTCCCGGAATCTGGAAAGTGATTGTAGAGCCGTTACAATTAGTGGATGGAATATTCCATTGTTGGCTTCCTGTTACTGAATTTCTAACAGGCGAAGTATATTTTTTGCAGTCTAATCCAAACTATACACTTACAGAACCTGCAAGTGCGCTTACACCCATTACCGTTTCTTATTATGATGGAACGAACAATAGTATTGCCATAAGTTCAGGAAGAGGATATACTAGAAATGAACAAATTAAGCCGGATTTTGCTACAGTTGGAGTGGAAGTTCTTGGTGCAACATCAAGGAATCTGTTTGCAACAAGAACAGGCTCAAGTATTGCAGCGGGGATTACAGCAGGAGCTTCCGCATTGGTAATGGAGTGGATTGTATATCAGCTGGAACTGTTTGGCGTAGATTCGATACAGATTAAGAGTTTATTAATCTTAGGAACAGAACGGGACAAAACAAGGGCATATCCCAATCGTGAATGGGGGTATGGGACATTGAATCTATTTCGTATGTTTGAGGAGCTCAGACAATTATAATGAGATAAGGAGAGATAATATGGGAGATTTTTTTGACGAACTTGGGAAGAAAATTGGAGATACAGTTGATAACGTCGGAAAGAAAACGGGAGAAGTTCTGGAAGTGCAAAAGCTAAAAGGACAGATACGTACATTAGCGAGTGGTAATGACAGAGATATTATAGATTTAGGAAAGATGGTTTATCACAGATTTCAAAAAGGGGAAGTGATAGACAATGATTTTATTGGAGTATGTGAAACCATTGAAAAAAGAGAGAACTCTATAGAAGAATGCGAAAGAAAGATATCCACGGTAAAAGGGGCAGGGGTTTGTCCGTTTTGCAATGCACCTTTGGAAAAGACAACGATATTTTGTCCGAGATGTGGTGCAAAAGTAGGTGAATAGATGATTGCTTTGATTTGTATTGCGTTAATGATTGTTACTTGTGTTATTGATCTATATCTGAAGTCCCGTGTGGAAAAAACGATTCCATTGGGGAAAGAAACAATGCGATTTCAAGGAAAGATTATAGTGCGTCATGTGCATAACCACGGAATGTTTTTAAATCTGATGGACACTCACCCGGTAATTGTGCGTGGATTATCAGTGATTCTTGGGGTTATATTGGTGTGTTATGAGGGAATATTATTTTTGAAAGATGGGAAAGCACTGGAAAAGATAGGAATTGCAATCTTTATCGGTGGTGCGGCAAGTAATATATATGATCGCGTGAAACGAGGATATGTGGTGGATTATTTTGGAGTTGGAACAAAACATCACAAGTTATCAAATGTAACATTTAATCTTGGGGATTTATGCATCTTTTTGGGAGGAATCATGGTAGTGTTAGCCACCGCCATTGCAACAAAATTTCCAAAGAAATAAAAATAAAAATAGCAATAAAAAACAACACACCCTATGGTGTGTTGTTTAAACGTACCTAAATTAAATTATGCTACACAAACATTAACTGCTTGAGTTCCACGATTTCCTTCAGTTGTTTCAAATGTTACTGCCTGACCTTCTTCAAGAGTCTTGAAACCTTCAGAAGCGATTCCTGAGAAATGTACGAATACATCTTCTCCACCTTCGTCGTCAGTGATAAAACCAAATCCTTTTTGAGCGTTAAACCATTTTACTGTACCTTTTTTCATTGAAAGATACCTCCTATAATATTGTTATTATAAAGTTGAAGATAAAAAACACATATTTTTGTAAATCATCAAGCATGTTGATTGCTTACAAAAATATGTGAATCCAAACCAACATTTAAAATACTCACTAACCTTAACACGGGAGATAGGGGAAGTCAAGCAAAATAAAAAAATAGATGAAAAGGGTTCGACAATAGTTAGATTCTGTTATATACTTTTGCTAGAACTTTATCGAAAAAGTAAGAAAAGGAGTTTCCATATGATACAAGATATAGAACCGTATTGCTATTCTAATGCATATAATCCAGCCTCGCCCGAAGCAGATAGTTATCTACTATATTATCAGGCTGGAGAGGTATTGGTACATTACGAATCCGGTATTATTCAATTTCCTAGATTTAGAGAACTTGTAGAAACGAATCCGTATATATACGAAAGTTATATCTATCTTTTCTCAATTGATAAAGACAGATTTTATCTTACGAAAACGATAAATATAGAGGAACATTCTATTTATAAATTAGAAAAAATCCCAATGTTTCGTAGTGCAAACCCCAAGCACTTATCCTTTGCAGGGATTACTGGCTATCAATTATATCGGTGGTATCAGAGTCGTCAATATTGTGGGAGCTGTGGTCAGCCAATGCAACTTGATCGGAAAGAACGAATGTTGCATTGCTCTCAATGTGATTCGATGGAATATCCAAAGATTTCACCTGCAGTTATTGTAGGTGTTACGGATGGAAATCGTATATTACTATCTAAATATGCAGGACGTGATTATAAAAAATATGCATTATTAGCTGGATTTGCGGAGATAGGGGAGAGTATTGAAGATACGGTAAAGCGTGAAGTTATGGAGGAAGTGGGAATTAAAGTTCAAAACATTACTTATTATAAGAGCCAGCCATGGTCTTTTTCAGATACATTGTTATTAGGATTTTTTGCGGAATTAGATGGAGATCCAACGATTACGCTAGAACAAGAAGAATTGGCAATGGCTCGGTGGTTTGAACGCGAGGAGATACCGGTAGAGGAGCAGGATCTAAGCCTTACCAATGAGATGATTATGAAATTCAAGAATCAAGGCTTCATATAAGAGCAAGGTTACAAGTATGCATTGAAAAGCAAAGGGGAAGTTGTGCCAAAGTGTTAGGCACAACTTCCTCTTTTGTGATGGATAGTTATTTGGTTTAAAACTATGTTAGATATCCATTCTTATTTTGCATATAACTTAACCAGTTCGGTAATCATATCAGTTGCCTGATCCATGCCTTCAATCGTTGCATGTTCATAAGGACCATGGTAGCCATGACCACCGGTTCCTAAGTTTGGACAAGGTAATCCTTTGAAACTTAATTGACAGCCATCGGTACCACCACGGATCGGTAAAACAGCAGGTGTTATATTAGCTGCTTTACAGGCTAGTTTGGCGTAATCAATTAGATGCATACAGGTAGCGATAATTTCTTCCATATTTTTGTACTGTTCTGTAATGGTTAATGTTACAGTGCCTGCTCCCCATTTTTCATTGAGTATCTTTTCTATATGAAGAAGTGTGTTTTTGCGTGCTTCATAATAAGTACTATTATGGTCTCTGACAATATAACTAAGGTTTGCTTTACTGACGTCGCCGTTCATAGTAACAAGATGGTAGAATCCTTCATAGCCTTCTGTGTCACGTGGAGTATCACAATTAGGTAACATGGCATTAATCTCCATGGCAACAAGACTGGCATTTATCATAGTATCTTTACTGGAACCGGGGTGTACACTGAATCCGGTGATGTCAAAGTTAGCTTTGCATGCATTGAAATTCTCAAATTGAATCTCGCCCTCAGTATCACCATCTAAAGTAAAAGCGTATTCTGCCCCAAATTCTTTTACATTAAAATGGGAGGCCCCAACTCCTATTTCTTCATCCGGAGTAAATGCAATGTGTACAGGACCATGTGGAATCTTTTGTTCATTGAGATGTTCTACCATTGTAAGAATCTCAGCAATCCCGGCCTTGTCATCAACACCTAAGATTGTTGTACCATCGCTGGTAATTAAGGTGCGACCTTTTAATGATGGAAGATGCTTAAAAGTTGCTACTTCTAATACACGTCCACTGGTTCCAAGGGGAACATCTTTTCCATCGTAATTTTCAATTAATACAGGAACAATTTCGTGATCGCAATAGTCAGAAACGGTATCCATATGAGCGATAAATCCAATCTTTGTCTTATCTTCATATCCTGCTGTCCCCGGTAGTGTTCCATATACGTAGCACTGCTTGTCAACTCTGGCATCATTAATACCGAGTGCTTTCATCTCATCAATTAAAAGATTAGCTAGATTAAACTGACATTGTGACGATGGAACAGCGTCGCAGTTCTCATCACTTGGTGTTCGGATTGTAAGGTATTTCATCATTCTTTCATAGGCTCTCATAGTTTATTCTCCCTTCTTATGTTGAGCATTTCTATGTTCTTATTATAACGAATGAAGTAGGATATCACAACCTGTAAAACGGGGGAATATGTAACAAAGATGTACCAAATTTGGTACATATAAAATTAGTGTTGCATTATCCAAAGGAACGGTATATTATGAGATGGATGTAAAAGCATTCGAGTGTTTTTACGCAATGAGAGACTGTGAGGATAATAGAGGGGAAATGGAAAAGTTTTCGTATAAGAAGCTTACTCAAGTACAGATGATAGCCATAGGATATGTATTGATTATTCTATGTGGAGCATTATTACTAATGCTTCCGATATCAACACGAGATGGAGCTGGAACGTCATTTATTGACGCGGCATTTACATCGGCATCGGCATCATGTGTAACAGGGTTGGTAGTGGCAGATACCTGTCAGAATTGGACAGTGTTTGGGCAATGTGTCATTTTGATTTTGATTCAAATTGGTGGATTGGGATTTATGACAATTGGAGTTTTTTTTGCTGTTTTATTAAGAAGAAAGATTGGTCTGTGGACAAGAGGTGCGCTTCAAGAAAGTGTGAATATTCTACAGATTGGTGGTATTGTAAGACTTGCTAAAAAGATTATAATGGGAACCTTGTTTTTTGAGGGAGTTGGAGCATTATTACTGGCGATTCGTTTTCATGAACGCTTTGGGTGGTTAAAAGCGACGTATTATGGAATCTTTCATTCAGTGTCGGCATTTTGTAATGCGGGATTTGACCTTATGGGAGTAGATGAGCCATATTCGTCTTTTACAGGATATTATGATGATTGGCTTATAAATCTAACGATTATGTCGTTGATTGTAATTGGAGGAATTGGATTTTTCGTATGGAACGATTTGTCTATTCACAAACTTCATTTTAAACATTATAGATTGCACACAAAAATTGTATTGACAACAACAGCTGTATTGATATTTGGTGGTGCTGCATTATTTTACATATTTGAATCCAATAACCTATTGGTGGGAATGTCTGAACATGGGAAGATATTAAGTTCTCTATTCAGTTCGGTTACTGCTAGAACGGCAGGATTTAATACAATAGATACGGCTTCCTTAGAGGGCAGTAGCAAGATGCTAAGCATGGTGCTGATGTTTATAGGAGGAAGCCCTGGTTCTACAGCCGGTGGAATTAAGACAACAACATTTGTAGTGTTGTTAGCTTATATAGGAGCGAATTTAAAGAACAATAATAGTTGTAATGTATTTGGTCGACGATTAGCAGAAGGAACCATTCGAAAGGCAAGTACGGTGTTATGTACCAATTTGTTTTTATCCATTACTGCAACCATAATTATTACAGCGGTACAATCGCTGCCACTTACTGATGTTTTGTTTGAAGTAATATCAGCAATGGGAACGGTTGGAATGTCTACAGGTATTACTAGAGAGTTGAATTGGATATCACAAGCGGTTCTTATATTTTTAATGTATTGCGGTCGAATAGGTAGTTTAACATTTGCACTGTCCTTTAAAGGGCATAAGCAAGAGGCACCGGTGATGCAACCGATAGAAGATATTACGATTGGATAGGAGAATGATGAAGATGAAATCAGTATTAATTATAGGATTAGGTCGTTTTGGACACCATCTATGTACAAGCATGGCTTCCATGGGAAATGAAGTAATGGTGGTAGACCGAGATGAAGCACAGATGACAGATTTGTTATATTGCACTACTTCTGCAAAAGTAGGGGATTGTACGAATGAGGAAGTATTAAAAAGCTTGGGCATTGGGAATTTTGATATCTGTTTTGTCTGTATTGGAACTAATTTTCAGAATAGTCTTGAGGTTACAAGTCTTGTGAAAGAATTAGGGGCAAAATATGTTGTAAGTAAGGCAAATAGAGATATCCATGCCAAGTTCTTATTAAGAAATGGGGCAGATGATGTGTTCTATCCAGATCGGGATATTGCAGAACGCCTTGCAGTGAAATATAGTGCAAATCATGTATTTGATTATATTGAATTAACAGAGGGGTATTCTATCTTTGAGATTCCACCGATGGATATCTGGATTGGAAAAAGCATTCGTGAGGTAGCAATTCGAGCCAAATATCATGTAAGTGTGATAGGCTTTAAGAGCGATGGACATCTAACGATTCTGCCACATGCGGATTACGTGATGACAGGCGAAGAACATCTTATGATTGTTGGGTTAAAAAAAGATGTGGATAAGATATTAGAACACATGAAGTAGGAAGTTGTACTGTCAGATGAAATAAAATACAGTAATATATATAGTTAAAAAATGGAGTGAGATGCGTATTAAATCTTGCTCCATTTTTGATTTGCATCAACCCCTCTAAAAGTCAAAAAAAGAATGCGAAATGACGTATAATAATGTTGACAAAAGCACTTTTTATAAGTAGTATAAGGATATAAGAAACGTGTTCACTGAACGTGTTCCGAATATGACCAATTGGCATGTTGAGAAAAGAGGGAAAGCTATGGGTGAAGAGAAAAAGGGAAGGAAATTAAGTTTATGGACACTGATATTGCTAATCGTTGTTCCGACATTTGGATTTGGAAATATAACAAACAATGTTGTGGCGTTAGGACCGGCATCAGTTCCATCGTGGTTGATTGTGGCAGTATTGTTCTTTTTGCCATTGTCATTATTTATTCCGGAATTAGCATCTGCAGACGAACAGGGAAGTGCAGGCGTCTATACATGGATTAAGGCTGGATTAGGTGAGAAATGGGCATTTATTGGAACGTGGTCTTATTTTGTGTCTACATTATTTTATTTACAAATGGTATTTGCAAGAATTCCGGTTATGGTATCTTGGACTATATTTGGAGAGAATAGATTTAGTGACAGTAACGCATATCTTCTTCCATATATGAGCATTATATTGGCTATTATTTTGACATTTATCGCATCTACAGGTGTCAAAAAATTTTCGAAAATCAGTAATTTTGGTGGAAAACTTACGATGGCGCTGACTGCGGTTTTTATTGTGTTTGCTTTCGCAGGTCTTTTAATGGGTACACCATCGGAAACAAAATTCACGGTCGAAAGTTTGACTCCTACGTTTGATACTTCATATTTTGCGACTTTTGCATGGCTTTTGTTGGCGGTAGCAGGAGCAGAAGTTGGAGGAACCTATGTCAAAGATGTAGAAAATCCGAAAAAGAATTTTAAAAAGGCAGTTTTCATTGCAACATTTCTTATTGCATTTGCATATATTATAGGATCGGTGGCAGTACTTGTGATCGCATCTCCGGAAGCAATTCAAGAAGCGGGAGTAAAAGATGCTGCTTATATGGTATATGAAAGATTGGCAGAGAATTGGGGCTTGAATGGAGGGATTGCAGTTCGTCTTTATGCACTTTCCTTTACAATTACGAGTGTAGCGGCATATATTGTATGGATGGATTCACCGTTACGTGCATTATTCTCAGAGGTGCCAGAAGGGACATTCCCTAAAGTGTTAACAAAACAAGCACCTGACGGAACAATGAAGAATGCACTTTGGATTCAGTGTGGCATCGTGATTATATTGATTACAGTTCCTCTTTTTGGACTAGGTGGAATAGATGCGTTGTTTAATTTGTTAACAGATTTATCAGCGCTTTCTTCGGTACCGGCATATGCAATGCTTGCAATTGCTTTTCTTGTGTTTAGACTCAAGAAAAAAGAGTCTGCTTTTACTGTATTTAAGAACAATACCATCGCAGTTCCGGTAGCAGTTGTTACAATTGGAGTTGCTGTCTTGGCGTACATTGGAGCCGGATTAGATTACTTTATCTGGGCAGAAACCAAAACAGAATCCATGATATTATTAGTAAAAACGTATGGAGGACCTATTGCATTGATTATATTGGGATATATACTCAGAAGTTTTTCGTTAAAAAAATATCATAAGAAAGAGAACAAAGAAAAGGGGAATTAAAAGATGCAATTTTTCGATTTTCATTGTGATACTTTGATGCGATTGTACGATCTGGAGAGTCAAGGAAAATTCAAGGAAACATTATGGCGAAACCAGGGGCATTTGGATTTGGAGCGTTTATTAAAAAGTCACTATACTGCACAGTGTTTCGCATGTTTTTTATGGTTAGAAGGAAAGCCGGTAAAGGAGAATTTATATCTGGATGCGCTTTCTATGGCGGATTTGTTTTACAAAGAAGTGGAGATACATAAAGACACCGTTGCATTTGCGGGCTCTTATGCAGAATATATGACAAATAAAAGAGAAGGAAAGTTGTCGGGTTTTTTAACAATAGAAGAAGGAGATATACTGGAGAATAAGTTGGAACGTTTGAATGAATTATATGAAAAGGGAATTCGCATCATTACGCTTACGTGGAATTTTGAAAATTGTCTGGGTTATCCCAATCACAGATATGAATTCCAGCATCAAGGGTTAAAGCCATTTGGCATTGACGCTCTGGAGCGTATGGACGAGTTGGGTATTATAGCAGATGTATCCCACTTATCAGATGGTGGTTTTGAAGATGTGTGCCGCTATGGAAAAAGACCCTTTATTGCAACCCATTCTAATGCAAGAGCAATCCAAGATCACAATCGAAATCTGACAGATGATATGATTCGCAAATTAGCAGAACGTGGTGGTGTGATGGGATTAAATTTCTGTGGAGATTTTTTACAAGATAATGGAAAAAGTACAACCCTATCCATGGTAGCACATATACGGCATATTATAGATGTGGGTGGTCTTGATGTGATGGTAATTGGAACGGATTTTGATGGTGTAGAAGAACAGCTGGAGATTGACGGCTGCCAGGAGATGAACAAGCTGGTTATAGAGATGGAAAAAGCTCATTTTACAACGGGCGAAATTGAAGCAGTATGTTATAAAAATGCAGAACAGTTTTTAAAACGGTATGAGGAGAACTAAAAAAGTGTTTGAAAGGGGAAGGATTATGAAATCAGTTGTAAATCGTTTTTTAAAATATATTTCTATTGACACCCAGGGGAATGAAGAGAACACTTCTTGCCCCAGTAATGAGAATGAAAAATTACTGGCGAGTTTGTTGCTGGACGAACTTCGGGATATGGGTGTTGTAGATGCATATATTGATGAAAAAAGTTTTTTATATGCAAAGATACCCTCCAATTCAAAAAAGAAAATTCCTTCCCTTGCTTTTTTTGCACACCTAGATACAAGTCCTGAAGTACAAGGTGGTAATATCAAGCCACGTATCATTGAGAATTATGATGGACAACCTATTGTATTAAACGAAAGATTGAAAATGGAATTATGTATAGAAGAATTCCCATATTTGAAGGAGTGCTGTGGAAAAGACCTTATTGTGACAGATGGAACTACTATACTTGGAGCCGATGGCAAGGCAGGCATTGCAGAGATTATGGAAGCAGTACATTCGATACAAGAATCACCTCAATTGGAGCATGGAGAATTATATATTGTCTTTACACCAGACGAAGAGCTGGGATATAGTACAGAATATATCTCTATGGAAGCAGTTCCGGCGCAAGTTGGATTTACTATAGAAGGTGGTGCTGTTGGGGAATTGAATTATGAGAATTTTAATGCAGCCACAGTATCGGTGATTGTAAATGGGGTAAGTGGATACCCAGGTCATGCAAAGAACCGTATGAAGAATGCAATCTTATTGGCAGAAGAATATATGGCAGCTCTTCCCAAAGGAGATATTCCGGCGCATACACAAGGATATGAAGGGTATTACCATATTAGCGATATCAGAGGTGGAGTAGAGCAATGCAGAATGACTTATAATATTCGAGACTTTGATTTGGCAGGCTATGAATATCGAAAAAGAAGAATGCAGGAAATTGCGGATTTTTTAAATGCTTATTATGGGGAAAAGACATTTGTAGTTGAAATAGAAGATTATTATCTTAATATGAAACAAAAGATAGATGAATACCCTGAGATTATAAATATTGCTAAAAAGGCGATACTTCTTGCGGAGGTAGAACCAAAAGTGATTCCAGTGCGAGGCGGGACAGATGGTGTTACCATATCGTTTATGGGGATCCCTTGTCCCAACCTTTTTTCGGGAGGATATAATGCACAAAGTGTACAAGAATTTATCCCGATACAATCCATGGAAAAAGCAGTGCAGGTTATTATAAATGTCGTAACATTATTTGCTGAGTCGGGCGAAGAAGATATGTTGGAATAGTGAGGTGAAAAGTTTGAATGAAAAACCATATATTTCTCGAAAAGAACAGGCTCAGCTTACAAAAAAAAAGATTTTTAATACTACATTACTTTTAATTAAGAAAAAAGGATACAGTAAGATAACGATTCGGGAAATCTGCCAGAATGCCCAGATATCAATTGGTACTTTTTATTTATATTTTACATCAAAAGATGAGATACTATTAGATATCTTTGGAAAGATAGAATATAAAGAAAATTGGAAAGAAATTATAGATAGTACTCAAACGTTAGAGGCGCAAATATTACAATTGATGGAATCTTTTTTAGAAAATCTAACACAGATGTTTGACAAAGAACTTATACAGGAGATATATCGAATCTATTTGACTTCAGACAAAGAAGAAAACAGTGTAAAAGAACGTCCTTTTTTTCAAACAGTATATTCAGTGTTCATAAGTGCAGGAATAGCAGATGCAAATGAACTGTGTCGAAAAATTTATATATTTGTCAGAGGCTATATATTTCAGTGGCTGACATATAGTGATTATCCGGCGGAAAAAATGAAGGAAGACTGTATGAAAGAACTGGGGATTTATCTGAGGGTTCAACTTTAGGATTAAAGGAGGACACCAAGTATAAAAAATTAACAATAAGTTTCTTGACGCACTCCACTATTTTTGGTAACATAGATAAACAAACATCGTTTTTGAGGGGAGATGAGTGAAGAATAATGGACGACAGTGACAGTAATAACGGAGACAATCCTCCTTTATGCCATATATTAAACCAAATGAGACATAGCCTATGCTTGCGTGAGTAAAGCAGGAGGCTATGTCTTTTGCGTTTTTATTGATTTATGACAATTGATTCATACTTTAGAGGAGGATTTTATTTTGAATAGTTCTATTGCATTTATAATTTTATTACAGGTTGTTTTAATTGCGCTCAATGCGGTCTTTGCTTGTGCGGAAATTGCGGTTATTTCGATGAACGACAGCAAACTGGCAAAGCTGGTTACCGAGGGAGATAAGCGAGCTGTGCGACTGGCACGGCTCACCAGTCAGCCGGCGAAGTTCCTGGCTACCATTCAGGTGGCTATTACCCTGTCCGGCTTTATGGGCAGCGCCTTTGCTGCAGAAAACTTTTCCGATGGGCTGGTGAATTGGCTGATTAGCCTTGGCGTGACAATTCCCACAACAACGCTCGACGGCATTGCTGTGGTGGTCATCACCATCATTTTATCCTATTTCACATTGATTTTTGGCGAGCTGGTTCCCAAACGTGTGGCAATGCGTAAGGCTGAGGCACTGGCGCTTGGGATGTCAGCACTCATTAGTGGCATCGCCAAGCTCTTTGCTCCTGTTGTTTGGTTTCTCACGATCTCCACCAATACCATCCTGCGATTGTTGGGCATTGACCCCAATGCCGAGGACAACGAGGTGAGTGAAGAAGAAATCCGCATGCTAGTGGATGTGGGCAGTGAAAAGGGTGCCATCGACCATGAAGAAAAGCAGTTTATCCAAAACGTCTTTGAGTTTGATGATTTAACTGCAGGTGACATCGCCACCCACAGAACGGGGATTTCATTGCTGTGGACAGATGAAAGTATGGAGGATTGGAAGAATACCATCCACGGTAGCCGTCACACCCGCTACCCTGTCTGTGATGAAACTGCTGATAATATTGTCGGCATACTAAATGCGAAAGACTATTTCCGCTTAGAAGATAAGAGCAGGGAAACCGTTATGGAAAAGGCTGTGAAAGCCACCTACTTTGTTCCTGAGTATATAAATGCTGATGTGCTGTTTCGCAACATGAAGCACACCCATAACAGCCTTGCCGTTGTGCTGGATGAGTACGGCGGTATGGTCGGCATTATAACTATTAACGACCTTGTGGAGCAACTTGTGGGTGACTTGGGGGACGATGATTCGATGGAGGATATGTTGCCGCTGATCGAACAGATTGACTCTAAAACTTGGAAAATTCATGGAGATGCTTCGCTTAAAGAGGTTTCTAAGATGCTGGATATTTCTCTCCCCGATGATGACTATGACACCTTTAACGGGCTGATATTTAGCGCATTGGGTGCAATTCCGTCGGATGGCACTACCACAGAGGTGGAAACGGAGGGAATGATTATCAAGGTGACGGAAATCCACAATCATCAAGTGGAAACAGCGGTGGTTTGCTTGGA
>JAVXHR010000020.1:0-31837 GCA_036656795.1 Lachnospiraceae bacterium | reverse complement strand
AACTTTTGGTGTCTTTTTAACCTTCCCCCGTTTGAAACGTCAACTTATTAAATTAGTCAACAAATAGGGAGGATAATTATGTATAAATGGTTGATAATGGTTGACACTCTTGGTATGATAAGAAGAAATATTGTTAAAGAAGAGATGATTATGAAGTTTCACAAAATAATGCGTTATATAATCCCAAGTATTTTCATGCTTGTAATGCAACTAAGTTTCACAGCACACGCCCAAGAAGCAACATCCGAGTCCATCTATTATACGGCATTGGGAGACAGTATTGCCAATGGCTATCAACTAGATACGAGTTCAAAACTTATTGCCTATCCCCAGCTAATTACAACTGATTTGGAATTAATTAGCAACAGACAGACCATTCTTTCAAGCTATGCCAAAAATGGTCTTACCACCGCGAAGTTAAATACCACCTTTTTAACACAGCCCGAAGTTATAGATAGCCTGCAAAAAGCAGATGTTATTACCGTAACTATTGGAGCTAATGATTTGATGAATAAATTTAAGCAAGTGACCAGAGAAATTTTAGGCAACAGACAGCATTTTAAAACCGTAGATGAAGCACTACTTTCCTTGCAAACTGAAGTTACAAAGAATCCCTTGTTGTTGGTAAAAGTAATTGGGGCTATTGGTTCTTGGGATTATAATTCTTTTGAAGAACAATGGATACAAGCAATGCAGACCATTGCAAACTATCGCAAAACAGATGCACAACTTATCGTAACAACTATCTATAATCCTGTAAACAAGATGGAATTACCGGGTACTTTAAACATTGTTGTAGAAAATATTATCAAGAAAATGAATCGGATTATAGAACAAAGCTCTGAAGAATATCATTATATTGCCATTGACTTATTTGATTCTTCTATTGCTGAACATACCCAGTCTGATGGGCTTCACCCCAATCAAGAAGGACAACAATTGATTCAGAACCTAATAGAAGAACAGATAGATATAAACTCCTTTGAATCCACAAAAAAGGAAAGTACTGTAAACAAGAATACAAAAGAAATGCAAAAGCCCAAACCACAAGTTGCAAAAAGCAACTATAAGGCATGGGCAGGATATATCATATTTATCATTAATCTTCTCTTATTATGGTTAGTAATCTTTCTAAATCGAAAGAAAAAAAATAAAAATTAATTTAAAATAGCCGTCTCTATAACACTAATATGTTCGAAAGAATTCTGCCAACCCTTTCAAGGTCTTTACGAGCACAATTTGTTCATCATCTTTCAAACGTTCCATAACTGCCCCTATCATCTGATAGTGGAAATTCCGATGATGTTCATAAGCTTTTTCACCCTTGGCAGTAAGGCAGATATTCACCATACGACGGTCTTCCTCACTTCGCTCTCGCAGAACATACTGCTTTTTTACCAACCCTGTCATAGAAGTAGTCAGCGAACCCACAGTGATATTAAGGTGTTTTGCTATCAAAGACATATTCTTGCCCTTACCCAATCCGATAGCCTCAATAATATGCATATCATTATTACTAATATCTTTAAACTCCTCCGTAATAATGGCTTTTGATTCCAGTTCCCATATTTCATTAAACAAATGAACCAAAACGTCATTAATTGTATCATATGTATTCACTGATTGCTCTCCTTCCCACTTTACATTTTGCCCCTCTTATTCCGCAGCTAACTACATTAAAGACTCTATAATCTCTTTTACCGTTTTCATTCGGGTTTCCTCATACGCATTTGCGCCACAGAATAACAGACCATCATCTACCTCGCCTTTTGCGGCATGTATCAACGCATCTGTAATACAATATGGTATCTTCGCTTTATCACAGGTACGAAGACATTGATGACATTTATCCAGAGGGATCTTCTCTCCCGCATCTATTTTTTTAATAAATGAATTACGAATTGCACGTCCCGGCATCCCTACCGGACTCTTCACAATCACAATATCTTCTTTCTTAACATTTAGATAGCAGGCTTTATATCCCACAGCAGCATCACATTCCTCCGTTGTAATAAATGCACTTGCCACCTGCACTGCATCCGCTCCCGACATCAACGCTTGCTCAACTTGCCCCCTCGTATGAATCCCACCGGCTAGAATCACTGGGATATGGCAACCACAAGTTTCTTCATAAGAATGTATGACCTTGATAATCTCCTGTATCTCCTGTTCATATACCGGCTTTGTATATTGTTCTAATTGTTCTCTCTTAAATCCAAGATGCCCACCGGCTTCCGGTCCCTCAATTACAACTGCATCTGCTGTCCTTTTATATTTCTTATACCAGTAACGCAAGATAACACTTGCAGACTTTGCCGTAGATACAATGGGAAGGATCTTTACATCAGAGCCATCTACATAATCCGGTAGTTCTGTTGGTAGTCCTGCCCCTGAGATAATAAGGTCTACCCCTAATTTCACTGCTTGCTCCACATATTCTTTATAATGCTGCATTGCAACCATAATATTGAATCCTATAATACCATGAGGAGCAATACTTCTAGCTTTGTTATATTCTTTCTCCATCGCTAATAAATTGCAAGCCAAAGCATCTTGATCAAAATCCGGTTCGCGAAACCCAATCTGCGCAGCAGATATAATTCCGACAGCACCTTCTTTTGCCACCGCTCCCGCTAGACCACCCAGGCTAATGCCAACCCCCATTCCACCCTGCACCAGCGGAATCGAGGCCGTCAAATCCCCAATCTTTAACTCTCTATGTTTCATATTCATATTTATCCCCTCTTACATGTTGCGAAAACGTTTATATCGATGTTCCACTATTTCTATCGCATCCAACTTTCGATATTGTTCCAAAAATCTATGCATCTGAAGATGCAATAAATCACACACCTCATCTAGCTGTTCTCTTGTGTAATGCTCCGGTTCTTTTATGACCTGTTCGATCATCCCCATATTCATCAGATGTTTCGCTGTCAACTTCATGACACCTGCAGCTTCTTGAGCTCGCTTGCTATCTTTCCATAAGATAGATGCATATCCTTCCGGTGAAAGTATAGAATATATTGCATTCTCCAACATCCAAACTTCATCTGCAACCGCCATCGCAAGCGCACCACCACTTCCTCCTTCTCCAATTACGATAGAAAGCACTGGCACTTTTAATCCTGACATCTCATAAAGATTTCTTGCAATTGCTTCTCCTTGCCCACGTTCTTCTGCTTCTAACCCACAGAAAGCACCTGGTGTATCTACAAAACAAATAATAGGACGATTGAATTTCTCCGCCTGCTTCATCAATCGAAGTGCTTTTCGATACCCTTCCGGAGAAGGCATTCCAAAATTTCTTGCAACATTTTCTTTTGTATTTTTTCCTTTAGACTGAGCAATTACCGTCACCGGAATCCCCGCATATCTTGCAATTCCACCTATAATTGCATGATCATCCTGATAATATCTGTCTCCATGCAATTCTATGAAATCTGTAAACAATTCTCGAATATAATCTTCTCCAACCGGTCGGTCCTTGCGTCTTGATATCTGCACACGCTCCCAGTCTGTCAACGCATCTTGTTCTGCCGAGCTTACTGAACAAGATGCACTTTTTTCTTTCCACTTCTCTAACATCTGTTCCTTTGGAACAGATTCATGTAGTTTCAATATGTCTAAAAGCGTCTGTTTCATTTGCTCTCGCGGTATGATTGCATCGATAAATCCGTGCTCTAATAAAAACTCAGCTCGTTGAAAACCTTCTGGTAATTTTTGACCAATTGTCTGTTCAATCACTCGTGGTCCTGCAAAGCCAATTAATGCTTTGGGTTCTGCAAGAATCACATCACCAAGCATTGCAAAACTAGCTGTCACACCTCCCATAGTAGGGTCTGTAAGAACCGATATATATAGATTCCCTGCATCACTATGACGTTTTAACGCTGCCGAAGTCTTTGCCATCTGCATAAGAGAAACGATACCTTCCTGCATTCTAGCTCCACCTGAACACGCAAACACAATTAATGGAAGTGTTTCCTTGGTTGCACGTTCAATAGCTCTTGTAAGTTTTTCTCCTACTACCTCTCCCATGCTTGCCATTAAAAACCGTCCATCACATACAGCTAATGCAATAGGCAGATTTCCAATCATGGCTTTTCCAGTAATCACAGCCTCATCTAATCCTGTTTTTTGACGCAATGACTCTAATTTGTCTTCATATCCATGATACCCCAAAGGATTATGTGCCGTCAAGCCAACATCCCATTGTTCAAAAGTATCAGGTTCTGTAATTAATTCAATTCTACGAAAAGCATGCATTCGAAAATAGCCCTTGCACTGAGGACAAATATAGTAGTTATCTTTCACCGTTTGCGTTAAAACAGCTGCTTTACACTTATTGCATTTACGCCAAAGCCCTTCCGGTACTTCCGGTTGTTCTCCTGGATTTTTCAACGGAATATAATTTTTTTTACGAGTCTTTTTAAACATATCTTGCAACTTCAATGCACTTCACCTCTACATCTTTTCAATAAAATCAATATCAATATTTCCGGCAATAAAATCCGGATGATTTACAATCTCATATTGATAATCCACATTGGTTTCTATTCCCTCAATAATTACTTCGCCCAATGCACTCTGCATCTTTTTCACTGCTTCTTCTCGGTTTTTAGCATGTACAATTAATTTTGCTAACATCGAATCATAATAAGGTGACACTGTATAGCCACTGTAGATTGCAGAATCCACACGTACTCCTTTACCACCCGGCAGATACACATCTGTAATTGTCCCCGGTGATGGTCTGAAATTATGTGCCGGACTTTCCGCATTGATACGACATTCAATTGCGTGCCCCGTGATCTGTATATCCTCTTGTGCATAAGAAAGTGGCTTTCCATCTGCAATACGGATCTGTTCTTTTATCAAATCAATTCCGGTAACACATTCTGTAACCGGATGCTCTACCTGGATTCTTGTGTTCATCTCCATAAAATAAAAATTACCTGTTTTTTCCAATAGAAATTCTATAGTTCCCGCATTCACATATCCAACGGCTTTGGCCGCTTTTACTGCAGCTTCTCCCATTTTTTTTCTTAATTCTTCACTCAATACCGCCGATGGCGCTTCTTCTATCATCTTCTGATGATTACGCTGTATAGAACAGTCCCGTTCTCCAAGATAGATTACATTACCTTTCACATCTCCAAGAATCTGCATCTCAATATGTCTTGGGTGTAATACATAATGCTCTAGGTACATGGTATCATCACCAAATGCCATAAGTGCTTCTTTTCTTGCAGTTGTAAACGCTGTTGCAAATTCTTCCTGTGTATTCGCAACACGCATTCCTTTTCCACCACCACCTAATGCTGCCTTTACTATGACCGGATATCCGATTTCTTCCGCTATTTGCAATCCACTCTCCACATTATCAATGGCACCTGTACTGCCCGGAATAACCGGAACCCCAGCCGCAACCATAGTTTTACGTGCTTCTGATTTATGCCCCATACGTTGAATCGTCTTTGCGTCCGGTCCGATAAATGTAATATTACACTGTTCGCATAATTCTACAAACTTGCTATTTTCTGACAGAAATCCAAACCCCGGGTGAATCGCATCTGCTCCTGATATAAAGGTAGCACTGATGATGCGTTCCATATTCAGATAACTCTCTGCAAGTGCTGCTGGTCCAATACAGATAGCCTCATCGGCAAGTTGCGTATGAAGTGCATCTTTATCTACTTCTGAATACACCGCCACTGTTTCAATTCCCAGTTCTCGACAGCCACGAATAATTCGTACCGCAATCTCTCCTCGATTTGCAATCAATACTTTTTTAATCATTGTTTCTCCTATCCAACCATAAATGTAAGTTCTGCACTGGCCACTATTTTCCCATCTACACTGGCAATTGCTTTGCCGACTCCAAGTGGACCTTTTTGTTTTATAATGGTAGTTTCTAAGCGTAATTTATCTCCCGGAATTACTTTCCCTTTGAATCTGCACTTATCAATTCCACCAAAATAAGCAACTTTTCCTTGATTCTCTTCTTTACTAAGAATTGCAACTGCTCCAACTTGTGCTAATGCTTCAATCGTCAACACTCCCGGCATAACCGGTTCTTGTGGAAAATGTCCCTTAAAAAAGTCTTCTCTGTAAGTCACGCATTTATACCCCACTGCACGAACACCCGGCTCATATTCCTCAATATAATCTATTAATAAGAATGGGTGACGATGTGGAATAATTGCTTCTATTTCTTTAATATTTAACATCTGGTATTCCCCCTATAATATAGCAAACAGTGGCTGTCCATACTCCACTGCTGTTCCATTTTCAACCAATACTTTTGTTACCACACCATCATACTCACTCTCAATCTCGTTCATCAGTTTCATTGCTTCCACAATCCCCAATATCTGTCCTTTTTTTACCGTATCCCCAACTTGAACAAAAGGAGCTGCTTCTTCTGAAGACGCCGCATAAAAAGTCCCTACCAAAGGACACGTAATCAGATTTCCTTTATCGTCTGATATATTTTGATTGAATTCCGAAATTCCTCTGATTTCTGTCGGAACAGTCCCTTGCCCAACTACTGCTCCGGCTTTCATCTTAATCTTTGTTTCTCCCTCTTCATATTCCAAAGACGTAAGATTCGAATGAGAAACTGCTTGAATTAATTCTAATAGATTTTCAAATTTCATAGTTTTCCTCTCTTTCATACGCTATAATATTTCATATTTTTTCACAAGTAAGCTTGCATTGTGTCCACCAAACCCCAGTGAATTACTCATTGCATATCGTACTTCCTGAGAGACTCCTTTTCCAAACATATAATTCAGATCACATTCTTCATCTGCTTCTTTTGATCCAACAGTTGCATGAATATAGCCCTCCTGAATAGACTTTATGCAAGTCACAAACTCCACACCACCTGCTGCACCTAATAAATGTCCAATCATGGATTTCGTAGAATTAATCTTCACTTGATATGCTGCGTCTCCCATCGCCAACTTTATGGCACGGGTTTCAAACAGATCATTATGATGGGTACTTGTTCCATGAGCATTGATATAATCAATATCATAAGGCGTAATCCCGGCTTCGTCCATTGCACATGTCATTGCCTTTGCCGCACCACTGCCATCTTCTGCAGGCGAGGTAATATGATAGGCATCACACGTTGCACCATAGCCAACCAGTTCTGCCAGGATCTTAGCTCCACGTTTCTTCGCATGTTCCAATTCCTCAAGCACAATCACACCTGCACCTTCTCCCATTACGAACCCATTTCTGTCCTTATCAAACGGACGGGAAGCTTCTAATGGATTTACAGAAGTTGTAAGAGCCGTCAGATTCGTAAATCCTGCCACTGCCGTAGGCGTAATAGCACTCTCTGTACCTCCTGCCAACATAGCATCTGCATCTCCATATTGAATGGCACGAAATGCATCTCCTATGGAATGAGTTCCTGATGCACATGCTGATACAACATTGGTACATTTTCCTTTCAGTCCCAGAAAAATCGCCACATTTCCTGCTGCCATATTAGAGATCATCATGGGAATCAGTAACGGATTCACTTTTGATGGACCTTTTTCCAAAATCTTACTATATTCCCGCTCTATACTTTGCAGACTTCCAATTCCTGAACCAATAATGGTTCCTATACGATATGGATCTTCTTGTTCCATATCAAGTCCTGACTGTACAAATGCTTCTTTCGCTGCAACTGCTGCATATTGCGAAAATGCCTCCATCCGTTTTGCCATCTTGAAATCCATATGCTCTTTTGCTACAAATCCTTTGACTTGTGCTGCTAACTTTACTTTATAATCTGTCGTATCAAATGTGGTTATTTCATCAATTCCCACATGACCTTTTTGAATACTCGCCCAATACTCTTCCACATTATTTCCAATTGGAGTCACTGCCCCAAGACCTGTTACCACTACTCTTCTTTTCATTTAACTATCTCCTATATTGCCATACCACCATCAACATGGATCACCTGCCCTGTAATATATGCTCCTTTATCTGATGCTAAAAACGCAACAATATGTGCAATATCTTCAGGTTGTCCAAAATGCCCCAGCGGAATCTGATTAACTGCCGCTGCTTTTACTTCTTCGGATAAACTATCTGTCATCTCTGTCTCGATAAATCCCGGTGCAATTGCGTTCACTGTAATATTTCTAGATGCTAATTCTCGCGCCGTTGCTTTTGTCAGCCCTATCACACCTGCTTTTGATGCCGCATAATTGGCCTGCCCCGCATTACCCAGTACCCCGGATACCGAAGACATATTAATAATACAGCCTTTTTTCTGTTTCATCATCTGACGAGATGCAAAACGGATACACTGAAATGTACCCTTTAGATTCGTATCTAACACACTGTCATAATCTTCTTCTGACATCCTCATAATAAGTCCATCTCGCGTAATTCCGGCATTATTAACCAGAATATCTACCTTATTAAATTCTGCTATAATTTCCTTGAATAGCTTTTCACTTGCTGCAAAATCCGATACATCACACTGATACAACTGCGCAGTTCCACCTAATTCTTCTATCTCTTTTTTCACTTGTTTGGCACGTTCTTCAGACCCTTTATAATTTAATATAATGGTGGCACCTTGCCTTGCCAATTCCAATGCAATTGCTCTTCCAATTCCTCTTGATGCTCCTGTCACTACTGCAATTTTCCCTTTTAGCATACACATTCTCCTATTACTTTTTCTACATCTTCCCACATTCCAACTTGGTAAGTTTTTACTTCTCGATTGATCTTCTTAATAAAACTTGTCAAGGTACGACCCGGGCCTATCTCAATAAATGTATCAATGCCTTGTTCTATCATAGTTTCTACACTTTGTTGCCATTTAACCGAAGATGCAACCTGCGTTGCTAATAATGGCTTTGTTTCTTGACTGTCATATACATATTTTCCTGTTACATTTGCAACATAAGGAATCTGAAGTTGTGACAAGGTGATACGCTCCAGTACCTCCCCCAATTTCACACCTGCCACTTCAAGTAACGGAGAATGAAATGGTCCACTTACATTTAATAAAACTACTCGCTTTGCACCTTGTTCTTTTAATAACGTAGCTGCTAGTTCCACGCTCTTACATGCACCTGTAATCACAATCTGACCTGGACAATTATAGTTTGCAATTGTAACACCCGAAAGATTACACAGTACCTGTTCTATTGCATCTGCCTCAAGACCCATAACCGCCGCCATTGCTCCCACACCTTGTGGGACTGCCTCCTGCATTAGAATTCCCCGTTCTCTTACAGTCAGAATAGCGTCCTCTGTTCTCATGCCACCTGTCGCCACTAATGCACTGTATTCGCCTAAACTTAACCCTGCAGCAACTTCTGCAGTTAATCCACGTTCTTTCATAACTTCATACATCGCTAAGCACGTGGTAACAAGTGCCGCCTGTGTATATTCAGTAATATCCAATTGTTCATTTTGCTCAAAACACAATTGTTTCATATCCAAATTCAATAATTCAGAAGATTTGTCATAGATATATCTTGCACATTGGCTATGTTCGTAAAAATCTTTTCCCATACCAATTTTTTGTGCTCCCTGTCCGGGGAAAACAACTGCAATTCTACTCATATTTGCTCATTCCCTTCACTACATGGTCCATCTCATTCATTATTTTATGAATAAATTCCTTACAACTTAGTTCTTCCTTTACAAGACCAGCAATCTGTCCTGACATCACACTTCCATTCACCACATCTCCATCTACAACCGCTCTTCTAAGCGCTCCCAAAGTCAGATGTTCTAACTCTTCAAAAGAAGCTCCTTGGGATTCCAATTGTAGATATTCTCTTGTCTGTTGATTTCGAAGTGTACGAACCGGATGTCCCGTACTTCTTCCGGTAACTCTAGAATCAATATCCTTTGCCTTTAATATAAATTTTTTATAATTGTCATGCACCATAGATTCTTTTGTCACAACAAAATGTGTTCCCATCTGCACGCCTTGGGCTCCCAGCATAAATGCCGCCGCCATACCTCGTCCATCTGCAATTCCGCCAGCTGCTATGACCGGAATTGTGACCGCATCTACGACTTGCGGAACCAATACCATAGTTGTAATCTCACCAATATGCCCACCTGCTTCTGTTCCCTCTGCAATAACTGCATCTGCTCCACATCGTTCCATTCGTTTTGCTAATGCCACAGATGCCACTACAGGAATCACCTTGACTCCTGCTTGTTTCCACATCTCCATGTATTTTTCTGGATTCCCTGCGCCTGTTGTTACCACTTCTACTTTTTCTTCCACAATAACCTTTGCAATCTCATCTGCGTATGGACTCATCAACATAATATTTACACCAATTGGATTTTTTGTTTTTGCTTTTGCCTGTTGAATCTGATTTCTTAGCCACTCCACCGGTGCATTGGCTGCTCCTATAATCCCTAATCCACCTGCTTCTGATACCGCTGTGGCAAGATGATACTCTGCCACCCATGCCATGCCCCCTTGGAAGATTGGATATTCAATTCCCAGCAATTCTGTAATTTTTGTATTCATATAGACAACCTCTTCCTTACTTGTTCTTGTTAACATTTTTATCGCTATATTTATTGATGTTTTTGAATATATTCCATAATATCACCTACAGTTACCATCTTCTCAAGATCTTCTGTTGGAATCTCTACTCCAAATTCTTCTTCAAAAGACATGACCAATTCAAACAAATCTAATGAATCTGCTCCCAAATCCTCTTTAAAAGACGCTGTTTCAACAACTTCAGATTCCTCTACACCTAATCCCTCTGCTACTAACTCTTGAATTTTTTTTAACATATCGTTGTTCTCCTTTTCTTTTTCCTTTTATTGATATCCCATTTGTATAATGTAATCCAAGAGTTTCTCTTGGTAATTACCATTCTAAAAAACTTGCTCCCCAGGAAAGTCCCGCACCGTATCCTACGATGATAAGTCGATGTCCTGATTTTAGCTCTCCCTTTTTATTCATTTCATCTAATAAAAGTGGTATGCTAGCTGATGACGTATTTCCATATTCTTTAATATTGACAGGAAATTTATCCATAGAAACATGTAGTCGTTTTGCTACAGATTCAACAATGCGACGATTGGCCTGATGCAATATAAAGTAATCAATCTCCTCTATTGTTATCTTTAATTTATCCAACAATTCTATAATACATAATGGTACCTGTTTTACAGCAAACTTAAACACTGCCTGACCGTCCATCTTCATATATCCATTGTTGACACATGTAATTGCTTCCCCTTTCATCCCCTCTGAATAACTGACAATTGGTGGTAATGTACCCTTAGTACTTTGCAATATCACTGCTCCTGCCCCATCTCCAAACAAGATACAAGTACCTCTGTCTGTCCAATCCAATAATGTAGACAAGCTTTCCGTACCAATTACAAGAACCGTTTGTGCCATTCCACCTGCAATGTATCCTTGTGCTGTATTATATGCAAATAAAAATCCTGTACAAGCTCCATTTAAATCAAAGCAAGTTGCATGAGTCGCTCCTAATATCTTCTGAACTTCACAGGCAGCACACGGCATAATTACATTTGATGACATAGTAGACACAATAATCAGGTCAATCTCTGTGACTTGAATCCCGGCATCTTCCAGTGCGGCTTGTGCCGCTTTCGCTGCCATTGTAACTGTGGTGTCCGATGATATAATATGTCGACTTTGAATCCCTGTTCGTTCTTGAATCCATGCATCGCTAGTCTCTACCATTGTTGCAATTTCTTGATTTGTTCGGCACGTTGGTGGAACATATGCCCCTGTTCCCTTTATTTTTCCAATCATACTATTTCTCCATTACTATTTTCATTTTCAAATATCTTTATTATCAAATACTTTGATTATCAAAGTATATCACACTTTAGGATTCTGTCAACATTTTTTTATATACAGGACATAAGAAGAGGGGGCATATGCCCCCTCTTCTTATGTCCTCCGATTTATTGATTCTTATGTTTCCTTCTTTTTTGTTCTCTTAATTGTTGGAAAAACGTTTTCATTATAGTACTACATTCGTCTTCTAATACTCCAATTTCCAACTCTACTTGATGATTAAACTCCTCCATCTGCAATAGATTCATAATGGAACCCGCACAACCTGCTTTTGGATTCATACAGCCAATAACAACCCGTTTCACGCGTGCCTGAACAATAGCACCTGAACACATCTGACATGGCTCTAACGTAACATACATGGTACAATCTTCCAAGCGCCAGTCACCTATTTTTTTGCTGGCCTTTTTTATGGCAATCAATTCTGCATGGGCAAGTGGATTATGATCTATGGTTCTTCTATTATACCCTCTTCCTATCACTTTATCTTGATATACAATCACACAGCCAATGGGCACTTCTTCGATATCCCAAGCTTTTTTCGCCTGTTTTAAGGCTTGTTTCATATAATATGTATCTTCCATATAAGCACCTTTTCTCTTACTTCATTTTGTCCACATAACTACTTTAAACTCGTTTCACTACTTCTCTGTCTCTTTTATTATACGTGGTATCCCTCTACCTGTCGACACCAATATCCAAAATCCTCATACAGATTCTGTTCTTCATCTGTTAATTTTAGTTCATCTTCTGTCAATCTTTGAAATTGTGTGAACCCAAACGCTTGCGCCGCAGCCCTTTCTTTTTCATGGTAAATTCCTGGAACACCTATAAAATAGTGTGGTCCTTCTTTTACCAAAAGAAGATGATGATAATTATAATATCCATGTAATAGAAAACTATTATTTGCTAATTTCCATTCTTTTCGATCGAGTTTTGATAACTCCTGCCTTTGAATTTTTATATATTGCGTTCCCTGTGGCTCTATATACTCTTCGCGTTCTGTTGTTGCTTCTACTGTTTCCACTGTAATTCCTTCCGTTTTCACCTCTTCTTGATCATCTACCATTGTACTTTCACAAGTTCCTTCCTCTGTCTGTACCTCTTCTGTCTGTACTTCTTCTGTTGACATTTTATCTCTATCTGTTTCTACCGATGCCAATTCCATATGTTCTACATCAACCGGCATATCCGTCCATACGGCCGCATAACGTCCATCATCTGCATGAATCAGTATAATACCCTCTATCTGATTCATTGTCGTAAACCCGTCCACATCTTCTGCTGTGAATTCCAGACGATAATTCAGTGCCGGATTTACATTATCAATAATTCCTTGTGGGATTCCTATACATTTTCCATCTTTTGTATAAAAAAGATATAGCACTAATTGTTTTTCTTCTCCTAAACGCAACCCTTTTCCATGTAAATGTACCACACACCGTTGTTCTTCCTGTTCTACTTTTACAAAACCTATATTACGTACACGAGTCCCTCTTTCATACTCGTATAGATAGCGAATAAATTGTCTCACTTCGTTCACTCCTTTTTATTTTATACCCTAGTGTATTCTTTTAGCACAAAAAAAAGAACCCCAATGCCACATGTTCTACAACATCTCACACTCGCGTTCTTCTTTCTTTCAATTTATGATCTTCTATATAATCCCATTTAATTCTTGATATAGACGTTTTGCATAACTGTCTGTCATTCCACAGATATAATCTGTAATCAACAACAATCGCAGATACAATTTTTCTTCTTCACTTTTCCCATGCCCGTGGTAGTGATATGCATTTTTATAATTCTCAGACACAAAAGACATCATTCTAATATCTATCGAATCCATAGTTTCATCGGTATCGTATCGAATCGCTGCTTTCATAAATCGATCCATTAAAACATTAATAATTTCTGATTCCGCAACTTCTAATTTATAGATTAAATCCGTTGTAAATACCCTCCGATATGCCATATCTCCCAACAGATTCATTAACGGTTCTCCAAATGTCCCACAAAAAAGATCTGTTCGAAATGTTCCATTCATAATCTTTGTATAATTAGATGTGAAGCCATGCGTAGCACAATTAATCATTGCTCCTTGCATACGAACAATCCAATTTTGAACTGCATAATGTTCTGGATTCGTTACTTTATTAATGCGTCCTTTTTCATAAATCTTATCCAGCACTTCCAGTGGCATTTGATTTTCAGCTTCTCCTGCTGGTTCTAAGGTTTTTAATTCTTCTCTTAATTGTTCATATGTAATAAATCCTTTTACAAACGCATCCTCAATATCCGCTGTCTTATAGGCAATATCATCAGCCGCCTCTAAGATATAAGTTAATGGGTGTCTATTTCCATTGGTTCCTGTGATTGTCTGAATCTCATTAAATATTTCTTGATCTGCATAGTAATATCCCATTTTTTTATCTTTTATATTCCCAGTGGATTTATCAATTCCAAGAGAAGATACCGGGTATTTAATAATTGTATTTAATAATGCATAGGTAAGATTCATACCCTTTTCATCTACCAGATAATGCAACTTACTTACTAAACGTAATGCTTGTGCATTGCCTTCAAAATGGTAGAAATCTTCTTTCATCTGTGGCAATAGACAATCATCAATACTTTGCCCGTGAAATTGAAGTTTTGGAAGATTTTTTTCAAACCATTCTCGGATAGATGTTTCTCCAAAATGTCCAAAGGGTGGATTTCCAATATCATGAATTAGCCCTGCACACTGTAAAATATTACAAATATCCTCTTTCATCTGCAAGTCAAAATACTTATCATTTTTACATTCTATAATGTTTTGCCCAATAGTCTGCCCTAAGGACTTCGCAAAAGAGGAAACTTCTAAAGAATGAGTCAATCTTGTACGAATAAAATCGCTTTTATCCAGCGGAAATACTTGTGTCTTATCTTGCAAACGGCGAAAAGAAGCACTCCCTATAATTCTATGGTAGTCCTTCTCAAACGCACTTCTTAAATCTGTATTTTTATAATGATGTGATGTAACGAATTCTCGTTGTCTTTTTGTTGACAATAACTGTTCCCATTCCATGACTTTGTCCTTTTACTCCTTGATTAATCAAGGTATATTGGTGCTTCATATTCTTTCCCAAGAAGCGCTTTTTTACGTTCCTGATATCCTAAAAACGCCCATTCTGTCATGTCTGTCCACTTATGGTCTCCACGATCATAAACCTGTACATATCCAATTCTCTTTGGATGTACACGTACACTGTTAGTAGCATATTCGTGTCTGGTATATGGATTCACATCTCCTATCGTAAGATCTTCTTCCTCTTCCAGCTTCGATTTATGCCGATTGGCACTTTCAAATGCCGGGCGTACTACCTGTGGTGGTTCTTCCGTTGCTTTAATTACCAGCTCCGGCATGCTATCTTCTTCACCAACACCCTCTGCTGTAACGACTTCTTCCGGCTCTAGCATGAATTCATCCAGCATATTTTCAACATCCAGCTCTTTAACACTATTTACATTCCCACTGGTTTGTCTTGGTTTTTCTAATGCATCTAATTCTTCATGAATCTCAACCAATTCCCCAATTGTCATATCTCGCTCCGTGGCATTTGGTTCTTCCACTCGAATTGTAGGTGTTTTTACTGGTGCTTCTACTTCTTTTGTTGCAACTTTCGCTTTCATACTTTCTTGTCTTTTTTTCTTTCTTGCTAACTTTTCTAATTCTTCTTCTGTTGGCGACACATGGTCCATAACTGTAGTCTGTGACGCAATATCTGAACTCGCTAAAATACTAAGTTGAAAAGAACACCCTAATATATCAGCAATGGTACGCATATCTTGTTCTTGAAAATTATCTCTCCCTAATCGCTGTGTGAGGTTCTGTCTAGACATCTTCTTACCCGTACGTTCCTCTATAATCTCAGCCAATTCCTTAATCGTCATTCCTTTACGACTTAATATAACCTTTACTTGCTCCCCAAATGTAAGGTTTACCATAAACAATCTCCTCCTTATTTAATTAAATACTACTCCTTTACTCGAATCTGTAAACTAATTTGATTCTTCGTAAACCCTCGTTTTTCCCTTTTTACATTTTATCAAATCTTATCTCTTTCGTCAATGCTATTATAATGGCCATTGTCGAATAAATATCTTATCTTCTATATCCATTGACGTCGTACAAACTGCTATTTTATATGGTATTCCTTGGATAGTATACTCTTTAAAACGGTAACTTCCCAGAATATCATCCGGTCGTTTGATTAATTTTGGCAGTTCTTCCTGTATCTCAATTTCAAATGTATTTAATCCCAACGCCATTCCTCTTCTCGTTGCTTTCATAAAACTTTCCTTTAATACCCAATATCTGTAAAAAGCTTCTGTCTGTAACTCTTCTGTAGGCTGTTCTATAATATAGCGCTGCTCATTGGGACAAAAAAACCGTCTTACTACAGCTTTTTTAAACTTTTTTATTTCTTCAATATCGCACCCTACTTCAATGTGCTCCATACCACTATCATCTAATGAACATAACACAAATCGTCCCGAATGTGATAAATTGTAGATTGCATGTTCATCCACTTTTGCTTCGCCTCTTGCCAGTTCTAGCAATGCCCAGGCCCCTACACTTAGTGCCTTATCTCGTATATGATGCAGTTGTTCTGCTTTTCTTTTTCTTTCCACCGGCATCTGCTCATACAACTTTTGATAGTTCTCTATCTTTAACAATTCGCTTATATCCGCAACCCATGTTTTTACCATAGCCCATCCACTTTTCTACGCTTGTTATGTTTTTACTTGCTTATCCTATTGAATCTACAATATATCGTTTTTCAAATACCGGAACCGGTACTGCCTGATTAAATAAAAATCCTTGTGCCAACTGGCAGCCCATCTTCTCAAGTATATGCAATTGTGCCTCTGTTTCTACACCTTCTGCAACACTTTGAATATGAAGATTCTTACAGATATCAATAATGGACTGTGCAATAATCTGATTCTTTTCATTAATTCCGATATCATGAATAATACTCTCATCTAGTTTCAGCACATCAACATGAATAGAAGATAAAATAGACAAAGACGACTCTTTTGATCCAAAATCATCTAAAGCAATTCTAAAGTTCTCTGCCCGAATACGATTACTAATCTCTGTAATCACATCTTGATTCACCTCTTTTAATGTTTCCGATATTTCAATTTCCAGATATTCATTAGGAATCTCATATTGTTGCTGTATTGCTACCATTCTTGGAATTAAATCCTCTTGCAATAATGTAACCACTGAAAGATTAATTGAGATAGGTAATAATTTCTTCCCTTGGTCTTTCCAATTTCGTAAAATACGGCATACTTTCTCATACACATGTAAATCCACATAATGAATTAAATTCGCTTTTTCCAATAGGGAAATATATTTTTCCGGTGCTACAACCCCTCGTGTCTGACTCTCTAATCTGACAAAGGCTTCTGCCCCTACAATCTCTCCCGTTGCAATGTCTGCCTTTGGTTGTAGGTATACTCCAAATTGTTCTTCTTCTATGGTCTTCAATAATCCTTGCATAATTACAGGTTGATGGTGCATATGTATATCTCCAGCCATCTGGTAATATTTGTTTTTCTCCAATTGCATAAGTTCATCTGCCTGCAACATCATCTCTGCAAGATCAAATGGTTTTTTCTCCCATACATACCCTTTTGAAATTACATTTGGTGCAATTCCTTCAAACGCTACATTGACTAATTCAATTTGTTCGATAAACTGTTCATAAGAAATATCCGGACTCAACACACGATATTCATCTCCTGAATACCGATAAATCATACCTTTTTTAAAATATTCCTCCATAACATTTGCTACATCTTTCAGAATTCTATCCCCATAACTTAATCCCAATTCTTGATTGTATTCTTTTAAACCATTGATATTTCCAATCACTACCCCCATGGTCTCCGGCATTTCTTTTTCCATCTCTTTTACATATTCCGTATAGCTATTACGATTTAATAAGCCTGTATCTTCATCATGATAACATAGATATTCAATTCGTTCCCTCAGTGCATATTCTTCATCATTAGCAGTAACACCACTTAATAATGCCTCTACCTCTTCCTCAGTTGCATCTGCCTGTCCTTTTTCTTTTTTCCCTTTTGGATCAAAGATACTATATCCATTCTTACCCATTCGTTTTGCTTCACACATGGCACTATCTGCTTGTTCAAATAGTTGACAATAATTTGCTTCCTTAGACATGGCAATGGTAATTCCAATAGAACCGGATGTATTAATGATTTTGTCTGATTCAAGATACGCCAAATGTAAGATGTCGCTTAATTTCTTTACCTGATTATGTACCCAGTCTTCCGATACAATATCTTCCAAAAAGACAACGAATTCGTCTCCTCCTATACGCCCCATTAGCGTTGTAGTTGTGAAACACAGGCGCATAGCATCTGCCAGATCTCCAAGAACCTTGTCGCCGGCCTGACGTCCGATAATATCATTCACATTCTTAAAATCATCAATATCAATCAACAATAACGCGCATCGAGCATTTGGCGCGCATTTGGGACCTATTCTTTCTCCGATTTCTTTTTCTACAGTATCTTTATTATAAAGACCTGTAATTGCATCATATTTTGCCTGCTTCTGCAATTTCAGCTCTGTCTTTTTCTTCTCATCAATATTTCTAACATATATAAATCCAACCATATCACCTGAATGTGGTTCTTTCATTAAATTAATCGTTGTATCCACCCAGTTAATTTCATCATTGGCTGATTTTCTTCGATATTCCACGGATAATTCTTTGATTCCTTGTTTAAAACTGTTCATTAAATTTGGATAGTCTAATTTTCGCATCATGCGCATCTTATCTTCAGTTGATATAATCCTGCTTCCGGCTTCCTCTAACCACTCTTCATAAGTTTGCACATCAATAATTTCACCGGTCTGTGTCTTTTCAATCTTATAATTTTCTACAAGGTTGTTACTTAAATTCACTTTATAAGATGCAAATAAATCAGGACTACTTTCATCTCGAAAAAGTAATTCTCTGTGATATCGTTCTGCTAACTGCTCTTGAATAGAAATACTCTCTGCAACTGCAATCGCACGAATTGGTTTCTGTTTTTCGTCGAATATTGTATGATAGGTCACTCTCTTCCATTGATATTGACCTGATTTCACACGTAGCATATACATTGCAGATACAACCGCTTCTCCAGCATGAATTCTTCTAAACATATCTCGATAGACATCTGCGGAATCCGGATGAATATGACCACTTTCTATCAGACTCTCTGGAATATTATCAATCGTTTCCGGGAAATCATATTGTGCACTTGATAGTTCTGTCTGGGTAATGGTTCTTGTTGCAATATCATAAGACCATACAGTTGCCTTACTCTGCTCTAACGCTATGCGATACATCTCTTCCCGTATTTTCAATTCCTGTAATTGTTCTTCTAATGATGTCTTCGATATCTTAGCCATTCTGTAATCCCCCATCTATCTTCCCTATCACACATTTGTAAACCCCCATAATATACTGTATAATTTGTCTCTTTCATCTTGAGACAATACTTTTTCACGCCCTTCACTCATATGCCGTATTTTTTTTTGTAACTCTGATTGTTTTACTACCTGTACACCGGAAGAGAGCTTCAATCGTCCAATATTACAATCTTTGGGAAATACTACAAAACCGTAACAATATTCTGCAATTTGTTCTCCTACCACATGACGCAATAAATTCACATGTACCCGATTTCTTATCAACGGATTTTGGAATTCATCTTTTCGAGCCCCCTTGACTGTCTGTCGCCATTTCTTTTCTTTTTCATCTCCATATATATGCCCCTTGTGTGGAAGTACATCAAATACATAAAGACCGGTTTCGTCTATTCCCAACACATCTATCTCTATCTTTCGATGGTGCTTTCGATCTGGAATACACAGATTTGCTAAGATATAAGAATATTTTTCTTTTTCCAATATCTGATAAACCTGATACTCGCATCTCCTTTTCTTATGAAAAAGTACCTCAAAAAAACCCGCAGATGCACTTTCTCCATATGAGGATGCGCTAAAGCGAACATATTGAATTAAAAAGAATGTCATTACTGCCCCTATTAAAATAACCAATGCTATAATTACATACTTACTCATTCCATTCACCTATTTCATTTCTAACACCTTTACCAATAATTTCCATGTACGTTCTGTAGACGGAATACTAAGTTTCTCTTCATATGTATGAACACCAAACATATCCGGTCCAATTGATACACAATCAAGTCCCGGTAACTTATTAGACAAAATCCCACATTCCAAACCTGCATGAATTGCTTCAATCTGTGGCACTTCTCCATATATCTCTTGATACGCTTTCACAACTGTATCTCGAAGTTCTGAATCTTTCTTATATTCCCAACCAGGATAAGCTCCACTTACAGTACTTGTTCCCCCCATAAATTCAACGAATGATACTACTCGTTCTATTAGAAACTTAAGTGCACTTTCCTTAGAGCTGCGAATACAAGCTCCTATCGTTAGTTCTTTTGTATCCAAAATAATTGTTCCAATATTTAATGACGTTTCTACTAAATCTTTAATATCCATACTCATGGCTTGAATTCCATTTGGAATGTTCAAAAGAATCTGACGTAACCTTGCTTCTGAATCTTTAGTTAAAACCTTTTGATTTTGCAATCCTGCATTCTGGCAAGTAACTCTTATGTCCGGATCACTGGATTCATACTCTCTTTGAAGAATTACCGTTTGTTCTCGAATCAATTGTTCCAAGATTTCTTTATCTTCATCTGCAATTACAAGTGTTGCCGTTGTATGTCTTGGTATTGCATTATCTTTACTTCCACAATACAATGCCGCAATATTGTAATGAACTCGTGGATATAACGCATGTAATACACGTCCCATTAACAGATTGGAATTACCACGCCCTAATTGAATCTCTGCTCCTGAATGTCCACCTTGCAGTCCGGTTACGGCAATATCATATGCAACGCCATGTTGTTCTTGAAAAGACATTGGAATCTTCCCTTCCAGTGCTGCTCCTCCCGCACAACTAATCCATACATACCCCTCTTCTTCTGAATCAATATTAATCAGCCTTCTTCCTTTCAATACTGACAAATCAACCCCAAAGGCTCCTACAAGACCAATTTCTTCGTCCACTGTTAAAACCACTTCAATACGTGGATGACACAATTCTGCAGATGCCAGTACCGCCAGGGCATATGCCACTGCGATACCGTCATCTCCACCTAATGTTGTTCCTTTTGCCCAGACAAATTCACCATCTGTTACAAGTGTTAAAGGATCTTTTTCAAAATCAATAGTACTCTCCAATGTTTTTTCACAAACCATATCCAGATGACCCTGTAGGATAATCGGAGGTACTGACTCATATCCCTGTGTTGCCTCTTTCACAATAATTACATTCTTTAACTCATCTTGTATTACTTCTAATTGATGTGCTTTGGCAAATTCCACACAATAATCACTGATTGCTTCCATATTGCCGGAACCATGTGGAATATTACAGATTTCTTCAAAATATCTTAGTGCTTCTTTTGGTTCATATTGTTCTAATACACGCATGTTATAGTTCCTCTCTCATATAATACATTTTCACTCATTATAACAGGTGATTTTTACTTTTCCAAGCGTTCTTGTATATATTTCAAAAATTGAATCGTAAAAAGATTGCTCAGCGCCAATAGATATACACTACACATCTGAATTCCTGATAATTGTACTACTGCAAATATACCTTGAATTGGTGTAATTAAAAGTACCATCGTCATAAGTAAAACACCAATGGCAAATGCCCCAATTAATGCTTTATTATTCCACAAGGTATGTCCACCTATTACAGGTTTATGAGATTTACAGTTAAATCCATGAACCAACCGAGATAAGCAAAGTGTTGCAAACGCCATTGTTTGCGCTGTTTCAGGACTTGTCTGTAGCCCAATATAAAATGCAATAATTGTTATAATTCCTATAATTGCACCTTCAGCTCCAATTGCTCCCAACACACGTTTCGATAAGATAGAACTCTCTTTTTGTCTTGGCTTGTCCTTCATCACATCTGTAGATTCCGGTTCTACACCTAGAGCAATTGCAGGAAGGCTATCTGTTAATAAATTGATAAATAATAAATGCACTGCTTTAAATGGTACTGGCAGGTTTACAATGGATGCATATAGAACCACTAAAATACCTGCTGTGTTCCCTGATAACAGAAACTGTAATGCCCGCTGGATATTGTAATACAAATTTCTTCCCAATTCTACTGCTTTTACAATAGTCGCAAAGTTATCATCTGCCAGTACCATAGCTGCACTGTCTTTTGCAACTTCACTGCCGGTAATTCCCATTGCAACCCCTATATCTGCTTGTTTCAATGCCGGCGCATCGTTCACGCCATCTCCAGTCATCGCCACAATATATCCAAGCCTCTGCCATGAATCCACAATCCGAATTTTATGTTCTGGTGTTACACGAGCATACACAGATACCTGTGGCACCAACTCATCTAATTCCTGCTCCGTAAGTTTTTCAATCTGAGCTCCTTCTATCGCTTTGGCATCTCCTTCTAGAATTCCTATCGTTCTTGCTATTGCTGCTGCTGTAATCAGATGATCCCCTGTAATCATCACCGGTCGAATCCCGGCCATCTTACATTTTTCTACTGCTTCTTTCGCCTCTTCCCTTGGTGGGTCCTGCATTGCAATTAATCCCAAGAATGTATATGCTTCTTCTTGCTCTACTGTAATGTTTGTTTGTTCTACTACACGTTCACAAACTGCCAGTACTCGTAAGCCTTGTTCCGAAAATTGTCTATTCACAGTTTCTATCTGTTCAATATCTACCTCTAACATCTTCGGAAGCATTGCATCTACTGCCCCTTTCGATATCATGATATATCTCTGCTCTTGTGTGCATACAACAGACATAATCTTTCGTTCTGAATCAAATGGAATCTCTCCCACTCTTTGATAATCCTTATGCACATCCAATGACAACCCATAGTCCATTCCAACTTTAATCAGTGCTGTTTCTGTTGGATCTCCTATTAACTCTTCGTCTACGAGCTGGCTATCATTACAAAGCATTGCCGCTTCAATTAAATGTCTGCTGCTATCTGACAACGGCTCTGTAGTATCACGAATCTCACCTTCCACATATAGGTGTCGTACAGTCATCTTATTCTGAGTAAGTGTTCCTGTCTTGTCGGAACAGATGACAGACACACTTCCCAGTGCTTCCACTGCCTGCAACTGCCGAATAATTGCATTCTGTTTCGATAATTTTTGAGTTCCTATTGATAACATAATCGTAATAATAGAACTTAACGCTTCCGGTATGGCTGCAACTGCCAACGCAACGGCAAATACAAATGCATCTACTACGCTTTCTCCCCGCCACATACTCAGAACAAATAGTACTGCACATATTCCTATAATTACATAGGACAAGGTCTTTCCAAATTTATCGAGGCTCACTTGTAATGGAGTCTTTTTCTCTTTTGCCTGATTCAACATCGCTGCAATCTTGCCCAATTCTGTCTGCATTCCTATGGAGGTCACAAGGTATTGACCTCTTCCATAAGTTACAAAACTTCCTGCAAATACCATATTGCGTTGATCTGCCAATGGGGTTTCCCCTGTTAATATCGTTTCTTCTTTTTCTACCGGCGTACTTTCCCCTGTCAGTGGACTTTCGTCCACTTTCAGGCTACTGTGCTCCAAGATACGTCCATCTGCACAGATATAATCCCCGGCCTCCAGGACAACCACATCTCCCGGTGTAATATCTAAAGGGGATACCACCGCCACAAGATGATTGCGTAGAACTTTAATACTTGGCATAGAAAGAGATTTCAAACTTTCTAAAGAGGCTCTTGCTTTTAATGTCTGAACAGTTCCCAGAATTGCATTAATCGTAATTACTACAAGAATCACCACTGCGCTTTCAATATCTCCCAAGACCCCTGATATAACTGCTGCTATAATCAGAATAATGACCAAAAAATCCTCAAACTGTTTAAGCATAATCTTTAATGTGCTATCTTTTTGTTCCTCTTGTAATTGATTTTTCCCGTACTTGAGAGTTCTTTCTTGTACCTGAAGCTCTGTTAACCCCATCTTTGATGATTCTAATTCTTGTATGATTGTATCTTTTGTCTTTTCATAGACATTATTCATCTGCATGCCTCCTACCTATTATTCACCCTTCTTCTTTGCTTTTTTTATCTGATCATATTCTTTACTGACTTTCCATACCATTCCACTCAACGCCAATAATGCCACCAAGTTGGGAATTACCATTAAGCCATTGAACATATCTGCCAAATTCCATACTAACTCTACTTTTAGTGCCGAGCCAATGACTACTACTATACAAACTAAAACGGCATAAAGTTTCACTGCTTTTCTTCCAAATAAATATTTTACGTTTGCTTCTCCAAAGAAATACCAGCCTATAATGGTTGAAAATGCGAAGAAGAACATACAGATTGCAATAAATATATTCCCAAATCCTCCAAATACTGTAGAGAATGCAGTCTGTGTAAGTGCTGTTCCAATCAAGGAACCATCTGGTTTTACTACACCTGATGTTAATACAACCAATGCCGTTAATGTCAGTACAACGAACGTATCAATAAATACACTGACAATCGCTACACAACCCTGATCTCCTGGATGTGCCACTTTAGCAATAGCATGTGCATGTGGAGTAGATCCCATACCTGCTTCATTGGAAAACAATCCACGGGCCACACCAAATCTCATTGCTTTTTGTACTGTTACACCAATCACACCACCGGCAATAGAACGTGGTGCAAATGCTCCTACAAATATATCATGAAACGCTGTTGGAATCGCCTGGTAATGCACACCAATTACAATCACTGCGCCTACAATGTAAAATAATGCCATAACAGGAACTAATTTTTCTGTTACCGTTGCAATACGTGTAATACCTCCTGCAAAAATAAAAAACGAAAGAGCAGCCAAACCCAAACCTACAATCACTGGATTAATACCAAATGCAGTAGAGAATGCATCTCCTATTGAATTGGCCTGAACTGCATTTCCCATAAAGCCTAAAGCTAAGATAATAAGTACTGCAAAGATGGCTGCCAAAATCTTCCCAAATGTTCCTTTAAAAGCACCTTTAATATAGTAAACCGGACCACCCGTTACTTGCCCTTCTACCACAGTCTTATACTTCTGTGCCATCAATGCTTCCGCATAGATTGTCGCCATTCCAAAAAAAGCACTTACCCACATCCAGAAGATAGCTCCCGCACCACCTGCTGCAATTGCCGTGGCCGCACCTGCCAGATTGCCGGTTCCTACTTGGGCCGCAATTGCAGTTGTTAATGCTTGAAACGAAGAGATACCATCGTCACCTGCTCCTTTTTCTTTCTTCATAAATCCACCAAATATCTTATGTATTCCATCACCAAACCGGCGGACCTGCACAAATTTCAGTGTAATTGTAAACCAAACGCCCGTTCCACACAATAAGAACAACAATACCGAATTCCATAATACATCACTGAAATTCGCCACAAAGCTACTAATACCTTCCATATCAAAACCCTCCTAATTAAGATGAACTAGTTTCCCGTTGTAAAAAGAAGGTTTTTCCGTTTCCCATCGTATTGTTTTAATATATCCAGCAAGTATTCCCATTGACTTTGAAATAAATAGATAAAGATATCTCTAAGACGCCCCCTAAATCGAGCCAAATACACAAACAGAACCATGGTAAGACTCTGCAAATGCACTTTTTTCATAAAGATGGATTTCAGATGATACAATCTGTAAAGATAGGCGCTACTAATATGGGGTTTTATTACCCCTTGGCTAAGAAATGTACTATTGGAAACTTCTTCTATCTTTTCAATAGAAGAAGTCATCTCTGTTCGTTTTGTTTGCCTATATTGATAGTCCACCATTTCTGATGCAAATATGCAGAAATATAAGATGACAATCAATATCATAGCAAAACGTTTCATATCTATCTTCATAAGATACCTCTATTGCCTACATTCATTAATTGATATCGTATTATTATATGGCATTCGATATCTAAACACAACTAAAATTCTATTTCTTTCAGTTTCTATTGAAACCATTTATCTAACGTCTGATATAGAACTTGTGTATCCACAGGTTTTGCAACATGATCGTTCATTCCTGCTGCCAATGCATTGGCAATATCCTCTGTAAATGCATTGGCGGTCATTGCAATAATTGGCAGTAACATAATCCCTGCCTCTCGAATCCCCTTTGTCGCTTGATATCCATTCATAATTGGCATCTGAATATCCATTAACACTGCATCATAATAAGATTCTTCCACTTCAAGAATACGATCCATTGCGCTCTTTCCATTGTCTGCTTTTTCAACTTCCAATCCTGTAATTCCAAGCAGTTCACTTGCAATTTCCATATTCAACATATTGTCTTCTACAAGTAATACGCGTCTTCCTGTAAAATCATACTCTTTCGTCTTAGCAATATTTTTAACATGATTTCCGCCGGTAAGATTCATAAGTAAATCAAAAACCGTAGACTGAAATACCGGCTTTCCAATAAACAAATCCGCACCGGCCTCTTTTGCATCTTCCTCTACTTCTGAGAAATCATAAGCCGAGATTACAACCACTAATGTATCTTTATCAAATAGTTCCCGTATCCGACGAACTACATCTATCCCATTTACCTCCGGCATCTTCCAATCCACAAAACAGACATCATATCCTTCTCCCTTATCATGAGCAGCTACCAACATATCAATTGCAGCTTTTCCCGCATTTACACTTTGATGATTAATCCCAATTCTTGTCAGTACTTCCGAGATATATTCCAATGCTTCCGGGCTATCATCTACTACTAATGCTCGAATGTCTGTTAACTTTTCATTTGCCTCCGGCATCTGTTGTACCATTCGTCCAAACGCTATTTGCACTGTAAAGGTTGTTCCTTCTCCCTTTTCACTGGTCACGTCAATCGCTCCCTCCATCAGTGTTATCAGATTCTTAGTAATAGACATTCCCAAACCACTTCCTCCATGTTTTTCAGTGGTCTCTGTGCTTTCTTGCTCAAATGGTCTGAATAAGCGTTGCAACATATCTTGTGTCATACCACAGCCGGTGTCTTGAATAATAAATTGCATGTGAACTTTTTCTTCATCTACTTTTTTTTGTGCTACGGAAAGTGTTATTTCTCCGCCTTTTTCTGTAAATTTATATGCATTTGACAACAAATTATTCAGTATCTGGTTTAATCGCATTTGATCTCCAATCACCCGTTCTTCTGTAATGTCTGAAAGTATAATTTCAAACTTCACCTGCTTACTCTTACACTGAGTATAATATACTGCACTAACAGAAGTTAACAGCGATTTTAAATCAAAAGGTGCATATCCTATTTTTAATTTATCAGATTCAATTGCAGAAACATCAAGTACATCATTTAGAATTGTCAACAATGTTTGAGATGCATAGCTGATTTTATCTAAATTACCTTCTGCAACCTGATTTCCTTTAACATGTCTTTTTGTCAATTCAGTAATTCCAATAATTGCATTCATCGGTGTCCGAATCTCATGAGACATATGTGCTAAAAATGTACTTTTTGCCTTGCTAGCACTATCCGCCTGTTCTATTGCCTCTGATAATTGTTCATTCTTCGCCCGAATACGCGCTATATTACGATGCCTTAATATCATAATATATATAGCTGTCACAGATAGTAATAATAATGCAAAACGATACCGATATACAAGATCCATTAATGTTAATTTGTATGGTCTCGCTATCGTTTGCTCAATTACAATATTGGAGATTTCTTCTGTTGTTATCCTGTTGATCGACTTGTTAATAATGGATAACAGTCTCTTATCACCCAACATCGCTTCCTCTTGGGAAGATGTACTTTGATAATTTCTTTCAGCTAAGCACAATTGCTCTTCAATTCCTTCTCCCGGAATCGTAACTAAACGCTCATATTTTGGCATTGCCAGATACGAATTTACCACATACTGATTTTGCATTAAGATATCAGCTTTTCCCTTTCTCACTGCTTCAAAACATTCTTCACTAGTATCATAGGTCTGTATACTCAAATTAGGATACTTGGCTTTTATGACACCTATAAGACTTGCAGTTCCTTTGGTAATTGCAAGTTTCCACGTCGCACTTCTTTCAAAATTCCTCCCCTGTTTCCCAATAATTACCTTTTGGGACATCAAATACGGAACACTTAATTTCACTCCCTCAACATTGTCGCTCACATTATTAGATTCTACCCCCGAAAGTAATTGTATCTTATTTTTTTGAAGAAAATCAGGTGTTGGCTTCTCTTTTGGAAGTGGTATATATTTGAATTTCAACTTGCTGATGGATGCTATCTTATCCAGCATATCTTTGGTAATTCCTTTTATTTCCCCTGTTTTTAGGTCTGTATATGATACCGGGTCTTGATTGGTAATACAACCAACTCTTATTTCCCCCATATTTTCAATATATTCCTCTTCTGCTTTTGTAAATGGAATATAATTATAAATCGGAAAATGTTTTTTCACTAAATCGTTTTCAAAAGTTGAAAATTCGAGCTTTATAGAATCAATGGCACTGTTTAGTTCTTGGAGAAGTTGCACATCGCCTTTTTGTACCATATAATACATCGATGCTGCGCCATATTTTCCTATGACTTTCCACCCTTCTTTCGCATTCATCAGGCTTTCTGCCACTGCGTCTACGCTACCTGCCTTAAGTGCCGCAAAAAGATCGTTAGTATTCTCATAATAGATTATCTTAGGATTAAATCCGGAAGCTTGTGCATACTCAAAAAAGCTATCGGTAAACGCAATTGTTTTTACACAACCAATTCGCATATTTGAAAAATTCTGAAAATCCTCATAGATCAAATCACCTCTGGAAGGTAACGTTAACAGCGCACCATACTCTGTCCCTATGGGATATGCACAAAAATCAAATTTTTTCTGTCGTGGCTGTGTAATCTGACAAGGTGCCAGTATATCAATTTCACTTTGTTCCAATAATTTTGAAGCTACATTCCAATTTGCTAGATAGACATATTCATATTTCCAGCCGGTAAACTCTGCGATTTTATTAAGATAATCCACATCATACCCTGCTGGATACCCTAATTGGTCGTATTCATGAAATCCTGCTAATGGTGAGAATCCAACCCGTATTACTGTTTTATCTTCTTTCGCTTCTACATTCATCTGAATACCAAAACACAGAATACAGATGATTATCACAAGTATGCTTCCTTTTTGTTTTTTCATGTGTATGCCTCCACTGCCTGTATTTCGTTAACTGATCCCCAAAGTGCAAACCACTTTTCTAACTTAAGAATCTAATACTTTTCATGGCTTTGTAAATTCTTTATACCGTAATCGTATCCGTGGTCTGACTCTCCCACTCAGCTATTTCTTTTAGACGGCTGATAATTGGAAGATGCTGGGTACATTCCTGCTCACATTTACCACAGGCAATACAATCTTTGGCTCTCCCTTTTGTATTGGCCGTATAATTATAGTATTCCAGACCATATACCATCTCCACCATCTCTTCCTTTGTCTTGTGAAACATTTGTTTTTCATTATATAATAACATATATCCGGGAATATTAATCCCCTTTGGGCATACACGACAATAACCACACCCCGTACATATTTCTTTTGTCGCTCCATTAAATTTTTTCTTAATACTTTCCAAATCTTCTTTAGTAAATGGATTTGCTTCATCTGCCATTGCACAAGCTTCATCAATGTCCTGCATACACCCAAATCCAACTAGGGAAACTGTAATTTCAGGACTTGCAATGTTAAATCTTAAAGCTGCCTGAGTTACCGTTTCACCTGGACTTGCTAAAAAAGCCAATTCTTTTTCATGAGTTGGAATTGTTCCACCACATAACGGATTCATAGCCACAACACCATACCCCTCTTTATATGCATGCTCTACCCCTGCCCAGCGATACGGAAAATTAAGTAGATTAATGCCCATGGTTACCCCCATAAACTTATGTTCATCTAAAACTTGCACGACTTCTTCCCCAGGTTGATGAGAAGAAAAACAAATATGATCAATGAGTCCTTGTTCCTGACACCACTTCAGCCCCTCATATTGCCCACCCTTTTTCATAGACAATTCATAATGCTCCATTTTACGAATACACCACACGTGATAGAAATTGATTTTAGGAACTCCCAATACCTCCAACGAGTGTTTTACAACATCGATGACCATCTCTTTTGTTGGGCACATCTTCGGCTTACTCTTCGTCGACACATAAAACGCATCTTTTCCTTCTGCTAACAGCCGACGAAAAGCAATTCCAAATATGCGTTCACTCCGGTCATCACAATACCCTGGTGCTGTATCAAAATAATTAATTCCCTTTTCATATGCGTATAGTACCATATTCGCATTTTCCTCATCTGATAACTCCATGTTAAACCGTAACCCACCAAATCCTACCACAGATACCCTCTTATCCGTCCCCGGATAATTAACATACTTCATACTTTGTCCTCCTTCATCATCTCTCGCATCATATATTTATTGTTTCATTAAAAATTCAATCGTTTCCTCTATCAGATTAAATGCCTCCTCAGGGTTTTCTGTTTCCTGTACCGACATCTCCAATGGACACATCCCTGTATGGGTACGATTTTCAATATAATCTACCGTTTGTCCACACTCATATACAACCTGATTCTGACACAGTACTGTTTTTGCCGCTTGGCTCATAACTTCCCCATACACGAATTTTACACCGGATAATACCAATAACAAAGCTGCGGCCTTACCAATAATTTTGTCCGCAACTGCATATCCTTGAAATATCTTTCTGTTTTTTCGCATTTGCTCCATAATCGGTTTTACGCCAACCCCTGTTGCTGTATACTGCTGTTCCCCACGAATAGCTACAAACGAGTATTCATTGGTGGCAAATTCCGACATTGCTTTTCTATAATCCAGTGTCACATTTCTCACCTTTTATCCCTATTCTTTGACCTACTCTTTTATAAATCATCGGTATCAGCACTATCTGCAATACTATTCCCGGAACGGACATAATCATTGTCCCCATAAGAATGGGGGTTTTTGCAAATGGAATAGGAAGCCCTATCACATGTGCTAAAAACAATACCGTACATACATTTACTACTCTGCCTGTTAAACTTGCAATGACAACCGTTATGTAAGGATTATATCTACGAATCAACAAATTCGCTACTATAGCATATATTACTAATTCGCATAACAGCACATATAGCATGGGAATCGCCGGCATTCCTGTCAATATATAACTCAATATTGGTGTACATACTGCTACCGGTATCGTGAATCTCATTGGCAATAATAATGCCGCCAATACAACTGAATAATACATAGGTAAAAACATCTTGCCGGCATTGGGACCCATCACATGAAAAATTCTCGGAATAAGTAAACCCAATGCAATAAATAGGGCACTATAAACTAGATTTTCTGGTTTTATAAATCTTTGGTTTTCTGTCATAAATCCTCCTGAAGATTTTATTTCCTTTATTATACCATAATTCTTTGCCAGATTGTTCATCTATATAATGTCATCCATTATTGTCAATGAACAGCTCCCTTAATAAGCACACACGAAAAATTTTGTTTTTAATTTCTTGATTTTTCACCCTGTTAAGGGTTATAATACTCGTATGCAGATATTGTTCATCGGTAGAACGCCAGCTTCCCAAGCTGGAAAGGCGGGTCCGACTCCCGTTATCTGCTTTTTTGTTGCAATCGTTTATACCACGCAATCCCTTGTAAACACTGGATTTGTTGACTGTTTCGATTTTTCTCACAGAGTAATATTTTATACGGTTTTATTGCGTTTTTTCCCACCTATGCAACACGAAATGCAACACGA
>JAVXHR010000019.1:0-35405 GCA_036656795.1 Lachnospiraceae bacterium | reverse complement strand
TCATCCTCGATGCATTTCACAGTCCCATCCTGGAACTTCTCATAATGTAAATTATACGCGTTGCCGAGAGGATGATATGATTAAAATAAAAACTGCTGAAATCAGCTACTAAAGGGTGTATAATAAGTAAAGTACGAATGACAATATGATGAAACAGAGTGGATAAAAATGTCAAAATTGAACATAGATCAGTAAACAATAAAAGAGTTATTTTCGAGCAAAAAATCAGATTTTCTTATTCCGGATTATCAACATCCATATGCATGGGAAGAACCAAAATGTCAAACATTATGGGATGATATTTTCTCATTCGCATTTCTAGATAATGATTATACACAGTTTGATAGTGACAATGATGAATATTTTCTGGGACCAATTGTCAATTTAAAAAATGAAAGCGAAAACTTGAAATTATTGATGGTCAACAGAGATTAACGACATTTATGTTATTGCTTAGAGCATTTTAAAAATAAACTTAAAATTGATTCGGAAGTATCTACTGATGATGATAAAGAAGAGTTTTTAACAATTTTGAGAACAGGTGTAGTGGATGCTAATCAAAAGAGCAGGTATGCAAAAACTTATCGATTCTTTCAGCAAAAAATAAATGATTTCTTGCAGGAATATCCAACATATTTTGCATATTTGCCTACAAGAATCTTAAATAACTGTATTCTGCTTCCAATTGAAGCAGAATCACAGGATACAGCATTGAGAATTTTCTCCACCTTAAATGATAGAGGTAAGCCGTTATCTGATACAGGATACACCAGAATGGCGAAAAGTGGAATGGATATGAAAGTAGTTTAGTATCTGATGGGACATGCACATATGGATGTTACGATGGATGTGTACAACCACATTACAGAACAGAGCCATATAGAAACAGAATTGGCTAAGTTAAATTCGATAGTGTTGTAGAACCTTAAAAATTGATATCGGATGGTGTAGTAACCCATAAAAATATAGTTTATAAAGTTTTAACAACCCCAGCAACTCTTGATTTTACAGTGGCTGCAAAAATCAACAGATAATTTTAGCACTCTCCTCTTGACAGTGCCAATTCGTGGTGTTATATTAGTTATAGAACAACTGAACGCACAGTGAATAAGGAGGATAATACTATGAATATCAATAAATTTACCCAGAATTCAATACAAGCAGTACAAAATTGTGAAAAATATGCATATGAATATGGTAATCAAGAGATAGAACAGGAACATCTTTTGTATGCATTAATTATGCAAGAAGATAGTTTGATCGAAAAATTATTAGAAAAGATGGGGATTGGCAAAACACAATTTAAGAATCGTGTAGAAGAGGCATTGCGAAAGCGAACCAAAGTACAGGGGGGACAGCCTTATATTGGGCAGGACTTAAACAAAGTGCTGTTAAGTGCTGAAGATGAAGCAAAACAAATGGGAGATGAATATGTTTCAGTGGAACATATCTTTCTATCTTTATTGAAGCATCCAAATAAAGAAATTAAAATTATATTCAAAGAATTTGCAATTAAAAAAGATGATTTCTTGCAGGCATTATCGGGTGTTCGTGGAAACCAAAGAGTCACCAGTGATAATCCGGAGGTCACATATGACACATTGAGCAAATATGGGATTGATTTAGTAGAACGTGCAAGAGAACAAAAGCTGGACCCAGTTATAGGAAGAGATGCGGAGATTCGCAATGTGATTAGAATCTTATCTCGTAAGACCAAGAATAATCCGGTGTTGATTGGAGAACCGGGAGTTGGAAAGACTGCGGCAGTAGAGGGATTGGCTCAACGTATTGTAAGGGGAGATGTACCGGAAGGACTCAAGGACAAACAAGTCTTTGCCCTTGATATGGGAGCGCTAGTTGCTGGTGCAAAGTATCGAGGTGAATTTGAAGAACGATTAAAAGCCGTTCTTGAGGAAGTGAAAAGTAGTGAGGGACATATTATCTTATTTATAGACGAGTTACATCTGATTGTAGGCGCTGGAAAGACCGATGGAGCAATGGATGCCGGCAATATGTTGAAACCTATGCTAGCACGAGGGGAACTTCATTGTATAGGGGCAACCACATTAGATGAATACCGTCAATATATTGAAAAAGATGCAGCACTGGAACGTAGATTCCAACCGGTAATGATAGATGAACCAAGTGTAGAAGATGCGATTTCAATTCTTCGTGGATTAAAAGAACGATATGAAGTATTCCATGGGGTTAAAATTACGGATAGTGCCTTAGTTGCTGCTGCAACCCTATCCCATCGTTATATCTCAGATCGCTTTCTGCCAGATAAGGCAATTGACTTGGTAGATGAAGCATGTGCATTAATAAAGACAGAATTGGATTCTATGCCAATGGAATTAGATGAGTTACAAAGACGAATAATGCAATTGGAGATAGAAGAAGCAGCGCTAAAAAAAGAAGATGATAGATTAAGCAAAGACAGATTGTCTAGTTTACAAAAAGAACTTGCAGATTTAAGGGAAACATTCTCGGGTCAAAAAGCACAGTGGGATAATGAAAAATCTTCCATAGAACGAGTACAAAAGATACGAGAAGAAATCGAGCAAGTGAATCGAGAAATACAAAAAGCACAACGTTCTTATGACTTAGAAAAAGCGGCAGAATTGCAATATGGAACGCTTCCTAAATTAGAACAACAATTAGAACAGGAAGAAGTAAAAGTAAAAGAAAAAGGACTCATGCTGGTACATGAAAATGTTACGGAAGAAGAAATAGCCAAAATCATCTCAAGATGGACTGGAATACCGGTTTCCAAGTTAAATGAAAGTGAACGTCATAAAACATTACAATTAGGTGATGCATTGCATAAAAGAGTTATTGGGCAAGAAGAAGGGGTTACGAAAGTAACAGAAGCAATCATACGTTCAAAAGCAGGGATCAAAGACCCTACAAAACCAATAGGTTCTTTCTTGTTCTTGGGACCAACAGGAGTAGGAAAGACAGAACTAGCCAAAGCGTTGGCGGAAGATTTGTTTGATAATGAGAGCAATATGGTTCGAATTGACATGAGCGAATATATGGAGAAATATTCGGTTTCACGTCTGATAGGAGCACCTCCTGGATATGTAGGCTATGATGAGGGTGGTCAGCTGACAGAAGCAGTGCGAAGAAAACCATATTCGGTGGTATTATTTGATGAAGTGGAAAAAGCACATCCGGATGTATTTAATGTATTGCTTCAAGTGTTAGATGATGGACGTATTACAGATTCTCAGGGACGGACGGTAGATTTTAAAAACACCATTCTTATCATGACATCTAATATAGGATCGTCCTATCTGTTAGAGGGAATTGATGCGGATGGTCATATTGAAGAAGAAAAAGAAGCACTGGTTATGCAGGAATTGCAAGGACATTTCAGACCAGAATTCTTGAACCGACTAGATGAGATAATTATGTTTAAACCGTTGACGAAAGAGAATATTTATGCCATCATTGACTTGTTGGTAACAGATATTAATCAACGTCTCATTGAAAAAGAATTGACCATTGAATTGACGGATACGGCGAAACATCATGTAGTAGAGAATGGATACAATCCAATCTATGGCGCAAGACCACTCAAAAGATATCTGCAGAAACATGTTGAAACATTAGCTGCAAAGATGATATTAGCGGGAGATGTGGGAAGTGGTGATACGATTTTAATAGATGAGAACCAAGGTGATACAGATAAAAAGTTAAAGTCGAGCATTAAGAATAAAGGATAAAGACCATGACATCTATTATATTTCACATTGATGTAAACTCAGCATTTTTAAGTTGGACAGCGGTAGAACAATTGAAGAATGGAGTAGAAGTAGATTTGCGCGAGATTCCTGCCATTATAGGCGGGGATCAAGAGGCGCGCCATGGTGTTGTATTGGCTAAATCGATTTCTGCGAAAAAATATGGCATTCATACTGGGGAACCGGTGGCGAATGCCTTTCGTAAGTGTTCCAATCTTGTGATGGTACCACCAAATCATAAGATGTATCAAGAACAAAGTAAAAGATTAATGAAATTTCTACGTACATATACACCAGATGTAGAACAAGTCAGCGTAGATGAATGTTATATGGAGTTTACAGGGATTGCCCATGCCTATCCATCTGCAATAGAGGCTGCAACAGATATCAAAGAGGCTATCTTTAAAAAGTTTGGGTTTACAGTTAATATAGGGATATCATCGAACAAATTATTGGCCAAGATGGCTTCTGATTTTGAAAAACCAAATCGTGTACACACATTATTTCCGGAAGAGATAGAAGAAAAGATGTGGCCCATGCCTGTATCGGAACTTTATATGGCGGGGCGTTCCAGTGTGGAAGTATTGCATAAATTAGAAATCAAGACAATTGGAGAATTAGCACAAGCAGATCCTGCAATCCTTTCGTTACATTTAAAAAGTCATGGAAAAGTCCTATGGGAATATGCCAATGGCATTGACAGTAAAAAAGTGCAAACAGAACCAATGCGCGCGAAAGGAATTGGTAATTCGACTACGTTACCCAAAGATATTAGTACGATAGAAGCGGCAAAAGAAGTGCTTTTGGGTTTGGCTGAAAGTGTCTCGGGGAGGCTGCGCAATGGGAATCAAAAGGCTAATATGATTAGCGTAGAGGTCAAATATCATACCTTTCAGGTAGCGTCTCATCAACGACAGTTCTTAAAACCTACCAATACAAATGAGGAAGTCTACAAGGTGGCTTGTGAATTGTTTGAAGAATTATGGATAGGAGAACCCATTCGGCTATTGGGAATACGCACATCAAAGCTGATAGGTGATATGGAGCCGGAACAATTAAGTATCTTTGATATGGAACTCAAAGAACCAAGAGATGAGAAACATAAGAAAGTGGATAAAGCGATGGATGAGATACGCAATAAATATGGAGCACAAGCAATTACACGTGGCACACTCTTAAAATAAAAGAGTGGGCTTGTTGTTTGACACTTGATTCTTGGTAGGGTATAATTAAACGATGTAAACATGTGAGAAAGGGGAACGTTATGAAGTTCAAAGAGAGAGAATTTATTCCTGTTTTACTTGGAGGGGATATCAATACCTATAGTGTTGCACGTGCATTTTATGAGCAATACAATGTCAGATCCCATATCTTCGGAAAATACCCAACAGGTCCAAGTTACAATAGCAGAATAATTGAATATATAGCAAATCCAAAGATTGATACAGATGATTGTTTTTTGGAAACGGTAAATACTTTTGCGCAAAAGCATGGAGATAAGAAAATAATATTAATTGGTTGTGGGGATAGTTATGTTGCGCTAATCAGCAAACATAAAAAAGAATTGAGACACAATATCATTGCACCATATATTGATTTTGAATTAATGGATAATTTACAACAAAAGAATACATTCTACGAGTTATGTGAAAAACATGGAATTGATTATCCGGGAACACTGGTACACACAAAAGAGATGGGGACTGAGTTTACGTGTGAGTTTCAATATCCAGTTATCTTAAAGCCATCAAACGGGGTGGAATATTGGGAACACCCTTTTCCAACTCAGAATAAAGTATATATCTTAGATAGCAGGGAAGAATTAAATCGTGTCATTCAACAGATATATGATGCAGGGTATGAGGATGCATTGATTATACAAGATATGATTCCTGGCAATGATGAATTCATGTATGTACTGACGTCTTATTCAGACCAACACGGAAAAGTCAAGATGATGTGTCTGGGCCATGTTCTTCTGGAGGAACATACACCACATGGATTGGGAAATCATGCACTTATTATTACAGAACCAAATCCGGAATTAATGAAAAAAGTGAAACGCTTATTGGAAGATTTACATTATATTGGGTTTTCAAATTTTGATATCAAATATGATACAAGAGATGGTAAATATAAATTCTTCGAGATTAATACGCGTCAGGGACGCAGTAACTATTACGTTACGGGATCCGGATTTAATGTAGCGAAATATGTAGTAGAAGAGTATATAGGTGGAAAAGAATTAGAGTTTGAAATGGCGAGAAAAAAGCATCTGTGGATGGTGCTTCCAAAGGCTGTTGCATTTAAATATGTAAAAGATGAGACATCAAAAGCAACCATGCGACAACTGATTCGTGAAAAGAAGATGGTCAATCCGGTATTCTTAAAAGGGGATTTATCACCAAAACGTTTTTACGCAATGTTTAGAACCCACATGAGCCACTTTGTAAAGTTTAAAAAATATTATAGTTGATTGAGGAATTCGTATGAGTGAAAAAACGAAGTTAAAGAAATTAGGGGTTATTGGTGGCATGGGTCCGGAAGCCACCAGTTATTATTATGAGAAAGTTATTGAACACACCCAGGCTGCCTGTGATCAAGACCATATAGATATGATAATCTTAAGTCATGCTACAATGCCGGATCGTACGAAAGCGATTGTAACAGGGGAAGACAAAGTATTAATAGAGACTTTAACAGAAGATGCAAAAACATTGGAGAAGTTAGGGGCATCTCATATTGCAATTCCATGTAATACTTCACACTATTATTACGACAAGATTCAGGAAGCTGTGAAAGTTCCGATTATCAACATGATTCAACAAAGTATTTTGTATGCGGTAAATCGCTATGAACATGTGAAGAAGATTGGGATTATGGGAACCGATGGCACCATACGTGCGGGAACTTATCATAGAGAATGTGAAAAGATGGGCATTGTTCCGGTAGTACCATCAAAAGAACGACAAGAGGACGTAATGTCCTTGATATATGAGGAGATAAAAAGTGGAAAAAAAGGAAGTCTTGATAAATTCATACGTGTATTCAATGAATTAAAAGCCAATGGATGTGATGTGGTGATTTTAGCATGCACAGAGATATCAGTATTTAAAGAAGATTATGAGATTCCGGACATTTGTCTTGACGCAATGGATGTACTTGTAAAAGAGTCTATTGAACGTTCAGGCGCATCTTATCAATAGCAGATAACTAAAGGAATCAATCATAACGATTTCATCATAAAGGAGAACTAAAAATGGCACAGATGATAAATTATGCAATGAAAGTGTATGCTTCATTGTTACAGGAACAAGGGCTCTTAAAAGAATGTCAATTATATGGTCAAGAAGAAATGGTGGTCTCAACCTTAACCTATGATTCGAATCTTGTAAAGGAAGATACACTGTTTATATGTAAAGGTGCTGCATTTAAAGAACAATACCTGCAAGATGCGGTAAAAAAAGGAGCAGTATGTTATATCAGTGAGACTAGATATGCGTTAGAAGAAGAGGTGCCATATCTTTTGGTCACAGATATACGAAAGGCCATGCCGTTTATTGCAGATAAGTTTTATAACTCTGCGTGGGAAGACCTAACAGTGATTGGGATTGGTGGAACAAAAGGAAAATCCACATCTGCTTATTACATGAAAGCAATTGTAGATGATTATATGGAAGCCAATGGAAAAAAAGAAAGTGCAATTATCTCATCTATTGATATCTACGACGGGATTACCACCACGGAATCACATATTACAACACCGGAAGCAGTTGAATTACAAGGCTATTTTAGAAATGCGGTGAACAGTGGAATTGAGTTTGCAGAGATGGAAGTGTCTAGTCAGGCGTTAAAATATCATCGTGTAGATCAGATGCGATTTGATGTAGCAGTATTCCTAAATGTGTCAGAAGATCATATCAGCCCCATTGAACATGTAGATTTTGAGGATTATATAACATCAAAACTGCGTATGTTTGAAAAGACAAAAGTGGCCATTTATAACATGGACTGCGACTATGCAGAGCGTGTGGCAGAGGCTGCAAAAGCAGCAGAGAAAGTGTATACTATTAGTACAAAGAATAAGAATGCTGATTTTTATGCATCAAAGATTCACAAAGAAGAGAATGAGACAATTTTCTGTGTGAGTTGTGAGCAATTTGAACAAGAATTTAAGCTTACCATGCCGGGATTATTTAATGTGGAGAATGCACTTGGGGTAATTGCAGCAGCGACAGTTTTGGAGATTCCGGTAGAATATATGTACACAGGACTGTATAGAGCACGTTCTAGTGGACGAATGGAATTATATGCAAGTAAGGACCAGAAAGTAATTTCCATTGTAGATTATGCACATAATAAGTTGAGCTTTGAAAAATTATTTGCGTCTACAATGGAAGAATATCCGGAGTATGATATTATCCCTGTCTTTGGCTGTCCGGGCAAAAAGGCATTTATCAGACGACGAGATTTGGGAACCATTGCGGGGAAATATTCTAAAAAGGTATATCTTACAGCAGAAGATCCGGGATATGAACCGGTAGAAGATATTTCCAAAGAGATTGCACAATATGTAAAAGCGCAGGATTGCCCTTATGAAATGATAGAAGACCGTGGGGAAGCAATTAAAGCCGCAATTGATGATGCAGAGGATAAAACAATTATTTTGATTACAGGAAAGGGAAATGAGACACGTCAAAAATATGGATGCGAATACGTAGACTGCCCATCGGATGTGAATTATGTAAAGAAATATCTGGAAGAATATGACAGAACACATTTCTGATTTATATATGATATATTTTAGCGTGAAATGTTATTGAAAAATAAAAATCCACCTTTTAATTTGTAGCATACTGTAAATTACAAATTAAAAGGTGGATTTTATAAAGGCAAAGAGTATTTTATTGATATTTTTTATGTGTTGTAATAAATGACACAAGGTCTGATACAAAATCGGATGTTTTATTATCAATATCATAATCTACATTGAATTCTACAATATCTAAAGAAACAATTGGTAATTCTGAGAGAAACGTATCAAACAAAGTGTAAGTTTCTTCAATTGTTAATCCACTTTTTACAGGAACAGATACCCCAGGCATTAATTCGGGATTCATAGAATCAATATCAAAACTAATATGTACAGCGTCAAGATGTGACAGATATGCTACACTTTCAGCAAGGCACTCATCAAGTCCTTTTGCTACAACCATGTCATAAGTATAATATTTGATGTTTAGCTTTTCTAAAAATACAGCTTCCGGTGGATCAATATCCCGAAGTCCGATCATCACAATATTCTTGGCGTCTAGCTTCACGTCTTCTGTAAGGAACTTAGTCAATTTTTCTTCACCCATACCAAGCAGTGCAGCAACAGGCATGCCGTGAATATTGCCAGATACAGTGGTTGCATCTGTATTAATATCCGGGTGTGCATCTACGTAAATCATACCAAGGTTTTTGTACGCTACACTTGATGCAGAGACAGAACCCATGACAGAACTATGGTCTCCGGCTATTAAAAGTGGTAATTCTCCTTTTTTAAGAACATTAGCTTGGTGCATCGCAATACTGTTACAAGTAGCAATTACGCTATTCAGATTCTTTAAGTTTGGTAGAGCTTCTTCAGGAAGAATCACTTCCGGAATCACATCGATATCTAGATTCTTATAATGGCTTTTAAGATAATCTAAACTGTACGTAAGTCCTTTAACACCAACGCCAACATGTATAGGACATCCAAAAATATTAAACATAATAACCTCCATTGAGTGTAAAATATGGGAAAATTCCCTGTAGCAAAACATTATAGCATATGTTACTAAATATTGCAAAATGAATGCAGACATGTCCGACTTTTATTTTGCAAGAATATCTTAATTATGATATTCTTATACTATCATAAGGAAGTATTTACAGGAGTGCTTGTATATGAAACTTGTGGAACTACTTATGGAGATGTCATACAAGGTGTTACAGGGAACTACGGAGTGCGAGATTCTAGAAATTGTCAATGATTCTCGTAAAGTACAAAAAGGAGATGCCTTTATCTGTATTGCAGGTGCGATTACAGATGGCCACCAACACATAAAAGAAGTAATACAGCAAGGTGTTGTAGCAATTGTATGTGAGCAGGAAGATATCCTACAACGAGCAATAATACCACATCATGTAACCGTGATTTTAGTGGAGAATACAAGGTGTGCTTTGGCACAAATGGCCACAATATACTATGGAGCTCCCTCAAGAAGTATGTATATGATAGGAATTACGGGAACGAAAGGAAAGACAACGACCACCTACATGATTAAGTCTATCTTAGAAAATGCAGGGTATAAGGTTGGTCTTATAGGAACAGTGGAAGTGATAATCGGTCATCGGGTGATTCATTCCAGAAATACGACTCCAGAGTCCATTTTGTTGCAACAATATCTGGCTGAGATGAAAAAAGAGGGCTGTGATGTTGTAGTGATGGAGGTATCTTCCCAAGGATTGATGCTGCATAGAACGGCGGGTATTGTATTTGATTATGGGGTTTTTACCAACCTTGGGCAAGATCATATTGGACCGGAGGAACATGTGAATTTTGAAAACTATAAGTATTGCAAGAGTCTTCTGTTTCGACAATGCAAGATAGGGATTGGAAATGGTGATGACCCTTATTTTACAGAGATATTTGATCGGGCAACTTGCAAGGTGGAGAGTTATGGATTCGGAAGAGAGGTTACTCTTCAGGCAGAGCAGATGCAGTTGTTACGGGAAGAAGAAAAACTTGGAGTTGCTTATCAGACCAATGGGGTTTTGAAACTACCAATCAAGGTTTATATGCCGGGTCGGTTTAGTGTCTATAATTCACTCGCGGCAATTGCAGTTTGTAGACATTTTAAAGTCTCGGATTCTCAGATGCTACAAGGATTGAAAAGTGTTCAGATGAGGGGAAGAGTAGAACGCATTACCGTTTCTAAGGACTATGTGTTGTTGATTGATTATGCACATAATGCTTTGAGTCTGGAAAGCCTCTTAACAACCTTGCGATTGTATCAGCCACATCGATTGGTGTGCGTCTTTGGGTGTGGAGGGAATCGCGCAAGAGGACGTAGATACCAGATGGGTGAGGTGGCCGGGAGATTAGCGGATTTTACCATTATTACCTCGGATAATCCGAGAAAAGAAGACCCACAGGCGATTATAGATGATGTTAGGCAAGGAATGCTTCAGACTTCTGGAAAGTATGTGGAGATATGCAGTCGCAGAGAAGCGATTAGATATGCGATAGAACATGCGGAAGTTGGAGATATTATTGTGCTGGCAGGAAAAGGTCATGAGACATATCAGGAGATACAAGGAATACGTTATCCATTAGATGAACGGGAAATAGTTCGAGAAATTTTACAAAGTACAATACTTACATAGAAGAAAAGGTGACAAGATGTACGCAAATATTATCATAGACATTACACATGAAAAATTAGATAAAATTTTTCAATACAGCATCCCTTCTGAGCTGGAGGGGGTGCTTCAGGTAGGTATGGAAGTCTTGGTTCCTTTTGGTCGTGGAAATCGTGATACAAAGGGGTATATTGTGGGGTTTTCCACAACTTGTACTTATGATGCAGACAAGATTAAGAATATCAAAGAGATTGCAAATAAAAGTATTGCAATAGAATCAAAATTAGTTGCATTGGCGGCGTGGATGAAAGAGCATTATGGTGGAACTATGATTCAGGCATTGAAGACTGTTTTGCCAATCAAACAGCAAGAACGTGCGAAGGTCAAACGACAGGTGCGATTGGTATTAGACGAATTGGCAGGAAAAGAAAAACTAGACTATTATCTAAAAAAAAATCAGCATGCCAGAGCAAGATTATTGGCGGCTTTGTTGGATACACCTGTGATTGCATATGAGTTGGTTACAAAAAAATTAAATATTACCATGGCAGTTATGAAAGCGTTGGAGGAACAGGGAGTTTTGGTAATCGAAAGTGAACAGGTCTATCGCAATCCCATTAAGAACCATATACAGGAAGAGACAACAGTGACATATACGCTAGAGCAACAGCAGGCAATCAAACGGTTTTGGAAAGAGTTTGAAGAAGACATACGTGGGACATATCTGCTCCACGGGGTGACCGGAAGTGGGAAAACAGAAGTATATATGGAGATGATTGGACGTGTCATTGAACAAGGGCAGCAGGCAATTGTGTTAATTCCAGAGATTGCACTTACTTACCAGACGGTGATGCGTTTCTACCAACGGTTTGGAGAGCGTGTGTCCATTATGAATTCCAGACTCTCCGCAGGAGAACGATATGACCAGATGATGCGTGCCAAAGCACAGGATATTGATGTCATGATAGGACCACGTTCTGCATTATTTACACCCTTTCCCAACCTTGGACTCATTGTAATAGACGAGGAACATGAAACCACATATAAAAGCGAGCAGATACCAAGATATCATGCAAGAGAAGTCGCTGTTGCCAGAGGAAAACTGGAACATGCAAGTGTGGTGTTAGGTTCGGCGACGCCATCGCTGGAAGCATTCTATCGAACAACGATCAAAGAATATACATTACTGGAACTGCAGAATCGGGTGGAGATGCGCAAGATGCCAACGATATATACAGTAGATTTGCGAGCAGAATTAAAGAATGGGAATCGTTCTATCTTGAGTGATCAATTACGGATGTTGTTGGAAGACCGTTTACAAAAGAAGGAACAGAGTATGCTGTTTATTAATAGACGTGGATATGCAGGATTCACTGCTTGCAGGTCTTGTGGATATGTAGTAAAATGTCCTCATTGCGATGTATCTTTAGCAAGTCATAAAAATGGGAAATTGGTCTGTCACTATTGTGGATATGAAGAACCACAGGTTGATACATGTCCTGCTTGTGGGTCAAAACATATTGGTGGGTTTCGGGCAGGTACACAACAGATTGAAGAGCTAATAAAACGGACATATCCACAAGCACGAACATTACGTATGGATATGGATACTACCAAAGAGAAAGACGGACATGAAAAGATTTTGTCAGCATTTGCAAATCAAGAGGCAGATATCCTAATTGGAACTCAGATGATTGTCAAAGGACATGATTTCCCCAATGTTACGTTGGTGGGTGTGTTGGCGGCCGATCTTTCGTTGTATGCAGATGATTATCGTGCGGGAGAGCGAACCTTTCAATTATTAACACAAGCAGCTGGAAGAGCTGGACGTGGCGAAAAAAAGGGAGAGGTTGTCATTCAAACGTACAGTCCAGAGCATTACAGTATTGTCTGTGCATCAAACCAGGATTATGCAGGATTTTACGAGGAAGAAATTGGATATCGTAAGTTGATGGGATATCCTCCGGTAGAACAATTATTGGCAATTCTAATATCTTGTGAAGAGGAACCGTTGTTAGATATGGCAAGTAAATATCTAAAAGAATACATTGAAAAGGTCAATCAATCGGAACACCTACAGATTATTGGACCAACAAGCCCTTATGTAGGCAAGGTAAGAGATGTATATCGCAGAATTATTTATCTAAAAGAAGAAAAATATGATACACTTATTGGGATAAAGAATAAACTAGAGCAATATATGGAACTGAATTCAGGATTTGATAAAGTAAGAGTACAATTCGATTTCAATCCCATGAATATATTTTAAGGAGAATAGGTATGGCAATTAGAAGAGTAAGAGAATGGGGAGACGAAGTGTTAACCAAACCATGCAAAGAAGTAACTAAGATGACGTTACGAACAAAATTATTAATTGATGATATGTTTGATACGATGTATGACAAGATGGGCGTTGGACTTGCGGCATCTCAAGTAGGTATCTTAAAACGAATTGTGGTTATTGATGTCTATGATGAGCCTATTGTCTTAATCAATCCGGTTATTGTAGAAAGAGAAGGAGAACAGACAGGAGATGAGGCGTGTCTAAGTGTACCTGGTAAGGTTGGAACTGTTACAAGACCCAATCATGTAAGAGTAAAAGCGTTGAATGAAGAAATGGAAGAAGTATTCTATGAAGGCGATGAACTTTTAGCACGTGCATTCTGTCACGAGATTGACCATTTGGAAGGCGAACTTTATGTAAGCCATATAGAGGGCGAGTTAAAAGATGCAGAGCATATCGAGGAATAGTATATAGAGAAAGCATAGATCAAGGAATAGGAGAATATGAATGAAAGTCATATTTATGGGTACCCCGGATTTTTCAGTTGGAACATTAGAGAAGATTCTAGAAGCGGGTCATGAAGTTGTATTAGTTGTTACACAACCGGATAGGGCAAAGGGCCGTGGGAAAGCAGTGCAATATACACCGGTCAAAGAGATGGCAATAAAACATCAGATTCCGGTGTATCAACCGTTGAAAATACGAGAAAAAGAATGTGTAGATAAGTTAAGGTCCTATGAGGCTGATGTCATGGTAGTGATAGCATTTGGTCAGATTTTACCAAAGCAGATTCTGGAGATGACTCCTTATGGCTGCATCAATGTACATGCATCACTTTTACCTAAATACCGTGGAGCTGCACCAATTCAGTGGTCGATTATTGAAGGCGAGCATGTAACGGGTGTGACCACTATGCAGATGGATATTGGATTAGATACAGGGGATATGATTTTGAAAACTCAGGTTCCGATAGAAGAAAAAGAGACAGGTGGGAGTCTTCATGACAAGTTGGCAGCAGCGGGTGCCACGTTATGTGTAGAGACGTTACAAGCGCTTGTGGCAGGAACGGCAACATTTGAAGAACAAGGAGAGAGTACCACTGCATATGCAAGAATGTTAGACAAGCAATTGGGACAGATTGATTGGACGAAGGATGCGATGGCCATTGAACGATTGATTCGTGGACTAAATCCATGGCCAAGTGCATATACCTATTGGAATGAAAAGATTATGAAGATATGGAGCGCACATGTTGTACACGCTACCACAGCAGAGCCTGTGGGAACCATTGTGAAAGTGGAAAAGGAGTCATTTTGTGTGCAGACAGGTGATGGACTGTTATGTGTGGAGGAATTGCAGATTCCGGGAAAGAAGCGTATGGCAGCAGAAGCATTTTTACGAGGATATCAGATAAAGGAAGGATTAAAATTATCTTAAAAATCTGTGAACAGCCGGTATTTTGTTAAGAAGTAGTATATAATACCTAGAAAGTCAACAGCAACATCTGACATAAATGTAAAAATCGGGAGGTAATAACATGTATTTTGATTCAACGATTATATTGGTATTTATTGGTATGGGGTTATGCATGTGGGCATCTGGAAAAGTAAAGAGTACCTTTGCCAGATATTCTAAAGTAGGAAACCATCTTAATCTATCCGGTCATGAGGCTGCAGAACAGGTGCTACATGGAGCAGGCATCTATGACGTCCGTATTGAACATATTCAAGGACAATTGAATGATCATTATGACCCACGAGGAAAAGTACTTCGACTTTCAGATGCGACGTATGGGGCGAGATCAGTTGCGGCTATGGGTGTTGCGGCACATGAGTGTGGACATGCAATTCAACATGCAAAAGGGTACGTTCCTTTACAGATGAGAGGTGCACTGGTTCCGGTAGCTAATTTTGGATCTATGATGGCGTGGCCATTGATTATGGTTGGATTCTTTATGAATAGTCGTACATCAGCATTGCTTATTAATTTGGGTATTATAGCATTTACATTATCTGTACTATTTCAATTGGTGACGTTGCCGGTAGAATTTAATGCATCCAATCGTGCAATTCGTATTCTGGGAGATACAGGAATGTTATACCCTGAAGAATTAGATGGAACTAAAAGAGTACTGCATGCAGCGGCATTAACCTATGTGGCAGGTGCGGCAGCATCTATTTTACAACTGTTACGTATTCTGTTACTAACAGGAGGAAGAAGAGATGACTAAGACTGTGAGTGAACGAGAACTCGTATTAGGCATCTTACTGGAAATAACCAGAGACGGCGCTTATAGTCATATTGTATTGCATCATACATTAAACAAATATCAGTATTTAGATAAAAAAGAACGTGCCTTTATTACACGCGTGGTGGAAGGAACGTTGGAACATATGATAGAACTTGATTATATTATTAATCAGTTCTCTAAGATAAAAGTTCAAAAGATGAAACCGGTTATTCGGACCATTATTAGGAGCGCTGTATATCAATTAAAATATATGGACAGTGTTCCTAATTCTGCTGTCTGTAATGAAGCGGTAAAGCTTGCGACAAAAAAAGGATTTGTGAATCTAAAAGGGTTTGTGAATGGAGTTCTCCGTAATATAGAACGCAATCTGGAGCAGGTTTCATATCCTGACAGCTCGGATACGATTCCTTATCTGTCCATACGTTACTCCATGCCGGAGTGGATTCTACAACAATGGCTTGCGGTATACGAAAAAGAAACAGTGGTTACCATGTTGGAGGATTTCCTGACAGAGAAACCAACGACGATTCGATGCAACCTACAGCAGATAACCAAAGAAGATTTAATCAGAAAACTTCAGGAAGAAGGAGTGACTGTTGAAGAACACCCAATGTTAGCATATGCGTTGTTTATCTCAGGGTATAATTATCTGGCAGAATTGCAGAGCTTTCAAGATGGAGATTTTCAGGTGCAGGATAGCAGCTCTATGCTGGTAACGGAGATAGCAGATCCACAAGTAGGAGATTATGTAATTGATGTATGTGCCGCACCGGGTGGAAAAGCGTTACATATGGCTGAACGATTAGCTAGTGGGGGTTATGTGGAGGCCAGAGATCTTACAGAATATAAGGTTAGTCTAATAGAAGAAAATATCATACGTTCCGGGAGAATGAATATCAAAGCAGTGCAGCAAGATGCCACCGTATGGGACGAAGCATCAGTAGAGAAAGCAGATATCGTGATTGCAGATCTTCCTTGCTCTGGATTAGGAGTCCTGGGTAAAAAGACAGATCTTAAATATAAGATGACAGAAACAATGCAGGCAGAGCTTGTAGTATTGCAACGGAAGATATTGGCTGTTGTACAAGCTTATCCAAAAGAAAAAGGTGTTTTAATTTATAGCACATGTACAATTCATAAAGAAGAGAATGAAGAAAATGTTGCATGGTTTTTAAAAGAATACCCAATGTATGAGCTGGCTTCTATGAAACAGATGTTGCCTGGTATTGATGCAAGCGATGGATTCTTTATTGCAAAGTTTAGAAAGGTGAATCATGGATAAGAAAGATATAGGTTCTTACACATATGCTCAATTTGAAAAAGAGATGAGTGACTTTGGCGAAAAGACGTATCGCAGCAGACAAATCTATGAATGGCTACATGTGAAATTGGTGGATCAATTTGATCAGATGACCAATCTTTCCAAAGAACTGAGAGAACGTTTGAAGCAGGGGTATGAAATTCGGCCGGTACAGATGCTGGAACGACAAATATCCAAAGAAGATGGTACAAATAAATTCCTATTTAAACTAAAAGATGACAATGTGATAGAAAGTGTTTTGATGAAATATAAACATGGGAATTCCGTATGCATCTCATCACAAGTGGGGTGCCGCATGGGCTGCAAGTTTTGTGCTTCCACATTAGATGGGTTGGAACGCAATCTGACACCATCTGAGATGCTGGGACAGATTTATCAGATACAAAGATTGTCACAGGAGCGTGTTTCCAATGTAGTAATTATGGGGACAGGAGAACCTTTGGATAATTACGAGAATTTTGTGACATTTATACATATGCTCAGCGATGAACATGGTTTACATATTAGTCAACGCAATATTACAGTGTCTACCTGTGGAATTGTACCATATATCAGAAAATTAGCGGATATGAGACTACAGATTACATTGGCGTTGTCTTTGCATGGTGCAACGCAGGAAAAACGCCAAGTATTGATGCCGGTAGCCAATAAATACCCATTGAAGGAAGTTCTAGAAGCCTGTGATTATTATTTCAAACAAACCGGAAGAAGAGTTACATTTGAGTATAGTTTGGTGCAAGGAGTCAATGATGGTGAAGAAGATGTAAGTGAACTGATGCATCTATTGCGACACCGTAATTGTCATTTGAATTTAATACCTGTAAATCCAATTAAAGAGCGAACTTATGAGAAACCAACCAAAAAGAATGCAGAGAGTTTTAAAAATAAACTTGAAAAAAGTGGAATAAATGTTACTATAAGAAGAGAAATGGGTTCTGATATTGATGGGGCCTGTGGACAGTTAAGAAGGCGTTATGTAGAAACAAAGTAAAACGAGGAGGCTATATGAAAACATTTTCAATGACGGATGTCGGACAACAACGCGAGATAAATCAAGATTATGTATATACGACTGACAACCCCATCGGAAATATTCCGAATTTGTTTGTAGTTGCCGATGGTATGGGTGGACACAAAGCAGGGGACTTTGCTTCTAAATACACCGTAGAAGTGTTAGAAGAAGAATTGAAAAAGAGTGAAAAAGGAACACCCGAAGAGATGATGCGGTCTGCAATAAAAGTTGCGAATCGTAAATTAATTGAAGCAGCCGCAAAGGATTTGAAACATGAAGGCATGGGAACTACCTTAGTTGCAGCAACCATTATTGAAAGTACACTTTATTTTGCGAATATTGGTGACAGTAGACTTTATCTGATTAATCAAGGAATTAAGCAATTATCAAAAGACCATTCCTTGGTGGAAGAGATGGTACGACTCGGTGGAATCAAGGCGGATGAAGCGAAACACCATCCAGATAAGAACATTATCACAAGAGCAATTGGAGCCAAAGTGGACGTAGAGCCGGATTTTTTTGAATATCGACTCAAAAAAGGTGATATTATCTTAATGTGCACAGATGGATTGAGCAATATGGTGGAAGATGATGAGATATTTAATGTTGTTCAAAGTGGACGTGACATTGTGGAATCAGTAGAGAATCTAATTGAACGGGCAAATAATAATGGTGGAAATGATAATATCGGTATTGTTATGATAGAGCCGGGTATTGGTGAGGTAGAGGCATGGTAAACAACAAAGGAATATTTTTAGAAGACCGGTATGAAGTGCTGGGTAAGATAGGATCCGGGGGTATGGCGGATGTATACAAAGGAGAAGATCATAAACTAAAGCGGTTTGTGGCGATTAAAGTGTTAAAACGTGAGTATCGGGAAGACGATAACTTTGTAAAAAAATTCAAAATAGAAGCACAGGCGGCAGCAGGATTAATGCATCCTAATATTGTCAATGTATACGACGTTGGACATGACCGTGGTCTGAATTATATGATTATGGAATTAGTAGAAGGAATTACATTAAAAGATTATATAGAAAAAAAAGGAAGACTTTCTGCAAAAGAAGTAATCAGCGTTACCATTCAAATATGTACGGGAATTGAAGTGGCTCATAAGCATCAGATTATCCATCGAGATATTAAACCACAGAATGTTATTATATCTAAGGAAGGAAAAGTAAAGGTCACTGATTTTGGGATTGCTCGTGCAACGACTTCTAATACCATTAGTACTAATGCAATGGGCTCTGTCCACTATACTTCTCCGGAACAGGCAAGAGGTGGGTTTAGTGACGCAAAAAGCGATATCTATTCGGTTGGTATTACCATGTATGAGATGATAACCGGACAGGTACCTTTTGATGGTGATTCTACGGTATCTATAGCAATCAAACATCTACAAGAGGAGATTACGCCTCCGTCGGAATATGCTCCTGATATACCACACAGTCTGGAAGAAATTATCTTAAAATGTACACAAAAAGGACCGGATCGTCGATACCAAGATATGAATGCTCTTATCTTGGATTTAAAGCGTGCACTGGTCGATCCGGAAGGAGATTTCGTAGCCATAGCACCACTGGTGGCAGGTGGTGAGACTGTTATGATCACACCCGATGAGCTGAATCGAATCCAAGAGAATACGTTGTATGAAGATGATGAGTACGAAGACGATGAATATGAAGACGATGAGTACGAAGATGATGAATACGAAGATGATGAATATGAAGATGATGAATATGATGATGGTTACAATACATCCGGCAGTCGTAATCATAAACGTGGCCGTAAAGATACTGATGTCAACCCAAGAATGACAAAGGTCATGAAAATCTTAACGATTGTAGTGGCTGTTATTATTGCATTTATCTTGATATTTATTGTAGGAAAAGCAACGGGATTGTTTAAATTTGGACCCAATATCGGAACTGTAGCGGAAAGTACAGATCAAGTTAAAGTACCTGAATTAGTTGGAAAGACGGAAGAGGAAGCAAAAGCATTATTAAAGAAAGCTTCTTTAGGATATAAAGTAGCAGCGCGTCAAGAATCTAAAAAATATGACGTTGGCATTATTGCAGAACAAAAGACGAAAGCAGGAACTAAGGTTAAAAAAAATACACAGATTCAAGTTATTGTTAGCTCTAAGTTAGTTGGGAAAGAGATTACAGTACCGGATGTAAGTGGACAACAAGAGGCGGATGCTCAAAAGATTCTGAATGATGCAGGCTTTACCAGTACATCGGAATTTGTATATAGCGATGAATATGGACAGGGACAAGTGGTGGGAACTACACCAGCTGCAGGTTCCAAAGCAGCCAAAGATGCAAAGATTACAATGACGGTAAGTAAAGGATCAGAACAGGCAACAGTTCCAAATCTATTAGGGTCCAGTGAGGATAGTGCCAAACAAGCACTTTCTAATGCAGGACTTAGCGTAGGGAATGTGTCTTCCGAATATAATGATAGCGAAGCTGGGACGGTTATCTCCCAAAGTGTATCAGCGAAAAAGAAAGTTTCAAAGGGAACAACGGTTTCGATTACAGTTAGTAAGGGTAAGAAACCGGAAGAAAAAGCGTCAGTTCCATCAGTTGTGGGAAGCTCCGAAGCAAGTGCAAAAAAAGCGATTACTAATGCAGGCCTTTCATATGGTGGAGCAACTTATGAATTTAACAATGAACATGAGGCAGGAGTTGTAATCTCTGTAAAACCGGGAGAAGGAAGTAGTGTGTCTCCGGGGACTACAGTATCGGTTGTAGTAAGTAAAGGGATAGATCCGGCACTAGATGATCAGCCAGAAGAGTAAGGACATAAACTTATGCAAGGCAAGATAGTAAAAGGAATTGCCGGATTCTACTACGTTCACGTGGTGGAATCCGGTATTTATGAATGTAAAGCGAAGGGCGCTTTTAGAAGAGAAAAGATGAAACCATTAGTTGGTGATAATGTGGTCATTGATATATTGGACGAGCAGCATAAACTAGGGAATATAGTAGATATTCTTCCAAGGAAGAACGAACTGATACGACCGGCAGTAGCCAATGTGGATCAAGCATTGGTTGTGTTTGCAATTACAAAGCCACAACCACATCTGAACCTATTAGACAGGTTTTTAATTATGATGGAGTCTAAAGAGATACCTGCGATTCTGTGTTTCAATAAAAAAGATATTGCAACAGAACCAGAGATTCAGACGCTTAAGGAAATCTATGAAAGTTGTGGTTATCAACTGTTATTCACCAGTGCTGTTGTGGAAGAGAACATGAAAGCAGTGCTACAGGCATTAGAGGGGAAAACGACAGTAATTGCAGGACCATCGGGGGTTGGGAAATCCTCTATCATTAATCTGTTACAACCAAGTACCCATATGGAGACAGGAGTGCTTAGTACGAAGATAGAGCGCGGAAAGCATACTACCAGACATACGGAATTGATTCCGATTAATGAAAGCTCCTATATTATGGATACGCCGGGGTTTAGTTCTCTTTATACTAATGAATTTCAAAAAGAAGAATTAAAATATTACTTTACGGAGTTTCAGCCATATGAAGGTCAATGCAAGTTTCAAGGCTGTAATCATATTCATGAACCACAGTGTGCAGTAAAAGGGGCAGTGGAGTGTGGTAAGATTCATCCGGTAAGGTATCAGAATTATATGGAGATGTACAAAGAATTACAGGAAAAGAGGCGATATTAAGATGAATCATATAAAATTAGCACCATCTATATTGGCAGCGGATTTTGCCAGATTAGGAGAACAAATCAAGATATCAGAAGAAGCAGGGGCGACATATCTGCATTTTGATGTCATGGATGGTGTATTTGTTCCTAGTATTTCATTTGGAATGCCGGTATTACAATCAATTCAAGGGGTGACCAATCAGGTTTATGATGTACACTTGATGATTACAGAACCGATACGGTATGTGGAAGAATTTGCAAAAGCAGGAGCAGATATTATTACGGTTCACTTAGAAGCATGTGAAGATATTAAAACAACCTTGCTGAAGATAAAAGAGTGTGGCGTAAAAGTGGGAATTTCAATTTCACCGGATACACCGGTAGCAACATTAGAGCCATTGCTACATGAGGTTGATATGATATTGATTATGAGTGTGCATCCGGGATTTGGTGGGCAAGCATTTATTGAAAATTCGTTGGTAAAAATTCGAGAATTAAGAGCAATGTTACTTGCACGGAACTTAGAAATTGATATTGAAGTTGATGGCGGAATTTATATAACAAATGTAAGAGAAGTACTGAACGCCGGTGCCAATGTAATTGTAGCCGGTTCAGCAGTGTTTAAAGGTAATCCGGCAGAAAATGTACGGAACTTTTTGGAGGTCTTTAAAGAATATGAGTAAAGCAATTATTATTAGTGGGGGAACTATTGAAGAATCATTTGTATTAAGTGTTTTTAAACAAGAGTTACACCCCAGTGATTGTATTATAGGTGTGGATAGTGGTGCAAAGTTTTTATATGATCATCAGATTATGCCAACTTATCTGGTAGGTGATTTTGATAGTCTGCCACCGGATATTATAACGTACTACAAGACGGAAACCAATGTAGTAATCAGAGAGTATAATCCGGTGAAAGATGCGTCAGATACAGAGATAGCCGTACGTCTTGCAATTCGACTGGGGTCAGAAGAATTAATTCTTTTAGGGGCGACGGGGAACAGGATTGACCATATGTGGGCTAATATTCAGATACTAACGATTGCAGAACACAGAGGGATTCCGGCATATATTATGGATGCTCGTAATAGAATTCGGATCATCAGTGGTGAAACACACATTAAAAAAGATGGATTTGGTCAATTCTTCTCAGTCTTTCCTTTTGGGGGAGATGTAGAACAATTTACGATTGAAGGTGCAAGATATCCACTGCATAATCATTATTTGTCTCCCGATGATAGCTTGTGTGTAAGCAATGAAATTCTGGGAGATGAAGTAGTGATTACATTTACAGCGGGCAGGGTTATCTTAATGGAAACGAGAGATGAGGCCCATGATCTTTAAATAAAAATATTACAAAAATAGTAAAAATATTACAGAAAATGTGATAATATTACAAAAAGATTACATCGGGGAAAAATAATTGGCAATCGCAAAAAACCATGATAAACTAAAATGTAGAGGAAAAATGTGGACATTGTGTACCAATTGATAGGAAGGATATTATAATAGATGAAATTAGGAATTGTAGGGTTACCAAATGTAGGAAAGAGTACGTTATTTAATTCATTGACAAAAGCAGGAGCTGAATCAGCAAACTATCCATTTTGTACTATTGACCCCAATGTTGGAGTTGTAACAGTACCGGATCAAAGATTGCAAGTGTTAGGAGAGATGTATACAACAAAAAAAATCGTTCCGGCTGCCATTGAATTTGTTGATATTGCAGGTTTAGTAAAGGGTGCGTCAAAGGGCGAAGGATTAGGCAATCAGTTTCTTGCGAATATTCGAGAAGTAGATGCAATTGTGCATGTGGTACGTTGTTTTGTAGATGATAATATTGTACATGTAGATGGGAATGTGGCACCATTGCGTGATATTGAAACCATTAATTTGGAATTAATCTTTTCGGATTTGGAAATATTAGAACGCCGTATGTCACGTACAGCAAAATTGATTCGTAATGATAAATCAGCAGCTAAAGAGCTGGAATTGTTAGAACGTCTTAAAAATCATTTAGAAGAAGGAAACATGGCCAGAAGTTTCCGAGCAGAAGATGAAGATGAACAAGTATGGTTTGATAGCTATAATTTATTGACAGCTAAACCTGTGATTTTTGCGGCAAATGTTTCAGAAGATGATCTAGCGGATAATGGCGCCAATAATGAGGGTGTACAAAGTGTGTGCCAATACGCAAAAAAAGAGCAATGTGAAGTGTTTGTGGTCTGTGCCCAGATAGAGCAAGAGATTGCAGAATTAGATGATGATGAAAAAAAGATGTTTTTAGAAGATCTGGGATTGGAAGAGTCAGGACTTGAGAAATTAATTAAGGCAAGCTATCATTTGTTGGGATTGATTAGTTATCTGACTGCAGGGGAACCGGAAGTTAGAGCATGGACAATAAAACAAGGAACCAAAGCGCCGGGAGCAGCAGGTAAAATTCATACAGATTTTGAACGAGGATTTATCCGTGCAGAAGTGGTTGCGTATCAAGATCTTATAGACTGTGGTTCTTATGCAGTGGCAAAAGAAAAAGGGTTAGTTGGAATTGAAGGAAAAGAATATGTTGTAAAGGACGGAGATGTGATTCTATTCCGGTTTAATGTTTAGATTTGAAATGCATGGATAGAATTTATAAAATAGAAAGGACACAGCAGAATGCAGGAAGCCATTAATTTCCCAGAGCTTGGGATACATCTGGAACATGTTGGTAAGTCGATTTCGGTATTTGGATTTGAAATCGCATATTATGGGGTTATTATAGGAATTGGGATTTTGACAGGTATCTTCGCAGCCGCAGCGGAAGCAAAGAGAACAAGACAGAATCCAGAAAACTATTTTGATTTGGCAATGTATGCAGTTATCTTTGCAATTATTGGCGCAAGACTGTATTATGTGCTATTTTCATGGGACGTGTATAAGAATGATTTGCTTAGCATATTGAATATTCGTGGTGGTGGACTTGCAATCTATGGTGGGATTATAGCAGCGGTTATTACGGTGTTTGTATTTGCCAGAATCAAACGATTGTCAGCACCACAGTTATTAGATACCGCAGTTATCGGATTGATTGCCGGTCAGATGATTGGACGTTGGGGGAATTTTTTCAATAGAGAGGCATTTGGAGAGTATACAAATGGACTCTTTGCAATGCAGATTCCGGTGAATGCAGTTCGGGCATCGGATATTACAGATCGAATGCGCATGCATATTGAAAAAATCCAAGATGTTAGTTTTATTCAAGTACATCCCACATTCTTATATGAATCACTTTGGTGTCTTGGGGTGCTGATTTTATTACTTTTATATCGTAAACATAAGAAGTTTGAAGGTGAATTATTCTTAGTTTATGTATTTAGCTATGGTGTGGGACGTTTCTGGATTGAAGGACTTCGAACGGATCAGTTACTAATACCAAAACTAGGTTGGCCGGTATCTCAGGTACTGGCAGGAGTAGCAGCTGTGATTTCTATTATATTGATTCCATATCTGCGCAATCGACTGTCTCGTGAGAATTATATTCGCCAACATAGTCGCAGAAGTAAAAAAATCAGATAGATGTAAAGGTATATTTATCCGATGTAAAGGGCATGTTCTTGAAGAGAAGAATATGCTCTTTTTTAGATTGGTATCTTGTCATTGTTTGTAAAAAGGAACAATCAAACTACTAGACTTTTTAATGGGTTGGAGCTATAATAAACATATGTGCGAAAAAATTAACAATTAGACAATAAGGAGGAACAATTTAATGGCAAGAAAAATGAAAACCATGGATGGGAATCATGCAGCAGCTCATGCATCATATGCATATACAGACGTTGCAGCAATTTACCCAATTACACCATCATCTGTTATGGCAGAAGCAACAGATGAATGGGCAACACAAGGTAGAACTAATATATTTGGACAAACAGTTCAAGTAACAGAAATGCAATCAGAAGCAGGTGCAGCCGGTACGGTACACGGTTCTTTATCAGCAGGTGCATTAACTACCACATATACAGCGTCACAAGGTTTACTTCTTATGATTCCTAACTTATATAAAATTGCCGGAGAACAATTGCCGGGGGTATTCAATGTATCAGCTCGTGCATTGGCAAGCCATGCATTATCAATCTTTGGAGATCACTCAGATGTATATGCTTGTCGCCAGACAGGCTGTGCAATGTTATGTGAGTCAAGTGTACAAGAAGTTATGGATCTAACTCCTGTTGCACATTGTGCATCAATCAAAGGAAAGATTCCATTCATTAATTTTTTTGATGGTTTTAGAACTTCTCATGAGATTCAAAAAATTGAAACTTGGGATTATGAAGATTTAAAAGAGATGGTAGATATGGATGCGATTGATGAATTCCGTCGACATGCACTGAATCCAAATCATCCTTGTCAAAGAGGTTCTGCTCAGAATCCGGATATCTTCTTCCAAGCACGAGAGGCTTGTAACTCATATTATGATGCAATGCCAGCATTGGTTCAAGATTATATGGACAAAGTAAATGCAAAAATTGGTACAGACTATAAATTGTTCAATTATTATGGAGCTTCAGATGCTGAAAAAGTAATTATCGCAATGGGTTCTGTATGTGATACTATTGATGAAACAATTGATTATCTTGTAGCGGCAGGAGAAAAGGTTGGTGTTGTAAAAGTTCGTCTTTACAGACCATTCTGTGCAGAAGCATTAATTCAGGCAATTCCTGAAAGCGTAAAACAAATTACAGTATTAGATAGAACCAAAGAGCCGGGTGCAATGGGAGAACCATTATTCCTAGACGTTGTTGCAGCATTAAAAGGAACAAAATTCGATGCAATTCCTGTACTGTCAGGACGTTACGGTTTGGGATCTAAAGATACCACACCTACACAGATTGTAGCAGTATACAAAAATACAGAAAAGAAAGTATTCACAATTGGTATTAACGATGATGTGACACATCTGTCATTGGAACTTGGAGCACCACTTGTAACCACACCGGAAGGAACGATTAATTGTAAATTCTGGGGACTTGGTGCCGATGGTACGGTTGGAGCGAATAAGAATTCTATTAAGATTATTGGTGATAATACAGACATGTATGCACAAGCTTATTTTGATTATGATTCAAAAAAATCAGGTGGCGTTACAATGTCACATCTACGTTTTGGACATACCCCAATCAAATCTACGTATTTGATTCGCCAGGCAAACTTTGTTGCATGTCATAATCCGTCTTATATGAGTAAATATAACATGGTTCAAGAGTTAGTAGATGGCGGTACGTTCTTATTAAACTGCCCATGGGATATGGAAGGAATTGAGCATCATCTTCCGGGACAGGTAAAAGCTTACATTGCAAATCATAACATCAAATTCTATGTAATTGATGGTATTAAGATTGGAAAAGAAATTGGACTTGGTGGACGTATTAATACGGTTCTTCAATCTGCATTCTTTGAGCTTGCCAACATTATTCCTGCTGAAAAAGCAAACGAATTAATGAAAGCAGCAGCAAAAGCATCTTATGGTAAAAAAGGTGATAAAGTAGTACAGATGAACTATGATGCTATTGATGCCGGAGCAAAACAAATGACTCAAATTACGGTTCCAGAATCTTGGAAATCAGCTGCAGACGAAGGGTTATTTACACCAGAGATAAAAGAAGGCAACGCAGATGCAGTAGCATTTGTTAAGAACATTCAGACAAAAGTAAATGCACAAGAAGGTAATTCCCTTCCAGTATCTGCTTTTAATGATTATGTAGATGGTTCTACACCGTCTGGGACTTCTGCATTTGAAAAACGTGGTATTGCAGTAGATATTCCGGTATGGCAAGCAGACAATTGTATCCAATGTAATCGTTGTGCGTATGTGTGTCCTCATGCAGTTATTCGTCCAATCGCATTAACAGAAGAAGAAGTTGCAAACGCACCGGAAGGTTTAAAGACCATTGATATGATTGGAATGCCGGGAATGAAATTCTCAATTACAGTTTCGGCTTATGATTGTACAGGTTGTGGCTCATGTGCAAATGTATGTCCAGGTAAGAAGGGCGAAAAAGCATTGATTATGGGCAATATGGAAGCAAATGCGGGACAACAAGATTTCTTTGATTTTGGTACTGCAATTCCTGTAAAACCCGAAGTGATTGCTAAATATAACGAAGCTACAGTAAAAGGCAGTCAATTCAAACAGCCATTACTTGAATTCTCAGGAGCTTGTGCAGGTTGTGGAGAAACACCGTATGCAAAATTAATCACTCAATTATTTGGTGACAGAATGTATATTGCAAATGCAACAGGTTGTTCTTCTATCTGGGGTAACTCTTCACCGTCAACACCATATACATCTACAAAAGAAGGAAAAGGACCGGCTTGGTCTAACTCTTTGTTTGAAGATGCTGCAGAATTTGGATTTGGTATGTCTCTTGCTCAACGAGCACTTAGAACAAGCTTAAAGACAAGAGTAGAATATTTGGTTGAAAATGGTAAGAATGATGTAGTGGTAGCAGCTGCAAAAGAATATATTGATACATTTGATTGTGGAGTGAGCAATGGAGTGGCAACAGATAAATTAGTTGCTGCATTGGAGACCGTGGATTGTGACTGTGAACCACGTGTATCTATCTTAAAAGATAAAGATTTCTTGGCTAAAAAGTCTCAATGGATCTTTGGTGGAGATGGATGGGCTTATGACATCGGATTTGGTGGTGTTGATCATGTATTAGCAAGTGGACAGGACATCAACATTATGGTATTTGATACAGAAGTATATTCCAATACAGGTGGACAATCTTCTAAAGCAACACCAACAGGAGCAATTGCTCAATTTGCTGCAGCAGGTAAAGAAGTAAAGAAAAAAGACCTTGCAAGTATTGCTATGAGCTATGGCTATGTATATGTAGCACAGATTGCTATGGGTGCAGACTTTAACCAGACAGTGAAAGCAATTGCAGAAGCAGAAGCATATCCGGGACCATCTTTGATTATCGCTTATGCACCATGTATTAATCATGGTATTAAGAAAGGTATGAGCAAAGCTCAAACAGAAGAAGAGTTAGCTGTGAAAGCAGGTTACTGGCACAACTTCCGTTACAATCCTGCATTAAAGGCAGAGGGCAAGGCAGCATTTAGCTTAGACAGTAAAGAACCAACAGAAAGTTATCAAGAGTTCTTAAACGGAGAAGTTCGCTATAATGCATTAGCAAGAATGAATCCAGAAAGAGCAGCGGATCTATTCGCAAAATCCGAAGAATCAGCAAAAGAAAGATATGAATACTTGAATAAGTTGATTACTCTCTATGGAAGCAACGATAAATAATATAATATGATTGCTAAGTCCCGGTATGTATGTAGTACCGGGACTTTTTATTGTCTGATTAGCAAGATGAATTGACAATTATAATGCATTAGGTCATAATTAACGATAGAATGGTAAAAGATATCAGAGAAGATGAAGAACTATAGTAGATGGAGGAAGCGTATGGCAATTAAAGATGTTGTAATGTATCAAATAATTAAAGAAAAGGAGATTCCGGATATTAAGTCCAAAGGATATCTCTTAACACATAAAAAAAGTGGGGCAAAAGTTGTACTTGTAGAAAATGATGATGAGAATAAAGTATTCTCTATTGGATTTCGTACCCCACCGAAAGACAGTACAGGAGTGCCACATATCTTAGAGCATTCTGTGCTATGTGGTTCTAAGAACTTTCCTGCAAAAGATCCGTTTGTAGAGCTGGTGAAAGGATCTTTGAATACATTTTTAAATGCAATGACATATCCAGACAAAACGGTATATCCGGTAGCAAGCTGCAATGCAAAAGATTTCCAGAATCTTATGCATGTCTATATGGATGCGGTGTTTTACCCGAATATTTATCAATATGAGGAGATATTTCATCAAGAAGGCTGGAGCTATAGCCTAGAGTCAGAAAATGATAGATTAACATACAACGGAGTTGTATATAACGAGATGAAAGGAGCATTTTCATCACCGGAAGGCGTCTTAGACAGGGTGATTTTAAATTCTTTATTTCCAGATACTACTTATGCCAATGAATCAGGTGGAGACCCACAGGTGATTCCGGAGTTGACCTATCAGCAGTTCCTTGATTTTCACAGCACGTATTATCATCCTTCTAATAGCTATATCTACTTGTATGGGGATATGGATATGGAAGAAAAGTTAAGATGGCTGGATCAAGCATATCTGGCTGATTATGATAAGAAAGATATTGATTCCCGTATTCAATACCAGAAGCCATTTAATCAGGTGAATGAAGTGGAGATGGAGTATTCGATTACAAGCAACGAATCGGAAGACGAACATACCTATCTTTCTTATAATAAAGTCGTTGCAACCAGTCTAGATAAAGAACTTTGTCTTGCATTTCAAATACTGGATTATGCACTGTTGTCAGCTCCGGGTGCACCTCTTAAAAAAGCGTTGGTAGATGCAGGAATTGGAAAAGATATTATGGGTTCTTATGACAGTGGAATCTATCAGCCTATATTTTCTATTATTGCTAAAAATGCCAATTATGAACAAAAGAAAGAGTTTGTACAAGTTATTGAAGATACCTTGCGTAAGATTGTAAAACAAGGAGTTGATAAAAAGGCGTTGGCTGCAGGAATCAATTATCATGAATTTCGTTTTCGGGAAGCGGACTTTGGAAATTATCCACCTGGTCTAATGTATGGATTGCAGATGTTTGATAGTTGGTTATATGATGACACACAACCTTTTATCCATGTGGAGGCATTGGAAACATTTGAGTTTTTAAAGTCGAAGATGACAACGGATTATTTTGAAGAATTAATTCAACAATATCTATTGGATAATACACATGGTTCTATTGTAGTTGTAAAACCGGAAAAAGGGAGAACGGCCAGATTAGAAAAGGAATTAGAAAAAAAACTGGAACATTACAAAGAAAAACTGTCTAAAAAAGAAATTAACGAATTAATAAAAGACACAGAAAACTTGCTAAAGTATCAAGAAGAACCATCAACAGATGAGGCATTAAAGAAGATACCAGTGTTAGAACGTGGAGATATCTCCAAAGAGATCGCACCTATTTATAATGAAGAATTATCATTAGGAGCGATTCCTATGATTCATCATAATGTAGAAACCAATGGCATTGGATATGTGGATTTGTTGTTTGATTTATCCGCAGTATCAGAAGAATTATTACCATATGTTGGGATTCTGCAAGGGGTATTAGGTATTATTGATACAGAACACTATGCATATGGAGAGTTGTTTAATGAGATTAATGTGCATACCGGTGGAATTGAAACTTCATTGGAGCTTTATCCGAATGTATGTAAGGTAAAAGAAAAAGAATTCAAGGCAACCTTCGAGATAAAAGCCAAAGCATTGTATGAAAAACTTCCGATTGCATTTGAGATGATGCAGGAGATATTAACATGCTCAAAGTTGGATGATGAAAAACGATTATTGGAAATTCTTTCAATGCTGAAGTCTAGATTACAGATGAAATTCCAATCTTCGGGTCATGTAACGGCGGTATTGCGCGCAGCATCGTATGCTTCACCGTTATCAAGATTCAAGGATATGACAAATGGAATTGAATTTTATAAAACTATTTGTCATAATGAAGAATGCTTTGATACAGAGAAGCAAACGTTAATTCTTAATCTTAAAAAATTGACAAAGATGTTATTTAGAGCAGACAATATGATGATTAGTTGTACTTCAACCAAAGAGGGAATTGTATATCTGCCACAGGCAGTGGAAACATTGACAGCACATTTATATACAGAAACTATTCACATGGAACCTTGTGTATTGCATTGTGTGAAAAAAAATGAGGGATTTAAGACATCGTCAAAGGTGCAATATGTGGCGCGGGCAGGAAACTTTATTGATGGTGGAGCCACATATACAGGGGCACTTCATATTCTTCGGACTATTTTAAGTTACGAATATCTATGGCAGAATGTGCGTGTTAAAGGTGGTGCATATGGTTGTATGAGCGGATTTAATCGGATAGGTGATGGATTCTTTACCTCTTATCGTGATCCCAATCTAGAGAAGACCAATGAGATATATGAGGGGATTCCGGACTACCTGAAGACATTCACAGTGAATGAACGGGATATGACGAAATATATCATCGGAACTATAAGTACTATAGATCAACCAATGTCTCCATCTGCTAAAGGAGACCGTTCTATGAATCTATATATGAATCATGTCACAGCAGAGATGATTCGACAAGAACGTATGCAGATATTAGATGCAACACAAGAAGATATTAGGAACCTTGCAGAAGTGGTGGAAGCGATATTACATGCCAATCAACTCTGTGTAATTGGAAGTGAAGAGAAGATTGAAGAGCAATCATTACTTTTTGAGGAAGTGAAAGAGTTGTTTTAAGCTTGGAGGAGCATATGAAAAAAGAATATAAGTCAGGATTTGTAACATTAATCGGAAGACCCAATGTAGGAAAGTCCACGTTGATGAATTACCTCATTGGACAGAAGATTGCAATTACATCCAATAAACCACAGACGACGAGAAATCGCATACAGACAGTATTGACAACCGAAGATAGCCAAATTGTGTTTGTAGATACTCCGGGGATTCATAAAGCAAAGAATAAGCTAGGGGAGTATATGGTGAATGTGGCAGAACGTACATTGAATGAAGTTGACGTGGTTCTGTGGCTTGTTGAGCCATCTACATTTATAGGAGCAGGGGAACGTCACATTGTGGAACAATTGGAGAAAGTACAGACGCCGGTAGTTCTTGTTATTAACAAAGTAGACATGGTAAAAAAAGAAGAAGTACTGGCATATATTGATGCCTATCAAAAGATATATGAATTTGCGGCAATTGTACCGGTATCGGCGAGAAGTGGAGACAATACTGATGAACTTGTAAAAGTGATTACTCAATATCTTCCGTATGGACCGCAGTTTTACGATGAAGATACAATTACAGATCAACCGGAACGTCAGATTGTTGCAGAATTGATTCGTGAAAAAGCATTACATTCCTTGAACGAAGAAATCCCACATGGAATTGCAGTATCTATAGATAAGATGAAAAAACGTAAGAAAATTATAGATATTGAAGCAACCATTATCTGTGAGCGTGATTCTCATAAAGGAATTATTATCGGAAAGCAAGGGGCAATGTTGAAGAAGATAGGAAGTACCGCACGTTTTGAAATTGAACGTTTATTAGATAGTCAAGTGAATCTTCAATTATGGGTCAAGGTTAAAAAAGATTGGCGGGATAGTGACATGCTAATGAAGAACTTTGGCTATAAAGACGAATAAGGATATATTAACCAGTATAGAGTGTGTTCAAAGGGAGATTCTAATCATATAACACATATGAAGAGGTGATGTCATGGAACCAGTATACTGGAATGAGTTTACACAATCAGGTAAAGTAGATGATTATCTGTATTATCGTGGAGTAGAAACTTGTAGACAAATAGTTCGAAAGTATGATCAAGAAGAAACAGGTAGGGGAAAAGTTGAGTCAATCAATCACAGTAACAGGGATAGTGCTGTCCGCAACACCAATAGGGGAATATGATAAACGTGTCGTTATCTTGACGAAAGAAAGAGGGAAGATATCCGCATTTGCCAAAGGAGCAAGAAAACAAAACAGCTCATTGATTGGTGGGATTAATCCTTTTTCTTTTGGTGAGTTTACATTATATGAAGGGCGCAATTCTTATACCATTCAGCAAATAACAATATCCAATTACTTTATGGAACTGAGGGAGAACATTGAAGCAGCATATTACGGATTTTATTTCATGGATATTGCTAATTATTATACAAAAGAAGATAATGACGAAGTATCTATGCTAAAGCTCTTGTATCAAACATTGCGGGCTTTGACAAAAGGAACGATTGATAACCAATTGATTCGATACATATACGAGTTGAAGGCAATTAGCTTGAATGGGGAGGCACCACAGGTTTTTGAATGTGTAAACTGTGGAGATACTAAAAGAGAAGTCATGTTTAGTCCACATAAGGGGGGAATTGTATGCACCAAGTGTCAAACAGATGTAATAGATGGAATATCATTAGATAATTCTACATTATATACCCTGCAATATATTGTTAGCTCTCCAATCGAGAAATTATATAATTTCGTGGTAACACCCAAGGTATTAGAACAGATACAATGCATTATGAAACGTTATATGGAGCTATATGTTGATAAGCAGTTTAAATCCTTGGAAATACTGCAAACGATTACGGTTACCACTTGAAAATAGGCTACAAAGAAGTTATAATGGGAAACAATTAACAAAATCGAAAAGAATGTGAGGAATGACAGTATGGAAAAGACAATGGAAAAAGTTGTAGCCCTGGCAAAATCAAGAGGATTTGTATATCCTGGGTCAGAAATATATGGGGGCCTTGCAAATACATGGGATTATGGGAATCTTGGTGTAGAATTAAAGAATAATGTAAAACGTGCTTGGTGGAAGAAATTTGTGCAGGAAAGTCCATATAATGTGGGAGTTGATTGTGCGATTCTAATGAATCCACAGACCTGGGTTGCATCCGGACATCTGGGGGGATTTAGTGATCCACTTATGGATTGTAAAGAGTGTAATGAACGATTCCGTGCAGATAAATTAATTGAAGATTATGCCAAAGAAGCTGGAATTGAATTACATGAAAGCGTAGATGCATGGTCTAAAGAACAGATGAAAGCTTTTATTGAGGAACATGGTGTTAAATGCCCTTCTTGTGGAGCACATAATTTTACAGATATTAGAGAATTCAACTTGATGTTTAAGACATTTCAAGGGGTAACAGAGGACGCAAAGAATACTGTTTATCTTAGACCGGAGACGGCACAAGGTATCTTTGTGAATTTTAAAAATGTACAACGTACGTCCAGAAAGAAGATACCATTTGGAATTGCTCAGATAGGAAAATCTTTTCGAAATGAGATTACACCGGGTAACTTTACATTTAGAACAAGAGAATTTGAGCAGATGGAATTAGAATTTTTCTGTGAACCGGGAACAGATCTAGAGTGGTTTGAGTACTGGAAAAAGTTTTGCCTAGATTGGCTCTATGCGCTGGGATTAAAGGAAGAAGAAGTAAGAGCGAGAGATCATGAAAAAGAAGAATTAAGCTTCTATAGCAGAGCGACCACAGATGTAGAATTTTTATTCCCATTTGGCTGGGGTGAGTTGTGGGGTGTTGCGGACAGAACAGATTATGACTTGACTCAACATCAAAATGAATCTAAACAAGACATGACGTATTTCGATGATGAAAAGAAAGAAAAGTATCTTCCTTATGTTATTGAACCATCGTTAGGAGCAGATCGTATGGTGCTTGCTTTCTTATGCAGTGCTTATGATGAGGAAGAACTAGAAGGTGGAGAGATGCGTACAGTGATGCATTTCCACCCGGCACTGGCACCGGTTAAGATTGGTGTGCTGCCACTTTCTAAAAAGTTAAATGAAAATGCCGAAAAGGTATTTGCGGAGTTGTCAAAAACATATAATTGTGAGTTTGATGATCGTGGAAATATCGGGAAACGTTATCGCCGACAAGATGAGATTGGTACGCCGTTCTGCGTAACGTATGATTTTGATTCTGATGAAGACGGTGCGGTAACTGTTCGAGATAGAGATACCATGGAACAAGAACGAATCAAAATAGAGGATTTGAAGGTATACTTTGAAGAAAAGATGAGATTCTAACTTTGTTTGAAT
>JAVXHR010000018.1:34889-36114 GCA_036656795.1 Lachnospiraceae bacterium | reverse complement strand
ATGCTGATTTTTCCAATAGATTATTAACTGAACTCAATATATTAAATGATAATATAAAAGAGAAAATTATAACCAAAGGAGGATTCCTATGTCTACAGAACCAATTACATATCACCAACAATCATATATTGATAATACCTTACGTCTAAGAGAATTACTAACAACTATGCCTTCTTTTGTAAAAGACTATTTTCGTGCAATGGAGCCTACTACATCTTCAAAGACAAGAATTTCTTATGCATATGATATTCGAGTTTTCTTTAATTTTTTGATTGAGCAGAATCCTCTTTATCATGATTACACTATGAATCAATTCACAAGCAACGACCTTGAACATCTTAGTCCGTTAGATATCGAAGAATATCAAGAATATCTAAAAGTATATCTTCGCGATACAAAACAAGTTACAAATAGTGAAAAAGGATTAGCTCGTAAGATGTCAGCACTTCGTAGTTTTTATGGTTATTTTTACAAAAGACAAATTATTGAAAAAAATCCAACCTTATTAGTTGATATGCCTAAACTACATGATAAAGCAATTGTTCGATTAGATACCGATGAAATTGTCATTTTATTAGATTATGTAGAACATTGTGGGGATTTATTGAACGGACAACAAAAAAAATATTATGAGAAGACAAAAAATCGAGACTTAGCAATCTTAACATTATTGTTAGGTACCGGCATTCGTGTTTCTGAATGTGTTGGACTTGATATAAATGATGTTGATTTTAAAAATAATGGTATAAAGGTCACGCGAAAAGGTGGCAATGAAATGATTGTATATTTTGGAAATGAAGTGCAATATGCATTGGAGCATTATCTGGAATTTACACGAAATGGTATTATTCCATTGGTCGGTTACGAAAATGCTTTGTTTTTATCTACACAGAAAAAGCGTATGGGGGTACAGGCAATTGAAAATATGGTCAAAAAATATGCTTCTCAAGCAATCCCCAATAAAAAAATCACACCACATAAATTACGCAGCACCTATGGTACTGCACTATATAAGGAAACAGGAGATATTTACCTTGTAGCTGATGTTCTTGGCCACAAAGATGTGAATACTACAAAGAAACATTATGCTGCAATTGATGAAGATCGTCGTCGTAAAGCAGCTACGGTAGTACATTTAAGAGAATCATAATTAATTATGATTCTCTTAAATGGTTCTTTATTTACATTTCCTTTATTTCTTCTTATCTTTTGTTTTTTTCTTATC
>JAVXHR010000018.1:0-34789 GCA_036656795.1 Lachnospiraceae bacterium | reverse complement strand
TTCTTATCTTTTGTTTTTTTCTTATCATTTGATTTTTTCTTCGAATCTTTGGAATCTTTGGAATCTTTTTTTGTAGTTGTATCAGTCGTCGAATCTTTTTTTATAGACTCTGCAGTTGCATCAACTTCTGTAGTTGCACTCGCTTCCGGTGGTGTTGTCGGAGCATTACCAACTAACACCGGCTGACCTGTTGTTTCATCAATTTTATAGATTATATCACCTTTTTTACATTTTACAAAAAATAAAGCGACGAAGTCTCTTGTTCCTATTTCATTTGGAAGATAAGTTCGTATTTCAAAATAATCTTCATCATTGATAACTGTTCTTCCCTCAAATGGTACATAATCATATTCAGCAGGTGTAAGTGAAAGTCCAAGCTCTTCAGCTGATTTTGATGTGATTTTTGATATTGCATCTCCCCAAGCAAGAACATCATCTTCTTCTTTTCCATCAAGTTCATTTTTTACATCTGCCAGTGTTTGGTCTTTGGTAGATAAAGTTACCGTATATCCGGAATCTTTACTATCAATTTTAATCCAGACAGTTTTCTTCCCTTTATCTTTTGATGTTTCACCCACAAATTGATATGAAGAACCTGTAGATTTATCTTTCCCTTGCTCGTTTGTATCTTTTGAACTCTCGATTAAGGAAGTCGCATCTACAAATTGTTTTTTATCTTTGAGATAGGTACCATAAGTTTCAATATCCGATACCGTATCTTTAACTTTTTGATATTGGTGATTTTTTTTAGTGTTTTTACAGCTTCTTTTTCCAACTATTTCTGTAATGGCAGCAATTTCGTCCTCTTTTGAAAAATAATATTTAGGTGGCGTGATTTCCGCTTTTTTTCGAGCAGCCTCTTCTGCGGCTTTTTTCTTCATAATCATAAACACCGCTCCACCTACAACAGATACAATTATAATAATCAGCAATATTATTATAATAATCTTTTTACTTGGTTTTCTGCTTTCCCGTTTCTCTTGTTCTTGATTCGGATCCTGTGCTGTTTTATCTTTTTTCTTTTTTCCCATAAGTATTCGCTTTCTTTTATAGTTAACGTTATAATTCCTCTGAATCCAAAATAATGGTAAATGGTCCATCATTTAATAATTGGATTTTCATATCTGCACCAAATCTCCCCTGTTGTACTTTTGGTATATACTTTTTAGATTGCATTACAATATATTCATATAATGATTCTGCATCTTTTGGTGTGCCTGCTTCCGTAAAACTTGGTCTATTTCCTTTTTTGCAAGTTGCATAAAGGGTAAATTGTGAAACTAACAATAAACTTCCATCAACATCTGACAATGCTAAATTGATTTTTCCTTGTGTATCCTCAAAAATACGCAATCCAATCATTTTTTTAATCATCTTATCTGCAATTTCAGTAGTGTCATTTTTACCTATTCCAATAAAAACAAGATAACCTGTTTGAATTTCTCCAATAATTTCATCTTCAACTACAACCGATGCTTGTGAAACACGTTGTATAACAAATCTCATAGCTACCTCCTTAAATATGTTTTCTCATCACAAATAACTCTTCTATATGATACTCTTTTTGCTTGATAAATTCAATGAAAACTGATACTATTAGCAAGGAACATTAGATGTGACTTATAAAACATATAATAGAGGAAAGTAAAAACAAATGAAACTACAACAATTACTTAGTTATACGAGAAAAGCAGTAGATGAATACAGTATGATTCAAGAGGGGGACCATATTGCTGTTGGTATCTCCGGTGGCAAAGATAGCCTGACCCTTTTATATGCATTACATGGATTGCAACGTTTTTATCCTCAACAATTTAAACTAAGTGCTATTACTGTTGATTTAGGATATGAAGAATTTGATCTTACACCTGTACAGAATCTTTGTTCCGAATTAGAAATTCCATACATTATTGTAAAAACGCAGATTGCACATATCTTATTTGAAGAACGAAAGGAAACAAATCCATGTTCTCTATGTGCAAAGATGAGAAAAGGCGCATTAAACGATGCAGCCAAATCCCTTGGTTGTAATAAAATAGCATATGCACATCACAAAGACGATATTATTGAAACGATGCTACTATCTCTAATATTTGAGGGGCGATTTTATTCTTTTTCACCAAAGACATATTTGGATCGTATGGATTTGACGGTAATTAGACCTATTATGTTTGTGGAAGAAGCTGATGTAATTGGATTCAAAAATAAGTATCAATTACCGGTAGTAAAAAGTAAATGTCCTATAGATGGACACACAAAACGTCAATATGCAAAAAATTTATTAAAACAATTAAATACGGAGCACCTCGGAACGAAAGAACGTATGTTTACAGCTATTCTAAATGGAGATATCAAAGGTTGGCCTACACGTACTCCACATATCAGATAGTATAAAAAGGTCACCCGGCAGAAGAAATTATGTTTACCGGGTGACTGCATTGTTTCATAAATTATAGGCTTATATCAGTTATAGTTTCTTTTACATGAACATAGGACTCTATAACCTCCGTTGCTCCTTGTACTCCAAGCTCAGAACTAGATAAACATAGATTATAACTTTCAGCATCTCCCCAGTTTTTATTTGTATAATAATTATAGTAACTCGATCTTTTTTTATCTGTTTTATGAATCATCTCTTTTGCTTTCGCATCTGTAATATCAAAAATACGTGCAACTCGCTGTATTCGTGCATCAAGTTCTGCATGGATAAAAACACTTACTACATTCTTATACTGTTCTAATGCATAATCTGCACAACGTCCTACTAAGATACATGGACCTTCATCTGCAATTTTTTTAATTGCATCAAACTGTGCTAAAAACACTTTGTGATTAATAGGCATATCTGCATATGTTCCGGAAGAATATCCTAATGAATACGTATCCATAACTAAAGAATACAAAAAACTACTCGTTGGTTTCTCGTCGTGTGATTCAAATAATTCCTGACATATACCACTTTCTTTGGCAGCCCTATCAAGCATTTCTTTATCATATACTTTAATATCCAGATCCTTAGCAATTTTATCAGCAATTTCACGTCCTGCGCTTCCAAATTGACGACCTATTGTTATAATTGTATGAGTTTTCCCCATATTTGTCACGCTCCTTTTTGTTATCTGACCTATTTATATGTGCAATGTTCTGTATAGATGTATTATATAACAAATTAGATATAAAGTAAAACTTATCCTGAAATTTGAATTGTAATTTATCCTCATATATAAATTATAGTTTTTTTAATAATTTTTCAAAATATTCCGGCAAAGGAGCATATACTTCAAGATATTGCTTTGTACTTGGATGTATAATTCCCAATGTTTTAGCATGTAATGTCTGACCTTCTAATTTATAAGGACATTTGCTAGGTCCATAGACATCATCTCCTAAAAGTGGATGATGAATGCTGGCCAGATGAACTCGAATCTGGTGAGTTCGTCCGGTTTCTAACTGACATTCGATATAAGTGTATTTTTCAAAACGCTGTAACACTTTGTAATGGGTAATTGCTTCTCTTCCATTTTTTTCATTGATACTCATTTTTTTTCTATCTAATGGGTGTCTTCCTATGGGAGCACATATTGTTCCCTCATCTTCTTTAATTACCCCATGAACAATTGCTTGATAGATCCGTTTCACAGAATGTACTTTAAGTTGTTCAGCTAACGCCTGATGTGCCATATCATTTTTACATACCAAAAGAGAACCTGTTGTATTCATATCAATGCGATGTACAATGCCCGGCCGCATTACGCCGTTAATTCCAGATAATTCCCCTTTACAATGATACATTAATGCATTTACCAGAGTGCCTGTATAATGTCCTGTAGCCGGATGAACAACCATTCCCTTAGGTTTATTAATAATTAAAATATCCGTATCTTCATATAAAATATCCAGGCAAATATCTTCCGGCAAGATATCCGGAACAGTCAATTCGGGTATGGTAACTACAACTGTATCACCCTTCATCAATTTGTAGCTTGTTTTAATAATTTGCATATTAACAGTAACTTGCTCTTCTTTAATTAATTTTTGAAGATAAGAACGTGTATAATCAGGTAATTTCTCTGCAAGGAAACGATCAATACGTAGAGCTTCACTTTCTGTGATGGTAAAAGTATGACATTTCATTCTGTTTTCTCCTGCTCTCTTATTAATTACGTTTAAATGTTAAGAAATCCAGCTCTTCTTCTTTATAAAAAAATAAAAGCAAACAAAAGAATCCAATAGTCGCTATAACTACAAAAGAATCAGCTACATTAAAAATCGGAAAATCAATCAATTCAAAGTAGAAAAAATCAATCACATAATTCAAATGTACTCGGTCTATCATATTACCTAATGCACCGGCAATTGTCAATACAATACAGATACGAAGTGGTCGATATCTACTAGATATTGGCATCTTATAATAAAAAAAAGTCATAACAAGTAATACAAGCACACTCATAATTAAAAAAAACATCTTTTGTCCTTGTAAGATTCCAAAGGCAGCACCACGATTTTCCAGATATTGTAATTGAAATACATGTTCCCATATAATAAAAGGTTCTTGACCTTTTAATTTTAATACAACCATATATTTACTCAATTGATCAATACATACCCCGCATAAAACACCTAATATTCCAAACAAATAACTGCGATTATTTTTATATCTTAGATTTTGTTCCATTTTATATTCCTTTTCTTAGTCATTATTAGTAAATTATATATATTTATAAATTGAAACGTAAAAACGTCCTTTTTTTGTTTCAGATATAATCCCATTATAAGAAAAACGACCAATTCCGCGTACCGATACAATTTCATGGTCTTTTATTTGATAACTATTGGTTGTAATTAATTTTCCATTTACATAAACCTTACCAGTCTCTATTAGAGTAACCAATTTACTTCTGGAAGATCCATATGCCAGTGATAATAGGCTATCCAGGCGAGTAGATGCTATTGTTCCCTTTATTTCCTCATAATTTGGTTGATAGGAAAATTTATTTTCATTTTCAATTGCAACTTGTATAGTGGTATTCTTAATTCTTGTCAAATTTTCCATAATATATTTAGACAGTGTTTCCTGTACAAATAAAAAAGCAGTATTTTCTAATAGTAAGATATCTCCAACCTTATTACGTTCTATTCCTAAGTTCATAATTGCTCCCAAATAATCTCTATGGGATAGTTTATCGGTAAATTTCTTTTGCAGTGGAGAAATCTTTAGTACTGTGATTGGATATATAAAATCATAATAAAGAGCATCAGGTAGAAAGGCAACCATCTGACGCTCAGATAAATCATAACCTCCAAATGTTTCATATTGAGAAAACAACATATTCTTTGGTGTTATTTGCAATATATTTAATTCATTCAAATTCAAAAAATCAGAATAGGTGACAATTCCTCGCTGATAAGCTAATTCTGATAATTCAATTAATCTTTTTTGTAATAACAACTCATCTTTTTGCATCATATATTACCTAGAATCGAGTTCTGATAGATGGCACTTCAAATGATGTATTTAAAAGGTCTTGTAAATCCCCTGAGATATCTACATTTGTAGGCGTTACTAAAAATATGTAGTTTGAAATCTTTTGTAAATTACCACTAATTGCAAAAGTTGCACCTGATGTAAAATCAATAATGCGTTGGGCAACCTCTAAATCTAAACCTTCCAAATTAAGAATAACAGTTCGACCACTTAACAAAGTCTCCGTAATCTCTCTCGCATCATCTACGGAAGTTGGTTTTACAACACACACCTCCATGGAACCACTTGGCTTTTTTGTGGGCTGACGCATTGGTGTTACTTTATTGTTTGTGCGGCTAGGTTTTGACTTACGTTCCGCTGGCACATCAAAATCCTCATCCTCATCATAATTTCGTTCTTTTTTGAAAAGCCCCTTCTTTGGTTTTTCATCATAATCATCATATTCTTCCTCATCAAAGAAATCATCATCATAATCATCATCATCAGTCAATTTCATAATTTCCAAAAACTTATCTAAAACTCCCATCTTAGTCTCCTATCTTATGTTATAATTTCTTTCCCCAAAAATCCCCGTTCCAACACGTACCATGGTAGCACCTTCTTCAATCGCAATCTGATAATCATTTGTCATCCCCATTGAAAGCACACCCATATTAATATTATCAACGTTTTTACGTGCAATGTCAACAGATAATTTACGCAAAGAGGCAAAAACAGAACGGTTATCCTCCGGATTATCCACATAGGGTGCAATTGTCATCAATCCTTTTACACAAATGTTAGATAATAATGCAAGCTTATCCACAAATACCTCAACCTCATCTGGAGCAAGTCCATACTTACTTTCTTCTTGTGCGACATTCACTTCAATTAAAATATTAGCGATACTTTTATTTTTTTTGGCCTCTTCATTGATTGTTTGGGCCAAACGTAACGAATCTACGGAATGAATAAGTGACACTTTATCTATAATATATTTCACCTTATTACGTTGCAAATGTCCTATCATATGCCATTGAATATCTGTTGGAAGATGCTCATATTTATCACACAATTCCTGCACTTTATTTTCACCAAAGCATCGTTCTCCTAAGTGATATGCTTCTTCTAACATAAGAATCGGATTGGTCTTTGTTACTGCAATTAGAGTAACATCTTTAACGTCACGTCCTGCTTTGGAACACGCAATTTCTATGTTTTTTTTAACTTCAATTAAATTTGTTTGTAGCATATATACTCCTTTCTAGAAAACGACTGCATTTTCTTTTACATCTTTTCCTTTTAATGCAATATGGTCATAGTTGGATAATCCATAACTATTTCCTTCTTCTACAATATAATACTCTTCACTTTCACATAAAATACTGATTTGTTTGAACACAGCATAACCCTTATTAATATTGTAAACACCTTTCAGTTTCTTTTCTTTTTCTAATGGATAAATATCTGTAGATTTTGGTTTGACTAAACAATCATTTTTTTCAAAATCATTGGGATCTAGATACACATATCCTTCTTTTCGATAATATACAGGTGTTGATAAAAATTCTGTAATCACTTTTCCTTTTTTGTTTTTCGTTTGCTTTAAAACTCCGGTATCATTTCCATTTCCACCTTGTGTAAGATATTCTTCCGGTACGGTATAGAATGATTTTTTGACAATGGAAGATTTTGGTATCTTTAATCCCGATTTATCTTCAAATATAAGTTCTAAATCAAGATAACGTTCATTTGCATAACGAATCATTGAATTATGAAAGTCTAATTTCCCTAAATACAAATCTTCATTTTTAAAAATGGTGAGCTTCGCTGATATCGATTTATTATCTTTTTTCATTCGTACTTTAATATAAGATGTGTCTTTTAGCATTTTTGCCGTCTTTGGTGTTAAAGGAATCACAACCGACCAATCTTCACTTGAAATAAGTTTATAAACAGGATTTTCAGTCTTTATTTTTTCATTATTCCGTAATTCAATCTTATGATAATTTGTTTTATATATCATATCGGGAGTAAGTGTATCTGGTGTAATGGTTTCAAGTCCATCAATAGAATAGGAAAGAATCCCGTCCTCCTGTGCCTGATAGATGCTTGTAGGATTATTGGTATCGCCATTAGTAATCAGTGCATCTAATTGTTGAATCTTTCCTTGCTTTGTATTATTAGAAAGGACTGTATCAATATCTGTCTTTAGATTATATATATCTGAAAAGTCTTCCTCATTAAATGCCTCATTAAATTGTTGGATTTTAAATAAAACAGACTGCTGTTCGTCCTCAGATAACGCTGTAGATTCTGTGATAGTTTCTGCTGTTGTATCTACTTTATCGGTTGATAACGTATATACATTGCTTCCCGCTGCAACTTTATCCCCTTCATTAGCATAATAGTTGATATAACCATCTGTTTCTGCATTTACCACTGTTTCCATTCTTAGGGCAACTCCTGTATATGTATTATCTTTCAGTATTGAGCCCTCTCTCACTTCATAAGATGTAACATGCTTTGTAGTAAGATACATTAAAACTGTACCCACTAAATAAAGAAAAATAAAACCAAAGATAATTAACCCTATGTTAATATTCCATTTTTTCTTATAAACTCGAATATTTGTAATCTCATTTTTTGTTGCCAAACCAGAACCTCCTACTATAACTTTTCCAATGCAACACCATCTAAATAATGAAATTTTTTGCCTTGAAAACTATTGTTTTGTTCCATTCGCGCAATTATTTCATCTTGTAATTTCCACCAACTTGTTCCCCAATTAGAAAACACTGCATCTTGTTCCGGTACACGACTAAATAAACGTTCTACAACTATCTTAGGTGATAGATATTCTAGAAACCCCATTAAACGTCTCATATATTCATCTTTAGAACATATTGCAATTGTACCATTTTTGTACGCATCACACAACACAGTGTTTTTTGGTATATAAAGTGAATGAATTTTAACGATATCTATCTGCAATGCAGATAATACTTTTGATGTTTCAATTGCATCCTCATAGATATCATCTGGAAGATTTAGAATCACATGAGTACATATCATAAATCCGTATTTTTTAATCATTTGAACAGCATCAATATATTCGGCCAGTCCATGTCCTCGATGAATCTTTGCAAGAGTGTGATAATTGACTGTCTGTAGTCCTAATTCAATAGTAATAGCAGTTCCATAAGTTTGTTCGATATGTTTCAATATATCTAAATAAGAACCACGTATACAGTCCGGTCTTGTTGCGATGGATAGTTCTACAATATCCGAAACCTTGATAGCTTCCTGCATATACATTTCAAATTGCTCTAACGGCATAAAGGTGTTCGTATAATTTTGAAAATAGGCAATGAATTTATGTGCATGATACTTCTTTATAATTAATTCTTTTGTTATCTCAAGTTGTTCGGTTACTGAATGAGTAGAAGACATTGCTTCAAATCCGGTTCCGATTTCAGCACAAAAGATACAACCATCACCTCCAATTCTATTGGGACAAGTAATTGGAAGATTAATTGGTAATTTATAGACTTTTTCTCCGTATTTGGACTTTAAGAATTCTGAATATGTTCGATATAATTTTTTCGTTTCCATGGTTTCCATAAGTGATTGCTACCTTTCGTATTAAATAGTATTTAATTGCAACTATTTAAATGTATAATTCCCATTATTCGGCAAATAATAACACCAGACTGTGAAAAGGAGGACATCATATGAAATGGTTTGATAACACAGCTTTGACACTTGTGATTACTGGAGCTGTCAATTGGCTTTTAGTTGGAATATTTCGTTTTGATTTAGTTGCATTTTTATTCGGAAATCTTTCTTGGATTTCAAGAATCATATATGCATTAATTGGATTATGTGGCCTATATCTCATCAGCTTATTTGGTCGTATTAACAGTATGTCACATTCATAACAAAGAGGGGTACCCAAAATGGATGCCCCTTTTCATATCTACAAATTTCTCAATCTTAAGTACTTGGAATGGCTTGAATTAAAGCAGTCATATCTACATATAAAATGGGCTTCGTCTCCGCTCCCATTACAATCGAGATATAATTATTATCTTGTTCGTCTTTTTCAAGCAATACAAGGCAATAACGAGCCTGTGTTGTAGTCCCTGTTTTTCCACCGATTAATGTAACATTTGTAGGTTTATCTGCTTCACCTTTTGCATATAAATTTGTAGGCTCAAATACTAATTCTCGTGTTGATGTATCTGCACCTACAATGCTTACTTTATAAGTAGATGCCTGTATAATTTCTAAAAAAACTTCATTTTTAATTGCAGCTTGAAACATCAGGTAAAGATCATAGGCTGTTGTGTAGTGGTCCTCTTCATGAAGCCCATGAGGATTTGTATAATGTGTATGCGTGGCTCCTAATTCTTTAGCTTCCTGATTTGCAAGCTTCATAAATTCATCTTCACTTCCGGAGATAAGCTCACTAATTGCCACTGCTGCATCATTCCCAGATTCCATCATCAATCCATACAAAAGGTCTTTTAAGCTCCAGGTATCTCCTTCTTTTAGACCACAGGTAGATTCTCCTACCTGAAAATCCACTGCGGCTTTGCTAATCTTTATAGTATCTTCTAACTTTCCATATTTTAAAGCAACATAAGCGGTTAATATCTTAGTTGTACTGGCAGGATATATTTTTTCATGCATATTTGATGCCTGAAGCACTTTTTTTTGATTCAAATCAAATAATGCGGAAGCATGAATATTCGTATCTGTATTTGCATTTTCTAAAGCAACATCTTCTGCACTTACACATAACGATTCCGAAAAAAAGTGATCCTGATACAGATTCTTATTGTAATGTTCCATTTCATATGATGCAACAAGTTCTTTTGAAGTCACACATCCTGACAGGCACATTGCTGCCAAAGTAATGCATATAAATATCTTCCATTTTTTATTTATACATTTCACGCCAGTCTAAATCCCCTCTATCAATTGCCATTACCAACAGTTCAGCTGTTGCAACATTCGTTGCCATCGGAATATTATGTGTATCACAAAGACGAACCACATCATTTACATCTGGTTCATGAGGTTGTGGATTTAATGGATCTCTTAAAAAAATCAAAGCATCTATCTGATTTTGTCCAATCTGTGCGCCCAATTGTTGCATTCCACCCAAACGTCCCGCAAGATATTTATGAATGGAAAGATTGGTTACCTCTTCTACAAGTCTTCCCGTTGTTCCTGTTGCGTATAAATCATTTTTATTTAAAATTCCACGATAGGCAATACAAAAATTTTGCATCAGTGTTTTTTTAGCATCATGTGCTATAAGTCCAATATTCATTTTTTCGCTCCTTATTGGTATTTTTTCGGTTGTAATCCTACATTTAACACAAAGCCAATACCCATACACATACTAACTAAGGATGTTAAACCTGCACTAACAAATGGAAGTGGGATTCCTGTATTGGGTAATAAAGCTGTTGCTACTCCTATATTTATAAAACTTTGAAAACCTATCTGTGCAGCCACACCACAACAAATAATTCGTCCTGATAAGTCCTGTGCTTTAATGGCTGTAACAATACATAGTATCACTAATAATAATAACAGAGCAATGACAATACAGCAACCCACAAATCCCAATTCTTCTCCAACTATGGCAAAGATAAAATCTGTTTGCGGTTCTAATATAAAATTTCCGTTTTTTACAGAAGTTGTTGTATTATTATTCAATCCTTTCCCATTTAATTGACCTGATCCAATTGCAATCACAGAGTTGTTCTGTTGATAGGCTTCGTCAGAAGCATATTTTTGTGGCTCCAACCACGCCAATATACGTTTCTGTTGATAGGTATCTAATAATTTTTGGTTTGGTTGAACAACAATACTAATAAATATAATGGACACAGGTATCGCCAATCCAAGTGCAATCCCTATAATCTTATAACTTAATCCAGATACATATAATAAAACGCAAAATACCATTGCAATAGATATAGTGGTGGATAAATCTGGTTGCTTTAAAATCAAGATTAATGGAATAGCAACTAAACACATGGATTTAATTAAAAATTTCACGTTATTAATCTCATCTTGATGCATCATTAAGAATTTTGCGAAAAATAAAATCAACAAAATCTTACTTAACTCGGAGGGTTGGAATTGCATAAATTTCAAATCAATCCAACGTTGTGCATTATTTGATTCTGTACCAAAGAAACGTACTGCCAATAGTAACACAATATTTGCACCATAGATAAGCCAGTATAGATTCAGTACCCATACATAATCAATAAGTGAGATGATTACCATTGCCACTAATCCAATGATAAGTCCTGCTACCTGTTTCATTTGTACGGATTCCTTGGCACTTCCAATTACCATGATACCAAAACATGAAAGTGCAATAACGAGTATAATAATATTAAATTTATAATCTTTTAGATGATATTGTTTTGTTAATTTCACTATTTTTCTCCTGTTAAGTTTATCTGAATGAAAGAACGTGTAATTTGAACATCAAAATTATCGGGTGAAAGTTCCATATATTTAGATAATGTCTGATATAAATCTGAATGAATTTTTTCAAAAATGTCAGGGGTACAATTTACACGATCTGACACCAAGAGTACTTTTAATCTATCTTTTGCAATTGGAACAGATGGTCTTTTAATCATAGAGTCAAATACATTCATCTTTTTTCCTCCCCTAACTTACTTTGAATAGCTGAGAAAGTTTGGCAAGGATACCTATATTTGGATCTAGATCTAAAAATGGAACATCATTTCCTATAATACGGCTACATATATTTTGATAAGCTTGTCCTGCTAAAGAATCCAATCCTATCACAGGTTCACCCTGGTTTGTACCAATGACTACCTGCTCATCATCTGGAATTGCACCAATCAACGGAATTGATAAAATCTCTGTGACATCATCAATTGTCATCATGTCACCTCTTTTTACCATATCCATACGAATACGATTGATAATCAAATCAATCTTTTTAAAATCAGCAGTTTCTAACAATCTTATAATTCGATCCGCATCTCGTATGGCAGATACTTCAGGTGTTGTAACAACAATTGCACGATTGGCTCCGGCAATTGCATTTTGAAATCCTTGTTCGATTCCTGCCGGACAATCAAGCAATATATAATCATATTCCTCTGTTAATTCCGCTGTTAATTTTATCATCTGCTCCGGGGAAACTGATGTTTTATCTTTCGTCTGTGCAGACGGTAACAAATATAGATTTTCATATCTTTTATCTTTAATCAGTGCTTGTTTTAATCTACAATGTCCTTCTATAACATCAACTAAGTTATAGACAATGCGATTTTCCAATCCCATGACAACATCTAGATTACGTAGTCCTAGATCTGTATCAATTACAATTACTTTTTTATCTAATTTTGCAAGTCCTGCTCCTAGATTAGCTGTTGTGGTTGTCTTACCTACACCACCTTTTCCAGATGTTACTACAATAATTTCCCCCATTATGAATCCTCCTACTTATTTTAATAAATCAGTGGGTCAACATAGATACATTCACCATCTAATACCGCTATCTTAGGACTGTTAGGTGCTGTATCTTTTTGTCCAAGTACCAAACGGTGTGCTTCTACTTCCGCAATACGCAACTGTTTTGGTTGCATTCCCAATGCTACTACAAATGCCTTCATATCACCTGATGCCCCTGCGTGAACACTTCCTCTAATTGTTCCTAATACCACGATGTTCCCTTTTGCTACTATCGTCGCACCAAGATCTACATCTCCAAGAACTATTACACTGGTTTCTGATTCAAGTACTTGTCTTCTTCGTAAGGTACCTTTGTAGAATTGTCCATCTCGCTGTTCCTTATTCTCCATGCATTCATCTACAACGCTTTTGTAAGCTACTTCCGTGTTTTTATTACGATCCATAATACAAACTATGTGAACTTGGGCGATGCTTGAAATTAAATCAACAATTTCTCGTTCTTGTCCATTTGTAAGTACACGCCCCTCAAAAGATACTGCCATAACTGCATCTTTAAAAAATTTTGAAGACTCTTTGAATTTACATTCAATTTGTGTCATTATTTCTTGATAAGGAGCATTTTCATCTAAATAAACTAAAAGACCGTACTTGTTACATTTAATAACAACTAAATTCTTCACATCTTACGCCCTCCTTGATTAATCACCAGATACTACTGCATTATTAATACTGTTAGCCATACCATTGAATAATGTATCATCAGATGCTAGCTTATATCGATACATTACAATATCTCGTCCAATTTCAGCCGCATAACTAGAACTATATCCATTTGTAATTCGTACACTTAGTGCAATCTCGGGTGCATCACTTGGCGCAAACCCAACAAATAGTCCATGGTCCGGGTGTGTTTTACTTTGTTGTGCCGTACCCGTTTTCCCTGACATTGTAAAATTTTGTTCTCTCATATTTGCAAAGGATGCTTTACTTTTAATTACTGCTTTCATTCCTTCATGTACTGCGTTCCAAGTAGAATTAGAAATATCCTCTAATGGTTGATAGACAGTTGGTTCATAAGTTTTTACAACATTTTCCTTTACATCTGTAATTTGTTTTAATAAGGTAAGATCATACACATTTTCCTTATTTGCTACTGCTGTAACATAACGAGCCAATTGACTGACTGTATAGTTATTAGTTCCTTGTCCAATTGCAGACGGAATTGAATATTCCGTAGAAATCTCCGGCTCAACCTCAGGAATCTCTAAACCTGATTTTTCACTAAGACCAAACATTTGGGAATATTTGTTTAATTTTTGAATGCCCAAATCACTGGAATAGGAGGTGTCTAATCTTTTGTCTTTTGTATCTGCAGTTGTTGTACTGGAATCTGCAGGTTTTAGTCCTAACCGATATCCTGTTTCATAGAAGAAGATATTACAGGAATTTTCAATTCCACCTACAACATTTAAACTCCCATGAGAATGTGGGTAAATCCAACATTTGGGAGGATTAGGTTCTATTCTATCATACGTTCCGGTACACTCAACCTGGGTGTTAAGATTTATAACACCTTCTGTCAATCCTGCAATCGCAGATACCATCTTATAAGTAGAACCCGGTGCCGTTTTTTCCTGGGTTGCATGATTATATAATGGTCGTGACATATCATGTACTAATTGGTTGTAATATTTGGAATCCATCGTATTGGCTAATCGATTGTTATCATATCCCGGATAGGATACACATGCAAGTACTGCACCTGTATTAACGTCCGTTACCACCGCCGAACCGGTACAAGGTTCCAATGCCAGTTGCGCAGGGGTGATTTCTAATGTTTCGATTTTACCTCTTATAAAATCATAAGGGCCGGTAGCCCCTGAGACTAAGTTATTGAACTGTGTCTCATCATATTGAAGAACTCCTTGTTCATATAACATAAGACAGATTTGTTTTCCTGTAATTGTTCCATTTTTAATCATATACTTATAAACTAATTTTTCAAATCCACTATTGTCTTTCAGATATTCTCCTAAAAAGGAAAGAATTCCTTGATACAATTCCTTTGAATCTGCATATGTTTCTTCGCTGGAAACATATTGTTGAAGTGCTGATGCATCAACCCAATTCTTGGAAATCGCAAAATTAAGATATTCATACAAACTTAATGAATCCTCTTCTTTCCAAGCAATGTACATCTTATCGCTGGTATCTATTTTATCTTTTTGAATAATGCCAGTCTCATTAGTTAAAATGTCTGTCGCAATATAAGACATGTATGCCTGCATCTCTTTGGATAACTCACTGTATGGAGATGCATTGGCATTGTTGAGTTGTTCCATTATAGCTGCAATACTGCTTTCCAGACTTGTATTATATTGTGCATAAACCGCTTGTTCATTTTCTTTTGCATCTTCTGCCTTAAAATGTTCTTTATCAAGAATGGAATTAGAAAAGAAAGCATTATATACATCATCAATTGGAATAATAATATCTCCGGATTTAGAAACACTGGTACGGTCATAATTCATTACATTTTGCATACGAGACAATACAATGCCTGCTAATTTTTCTTCAATTATACGATAGGTTGCAATCTGTAAGTCTTTATCTATAGTGAGCCACACATCATTTCCGGCACTGGCATCTTTTCCTTTGGCTGTTTCTATAATCTTCCCAACACTATCAACATAAAGAATCTTCTTCCCTTTTTTTCCTTGCAAATCAGAATCCAAGGACTGTTCCAATCCTGCTTTTCCAATAATATCTGTCAATGCATATTTCTTCTTTTCTTCATTTAAGGTGGTTAACTCATCTTCTGATATCTTTCCGGTATATCCAATTAATGAAGCAAAATATTTACTATCATTATAATGACGTAAAGAATCCTCTACTACGTCAACTCCTTGTAATACATCCGAGTTTTCCATAATATCAGCCACTGATTCTTCACTGACATCTGAAGCAATGGTAGTTGGAATGTACTTTTGAAAACTATTTAGTCCCATAGCATATCGAATATTTACTAATTTAATAATATCTTTTTTTTCGATCTTCTTTTGATCAATCCCATAACCATATACTTTATCTTCACACAGATAATTCATAATATCCTGTGCAGAGGAATTCCGTTGCTTTGGACTTAATTTATCAATAGTCGGATATCCATAGATATCTGCAATAAATCTTAACCTCCGGATTCCTTCAGGTGTGGTAAATTCATATTGATTCATTGCATTAATTACAATTCCAAAATCACTGATTACTGTATCTTCATGTGATTCTACAATCTGAATAATCTTTGTTACTGTTTGATTTACAATTTTATTTTTTTCTTTTATATTATTATAAGAACCGTTATCCTCAATGGTTACAGAATATGCAAGTTTATTATACGCCAGTACATTTCCATTACAATCACGAATTTTTCCTCTTGTTCCCTGCACTTCTCTTGTTTTTTGAATGGACAATTTATAATCATCCAGATAAGATTGTCCTTTTATAATCTGCAGATAAAACACACGTTGAATAAGCACTGCAAATAAGATAACAAATGCAATGATGATAACAGATAATCTAGATTTTACAATTGTTACCATTCCGTCTTTTATTCGATCAAACAAATTTACTTGCACTCCTTTTTTCTTTGGCTTCTAATCGCTGGTTTATTTTAAGAATTAACTGGTATAAGCCAAGTGTCACTAATATGGTATATACTAATTCTGGGATAATAATATGACTTAAATAGTATGCAAAATCAAATCTGCTGCGCATCATATATAAAAATACGTAAATAATAAGTCCATAGAGAAATTCACTCACTGTAATCAGTACAATGGGAAGCTTTATATCTTCATCAAAAAATAGCCGTTTAAAAAAGCCATTTGCATATCCAATCAGCATGTACACCAACGCATAAAAGCCTATAAATTCCGCTGAAAATATATCCATCAGTAGACCACAGAAAAAGCCGACAAAAAGCCCTTCCTTTTTCCCACGCATAAACCCAAATGTGGCTGTTATAATAACAAGTAGATTGGGTGTAATGGATGCCAAGGCTAAATATTGAAATACCGTTGATTGTAATAAAAAACAAACAATAATTGTCGAGATTGTAATGAGTCCTCTCTTCATTTATTTATCCACCATTTCTTTTTTTGTTGTTGTAATAATTAACACCTCTTGAAGATGTCTAAAATCAACTGCAGGTATCACATATCCCGATTTTGTAAGGTTGTTGGCATCTACTGTGATTTTACTCAGATATCCAATACGAAGACCTTGTAGATACTTATTACTAATATAGGAAGTCACAACTTCTTCCCCTTCTTTAATTTCATTTTCATTATTTGCCAACTGATCAAATTTAATCTTTCCTTCATTCATTAGCACTAAATCTCCACGTACCATACATCTGTCCGCAGTTGTCAATACCATACCACTTACATTGCTTGCATCATCAATAATAGAACGTACAATAGAATAATTAGGTGCGGTTTCTATGATAATGCCAACCAGTCCACTCCCTGCCAATACATTCATATCTACTTTCATTCCATCGTTTGTTCCTTTATCAATGGTAAATGAATTAAACCAATTGCTGCCGTTATTTGCAATAACATGAGCCCCAACTTTTTGATATTCTGCATAATTTTGATCTAATTTATATAGTGTTTGTAATCGATCAAGTTCATACTTTTCTTGTTGTAACTGTCCGTTTACAATGGTCAAATCATCTACTTGTTGTTGCAGATTCTTATTTTCTTTTTTCATATCCTGTAGTGTTTCAAAATTTTCCGTCAAGTCACTCATCCACATGCCAATCTTATTAATTCCTTTTTGCATTGGAACCACTGTATAATTGGCAATATTACTAAATGGCCCTTTTCCAATGTCTGTAAAATAGGATATTCCCATTAACAGAACACAGATGACAATTAATATAATTAACCAATATTTACTTGATAATGTGATTTGATTCTTTGTTTTCATTTTATCTTATCCACCTATAATCTTCATCTAACATTGAATACGTTAAATTTTTTGATTCCTTTGATTCTATAATCTTTTTCAATCCTTCGACTACACAGATATCCGGATGAGGTGCAACGTGAACACGCATTCCAATTGCTCCTTCTATGTAGGTCGCTAACCCACGTAAATTAGCCAATCCACCTGTAAGATAGATTCCATTTTTTTGAATTAATGACAATACTTCCGGTGGCGTTCGTTCAATTAAGGAACGAATAGAACGAATACACTCTTCCAGCGGTTCCTTAATTGCCGCTCGAACAAGACTAATGGATATTTCTTTTTGCTGTGGGACACCGGTAATAAGATTCCTGCCTGCAACAACCAAAGAACGATCAGTACTGTCATCAAACACCCCAAATTCTTTTCGGAGTGTTTCTGCTGTCAGACGGCCAATTAAAAAGTCGTGATTATAACGCACACGATTAGCAACTTCCTGGTCAAGGGTAACCCCACCAATCTTCACCATCTTATTCAGAACCATACCCCCTGATGCTACAACAGCTAATTCTGTCGTTTCTCCACCAAAGTTAGCAATAAACACTCCATTTGTATTTTGAACATCTAATCCTAACCCAATTGCATCGGCGATTCCACGCTCCACAATTTTCACTTCTTTTGCCCTGGCACTGGAATGCACAACCAAATCATAAAAGGCGCGCTTCTCTACTTCTGTAACATCGGTAGGTACTGCAATCACATATTTGGAACCACGGGCAAATCGTCGTTCTTTTTTTAAAAGATTCTGTAGCAGATACTGCATGTCATTAAATCTAGAAATAACACCTGCATGCATGGGAAATACTACTTGAATATTATCTGGTGCTTTTTCATACATCTCATAAGCTTCGTCTCCTACTGAAAATATATGTTTTTCATCTGCGATTGCAATTACATTTTTTTCTTTCCAAATTGTATCTTGTTTTTTATCATAAACCTTAATCTCATAAGTCCCAAGATCAAGTCCGTATACATTTCTAGCCATCTGTTATTCCTTTCAGATTATTACAAGAGTCCTTGTTCATTAAAACTCATATAACAATTATTACCAATAATAATGTGATCTAACAATGCAATTCCAATTAGAGCACCGGCTTCTTTAATTCGTATTGTAATCAATCTGTCTTCTCTACTTGGCGTTACATCACCACTTGGATGATTATGTAGTATAATAATGGATACTGCATTCTTTTGTAATGCTTCTATAAATAATTCTCTGGGAGATATGACGGAGGCATTCACAGTTCCCTTTGACACATTCGTCTCTCCTATTAATCTTGCATTTGTATTTAACATTAAAAGTTTCATATGTTCCTGAGTTTGATGACGCATATCCTCCATGTAATAATTTGCAATGGACGATGGATTTGTAAAGCTTAACCCCATGGATGCAGTTGCTTTAGCCAAGCGTCTGGATAACTCTGACAAGCAAAGGATTTGCAATGCTTTCACTTTCCCAATTCCTTTAATTTGCAATAGTTGTTCTAAAGTATATTGATGAATCTGTAAAATTGAATTCTTCTGAGACTTTGAAGAAAGAATCTCACTTGCCATTTCAAGTGAATTCACACCTCTTGTTCCTGTTCGCAATAATACTGCAAGCAATTCAATATCTGTTAAACTTCCGGCTCCTTGTGTTTGACATCTTTCATAGGGACGTTCTGTCGCCACCATATCCTTAATTGTACTTCCTTGTTTCATAATTTTTACATAGACTCTTATGTAATCAAAGCGACTACTCTAACTCTGCTTTCTCCTAAAGTTATAAGAAACGATAAATAATCACTGAGATAATAACACCAATGATACTGGCAATTGTAATTTTAATACTAAGACCAAAGGTAACAACCATTAATCCAAGATTCAACACAATCGGACTGTCAAACCCAAAAGATTGTCCATATCCTAGCCAGTTTAGTACTGGGATTCCTTCTGCTAACATTCCAATAAATCCACCCAACACAATTCCTGCCAATATCATCAAAAATAAAGCCCAGGCATTCTTGCTTCCTGTTCCTTTCATTCATACTCCTCCTTATGCATTCACAAACTCTGTTTATTTTACCATATTTTAAAAATCGTGTATATACAAACTGTTATTAAATTTTTCTGAAGGAATGCGCAGCATGTCGAATCAACGCTGTTTTTCGGCTATCATTTCAGCTACTTTTATTCCGTCTATAGCCGCCGAAGTAATCCCTCCTGCATATCCGGCACCTTCTCCACATGGATAGATTCCTTTCAGATTGCTTTCTAATATGTCATCTCTTGTCATACGAATTGGAGATGATGTGCGACTTTCCACTCCAGACAAGAGGCAGTCAGGTCCGGCAAATCCCTTGATTTTCTTATCAAATTCAAGAATCCCTTGTTCAATGGAATCCCCCACACTTGTTGGGAATATCTCACGTACATTCGCAAATTTATATCTACCTTTTAGATTAGGTATTGTATTGCTACATGTTTTAGTCACTTTATTCTGACGATAATCTTCAAAACATTGAATAGGAATGGTTCCTTTTCCAAGTTGAAATGCTTTTTTTTCTAATTGTCGTTGAAATGCAATTCCTGATAAAGGGTGCTTGTCCGGATAATCTTCCGGTGTAACTGTCACAACAATTGCACTATTTGCATTCTCTCCATTACGTTCATGATAACTCATTCCATTAACTGCAAGATATCCCTCTTCCGAGGAAGCGTCTACTACATAGCCACCAGGACACATGCAAAAAGAATATACTCCTCGTCCATTATTTAAGGTGGTTGCTAATTTATAAGAAGCAGGGGGCAACTGATTAGTTCTTTCATTTCCATATTGGGATTTATCAATCAACGCCTGTGAATGCTCAATTCTAACACCAACAGCAAAGGCCTTCGCTTCTATAGCAATTTTCCTGTTATATAACATCCAAAAAGTTTTTCTGGAACTATGGCCAAGAGCCAGCACCAGACGGTCAACTGCTATCTGTTCCTTCATCATAGTACCTGTATGATAAGTCACCTGTATCTCTTTGATTCTCAACTGTTCAATTATGATGTCTGTTAACTCACAATGAAATCTCACTTCACCACCATGGGCTATAATAGATTTTCGCATATTGGTTATCACTTTTGCAAGAATATCCGTCCCAATATGTGGTTTGCTTTCATATAAGATGTCTTTTGGTGCTCCGTGTTCCACAAATATTTCTAAAACTTTTCGATTACGTCCAGAGATATCTTTTACTACCGTATTCAATTTTCCATCTGAGAAAGTTCCTGCACCACCTTCACCAAATTGTACATTGGAGTAAGGATTCAGTGTCCCATCTTTCCAAAATTGCTCGACATCTTGTAACCGTTCTTCTACAGGAGCACCCTGCTCAATCAAGAGAGGCTGATATCCTTGCAGCGATAAAAAATAGGCGCAAAAAAGTCCGGCAGGTCCACTACCTACAATTACAGGTCTTGTTTGATAGGAGTTTGTTCCCCTTGGTACAAACTGATAAGGTTTCATCTGAATACAGCTTACATTTGGATTCTTAATTTTTCTATATATTTTCTTTTCTTCTGCTACTGTTACGGCTACCGTATATACAATATATATATTTGGTTTCTTACGAGCATCAATTGATTTCTTTATAACTTTATAAGAGCACACTTGCTCTGGATTTATATTTAATATCCGAATGATTTTATCAAGCAACCGTTCTTCTTTTTCAGAACTCTTTAGTTTTATCTGTTCGATTTTTATCATGAATTACTCTCCCCTAGCTGCATGAGTCCCTGCAATATACCCTGTAGACCAGGCCCATTGCAGATTATATCCTCCACATACCCCATCTACATCTAATAATTCTCCTGTAAGATACAAATTCTTTTTTAATAGTGATTCCATAGAATTTAGATGAATTTCTGTAGTTGCTACTCCCCCCGCACATACTTGTGCCTGCTCAAATCCATTGGTACATAACACTTCAATTGGGAAATTCTTACAAGTAGCAATCAATGCATCAAGCTCTTCGTCTGTTAATTCCCTTGCTGCTTTGTGCAAGTTAATATGACTTTTTTGTAAAAGTACCGGAATTAATTTTTGATTAAAAATTCCAATAAGAAATTCGCTCATTGATTTTTTATATGATTTTATTTGACGCTCTTTAAAAAATGGAATCAAAGATTTTTCTGAAATAGTTGGCATAAAATCAAGGTGAATAGATACTTCTTTTTTATAATAAAGAGCTTTCGACACCATATGGCTAATCTGAAATACAGGAATTCCTGAGATGCCATACTTTGTTAATTGAAGTTCTCCTGTATCAGATCCAATCTCAGTTCCTTGTACAAAGACACGAACCGTTGCTTCTGTCCGAACTCCTGCTATCTGTTTGAAATAATCTCCTTTACATTGTAATGCAACAAGTGCCGGAACAACCGGAACAATAGTATGTCCAAAGGATTTAGCTAACTGATATCCACTCCCATCTGAGCCAAGTGTCTTAGCTGCTTTTCCTCCAGTTGCAAGAATCACAACATCGCCTTTATAGTCCTCTCCATCTGTAATTACTTGAAATCCATATTTCATAGGACGTATCTCTTTTACTTTTACGCATGTAAAAATTTTAACCTTGCAGCGTTTTAATTCTATGCGTAATACATCTACAATCGTAGTCGCCTGTTCAGAAGCCGGATAGATATACCCTTGCTTCTCTTTCGCAATTACACCTAAATCAGAAAAGAATTGCATTGTTTGTATTCTTCCATATTGGTTAAATACTGTTTCCACAGCAGATACATCATCTCCGTGATAGCATGTAGTTTCCATAACAGTATTTGTATAATTGCACCGTCCATTTCCTGTCGCCAATAATTTCTTTCCTAGGGACTCTTTTTGTTCCAAAATAACAACATGTGCTCCCTGACGTGCTGCCGCAATGGCTGCAACTAAACCTGATGCGCCACCACCCACAATAATTACGGATTTTTGTTCCATACTATTCCTGCCCTTTCGCAATGTCTGGTAGCGTAACCATCTTCCCTTGCACTAACTTTTCCAAACTCATTAGAATTCCAAGTTTTGCATGTGGCCATGTAAGACCTCCTTGAAAGTATACCGTATAAGGTGGTTTCATTGGACCATCAGCACTTAATTCAATAGAAGAGCCCTGTACAAACGCACCTGCCGCCATAATTACATCACTGTCATATCCGGGCATCGCCCATGGTTCCGGTGATACATAACTATCTACAGGGGCTGCTGCTTGTATCCCTTGACAAAATGCAATCACAGCTTCCGGTGTTCCAAGTGTAACCGCCTGAATAATATCATGTCTACTTTGAGTACTATTTGGAATCACAGAAAATCCAAGGGTTTCATAGATTGTTGCGGCAAAAACTGCTCCTTTTAAAGCACTGCTTACCACGGTAGGTGCTAAAAAGAATCCTTGATAAAATGATTGCATCACTCCTAGAGAAGCACCCACTTCCTTTCCAAGTCCAGGAGATGTTAATCGATATCCACACTGATCTATCAGTTCTTGTTTCCCGACAATATAACCACCAATTGGAGCTAATCCACCACCCGGGTTTTTTATTAAAGATCCAACTACAAGGTCTGCCCCAACATCACTTGGTTCAATAGTTTCCACAAATTCCCCATAACAATTATCTACCATGCAGATAACATCTGGTTTAATTTCTTTCACAAATGCAATAAGTTGACCAATTTGTGTGACGGAAAAACTAGGTCTTGTTTGATATCCTTTGGAACGTTGTATAGTAATTAGTTTTGTTTTCCCTGTAATCGCCTGTTTAATATGCTCATAATCAAAAGTACCATCTTCTAATAATTCCACCTGTCTATAGGTTACTCCGTATTCGGACAAAGAACCTTTAGATTCTCGAATTCCAATGACTTCTTCTAATGTATCATACGGTTTTCCAACTGGAGAAAGTAACTCGTCCCCATAGCGTAGATTTGCACCCAATGCTAATGCGAGTGCATGTGTACCACAAGTGATCTGTGGTCTTACTAATGCGGATTCGGTATGAAATACACTGGCATAGACGGCTTCTAACGTGTCTCTTCCCTGATCATTATACCCATATCCACTTGCATAGTGAAAACAAGCTTCGTTGACTCGCTGTTCCTGCATAGCATGAATTACTTTTAATTGATTGTATTCCGCAATCCTATCAATAGCATCAAAGCGTTCCTGTAGCAGTGCCTCCATAGATTGTCCAAAGTCATATACTTGATTTGAGATTCCTAATTTTTGATACATTGTTGTATGTTCTAGCATGTGCTGATATCCTTCTTTCTTATTTCCTGTATAATAGCCTCCAGTATCCTATCTTCTTGATATTGATACTCTTGTTTGTCAATCCATAGTACTTGTTGTTCTCTTTTAAACCATGTGAGCTGTCGTTTTGCAAAGTGTCTTGTATCTCTTTTTAAAATTCGAATTGCTTCGTCTAGTGTTGTTGTTCCGTCAAGATAAGCTAGTATTTCCTTATATCCAAGGCCTTGCATGGCCACCATATCAGCTGTATATCCTTTCTCTTTCAATCCAATCACTTCTTCTACGAGTCCTTCTTTTATCATAGCATCTACTCTATCGTCAATGCGTTGATATAGCTGTTGACGTTCATCATATAGTACTAGGTATACAAACTGATAGGGGGATTCTTTTTTTCGTTCTTCTTCATTATGCTCCGAAATTTTCTTTCCTGTCTGTCGATAATATTCCAAAGCCCGTATTACTCGTTTTACATTGTTTTCATGAATATTTTGAGCCGCCTGTGCATCGACTTTTTGCAACATCTCATGTAAAACATGGACACCCTTTGAACAAACAATGTCCTCCAATTCTTGTCGATATCCGGTATCTTCGCTTCCATTTGAAAAATCAATATCGTACAATAAAGCCTGAATATAAAATCCGGTTCCTCCAACAACAATGGGAATATGACCATTTTCATAGATTTTCACTATAGCTTTCTTTGCCATTTCCTGAAAACGAGCTACATGAAATTCTTCTGTTGGTTCTAACTCATCTATTAAATAATGAGGGATTTCGTCCATTTCCTCTGGGCGTATCTTGGCTGAGCCAATATCCATGTATTTGTATATCTGCATAGAATCTGCAGATATAATTTCACCATGGATTCGCTTTGCAAGTGCAATTGAAGTAGCTGTTTTTCCAACCGCAGTTGGTCCTGTTAAAATAATCAGTGGTTTTTTCATCGGTTTTATACTTCCTTTTTATGAAACAATTCTTTTAAATCTTTTTTCTAATTCTTTTTGCGTCATAGCGATAATCGTGGGTCTTCCATGAGGACAATGATATGGATTATCTAATGTAAGGAGTTCCCCAATTAATGCATCTACCTCTTGAATCGATAATTTAGAGTTTCCTTTCACAGCTGCCTTACATGACATGGATGCAATCTTTTCATCAATAAGTGTAGACGAAAGCGATGATGTCATCTCCATAGATAAACTATCTAACATTTCAATTAGCAATTCATTCTTTGCAATTTTGAACAAATTATCCGGAACGGCACGTACAGCATATTCCTTTCCTCCAAAAGCCTCTATTTCAAATCCAATTCTTGCAAATTGATCTTGATATGTATCTAATATTTCTATTTCCGGCATAGTTAAGCTTAATATAATGGGTGGACTTAAGTATTGAGAGGTATATTGACGAGTCTGCATCTGTTTTAATGTTTGTTCATAAAGGACACGTTCATGCGCTGCATGCTGATCAATAATATACAGATTGTCTTTAAATTGTACTATCCAATAAGTATCAAATACCTGTCCTATAATCTGATATGTTATCTTTTTCGTAGGTGTAAGCAATTGCTCCTCAAATAGATTCAACTGTTCTGTCTTCCTATAAGCAACTGCTTCTTTAATGCGATCTACCTGAACCTCCGGTTGATGGATATTGGTCTTATCTTTTACTTCAGCCAACGCAAATTGCTGATGATATGAAGTAACTCGTTCTTGCATTTTTTTCATAAAGTAATCTATATCTTTCGGTGCATTTGAATCTACTACTTCTGGAATTGTTTCTTTGGCCTGTAAGCATTGCTGTATACTTTCATATACCGCCTGATAGACGGCCTGTGACTGATGAAATCGTACTTCCATCTTTGTAGGATGTACGTTAATGTCTAGCTGTTCTCCATCTAGTTCAAGCTCTAATACCACAAATGGATACCGATGCTGCATTGAAAAATCTTTATAAGCATCTTCAATGGCTTTTGAAACCATACTGTTTTTCACATACCGTTTATTAATAAAATAGGTCTCAAAATTGCGATTTCCTCTGGAGATACCTGGATTTCCAAGATATCCCGTCAGATGAATTTGTTTTGTAACACTATCAATTTCCAACAAATTATTGGCTACATCTCTTCCATAGATCTGATAGATTACTTCTTTCAGATTTCCATTTCCCGATGTATGAAGTTTCTTTTCACCTTTATTTATAAATTGAAAAGAAATCTCTGGATGTGACAAGGCCAATCTTGACACCAGCTCTCCTACGTGACTTGCTTCTGTCATAGAGGTCTTTAAAAATTTTCTCCTAGCCGGTGTATTATAGAATAATTGATGAACCAAAAAGGTGGTTCCCTGTGGAGCACCTATCTCTTCTAAAGATTTTTCTGTTCCACCTTCAATCACATATTTATAACCATATGTATTGGAAATCGTCTTAGTAATCAGCTCTACTTGCGAAACAGCAGCAATACTTGATAATGCTTCTCCACGAAATCCCAATGAATGAAGTTGTTCTAAATCATCAACACTACGAATTTTACTTGTTGCATGACGTAAAAAAGCTGTTGAGATATCGGATTTATTCATGCCACAGCCATTATCTGTAATTCGTATCAGTGATATTCCACCTTCTTGAATCTCTACTACAATGGAAGATGACCCTGCGTCAATCGCATTTTCAACTAATTCTTTTACCACAGATGCAGGTCGTTCTATTACTTCGCCAGCCGCAATCTTGTCTATAGTTAGCTGATCTAATATTTGTATCTCTTTCATCTTGTTTCCTCTTTCCTATGTAGTCTCATATCTGATAAAAAACTACCATCGGTTCTTTAACTTATTTTGCAATTGAAAAAGGGTGTTTAGCGCATCCATTGGAGTCATATTACTGACATCTAATTTTTTTAATTCCTCTACTACATCATCATCTTTCACAGTATCAAACAAAGAAAACTGTGCTAAATCTACCTCATCTAATCGTTTGGATTTTCCTTTTACTTCCTGACCTTGAATTGCAATATTTTTTACCCGTGTTGTAATATCAGCATCGCTTAGCTCTTCTACAATATCTTTTGCCCTTGTAATTACGGATTCCGGGACTCCTGCTAACTTTGCGACCTGAATTCCATAGCTTTTATCTGCTCCGCCTTTTACAATTTTTCGAAGAAAAACAATATCATCTCCTTTTTCTTTCACTGCAATACAATAATTATTTACATTATCAATCTTTCCTTCTAATTCTGTTAATTCATGGTAATGGGTAGCAAATAATGTTTTTGCGCCAAGAAGTTTTCCATTACTAATATGTTCTACAACAGCCCATGCAATACTCAATCCATCAAATGTACTTGTTCCTCGACCAATTTCATCCAATATCAACAAACTATTGCGTGTAGCATTCCTAAGAATATTTGCTACTTCAGTCATCTCTACCATAAAAGTACTCTGTCCGGAAGCCAAGTCATCCGAAGCACCTACCCGCGTGAAAATGCGGTCTACCAATCCAATATTTGCACTTTTAGCCGGAACAAATGCACCCACTTGTGCCATTAATACAATTAAGGCAGTTTGTCTCATATAGGTGGATTTACCTGCCATGTTGGGACCTGTAATAATTGAAATACGATTTTTTTTATCATCCAGATATGTATCATTGGCAATAAACATATCATTGGTAATCATCTTTTCTACTACCGGGTGCCGTCCATCTTTAATCTCAATAATTCCTTTATTATTAATATTTGGACGCACATAATTCTGTTGTTCTGCTACAAGTGCAAAAGATGCAAGAACATCTACTTTTGCAATGACCTTTGCCGTTGTCTGAATTCGAAGTACTTGTTGTGCAATAGTATTACGAACTTCACAATACAATTGGTATTCCAAACCATATAGTTTATCTTCTGCTCCAAGAATCGTATCTTCCAATTCTTTCAATCTTGGAATACTGTACCGTTCGGCATTTGCTAAGGTCTGTTTTCTAATATAATAATCTGGCACCTGATTTTTGAAAGAATTTGTTACTTCCAAGTAATATCCAAAGACTTTATTATATTTTATTTTCATGCTTTTAATACCAGTTTTTTCTCGTTCTTGTGTTTCTAATTCTGCTAGCCATGATTTTCCTTCAGATTTTGCACTACGTAGCATATCCACATTCTCATTGTACCCATCACGGATAATACCCCCTTCTTTCATCGCCAGTGGAGGTTCTTCCATAATAGCAGATTGAATCAACATGCAGAGGTCTTCTAATGTATCCAGTTCTTGATATAACTCCACTAACAATGGAGAGGTCATATCCTTTAGAATATATTTAATTGCCGGAAGCATTGTCAAAGACGATTGAAATGCAATCAAATCTCTTGGATTAGCTGATTGAAAGGTAATCTTGCTGACTAATCGTTCTAAATCATATACCGGAATCAGATATTCTCTGATTTCTTCCCTGGGAATTGCATGGTTCTTTAATTCTTCTACTGCATCTAAACGTAACAGAATAAGTTTCTCATCGATGAGTGGCTGCTCTAAGTACTTTCGTAAGGTACGTGCTCCCATAGCTGTCTTAGTCTTATCGAGAACCCATAACAAAGAACCCCTCTTTTGCTTTTCTCTTAATGTTTCACACAATTCCAGATTCCGTCTGGTTGCACTATCTAGCAACATATATTTACCGGTGGTATAACCAGTTAATTTTGTCAGATGAGCCAATGAAGTTTTTTGTGTTTCTTGCAGATATTGCAGCAATGCACCTGCCCCAATAATACCACAATCATAATCGGCTAATCCTAACCCTTGCAATGAGGTAACATGAAAATGTTCTTGCAGTGTTTTTTTACATAATGCATCATCAAAATACCATGCATCTAACGAATAAATAGTAATTCCCAATCGGCGTTTCATATCTTCAAGATCCATACCACTCATATAAAAGGATTCATTGCATATAATCTCTGATGGCTCATATTTATAGATTTCATCTAATAACTTTTCACTTTGATCCAATTCTGTTACAAGATAATCTCCTGTGGTGACATCTGCAACGGATACTCCATAATGATCTGCAATATAGACAATACACATAATGTAGTTATTTTTTGTTTCATCAAGTGCCTGTGTATTCAGATTGGTTCCCGGCGTTACAATCCGAACAACTTCACGTTGCACAATTCCCTTTGCCTGCTTCGGGTCTTCTACTTGTTCACATATTGCTACTTTGTATCCTTTTGATACTAATTTATTTAGATAACCATCCACTGCATGATAAGGGATTCCACACATAGGCGCCCGTTTTTCTTGTCCACAACTTTTACCTGTTAATGTGATTTCTAACTCTTTTGAGGCAGTTATTGCATCCTCAAAAAACATCTCATAAAAATCACCTAATCTATAAAACAAGATGCAATCTTGATATTGTTCTTTTGTCGCAACATATTGTTGCATCATTGGTGTTAATTCTGCCACTTTGTTTCTCCTTTTTCTATATTACTTTTACATTTTATTATAACATTTCTTTGTAATTTAGGAAAGAGAGAGTTTTTAATAGCGAAACTTAAAACACATGATAATGTGGTTTTGTCTCCTGGTATAACCAATATGTCAGATATCCACTCACTAAGATACTAATCATACATAATCCCATAAATATAATCGCAAATGGCAAACATATCTGTCCCCACAATTGATAAGGCTGATTACTATAATCCCATACATTCCACCCCAACCATTTATTTACAACTATTCCTGTAATAAATTCACTGGATATAGAAAACAACATACAGCGCAGTAATTGTATCCAAAGAGCATCTTCCCAATTGGTTACAATTCCTTGCACGGCACAAAACAAAAAACAGATTCCACCTAGGACAAACATCGTCCAATGAGAGAATCCTCTAAATATAAATTCAAATGTATAATATAAGCACCCACCAATCGCCCATAAAACTGCATATTCACTCACCTTTTTCATCATAAAAATGCCCTCACTATATACTTTGTTCTGTGTATAGTGTAGGCATTAAGGTCTATATTTATTAGATGATCACCTTGAAAGTTATGTAATTTTCTCCACCAATATATTCCACTTCCACTGTGATTTCACCTTGATATTTTTGCACAATCATTTTTGCATTATAAAGTCCAAACCCACGATTTCCTGAAGTACCTTTTGTAGAATATCCTTTTTCAAAAAATCTTCCGATTTCTTCTAATGGTATCTTATTGAATTGATTTTTTATTTCAAAATAAATTTTATCTTCCCGAGAATCCAAGCTCATAATTACATGCTGTTTTTCCTTTGTACAAGCTTCGTATGCATTGTCTACCAAAGTACCAATAATCTCAATCAGATCATGTTCTGAAATTTTTGATACGATCTCTTGACTACATACTTCTAATTCCACATAGACATTTTCTTGGTTGCTAATAAGCTTACTATATAAAAATCCAGCCAATATTTTATCACTGATTTTTAATAAGGGTATAAATTCCCGATTATTTGGTTGCACACATAAACGGGCATACTCCAATTGACTTGCTACAAGTTCTTCATAATTGTCAATGGTTACATGCATATTCAATATTGCATTCATATGATTGTCAAATTCATGTTGCCTTACTCTAATGTCTTTCACCAATTCTTCCAATGGCTGAATATATAATTGATACATTTTAAGTTCTTCTTCTTGCTTCTTCATAATCTCATATTGACTTTTCCAATCGATAAGCCCCCAAAGAATGACAATAATCAATAGAATAAAAACTGCGATCATACGTACTTCTAACGTCCCACTAATCTTTAAATCAATTGCAACATATGCGGCTATTAACAAGGCAATCACGCAAAAAATTCGATAAAGAAATTTCTTTCTCAGATCATTCATGAAACTCTCTCCCTATAGTCGGTTTAAACGTAACACCAATATCAATTGTATCCTGAAATCCACGCAACTTAATACAACAATTTACTAAGTCAAAATATTCCACATATGACTTGTTCACAATATACATTCGGTGACATTGTACAAATTCATTGGGGGGTAATTTTCCCATAATCTGTTTCAAAGAGGTGTATGGAACTTCTAACTTCTCCTCTTTTAGATATATAGAAACACCACGTAAAACGGACTGAATATACACAATTTCATTACAATTCATCTTATAATTTATTCCGTTTTTTCGAATGATCAGATGATGCATTTCTTGCGGTAACGGATATGCAAGTATTTTTTTAATAATCCGTGTAATTTCATTTTTATCAAATGGTTTCATAATATATTGGTAACAATGAATTTCCCGATAAGCAATCAACTCCAAAGATGCAATAGATGTAATCATGAGAATCGGTGTAAATGCATATTCTTTTTGTTGTCTTACTTCTTTGGCAAACTGAATTCCCCCTTGATTTTCATTTTGATTCATATCCAAATTGATATCTAATAAAAATATATCATAGGTTTGATTCATAGTGAGTAATATCTGTGCTTCTGCCAATGTTGCCGCTGAAGATACAAGAATGTCCACTGAAATATCCTCTAAAATCCGTTGAAGTGCTTCTCTGCTTGGCCGAACATCTTCTAATATTAGTATATGCACCATCCTGCTACCTCTTACTTATACATGCGACTTTTATTTTTCTATAATTTCAGACACAGACTTTACAAGACCGGCAATTCCTTGAATTTCAGATGGAATAATAATCTTAGTTGCCTTTCCATCAGCTGCTTTTACAAATGCCTCTAGGCTCTTAATTGTAAGTACCGCTTGATCTGCACCCGCTTTTTTAATGAATTCCAATCCATCAGCAGTTGCCTTTTGTACACGTACAATTGCCTCGGCCTCTCCATCAGCTTCTTTAATTCGTTTTTCACGTTCAGCTTCTGCTCTTAAAATTGCAGATTGCTTTTCAGCTTCTGCTTCTAAGATAACAGATTCTTTATGTCCTTCCGCAACAAGCACTGTTGAAGTTTTTTCTCCTTCTGCTCTTAGAATTGCCTCTCGACGTTCACGCTCTGCTTTCATCTGTTTTTCCATTGCGTCTTGGATTGCTTTTGGTGGCATAATATTCTTAAGTTCCACACGATTCACTTTAATTCCCCAAGGGTCTGTTGCAATATCGAGAGAGGTACGCATCTTTGTGTTAATTGTCTCTCGTGAGGTCAATGTTTCATCTAATTCTAAATCTCCAATAATATTACGAAGTGTTGTAGCCGTTAGATTTTCAATTGCAGAAATTGGATTTTCCACTCCATATGCATAGAGTTTTGAATCTGTAATCTGGTAAAATACAACCGTATCAATGGACATTGTTACATTATCTTTTGTAATAACCGGTTGTGGTGCAAAATCTACTACCTGTTCTTTTAACGATACTTTTTTTGCAACTTTATCTAAAAACGGCATTTTAAAATGAAGACCCACTCCCCAAGTTTCTTTATATCCTCCTAATCGTTCTAATACAAATGCTTTTGCCTGTGGTACAATTCTGATACTTGTAACTAATATCAATAACACAATTGCTACTATAATTATAGTTGTAAAAAATCCACTCATTTCTCTAATCCTCCTTATATTCCTCTACCATTAGTTTTACTCCAGATACATTAAGCACTTTTGCCAACGTCCCTGCCTCTAAGATTACGGCATCATCCACAGAACGTACCGTCCATTCTAACCCATTCACAGTAGCGACTCCTGTTTGTTCTATATTATTCACCGTTTCTGTAATTCGTATATTTTTTCCAATCACCCCTTCATAATTCGTTTTAGTATGATTTGCATTAATATATTTCATTGCAAATGGTCTTGTAAAACAAAGTAGTACAATGGATACCACAAAAAATAGAATCACCTGCCACGCAAGGGTCGCACCTAAAAAATCTGCTAATAAAGCTACCACTGCTCCTCCTACAAACCAAATAGAAGTAAGACTTACTGTTATGAGTTCTATCACTAAAAAAACAATTAATAGACCTAGCCATATAAATGATTCCAAAACTATTCACCCCCTTTTCACTATCATACATTTTATTGGTTTTATTGTATGTTATATTCTCATAAGGTGCAATAGATTCTGCGTGAATGATGTTATTTTTGTATTGAATGAATAGAAACCGGTTCACCAAGATAATAAAATCCTTTACAGGTTGTTAATTTTACTTTTACAAGTTGTCCAATCAACGCTTCGTCGCCCGGAAAATGAACTAATATATTATTGCTTAATCTACCGGTAACTAGAGAAGCATCTTGATGATTCACCTCTTCTACTAAAACCTCTTGTGTTGTTCCTTCATGGACGCAACACACTTCACCGGATATCCGATGTACCTCTTCTAACAAACGATCAAACCGACCTTTTATAATATCGTCCGGCACTTGATTCTCCATAATTGCCGCCGGGGTTCCTGTCCGTTTAGAATAGATAAATGTAAAAGCACTGTCGAATCGTACTTGTTGTACAAGATCCATTGTTTCCAAAAAATCCGCTTCCGTTTCACCCGGGAATCCAACAATAATATCTGTTGTAAGTGAAATATCAGGAACCGCGGTTTTTAATTTTTTCACCAACTCCAGATATTGTTCTTTTGTATACCGTCGATTCATCTTCTCGAGGATTGCCGTACTTCCTGATTGAATAGGCAGATGTAGATGATGACATATTTTTTTTGATTTTCCCATAACCTCAATTAATTCATCTGACAAATCTTTTGGGTGTGACGTCATAAATCGAATCCGTTCCAAGCCTTTGATTTGCTCAATTTGTGAAAGTAACTTTGCAAATGTAATGGGTATGTCTAGATTGGTTCCATAAGAATTCACGTTTTGACCCAATAGCATTACCTCTACAACCCCATCCGCAACTAATTCTTCAATTTCTTTTACAATCTCTTGTGGATTTCTACTTCGCTCTCTTCCACGTACATAAGGAACAATACAATAACTACAGAAATTGTTGCAGCCAAACATAATATTTATTCCTGATTTAAAAGCAAATTTACGCTCACTTGGAAGATGTTCGATAATTTGATTCGTATCTTGCCAAATATCAATTATCATTCGTTTTGATTCTAATCGTGCAACAATCAATTCTGCAAATTTATAGATATTATGAGTTCCAAATATCAGATCAACAAACCGATAGCTTTTTTTTAATTTTTCCACAACTTCGGGTTCTTGCATCATACATCCACACAATGCAATCATCATATGCGGGTTCTCACGTTTCATACGATTAAGATGACCTAATCTTCCATATACACGCATATTTGCATTTTCACGTACCGTACAAGTATTATAGATTACAAAATCCGCTTGTTCTTCTTGCGCAGTCTCCTGATATCCAATCTGTCCTAAGATACCAACCAATTTTTCAGAATCTCTTGCATTCATCTGACACCCAAAGGTTACGCAATTCGTGAAAAGTGGCCTCCCTAGTTTTTCACTCATTTCTTTCACATATTTTCTAGCCTTTGCAATAAAATAGTATTGTCTTTGTGGCTCTTCTATTGGTGGTTCTTTACTTAAATCTATACTATCAA
>JAVXHR010000017.1:0-37188 GCA_036656795.1 Lachnospiraceae bacterium | reverse complement strand
GGGAAGGTTAAAAAGACACCAAAAGTTTGACAATATTAGAAAAATCTAGTATAATAATGACTCGTGCAGCCGGGGTGGTAGCGGTACCTTGTACCTACAATCCGCTATAGTAGGGGTCATGTTGCATGGAGGGCTTATACTTGTGAAGCAGCCCTTGGAAAGTGGCATTGAGATTTGGGTCTTACGCAACAGAAATCTATGAATCGTGTCAGGTCGGGAACGAAGCAGCACTAAATAGAACCTTTTGTGTGCCGTAAGGGTGCCTGGGTTGAGTTAACTATCAAGGAAACGTTTATGAGGATTCGTTCGAAATGCAACGCACGTAATAAAAAAATTCAATTGGGGACGGGGTGTTTTTCAAAAATACCCCGTCCCCAATTTAAAAATACCCCGTCCCCAATTCATTGTTTTAGAAAGAAGGCATCTATGCGAGTAGTATTGGCTGCAATTAACGCAAAATATATCCATTCAAATCTGGCGGTGTACAGTTTAAAGGCGTATGCCCATGAATATGGGGAACAGGTTGCCATTGCTGAATATACCATTAATCAGCAGACAGATGATATCTTAATGGATTTGTACCGGAGAGAACCAGATATTCTATGTTTTTCTTGTTATATATGGAATATTTCATATGTAGAGATGCTAGTTAGAGAAATCAAAAAGATACTTCCAGGGATATGTATTTGGGTAGGTGGACCAGAGGTGTCTTATGATAGTGTGGCTGTTTTGACTCGTTTGCCGGAAATAGATCTTGTGATGAAGGGGGAAGGTGAGGAATCGTTTGCTGGATTACTTGCACAAGTATTGAAAAAGGATGCGAAAAATCAGTCCATATCGTATGAACAGGTAGATGGAATCACCTATCGGAATGAGTCGGGAATCCATGAGAATAAATGGCGTGAGATTATGGATTTAAGTGATGTACCGTTTGTATATCATCAGATGGAAGATTTTCGGAATAAGATTATCTATTATGAAACGAGTCGGGGCTGTCCATTCTCCTGCAGTTATTGTTTGTCTTCTGTAGATAAATGTCTTCGGTTTCGAAATCTTGAGTTAGTTGATAGGGAACTACAATTTTTTATAGATCATAAAGTACCACAAGTGAAATTTGTGGACCGGACATTTAATTGTAATCATAAACATGCGCTTCACATCTGGTCCTATTTATTGGCACATGACAATGGAATTACGAATTTTCATTTTGAAATTGCGGCAGATCTTCTTACAGAGGGAGAATTAAAGCTTATTGAGCAGATGCGGCCGGGATTGATTCAGTTGGAGATAGGTGTTCAATCTACCAATATAAAGACTGTCAAAGAAATCAAAAGAACTATGAATTTTCCTAAGGTGGCAGATGTGGTACATCGAATTAATGCTATGGGAAATGTACATCAGCATTTGGACTTGATTGTAGGATTGCCTTATGAAGATTATAAAAGTTTTAGCCATTCATTTAATGAGGTCTATGAGTTATTGCCGGAGCAGTTACAAGTAGGATTTTTAAAAGTATTAAAAGGTTCTTACATGGAAGCGGAAAAGACCCGTTATGGCTTAATCTATCAGAATATACCACCCTATGAAGTATTGCAAACAAACTGGATATCTTATCAGGATATCATACGACTCAAAGGTATTGAGGAGATGGTAGAAGTATATTATAATAGTAGACAATTCACACATACCATGGCAGAACTGGTCCATATGTTTGAAACACCATTTGCATTATATGAAGCACTTGGAGCATGGTACGACACTAAGAAGCTACATGCAGTGAGCCATTCGAGAGTGGCCCGATATGAGATATTGCTGGAATTCATTAACACATATGATGTAGCACACATCTCCAGATACAGAGCATTACTTACCTACGATTTTTATCTGCGGGAAAATGCAAAGAATAGGCCCTTGTTTGCAGGTGAAGAAACAACTACAAAAGAATGGGTACAAGATTTTTATAATACAGAGGCAAAAATGCATCAATATCTCAAAGGTTATGAGCGATATGACACACGTCAGTTACGAAAGATGACACATATTGAGCGCTTTCAAGAACAAATAGGAAAGTCAAATCTTCAATCGGAACAATATATACTTTTTGATTATCAGAATCGAAATCCGTTGAATAAGGAAGCACAGACGTACGTAATAGAGACTTCATCTGTGCAATAGGAGCATAAATTACGTGAAAAAGAGAACAAAAGAAATCATAGAACTTTTAGACCAAACATATGGTACTGCATACACCTGTTATCTGAATCATAATACGCCATGGCAGTTATTGATTGCAACTATGCTTAGTGCACAATGTACAGATGCAAGAGTTAATGTTGTAACAAAAGAGTTGTTTCGAAAATATGAATCCGTTGAGCGGTTTGCACATGCTGATTTAAAAGAACTGGAGCAAGATATCAAATCAACAGGCTTCTACCATAATAAAGCGAAAAATATTAAGGCATGTATGATGGATATATTGGAAATATATCAAGGAGAGGTGCCAAGGAGTCTGGAAGAGCTAACGGGATTGGCGGGAGTTGGGCGAAAAACGGCTAATGTGATCAGGGGAAATATCTATCATGATCCAAGTGTAGTCGTGGACACACATGTAAAACGAATCTCTAATCGATTACAACTGACAAAGAATACAGACCCAGAGAAGATAGAACAAGATCTGATGAAAGAATTGCCTAAAGACCACTGGATATTATATAATATACAGATTATTACATTTGGGCGTACTATTTGTACCGCAAGGAGTCCTAAGTGTGAACAATGTTTCTTGCAAAAATATTGTAAAGAGTATAAAATAGATGAAAATGTATAATGCAAAAATATGAGGTGAGATTATGAATTTTAATAATAAGAAAGTAAGACGTATCATTGCAATTGTTATTATGGTAATTATTGTGGCAATGGTTGCTACAACGGTATTGCCATTTTTGATGTAGGCATTCTGCATCTAGGGTTAGGGAATCTTATGAGGGGTAGATTGTTATGGCAAAAAGACGTACAATCGGAAAAAGAATGAGTACAAGAAGACGCAAAAGGGCTGCCGTAATTGGAGGCCTTGTTTGTGCTATTTGTTTGCTGATATTTGGGTGTTCCTACATTGCGTTGTATAAACATGTGAATGCGATAGATAAAAATACAATCTGTAAAAACATATATATAGGGGCGGTAGATGTATCTGGACTTACAGAGAAACAGGCAAAACAGGCAATTGAAACACAGATAGAAGAAAAACGAAAACAAACATTGATTTTAAAAGTGGCAAAGAAAAAACAGACAGTGGCAACTCTAGGAGAGTTGGGTCTTAATATAGAGCAAACCAAGCATCTGACACAACAAGCTGTGAATTATGGAAAAAAAGGTGGTGTGTGGAGTCGCTATCATGCCATGACCAAGTTAAAACAGGAAAAGAAAGTATTTAAAACTAGATATATTTTAAATGATAAAATGGCAACCACTGTTTTGGAAGAACGGGTAATCCCATTGGAGAAACGGGCAGTAAATGCAGGAATTCAGCGAGTACAAGATAAATTTGTCTATACTGATGAAAGCAAAGGAAAGACCGTAGATATTAAAGCGTCAATTAAAAAAATTGAAACATATCTTAATGGAAAATGGAATGGAAAAGAAGGAAGTCTACTATTGGTATCAGAAGAAGAAACTCCTAAAATCACAAAAGAATCACTGACTTCCATTCAGGATATACTGGGTACATTTTCGACAAATGCAGGAAGTGGGGAACGAGTACAGAACTTACGAAGAGGTGCGGAATTAATTAATGGGACCATATTGATGCCGGGAGATGAATATTCAGTAAGTGAAGGAACTAGACCTTATGATGAAGAGAATGGCTATGTTGAGGCGGGAGCCTATGAAAACGGCAAGGTAGTATCTAGCATTGCAGGTGGTGTTTGTCAAGTCTCTACAACGTTATATAATGCGATTTTGCTATCTGAGTTGGAGGTTACCCAAAGACAACCCCATTCGATGTTAGTTAACTATGTGGAACCATCAATGGATGCAGCTATTGCAGGAGATTACAAAGATTTAAAATTTAAGAATAATTTGGAAACACCCGTATATATTGAGGGATATATATCAGAGGAAGGACGACTGACGTTTGTGGTCTACGGAAAAGAAACCAGAGATGTCAATCGAACCATAGAATATAAAAGTGAGACATTAGAAACTAAAGAATCGGTAAAAAAATACGAAGAAGATCATGATGCGCCGTTGGGTTCTTGGGTGAGCGAAGGAGAAGCTCATACAGGAAAAGAAGCGAGATTATGGAAGATTGTATATGAAAATGGAACTGAAGTAAGTAAAGATGTGATTAATAATAGCTCTTATGATGTGTCAAATGCTACAGTAAAAGTGGGAACTAAGAGCGAAAATGCGGAGGCGGTAACTTCAATTCGTACGGCAATTGCTTCCCAAGATGGACAGAAGATAGAAACCGCTATTGCGAATCTAAAGGCAGAGTAAAAGGAGAAAGTATGAAGATAGGAGCAGTGTCGCAGACCGTGTTGAAGCGTTCTGTGCTGAAACAATTACAGAATGATCCACGTCTGTTGATTACACCTTCAGTAGAAGAGATGTGTGCCGGAATTGAAACAGCAGGGCCAGAGCAGACCATACTTACTAGTGTGTCAGTTTATGGAGATGAGAAAAACATAGGGGTCTTTGCACTAGCCACAGTGGTTAATCATCTGGCATCTCGTGGGGCAGATCCACTAGGAATCAGTGTTCATATTAGTTTGCCACCACATGCATATGAATCTCGGCTTACGGCTATGATGGAATATATTGAGCGAGCCAGTCGTGCGCATCACATTACGGTGTTGTGCGCAAAAGCAGAAGTAAATCCTGTGATTCGTACTGCGATGATATATATGACAGGTGTGGGAACATTAGAAAAAGAATGCTTACGTCAAAGTAATAGCATGAAAGCAGGACAAGATATTGTACTAACCAGGTGGATAGGATTAGAGGGGACGCTACGTATTATGGGCGCGAAGGATGAAGAATTGAAAAAGCGCTTTGTTCCGACATTTATACAACGTATCCAAGATCTGAATCAAGAATTGTTTGCTTTAGAAGAACTTGCAATTGCAAAGGAATTGCGAGCAACTGCCATGCATCAGATTACAGAAGGGGGAATATTGGCAGCACTATGGGAGATAGCGGATGCCTCACATGTGGGGGTGGAAGTGGAATTGAGCAAGATGTCAATCAAACAAGAAACCATCGAAGTATGTGAATATTACCATATAAATCCCTATCAATTAACATCGGCAGGTGCAACACTAATTGCAACGAATCAAGGGGAAGAACTGGTAGATACTCTAACAAAGCGAGGCATACAGGCTTCTCTTTTGGGACATGCTACATATGGAAAAGAGCGTGTGATTATCAATGGAGAAGAGCAAAGATATATTGATCGACCGGCACCTGATGAACTTATTAAAATATACGCATAATAGCGAACAAAATTAGGAGGGAATATGAGAACACAAATTTTAAAATATCTAGAAACAAACAGTAAGGTGGATATAGCAGAATTGGCGGTGATATTGGGATATGATGAAGTGACAGTTGCCAATGAAATTGCAGCAATGGAAAAGGAAAAGATTATCTGTGGATACCATACACTGATTGACTGGAGTAAGACAGGGGAAGCAAGGGTGACAGCACTGATTGAACTTAGAGTGACACCACAAAGAAATCAAGGGTTTGATCTGCTTGCAGAACGTATCTGCAATTATCCGGAAGTGGATGCAGTATATCTGATCTCCGGTAATTATGATTTACTTGTAACAATGGATGGAAGAACGTTGCAGGAAGTAGCACAATTTATTTCGGAAAAATTATCATCGATTGAGTCTATTATTACCACAGCAACTTATTTTATACTAAAAAAATATAAGGACCATGGAACAATTCTTGCTCCTAGACCGGAAGCAGAAAGGATGTTGGTGACGCCATAATGAGAAATCCATTATCACAAAAGATTATGGGTATTCAACCGTCCGGAATTCGTAAATTTTTTGATGTAGTCAATGAGATGGAAGGAGCAATCTCATTGGGTGTGGGCGAACCGGATTTTGATACCCCTTGGCGCATTCGAGAAGAAGGGATTTATAGCCTGGAAAAAGGTAAAACATTCTATACTTCCAATGCGGGATTAAAAGAATTAAAAGAAGAAATCAGTAAATATATGCAACGCAAGATAGAGGTTACTTATGATGCCAATCAAGAGATTGTTGTAACGGTAGGTGGAAGTGAAGCCATTGATATTGCGTTTCGAGCTATGCTTGATGAAGGTGATGAAGTTTTAATTCCACAACCAAGTTATGTGTCATATCTGCCTTGCGCAGTATTGGCAGATGCACAACCGGTGATTATTCCATTGCAGCAAAAAAATGAATTTAAATTAACTGCGCAAGAGCTGGAAGAAGCAATTACACCAAGGACAAAGATATTGGTACTCCCATTCCCCAATAATCCAACAGGATCAATTTTAACAAGGGAGGAATTGGAACCCATTGCGAAAGTGATCATAGCGCATGATTTATTTGTAGTATCCGACGAGATTTATTCAGAACTTACTTATCAAGGGAATCATGTGTCAATCGCTTGTATGCCGGGTATGAAAGAAAGAACCATTTTGATTAATGGATTTTCAAAAGGATTTGCCATGACAGGGTGGCGTCTAGGGTATGCTTGTGGACCAAAAGAGATTATTGAGCAAATGATCAAAATTCACCAATATGCAATTATGTGTGCGCCAACCAATAGCCAATATGCGGCAATTGAAGGATTACGCCATTGTGAAAAAGAAGTACAAGAGATGCGAGAGGCGTACAATCAGCGAAGACGATTTTTGATTCATGAGTTTAAACGTATGAAATTAGAGTGCTTTGAACCACGTGGAGCTTTCTATATGTTTCCGTGCATTAGTGAATTTGGCATGACATCAGAGGAATTTGCAACTCGATTTTTAGAAGAAGAAAAGGTGGCGGTAGTTCCGGGAACTGCATTTGGTGATTGCGGTGAAGGGTTCCTGCGCATATCCTATGCATATTCAATTGAGAACCTAAAAGAGGCAATTGGACGTCTTGGAAAATTTATCGGACGCTTGCGTAATGAGATGAAATAGGAATCATAGATGCAAAAAATGGAAGAAGGGTTACTGTATGTTAAATATTGTATTATATGAGCCGGAGATACCGGCCAATACAGGGAATATAGGACGTACCTGCGTGGCTACCAACACAAGGCTTCATCTGATAGAACCATTGGGATTTCGATTGAACGAAAAAGAAATCAAACGTGCGGGTATGGATTACTGGAATGATTTGGATGTGAGAACTTATATTGACTATGCTGATTTTTTAGAACAAAATCCAGGAGCAAAGATATATATGTCAACAACAAAAGCGTTGAATGTATATACCGAGGTACAGTATGAATCGGATTGCTATATTATGTTTGGGAAAGAAAGCGCCGGAATTCCGGAGTCAATCTTAGTGGAACATAAAGAGGAAAGCATTCGGATTCCCATGGTGGGCGATATTCGTTCATTGAATCTTGGGAATTCGGTTGCCATCGTTTTATATGAGGCATTACGACAAAATGGATTTCAAAATATGACCATGGAAGGTCAGCTTCATAAGTTGACATGGTAATGCGAATAACACGAATCAATTGTTAAAAATACAACAGAAACAATTTACCTAAAATGGCTAGACAACGCTTGGGAACATGCTATAATGAGTAACAGTAGATGGTAGATAAAACAGGGAGACAGTATATGAGATATAAAAGAAGTGTATATCGAACATTTGCATTAATTACACAACTGGGTCTGAGCATGCTTACTCCCGTTTTTTTATGTACCTTTTTAGGAGTGTTTTTAGAAGATAAATTTTCTCTTCACGTATTTATTCCCTTACTGATATTGGGAGTGCTTGCAGGTGGGCGTAATGTCTATGTATTAGCGGCACATGCCAATGAAGACCAAGACGATGGGAAGGACCATTCAAATGAAAAATAGTGCAGATACTGTGTTAAAGGAAGTTGTAATTGGTATCTTGACATTTGGAATAGTTGTACAGATGATTCTGATTATCCTCTCACAAGAGGTGGGGTATCGGTCTATCGGACTTTGGGTAGGTACTTTTACAGCAATAGGGATTGTGATACATATGAAAAGGTCTATAGAAGATGCCTTAGACTTAGGAGAAGATGGAGCAACAAAACATGTTGCCAAATCTTATGCATTTCGAATACTTGTTGTATTACTTGTATTTGGGACTGTAGTATATTTTAAGCTGGGTAGCATTTTTACGACATTTATTGGTTTCATGGGATTAAAGATATCGGCATATTTACAGCCGTATATTCATAAAATCTTATTTAAATTTACAAAATCTAAGTAAAGGAGGGTGATCATGTGGGAAACGGCTTAGGAATATTAGCTGCCAGGGAACCAGATTTTTTTATTCATGGATTAGGAAAAATCCATCTGTTTGGACAAGAATTATACTTTACAACGACACATGTCAGCATTTTAATTGTGTGTGCGGCATTAATGATATTTGCAACGATTGTAAGGAAAAAACTTAAGGACACAGAAGGAAAGCCAGGCATGTTGCAAAACATTGCTGAGATGATAGTAGAAACATTAGATAATATGGTTAAGGGCAGTATGGGCAAGAATGGATTACGATTTCGGAATTACATTGGAACGTTATTTATGTTTATCTTAGTCAGTAATCTATCAGGACTGATGGGATTAAGACCACCAACTGCCGATTATGGAGTGACATTTCCACTAGGAGTTATTACATTTTGCCTTATTCAGTACAATAATGTCAAGTACAATAAGGTAGAGGCATTCACTGGTTTATTTAAACCATTGCCATTTTTATTTCCAATTAATCTTATTGGAGAGATAGCAGTGCCATTTTCATTATCATTGCGTTTATTTGGTAATATTCTATCAGGAACCGTTATTATGGGACTGTTATATGGTTTATTATCGAAGTTCGCAATTGGATGGCCGGGATTCTTACACATTTATTTTGATGTATTCTCAGGATGCATTCAAACGTATGTGTTCTGTATGTTAACAATGGTATTTATCAATGATAAGATGCCATCAAATTAAAATTTAGGAGGATTACTATTATGAGTCAAATTACAAACGAAGCATTAATCTTAGCATGTTCAGCAATCGGAGCAGGTCTTGCAATGATCGCAGGTATTGGACCCGGAGTTGGTCAAGGTATTGCAGCAGGTCATGGTGCAGCAGCAGTAGGTAGAAACCCGGGAGCAAAGTCAGACATTACATCTACCATGTTACTTGGACAGGCAGTTGCAGAGACAACAGGTCTTTACAGTTTGGTTATCGCACTTATTCTGTTATTTGCAAACCCATTACTTGGAAAATTATAAAAATAGGGTACTGGAAGAAATTCCGTCAAATAAGCAAATAAGAGGAAGGAGGCTAAGTTTTGGAGCGTTTATTTAACTTAGATCCACAATTAATATTCGATGCATGTCTATTAGCATGTAGTATGTTTGTCCTTTTCACATTTTTATCTTACATACTCTTTGAACCGGTTAGAAATATGCTGGAAAAGAGAAGACAGCGAATTGCTGACGATCAGGCAAATGCGAAAAAAGAAAATGAAGAGGCGATTGGTTATAAAGAAGAATATGAAGCAAAATTAAAAGCAGTGGATAAAGAAGCACAGGAGATATTAAGCGTAGCACGTAAAAAGGCGCTTAAAAAAGAAGAGCAGATTATCGCAGAAGCTAAGGAAGAAGCAGTTCGTATTATTCAACGTGCAGAAGCAGAAACAGAATTAGAAAAGAAGCATGCATTAGATGATATGAAGCAGGAGATGATTGCAATTGCATCTATGATGGCAGGGAAAGTGGTATCATCTTCAATTGATACAACGATACAAGCAGGTTTAGTTGACGAAACGTTAAAAGAAATGGGTGACAGTACATGGCTAAGTTAGTTTCAAAGACATATGGTGATGCATTATTTGCTGTAGCCTTGGAAAAGAATCGCATTGATGAATTCTATGAAGAGGTTCAAGGTGTATTGAATATTCTTCGCGAGAATGTTGAGTTGAACAGCTTGATGGATCACCCTAAGATAGTGAAAGAAGATAAAGTGAAAATTATAGAATCCACTTTTAAAACAAGAGTGTGTGACGAAATTATTGGATTGATGGCGTTATTGATTACAAAGAATCATTATGCAGATACGGCATCGGTGTTTGAATACTTTATCCGAATGGTAAAAGAAGAAAAGAAGATTGGTATTGCTTATATCACAACAGCAGTTACATTGAGTGACATGCAAAAGCAATCCATAGAACAAAGGTTGCTTCATACAACGAGATATGAACAATTTGAGATGTATTATCAAGTAGACGAGACGTTAATCGGTGGTATGGTAATCCGAATTAATGATCGTGTAGTGGATAGTAGTATTAAGACAAAATTATATGAATTGTCTAAGGAATTGAAAAAGATTCAAATAGCTTAGAAGAAAGAAGGTGGATTCGCTCCATGAATTTAAGACCAGAAGAGATTAGTTCTGTCATTAAGGAACAGATTGAAAGATATGCATCAGACTTAGAAGTGTCTGATGTGGGAACGGTGATTCAAGTAGCCGATGGTATTGCGCGTATCCACGGACTAGAGAATGCAATGCAGGGAGAATTGTTAGAATTCCCCGGCGAAGTATACGGTATGGTACTGAACCTTGAAGAGGATAATGTTGGTGCGGTTCTTTTAGGAGATCACAAAAACATTAATGAAGGAGATACTGTAAAGACAACCGGAAGGGTAGTAGAAGTTCCGGTTGGTGATTGCATGCTGGGCCGTGTAGTGAATTCATTAGGTCAACCAATCGATGGAAAAGGACCTATTCAATCAACAAAATATCGTAAAATTGAAAGAGTAGCATCAGGTGTTATTGCCCGTAAGTCTGTAGATACTCCATTACAAACAGGAATTAAGGCAATTGACTCCATGGTTCCAATAGGAAGAGGACAACGTGAGCTGATTATCGGAGATAAGCAAACAGGTAAGACGGCAATTGCAATTGATACCATTATTAATCAAAAAGGACAAGGGGTAAAATGTATCTATGTTGCCATTGGACAAAAATCATCTACCGTTGCCAATATCGTTCAAAAGCTGGAAGAGTTTGGCGCAATGGATTATACAACCATTGTTGCGTCTACGGCCAGTGAACTTGCACCATTACAATATATTGCACCGTATTCAGGGTGTACAATTGGTGAAGAATGGATGGAAAATGGAGAAGATGTCTTGATTGTATACGATGATTTGTCAAAACATGCAACGGCTTATCGTACACTGTCGTTATTACTTCGTAGACCACCAGGTCGTGAGGCTTATCCTGGAGATGTATTTTATTTACACTCTAGACTGTTGGAAAGAGCAGCTAGATTGTCTGATGCATTAGGTGGAGGCTCTCTTACGGCACTTCCGATTATAGAAACTCAAGCAGGAGATGTGTCTGCATATATTCCGACTAATGTTATCTCAATTACAGATGGTCAGATATTCCTAGAAACAGAGATGTTTAACGCTGGTTTCAGACCTGCAATTAATCCGGGTATCTCTGTATCGCGTGTAGGGGGTTCTGCACAGATTAAGGCAATGAAAAAGATTGCCGGACCGATTCGTATTGATTTAGCTCAATATCGCGAATTGGCATCTTTTGCACAATTTGGATCGGAGCTTGATGCAGATACTACAGAACGTTTAGCGCAAGGGGTTCGTATTAAAGAAATCTTAAAACAACCTCAATATCAACCAATGTCAGTAGAATTTCAGGTTATCATTATCTATGCGGCAACACAAAAATATTTGCTAGATATTGAAGTGAAAGATATCTTACGTTTTGAAAAAGGCTTATTTGAGTTTATTCAAACAAAATATCCAGAGATTCCTGAGTCTATTAGGACAGAGAAGATAATTAATGAAGAGATAGAGAAGACACTTGTAAAAGCATTTGGTGAATTCAAGAACGAGTTCGAGTAGGAAATACCTTATAAAAGGAGAACATACACATGGCATCAATGAGAGATATAAAAAGGCGTCGCATTAGTATACAAAGCACGCAACAGATAACAAAAGCCATGAAACTTGTCTCTACTGTAAAACTACAAAAAGCAAGAACACGGGCTGAAAATTCAAAAGCATATTTTGATTGTATGTACAAGACCATAACCTCAATGCTTGCAAAAGCGGGAAACATAGAACATCCATATCTTCAACTAAGTGCTTCTAAAAAAGTTGGGATTGTTGTGGTAACATCAAACAGAGGACTGGCAGGTGGATACAATTCGAATGTGATAAAGCTTGTGACAGGTGGCGAATTTAACAGAGAAGATGTTCGTATCTATGCAGTTGGAAGTAAAGGAGCAGATAGTTTGGCCCATAAGCATTATCAAGTGGTGCAAAATTATTCTGAGCTAATTGAAGAGCCAACGTATGGAGATGCTCAGATGATTGGTAAGCAATTACTGGAAGATTTTGCGAATGGTGAAATTGGAGAAATCTATCTGGCATATACCGTCTTTAAGAATACAGTTAGTCATGTACCAACATTAATGAAACTATTGCCGGTTGACCCGTCTGAATTAAAGACGGAAGACGGAGTGGAAGAGTCCATGAGTGAGGTTGATAAATTAACACTGATGAACTTTGAACCGGAGGAAGAAGAGGCAGTGGAGTTATTAATACCAAAGTACATGACAAGTATTCTATATGGAGCTTTTGTAGAAGCGGTTGCGAGTGAAAATGGTGCGCGTATGCAAGCTATGGATTCGGCGACAAGTAATGCAGAAGAGATGATTGATGATTTGGCATTGAAATATAATAGAGCCCGTCAAGGCGCTATTACACAGGAATTGACAGAAATCATAGCTGGGTCAGAAGCATTGAGCTAGACCGGCAAAACAGAAGGAGTGAAGAAAAGCAAATGGCAGATAATAATATAGGTAAAATCACTCAGATTATCGGTGCAGTACTAGATGTAAAGTATGCCGATGGTTGCCTTCCTGAGATTAATACTGCAATCGAAATCCCTAGAGGAGACGAGGGCAAATTGACGGTGGAAGTTGCACAGCATCTGGGAGATGATACGGTACGATGTATTGCGATGGGTCCAACAGATGGACTTACTCGTGGTATGGACGCAATTGCAACAGGAAAGCCTATTACAGTACCAGTTGGAGAAGCGACCTTAGGACGAATCTTTAACGTGCTTGGAGAAGCGATAGATGAAAAGCCAGCACCAACAGATGTAGAATATGCTCCAATTCATAGAAAAGCACCTACGTTTGAAGAACAGGCAACATCTACAGAGATATTAGAAACAGGAATTAAAGTGGTAGATTTACTATGCCCATATCAAAAAGGTGGTAAAATCGGATTGTTTGGTGGTGCAGGTGTAGGAAAAACTGTATTGATCCAAGAACTTATTACAAATATAGCAACGGAGCATGGTGGATATTCTGTGTTTACAGGAGTAGGGGAAAGAACCAGAGAGGGAAATGACCTTTATTACGAGATGACAGAATCCGGAGTTATTAAAAAAACAGCCATGGTATTTGGACAGATGAATGAACCGCCAGGAGCACGTATGCGAGTTGGACTTACGGGTCTTACAATGGCAGAATATTTCCGTGATAAATCCGGGAAAGATGTATTGTTGTTTATTGATAATATTTTCCGTTTTACACAAGCGGGCTCTGAAGTATCAGCATTGTTAGGGCGTATGCCTTCAGCTGTAGGATATCAGCCTACACTTCAGACAGAGATGGGTGCATTACAAGAACGTATTACGTCAACAAAAGATGGTTCTATTACATCGGTTCAGGCGGTATATGTACCGGCCGATGACTTAACTGACCCGGCACCGGCTACAACATTTGCGCATTTAGATGCGACAACGGTATTGTCTCGTGCAATTACAGAGTTGGGAATCTACCCAGCGGTTGATCCATTGGATTCAACCTCTAGAATTTTGGATCCACACATTGTAGGAGAAGAGCATTATAATGTTGCTCGTGAAGTTCAGGAAATTCTTCAAAAATATAAAGAATTACAAGATATTATTGCGATATTAGGTATGGACGAATTATCAGAAAGCGATAAGATTGTTGTATCTCGTGCGAGAAAGGTACAGAGATTTTTATCTCAGCCATTCCATGTAGCAACGCAATTTACCGGACTAGAGGGACGATATGTTCCAATTAGTGAAACTATCCAAGGATTTAAGGAGATACTGGAAGGAAAACATGATGACATTCCTGAAGGACATTTCTTAAATGCAGGGAATATTGATGATGTAATTGCACGCGTAAAGTAGGAGGGAGTTCCTATGGCAGAGAACAAGATATTTGAATTGAGAATTATCTCTCCGGATCAGACATTTTACCAAGGGGAAAGTACATTTTTAGAATTCACATCAGTAGAAGGTGAGCTTGGAATTTACAAAGAACATGTTCCACTTACAACGATATTGGAACCTTGTGTAATGTCAATTCACAATAACGATGAAGTAAAGAGAGCTGCAATCCTTGGGGGATTTGTAGAGATATTAAAAGATAAGATAACCGTCTTAGCTGAGGAAGCACAATGGCCTGATGATATAGATGTGGCAAGAGCAGAAGCAGCAAAAAAACGTGCCGAAGAGCGAATAGCAAAAAAAGAATCCAATGTTGATGTGGTTCGTGCAGAAGTTGCACTAAAAAAAGCAATGGCTCGGTTGAATGTAGCAAGATAATCAAATGGGGACGGGGTATTTTTAAAAAATACCCCGTCCCCATTTCACATTTTTGCGATAACTGCATATAATACAATAGATTTATATGGGGAATGGAAGTGCGAAGATGGAACATCGATTACCTTATTATATGGTATATCCCATGCCGTTACAGTGTGAAGATATACGTATTGAGAGAAATGATTATGAGTATATGAAAAGTTTATATCCTCAAGTGGCAAAAAAGATATTACCATATGTGGAGGAAGAATGTGAACGTTTAGAATATAAAGGAAGTATGATATATGACGCATATCCGGATAAAGTGCTTTTGCATCTAGTGTGTGAACGTGTATATAATCAGATGAATGATTGGGAGGAAGTTGTAGAAAAATCGTTGGTTGAAGTGATGGTTTATCAAGAAATATATAGGCGCAGATGCGCTCATAGACAACAGAAACGTGATGGAGTAGACGTGTAAGAATACTTATGATAATATAAACAGAGAGGTGACGAAAATGAATAATATAATTTTTATTGGAATGCCGGCTGTGGGAAAAAGTACAGTGGGAAAATTAATTGCAAAGCAATTGGGATATCAATTTTTAGATACAGATACTTTGATACAGGAGAAAGAAAACCGTTCATTAAAAGACATTATTTTAGAAGAAGGAAATGAAGGATTCTTAGAAATTGAAAATCGCATTAATTGTGATGTGGTTGTCGATCATGCAGTGATTGCGCCTGGCGGAAGTATTATATATTGTCGGGAAGCGATGGAACATTTTAAAAAAATTGGAACGGTTGTATATCTGAATGCATCTTATGGAACAATAGAAAAGAGAATTGAAAGTATACAAAATCGAGGTGTTATCTTAAAGCCGGGGCAAACATTAAGAGATCTTTACAATGAACGTATTATTTTGTTAAAACAATATGCAGATGTTACGGTTATCCATGAAGGACTTGATATTGAAGAGACAATTGACAGGGTACTGAAGGCGCTGGAAAGCTTTAATAGGTAGGATGAATCGATAAAATGCGAGGGGGCAAAATAAGAAATTGTTTTACAAATCTGTGTTTTGTGGTATAATATCTTAATGGTGTGCAGTAAGTAGACACATTAATTATATGGTATATACGATATTAAAATATGAATAATCAAACAATTGAGGTGTAATATGGAGCAATATATAATCAAAGGTGGGAATCCACTTGTAGGGGAAGTGGAAATAGGTGGAGCTAAGAATGCAGCATTAGCAATTTTGGCGGCAGCAATTATGACAGATGAAACGGTCACGATTGATAACCTACCAGATGTAAACGATATTAATGTATTACTGGAAGCAATTCAAGGTATTGGCGCAATGGTTACACGTATGGATCGCCATACAGTGAAGATTAATGGGAGTAATATTGGAGAATGCAGTATCGATTACGACTATATTAAGAAAATTCGAGCATCATATTATTTGTTGGGTGCACTATTAGGTAAATATAAACATGCAGAAGTAGCACTTCCTGGAGGTTGCAATATTGGAAGCAGACCAATTGACCAACATATCAAAGGGTTCAGAGCACTTGGCGCATCGGTAGAGATTGAGTATGGCAAGATCCTCGCAGAGGCCGAACGACTTATAGGGAAACATATTTATTTTGATGTTGTAAGCGTCGGGGCTACTATTAACGTAATGATGGCGGCAACCATGGCAGAGGGAACTACTATATTAGAGAATGTTGCCAAAGAACCACATGTAGTAGACGTAGCAAACTTTTTAAATAGTATGGGCGCAAGTATTAAAGGTGCCGGTACAGATGTGATTAAGATTAAAGGCGTTGTGAAATTGCATAAGACAGAATATTCTATTATACCGGATCAGATAGAAGCAGGAACATTTATGTTCGCAGCAGCGGCAACAAAAGGGGACGTTACAGTTCTCAATGTAATACCAAAGCATTTAGAAGCAACCATTGCTAAATTAGAAGAAATTGGTTGTGAAATTAAAGAATTTGACGATGCGGTACGGGTTATCTCCAAGGGACGTCTTAGACATACACAAGTAAAAACACTCCCATATCCTGGATTCCCGACAGATATGCAACCGCAGATAGGGGTTACTCTTGCGCTATGTCGGGGGACAAGTACCATTCAAGAAAGTATCTTTGAAAATAGATTCAAATATTTAGATGAGTTAGCAAGAATGGGTGCGAATATTAAAGTAGAAGGCAATAATGCCATTATCGAGGGTGTGGAACATTTCTCGGGAGCACGGGTAAGCGCACCGGATCTAAGAGCGGGAGCGGCACTTTGTATTGCTGGACTTGCAACAGATGGAATTACAATTATAGATGATATAGTATATATTCAACGTGGTTATGAGCGATTTGAAGAAAAGCTGAGAAGTCTGGGTGGGATAATTGAACGTGTTGCCAGTGAGAAAGAGATACAAAAATTCACATTTAAAGTAAGTTAAGATAGGATTGCAAAAGTTGCCTTAAGGCAACTTTTTTTAACGGCTACATAACAACAGATAAAGGTGGATGAAGATGAAAAGAATGCAGAATCGGTATTGTATTTTAATAATGGCAACCATTGTTAATTTTGTACATGGTAATCCATATATATGGACGGTATTTCAGCCGTATGTTAAAGCAGAATATGGATTAGATGTGGCAGCTTCTAGTCAACCATTTATGATTATTGTAGGGATATTTGCATTTGGAAATCTATTGGGTGGAATCCTACAACATAAAATCGGAACAAGAGCTACCATATTAGGTGGAAGTGGGTTGATGTGTGTGGGATTTCTTATGGCAGCTATGGCACCGGTGAATGCACCTTGGATAATATCCATCGGATATGGAGTTCTAGGAGGACTTGGCTCCGGTTGTGCATTTAGCCTTCTGGTAGCGGCACCACAAGCGTGGTTTCCGGATAAACGGGGATTGGTAACCGGAATCACAATCGGAGTAGTGGGAATATCAGGGGTGGTAATGAATCCATTGTGTGATTATCTGTTAGGTCTATATGGATTTCGTACGACCATGTTATTAGTAACAGGAATCTATGCAATCTTAAGTTTTAGTGGGGGCTGGTTTGTAATAGCACCATCTGATGTGAAAGAACGTATAGTTTTAAAAGAAGAGACTTCTTTTGTATCAAAAAATTACACAACGAAAGAAATGCTGCACACAAGAACATTTTACTTGATTAGTATCTCTATGGCATTGGCTGTTCCAGCCTATGTCTTGGTAAATCCACTGATGAAATCTTTGGGAATGGAGCGTGGACTTACAAGTAGTGTGGCGCTGAGTGGAGTCTTAATTGCATCTTTTGCAAATATTGTGGGTCGATTTACAGCTCCTTGGATCTCGGATAGATGTGGGCGCAAGCAAGTGGTCTTTGGTCTTTATATTATTACAATGTTTGCAATTTTGGGAATTAGTATCGCAGAAGGCCCTCTGTTTGTAGTACTAATCTCGTGCGTTTCCTTTACATATGGAGGATTTGTAAGTGTATATCCAGTGTTGACGGCAGATTATTTTGGAATCAAATATCAAGGAGCGAATTTTGGGGCAATTATGTTAGGATATGGAGTGGTATCTATCTTATGTCCTTACATGGTAAAGATAACAGAAGCAACCTCGTGGGGATTAAACCTGGCATTCTTAATTGCTGGGGGCGTGTGCGTGATGGGAATGATTGTTACTGGTTTTATTCCGAGGATCTTGCAGCAGGAAACGACAAAATGAAAGAAAATCATATGCAAAAAAACTTGACAGTCAAAAACAAACGGTATAGAGTGTAAGTGTAACAACAAAACTACATATTAGAACTTTCTCTTATTCAGAGTGGTGGAGATACATAGGATCTATGAAGCCACGGCAACCCCTTAATCGGAAGGTGCCAACCTGAGCGAGCAATCGATCAATAAGAGGATTGATTATATTAATCATATATAACAGTCCGCTTTTTGTGGGCTGTTTTTTGCAGTGCAAAAGGAACAACTCATATGGAGAAAGATAATGAAAGGAAAAAAGTATGGAAAAATTATTATTTACTTCAGAATCTGTAACAGAAGGACACCCGGACAAGATGTGCGACCAGATATCAGATGCTATTTTAGATGCGTTATTAGCGCAAGATCCAATGAGTCGCGTTGCATGTGAGACATGTACGACTACAGGCATTGTGATGGTTATGGGAGAAATTACAACAAAGGCATATGTAGATATCCAAAAAATTGTAAGAGATACAGTAAAAGAAATAGGTTATACCAGAGGAAAATATGGATTTGATGCTGATACATGTGGAGTTTTAACAACCATTGATGAGCAATCAGTAGATATTGCATTAGGTGTGGATAAGGCATTGGAAGCAAAAGAACACCATATGTCAGAAGAAGAGATAGACGCAATTGGAGCCGGAGATCAAGGGATGATGTTTGGTTATGCATCCAATGAGACAGAGGAATATATGCCATATCCAATTGCATTGGCTCATAAACTAGCACTACAGTTGACAAAAGTGCGTAAAGATAAGACACTGACCTATCTACGCCCAGATGGAAAGACGCAGGTGACAATAGAATATGATGAACAAGGAGTTCCAAGCCGTATAGATGCGGTGGTATTATCTACACAACATGATCCGGAAGTGTCTCAAGAACAGATTCATGAGGATATTAAGAAGTATGTATTTGATCCGATTCTTCCAAAAGAAATGATAGATGAACACACGAAGATGTTTATTAATCCAACAGGAAGATTTGTAATTGGAGGGCCAAATGGAGACAGTGGATTGACCGGACGAAAGATTATAGTAGATACCTACGGTGGAATGGCACGTCATGGTGGTGGTGCATTCTCTGGCAAAGATTGTACAAAGGTGGACCGTTCCGCAGCCTATGCAGCACGATATGTGGCGAAAAATATGGTGGCAGCAGGAATTGCAGATAAATGTGAGATTCAATTATCTTATGCAATTGGGGTGGCACACCCAACTTCTATTATGGTGGATACATTTGGAACTGGAAAACTTGATGCGACACAATTGGTAGAGATTATACGTGACAATTTTGACCTTCGCCCAGCAGGTATTATTAAGATGTTAGATTTGCGTCGCCCAATTTACAAACAAACGGCGGCATATGGGCATTTTGGCCGTAATGATTTAGATTTACCGTGGGAAAAATTAGATAAAGTAGAAATCTTAAAGAAATATTTATAAAACTTTTATAAAAGTTTAGAGGCGCTTTCGTGTGAAGCGCCTTTTTACGTGGTATAATACCACTAGCAACCTTGGAGAGGAGGTCCTTTCTTGAAATTAAAAACTAGATTGATTGTTGCATTTATTACAGTCATTACAATACCGGTTCTTATGACGGGCCTTACCTTGTGTTTGTTTGGTCAATATCAGATAAAAACAATTGAAAAAACGTATGGAATCTCAGGAACCACTTATAAAAGTTTTTCAAATTCGATGCAGATGCTGAATACATTAACAGAACAGTCATATAAAGAATTAACAGAGGTGGCTGAAGGGAATGTGGGAGATTTAGAAGATGCCACTTTTTTGGATGATTTTAATCGCAAGTTAGGGAAAAAAAATTCTTATTTATTAGTTCGTAAAGATAAGGTTATGGTATATCTTGGAGCTAGAATGTATAAAGCGCGAGATATAATAGACCAGTTACCGAATTATGAGGATATCAATCAAGATTCCGGAAATGGAATCTATCTTGGTGGGAAAGCACAAGTACTTGTGAAACAAGTGGATTTTAATTATCGGGATCATGCCCAGGGAAGTGCGTTTATTGTTACCGATGTCAGTGGTGCAATTCCGGAAGTGCAGCAATTTGTTGTAGATATGATAGTTACGGTAATGTTGATATTAGTATTTACTGCGGCACTTTTGATTCTTTGGATTTATCGAGGTGTGGTTAGACCATTAGGTCGTATGCAGGTGGCAACGAATAATATCAAAGAAGGAAATCTGGATTTTCAGATGGAAGCGGAAACAGACGATGAGATAGGACGTTTGTGTCTGAATTTTGAAGATATGCGAAAACGCTTAAAGGCAAATGCAGAAGAAAAGGTAGTGTATGATAAAGAAAGTAAAGAATTAATCAGTAATATTTCCCATGATCTAAAGACACCGGTGACGGCGATTAAAGGATACGCGGAAGGAATTATGGATGGAGTTGCCGACACACCGGAGAAACGGGATAAGTATATTCGGACTATCTATAATAAAGCCAGCGAGATGGATCTATTGATTAATGAGTTGACCTTATATTCCAAAATCGATACTAACCGTATTCCTTATAATTTCAGTACCATTTTGGTAGGCGCTTATTTTGACGATTGTGCGGAGGAAGTTTCTCTTGATTTAGAAGCCAAGGGTGTGGAATTTGGTTATTTTAATTATGTGGACCAGGAGACGAAGATTATCGCAGATGCGGAGCAGATTAAGAGAGTTGTGAATAACATTATCACGAATTCTTTGAAATATATGGATAAGTCAAAAGGGCTAATTAATCTAAGGGTAAAAGATGTGGGTGATTTTGTACAAGTAGAGCTAGAAGATAATGGAAAAGGTATTGGAGCAAAGGATTTGCCAAATATCTTTGATCGATTCTATCGAACAGATGCATCAAGAAATTCGTCCAAAGGTGGAAGTGGAATCGGACTATCCATTGTGAAAAAAATTATTGAAGAACATGGTGGAAAGATATGGGCAACCAGCAGAGAGGGAACGGGAACGGTTATGTATTTTGTTATTAGAAAATATCAGGAGGTACCAACAAATGGGTAGTATATTAATTGTAGAAGATGAGGAAAGTATCGCAGATCTGGAGAAAGATTATCTGGAATTGAGTGGATTTACAGTAGAAGTAGCGAATGATGGTGAAACAGGATTGGCAAAGGCACTGGCAGAAGATTATGATTTGTTGATTTTGGATCTGATGCTTCCAATTGTAGATGGATTTGAAATATGTAAGCAAGTAAGAAGTGAAAAAAATACACCGATTATAATGGTGTCGGCAAAGAAAGATGATATTGATAAGATTCGGGGGTTGGGGCTTGGCGCAGATGATTATATAACAAAACCATTTAGCCCAAGTGAATTGGTTGCCAGGGTGAAAGCACATCTGGCTCGGTATGAACGTTTGATTGGGAGTGCGACTGAAGAGAATAAGATTATTGAGATTCGAGGACTTCGAATTGATATTACGGCCAGACGTGTTTGGATTAATGAGGAAGAGAAATCTTTTACGACAAAAGAGTTTGACTTACTCACATTTTTGGCTAGCCACCCAAACCATGTATATACAAAAGACGAACTGTTTAGTGACATTTGGAATATGGAATCTATTGGTGATATTGCGACGGTTACTGTGCATATTAAAAAGATCCGTGAAAAGATTGAATATGATACTTCTAAACCTCAATATATAGAAACAATTTGGGGTGTTGGCTATCGATTCAAAATGTAGTATAATGATAAGGACGTGTACTTTAAAAGAGGAACACGTCCTTATGTGCGTCTGGAGATAGATGTTTGAGAGATAACAACAATATTGTAAAATTATGTGAAGAGGGGCTGTAATGAAAGGGAAAAAGAAAAATATTAAATTAAGTACCATGCAGATTTTAGCACTTGGTTTTTTTGGTGTAATCTTGGCGGGAGGGGTGCTGTTATGGTTGCCTGTTTGTAATACAAAGCCAATTACGTTTGTAGATGCCTTATTTACATCTACGACATCTGTCTGCGTGACGGGACTGGTAACGGTAACGGCAGCAACTCAATTCACATTGCTGGGAAAAATTATTATGTTAATCTTAATTCAGATAGGTGGTCTTGGTGTAATTGCTTGTGCAACAGCCTTTTTTATGATTATACGGAAAAAAATTACAGTAAAAGAGAGAGTGATTATTCAAGAAACTTATAATTTAGATACCTTATCAGGAATGGTACTTCTTATTAAAAAAATATTAAAAGGCACGTTTTTTGTGGAAGGAATAGGTGCGATCCTTTTTTCCTTCCAATTTGTACCTGAATATGGCGTTATTAGAGGAATGTGGTATGCGGTTTTTCATTCAGTATCGGCATTTTGTAATGCGGGAATTGATATCTTAGGAACCGATAGTTTTATGCACTATGCTAAAAATCCATTGATTAATTTGACCACTATGACACTGATTGTGCTAGGTGGTATCGGATTCACAGTATGGACTGATGTATTGCATTCATGTAGTGCGCATCGCAAAAAGAAAATGCCGGGGAAAACATGGTTTGGACGGTTAACACTACATTCTAAGATGGCCATCTCTATGACCATAATCTTAATTGTATTTGGTACATTAAATTTTCTGTTTATGGAATATTCCAATCCAGATACATTTGGGGGAATGAATTTCGGACAAAAATTGATGGCATCAGCATTTCATTCAGTGAGTACAAGAACTGCGGGATTTGCAACAGTTTCACAAGGTGACCTTCATATAGCATCTAAGTTTTTCTCTTGTTTTCTGATGTTTATTGGTGGTTCTCCCGGAGGAACTGCCGGAGGTGTAAAAACAACAACCGTTGCAATGCTTTTCTTAACATGCATCTCGGTATTGAAAGACAGAGAAGATACGGAATGTTTTAAACGGAAGATTCCTATGGCAAATGTAAGAACTGGATTCTCAGTTGTAATGGTAGCGTTTACATTTTTAATGACGGGGACTATGTTAGTCGCTATTCTAGAGTCAAATATTTATTTTATAGATATTCTGTATGAGACTACATCGGCTATTGCAACCGTTGGTCTATCAGCAGGAATTACATCTTCCTTATGTACGGCAAGTAAATGTGTTATTATAATGTTGATGTATATAGGGCGTATAGGACCGGTAACATTGGCACTTGCATTTGGAATTAAAGGCAATATAAAAGATAAAATCAGAGAGTTACCAATTAGAAGAATTATGGTAGGATAGGAGACAAATATGAAAAAACAGTATGCGGTATTAGGGTTGGGTAATTTTGGACATAGTGTGGCATTGACACTGGCAGGTCTTGGTTGTGATGTAGTAGTGGTGGATAATTCCATGGAAAAAGTGCAAGAGATTGCAGATTCCGTGTCATATGCGATGCGCGCGGATCTAGAAGAGCCGGAAGTGATTAAGTCGTTAGGAGCACGAAATCTAGATGGAGTGATTATTGCTATTTCAGAGAATCTAGAAGCCAGTATTATGGCAACCATAGTTGCGAAAGAATTGGGAATTCCTTACGTATTGGCTAAAGCCAAGAACGACTTACATGCCACAATTCTCAAGAAAGTAGGAGTGGATGCGGTGGTATATCCGGAAAAAGAAATGGGGAGTCGCATTGCGAAGAGCTTGGTATCTACTAATTTTGCAGATTGGATTGAATTATCTCCGGACTTTAGTTTAGTAGAGACAGAAGTGCCAGCAGAATGGGTAGGCAAGAGCCTGATAGAATTAAAGGTAAGAGAAAAACATGATGTAAATGTTGTAGGATTGGTGGAGAAGAATAATGTGAATGTTGTATTGAATCCTGAACAACCACTAAAGGAACATGCAATATTGATTCTTATTGGAACAAACGAAGCACTTCAAAAATTTCAGAGTTAATAAAAGATAAGAGGTTCTTATGATTTCAAGTACAAGTAATGCACAGATCAAAAGACTGTTGCAACTGCAAAAAAAAGGAAAAGTACGAAAAGCAGAAGGCGTATTCATAGTAGAAGGAATACGTATGTTTGCAGAGGTACCAAAAGATCAAGTGGAGAAGCTATACATATCGGAGAATTTATTGAAGAAATATCCTGCATTGTCCTTGGAATCGTATCCGGTTGAAGTATTGTCAGAGCAAGTGTTTGCTGCTGTTTCAGATACAAAGACACCACAGGGAATTCTTTGCGTGGTACAACAACGAGAATATCAATTACAAGAACTTTTAAATGAAAAAAACCCCTATCTTATGGTACTGGATAATATTCAAGATCCTGGGAATCTTGGTACAATTATGCGAACAGCAGAAGGCGCAGGGGCTACGGGAATCATTATGAGTCGAGATTGTGTAGATGTTTACAATCCCAAAACAATACGTTCAACTATGGGTTCTATCTATCGTGTTCCATTTGTATATGTGGAACAGATTTCAAAGATGTTTCCACTTTTGAAAAAAAAGGGGATTAAAACATATGCGGCACACTTAGATGGAAAACACACCTATGATAAAGAAGACTATACAAAAGGAACGGCCTTTATAATAGGAAATGAAGGAAATGGGCTACGTGCCGATATTACAGAACAGGCAGATGTCAAAGTGCGTATTCCTATGCATGGAGAGGTGGAATCATTAAATGCGGCGATTGCCGCATCAATCTTAATGTTTGAGGTTTGTCGTCAAAGACGATAAACCTCATTTTTTAATAAAACTTCAAATTAAGAGATGAAATATTTGACAGTATTTGCTATTATCCTATACAATACAAAAAGATACATTGTGAGATATTATGAGGAAAGAATACACAAATGAAGATAAAACATAAAAATATATGGATTAGTGTGCTGGTTATCGTAGGTGCTATTATAATAAGTGGAATATTTAGCATCTCTGTTGGCGCAGGGAATGTTGCATCGGAATATGTGGCTGCGCCGAATCAGATGCATAATTTGACTGCGGTTAAAGAAGCAATGTGGAAAGCAACGATAAAAGAAAAAAAACCGATGGTGCAGAATAAAATCGAAAAAAAGATGGCGGAGCAAGAGGTCAAAACAACAGCGGTCACCATTGAGCAATGGGATAATCAAGCTATGCTTGCAACAAAAATGGAACAAGATATCTATGAAAATGCAGATGCATCCAGTGTGGTTGTTGGAAAGATGTATAGAAAAACAATTATAACGGTAAGTAAGAAATCAGAAGAATGGAGCGAAGTTTCTTTTGGTCTGGTGTCCGGTTATGTTCCCAATGAGGAGCTTCTCTATGGAGAGGCGGCGAAAGAGCAAGCAGATGAATTATGCCCAGAGAGAGTGATGACAAATGATGTAGGAGTAAGGATACGTACAACGCCAACGATGTCTGGTGTAGTGCATGGATATCTGGAACAACGGCAGGAATATGAGATTCTGGAACAGAAAAAGAAGTGGATTAAGATTTCTGAGCCAAATTGTAAGAATGCATACGTGAATCGTTCATTTGTAATGTTGGTAAGAGAAGTTCAAAAGGCAAAGTCTGTGGAAGAACTTCAAGAACAGGAAAAAGGTGCAACCTCCAAAATCACAGAAGAGGAGCGAACGTTATTAGCTGCAATTATTCAATGTGAGGCTGGGGGAGAAGCATATGAAGGACAGGTGGCCGTGGGTGCGGTTATATTAAATCGAGTAAAAAGTGAACAATTTCCAGATACGATTCAAGCAGTTATCTATCAATCTAGGCAATTTGAACCAGTGCTTCTGGGAATGCTGGACGAAGTGCTTCAAAGTGGAAAGATATCGGCTAGTTGTTATGACGCGGCAGATGCAGTGTTGTCAGGTGAAAATCCGGTAGAGGATGCGTTATATTTTGGATATGGAAATTATGGAAAAAAAATTGGGACCCACTGGTTTCATTAAAATACTTGAATGAATAAGAAGAACGTGATACTATGAAATACGTAGAAATATGGTAGAATGTGTAATATGAAGATGTATGTCTTCTTTTCGATAGTAAGTAGTATATGGGAGAAGTTAAAATGATAAATGTTAAAATGGCAATTGTTGTGTCTGTAGCAACGTTGATAGGATGTATCTTGATTCTTATTGCTGCAAGAAAAGAACGAAAAGCCAAAATCAGTGGAATATGGGCGATGTTATCAGCAGGTGGGTTTGCATATTTAATTCCACAGATGATACAAAGTGGTGCATCATTGGTGCAGTTGGCAATTGGAATTGGATTTGGAATTTTCATTCCAATGGTTATATTTGTAGTGCTTTATCGTAGAGTACAAGAGAAAAAACCTGAGAAATTAAAAGGAAAAGGGAAAAAAGAGTTTAGTCTTGAAGAGCAAAATATTCAAGAGAAAGCGCAGAATGCAAGGCAAGAGGCCAAAATTGCAAAGCAAGAAGCCAAAGAGGCAAAGAAGGAAGCAAGGATAGAAGCAAAGGAGTCTAAGCGTCAACGTAGACCGTTAAATAAAAGAGACAAAGAGATAGAGAAAGCAATACAACAAAGAACGCAAGAAGTAAAAGACAAAGAGGATGCAGAAGAACAACGTCGTTTGGCAAAGCAGCAGGCAGATCAAGAAGCAATTCGCGAAGTAGAAGATGCCAAGAGAAGGGCCAGAGAAGCGCGATTTAAAGCAGCGGAAGAAAAAAGACGCCAAGAAATAGAAGAGGCAAGGTTAAAGGCTGAAGTAGTTGCAAGCCAACATGCAGAGGAAAGCGCATTAGCAGAAGAAAAACGAAAAGAGGAAGCAAGAAAAAGAGCTGAAGAAGTGATTCGTAAAAAAGCCGAAGAGGAAGAACTATGGCAGGCAAAAGAAAAAGAACGTAAACAGGCTGAAGTATTAGAAAGTGAACAGCTTGCGGAAATAGAACGGCGTAAAGCAGAAGAAGCACAACGCAAGGCAGATGAAAGAGCTAAGGCAAAGATTGCGGAAAAAGCAAAACAAAAAGCTGAAGAAGAAAAACAGCGCAAAGTGGAGGAAGAAGCCGCAAGACAAAAAGCAAAACAAGAAGAAGAAAAACAAAAAGCTGAAGAGGAAGCCAAACGACAAAAAGCAATTGCGGCAGCAGAAGAGGAAGCAAGACAAAAAGCGGAAGCAGAGGCAAAGTTAAAGGCAGAAAAAGAAGCACAACAACGCATGAAACAGCAGGCGCAAGAGACGAGAAGGAAAATAGAGGAATCATTTGATTATAATAAAGTGATGGAAAAAGCAAAACGATTGGAAACAAAAGGCGTGCATTCATTAGCCATATCACTATATGAAGAATGTATGAACAAAGCAGAAGATGAGGTGTCCAAAAGACGTGCAAAACAAGCTCTGGCTGAGTGCTTGTTTGAAACAGGGGATACAGGAAGAGCAAAAAAACTATTATCAGAGATATAGTTTTATTTCCATTCGTGGTATAATCAAATACATATAGAAGAAAGCGAAGACGTAAGTGGATAATATAAAAAAGCATAGAACAGTATTTAAAAAAATTATATGTTTTCTGATAATCATAAGCGTATTCGAAGTTGGATTTGGTGCTTTTCAAGGAATGAAAAGATGGGAACAATCAACAAATATTCCTGCGAATACAACAATAGATGGAGTAGACGTAGGTGGTATGTTACGAGAACAGGCACAAAAAGCTTGTAAAGATGCACAACAAAAGATGTTGTCTGATGTTCGTATCTTAATTCAGAATGGCAAAGAGGAACAACTATTTACTGCAGAGATGTTAGGTGTTTCAACAGATATCGACCAAATCATTTCTAAAGCTCAGAAATTAGGAAAAGGTAAAAATAAGAATATAGTACAAAATTATTTTACTATGGCAAAAGCCAAGAAATCTTACAAAAGTACTTATATCATAGATGAAGGAAAGTTAGAAACCGCAATGCAGAGCTATTGTGATCAAAATAGCCAAAATAAAGATATTCACTATTTAAAAGAAGAACTTGTAAATAGAAGCAGAGGGTCCATATATGCAAAAAAGAATGAACCAATTGTTGTAGAAGATATTACTCCAGCTGGAACCATGAAGATTGCAGAGTATGTAACGGAATCAGAATCAGAGAAAGACAGAGATATCAATCTTCGTGTAGTATGTTCTAAATTAGATGGGATACAGATAAAGCCAGGGGAGATATTCTCAGCAAATGCATTAATCGGACAGTGTACCAGTGAAGAGGGATATGTAGAAGCCCCCATTATTATGAACCAGACAGAATTAGTAGATGGTATGGGTGGAGGAATATGTCAGGCAATTACAGGATTGTATAACGCAGCATTATTGGCAGATATGGAGATTGTACAAAGACAAAGACATTCATTTCCTGTGGAGTATGCACCAGTAGGAATGGATGCAACTATGAATGGAACCGATAAAGATCTGAAGATTAAAAATCGTGCTTCAGAGCCTATTTATATATCAGCAGAAGCGGATAAAGGGAAAGTTACAATTGCTCTTTATGGACAGAAGTTAGAGAAAGAGATAGCTATTAAGATGGTTCCTGAAGTGAAACAGGAGATAGAGCCAGGTGGTGATGAGGTGCGTTTTACAAAAGACTTGGCGCCAAATGAACAACAAGTGATGCAGGAAGCGCGTCAGGGTTATGAAGTGGAAGTGTATCGAGAACATTATAAAAAAGAAACATTGGAACAGCGTGAGTTAGTTTCTCATGACACATATCCGGCAGTGAATCGAATTGTGATGATGGGAAGTTCAAATATGAATAAGTAATTTCAAGTAAAACTAATTGGAGGAAGAGAAATGAAAAAAGTAACCACTATTTTAACGTTACCGATTGTAGAAATTCTTGAAGGAAAAACAATTGGTAAGGCACAAGATGTTATTATTAATCCGGATACAAAGGATATATTTTTGGTGCTGGAAAGCACACGTGCAGGAAATATATCATTGTTAAGTCCAAAAGATATTGAAGGAATTGGTGAAGATTTTATCTTGATTAAAACCGTTGCATCAATCAAGAAACTAAGTCAATACACAGAATTAATACAAGATTTGTCAAGCTGTTATTCAATTATGGGAATTAAAGTAGTTACAAATCAAGGAAATATCATTGGAAAGATTGTGGATTTTGAATTAGAAGAAGCTACCGGAGATATTGTTACTGTTTTTTTAGATAATGGGGATTCCTTTGAAGGAACTCAGATTTTATCTATCTGTGAAAATTATGTGTTTATTCATGCAGAAAAACAGGTGGAAACCAATGCATCTTCCGAAACAGAATCAAGTGCAGATTCACTAACACCGAGTGTAGAAGTACAGGAAGTGTCGGAACCACAGGCAGGGCTTAGTGCGGACGAACAATATCTTGTTGGATTAGTTCTACAAAAAGACATTGCAAGTGCAGATGGTGAGTATACATTAGCGGAAGGAACAACATTAACGGCGGATATTATTCAAGAGGCAAAAACCCATGAATTAGTAACATTGTTAACAATGTACGCAGAATAGAGCGCTTTTAATGAATAGGATCAAGATATCTACGTTCACTATGTTAGTTTTGTTGATTACCCTTAGTGGGTGTAGTACAAAAAAACATGTGGATGATAGTTCGCCAATCAAGGTTGTAAAAACTGTTGTAACCGCTTATCAAAATAAGGAAGAAAAAATAGTTCGCGCCTGTTATAATAAGCCAAGTAACAAAGAATGTCTGGAGCAGGAAATTCTTTTTGAAAGTCAATTCTTTGAAGTGGTGGCGGGGAAAGATATCTATATTATTGATGCTGAAAAGTTAATAGAGATAGGTTCTTATACTTATGTTGGAATTTCATATGATTTTATATTAAAAAATGGTATATCGGTTCCTTATTACGAGTATTTTCTTACAGTAAAAGAAGGAAAAAAATATAAAATAGTGGCAAGTGAAGACTATCCGGCAGATATTAGAGAACAGATTAAGAATGACCAGGAAAAGATACAATCATCAAACCTTTTTCAAGTATGTAAAGAGAGAGAAAACAAATTTAATAAGATAGATGATAAGTATATGGCAAATGTATATAAAGACTGGATTACACTTAGTAAAACTTCAAAGAGACCAGAAATAAATCATTATTTTATATTTATTTTGATTATGGCAGGTATAGAGTTAGGAAGCTTAATGCTGTGGTCGATGTTCAGACCAAGTAGTTATAAAAAAAGAAGTAAAGCAAAAGGCAAAAGAAAAATCAAGCAAAAACACTAAGGAAATCAAGGCGATTATTTTAGAATTCGCTTTGCAAGGTTATATCCATGTTCACGGGCGTGTCACTTTAAGAAGCGATGCGCCCTAAATCCATTCAATAAGGGGTGACAAAATGCAATTAATGATTGATCGTACAAAAGAATATGGATTAGTATTTGATGGTGGTGGTGCAAGAGGTGCCTATCAAATTGGCGCATGGAAAGCTCTTGTAGAAGAAGGAATCTCTATCAAGGCGGTGGCAGGTACATCAGTGGGAGCACTGAATGGAGCATTGGTATGTATGGGGAGTGTGGAGAAAGCAGAACAAATCTGGAGTGAGATGAAGTATTCCAGCGTTATGAATGTAGATGATGATTGGATGGAACGATTTTTTAATAAAGAAAATAAAGTCTCCGAAGTATTGACAGAGATGCGTAAAGTCTTATCAGAAGGAGGCATTGATATTGCGCCTTTAAGGAAATTAATTCATGAAGCAGCAGATGAAGAGATGATCCGAAATTCAGGAATTGAATTTTGTCTTTTGACTTTTTCTGTTACAGAATTCAAAGAATTGGATCTTAGTATTCGAGATATTCCGGAAGGATTATTAGAAGATTTTCTTTTGGCAAGTGCATATCTTATTGGATTTAAAAACGAAAAACTTCACGGAAAGACATATGTAGATGGCGGGGTTGTTAATAACTTACCAACAAAATCTTTAGTGAAAAGGGGATATCAGAATCTTATTCAAGTGCGCATCTATGGCCCTGGGCGTGCAGCCAAAACAAGATTGCCCAAAGATGCAACACAATATGAGATAGCGCCTCGTGTTGGTCTTGGAAGTATTATAGAATTTGATCGGAAACGAAGCATACTCAATATGAAAATTGGATATTACGATGCAAAGCGTTTGTTATATGGGTTATCCGGTACTATTTATTATATTGAACAAATACAAGAAGAATGCTATTATGTAGAGAAATTAAAAGATATGAAGGAACGAGAAAAAGCGAGCGTAGCATTTCGTTTTAAGCTATTGCTTGGATACACAGATAAAGAAATTTATACGGCAATGCTAGAAGCAAGTGCAAAATTATTACAGGTACCAAAGTATCAGATCTATACAGAGCAAGAACTGGTGCAGGAAGTCAAGGATAGATATAAAAACACGAAAGAGAAAGAAGTGTTTCCTGAATTTTTATGTCAATTTATCCAGATAGAAAGTGAACAAGTATCGGAAGAGGTGGAATGTTGAAGACAGAAATCTTGAAAATGCTGAGGGAAAGTACCGGGTATCTATCTGGGCAACAACTTTGTGAGAAACTTTCGGTTTCGAGAACAGCTATATGGAAAGTGATTCATCAATTGGAAGAAGAAGGATATGAAATAGAAGCGATTCGTAATAAAGGATATTGCTTAGTTAGGAGTCCGGATATCTTGTCAAAAGAAGAGCTTCGAAGTCTTTCTACGACAACATGGCTTGGAAAGGAAATTGTCTATATGAGTGAGACTGATTCCACAAACAAGCAGGCAAAGCGATTGGCAGACACAGGAGCAGTCCATGGAACAGTTGTGGTAGCTGATATGCAACAGGCGGGAAAAGGTCGAAGAGGAAAAACATGGATATCTCCTGGCGGCACAAGTATCTATCTGTCTATGATACTACGTCCGGAACTAGAGCCACCACAGGCCCCTATGCTTACTTTATTGATGGCGTACAGTGTAGCGCGTGTGCTGCGAGATAAGGAAGAATTGAACGTTAAGATTAAATGGCCCAATGATATTGTGTTACACAAGAAAAAAATATGTGGAATTCTAACAGAGATGAGTACAGAAATTGATTATATCAATCATGTAGTAATTGGAGTGGGAATTAATGTAAACGGGGAGTGTGTTCCAGAAGAATTGCAGAATACCGCAACATCAATTCGCATAGAAGAAGGTCGAGCAATAAAAAGGGCAGAGCTTATTACCGAAATCTTAGAACATTTTGAAAAAAATTATGAGAAATTTATTGCTTGTGGATCCCTTGCTTTTATACAAAAAGAATATAATGCATTGTTAATTAATTGTGATCGGGAAGTGAAAGTACTGGAGCCAAAACATGAATATACGGCCTATGCATTAGGTATTAATGAAACAGGTGAATTATTGGTAAAAACAGCAACAGGAGATATAGAAACTATATATGCAGGTGAGGTATCCGTACGCGGTATCTATGGATATGTGTAAAGGAGTAGAGAGTAATGTATGAAGATAAGATTGTGTTGTGTGGAGCAAACGCTTATGAAAAGAAGTATTATTTAAATCCGGATTTTGAATCGTTACCCAGTGATGTGAAAGATGAATTAAAGATTATGTGTGTATTATATACAGAAGATGTCGGTGGAGTATTAACTTTAGTTTATGAAAAAGATGGAACACTTTGTTTTGAAGTTTCCAACGAAGAAACAGATATGTGCTTTGATGAAATAGGAAGTCAACTAAAGATAAAAGAATTGCAAAAAACAAAAGCGGAACTATTACAGGCACTGCAAATGTACTATAAAGTATTCTTTTTAGGGGAGGAGATATAGATGTTACTGGCGATTGATGTGGGAAATACAAATATTACATTAGGAATATTTGAGGGAAAAAAATTAAAAGGGACCTTTCGCTTGACAACCAAGTTGCCAAGAACTTCAGATGAATATGGAATGTTCTTGTGTGACCTAATTGAACGAAAAGGGTTTGCGGTTAAGGCAATCCATAATGTAGTAGTATCTTCTGTAGTTCCGGATATTATGCATTCTTTAGGAAGTGGAATCGTAAAATATATGGAAGCACGTCCCCTAGTGGTTTCGCCGGGTGTTAAAACCGGAATTAAGATTGCGGCAGATAATCCTCGTGAGGTAGGGCCGGATCGCATTGTAGATGCGGTAGCAGCGTATAATCTGTACGGAGGACCTGTAATTATTGTTGATTTTGGTACTGCAACGACTTATGATCTGGTTGGACCGGATGGGACATTCTTGGCAGGTGTCACTGCGCCGGGCATTCGTACTTCAGCTAGGGCATTATGGGGAGGATCGGCAATGCTTCCGGAGATAGAAATAAAAAAACCTGCTTCCATACTGGCAAAAGAGACTATCTCTAGTATGCAGGCAGGACTGGTGTATGGAACCATCGGTCAGACGGAATATATTGTTAAAAAGATGAAAGAAGAATCAAAATATACACAACTAAAAGTAGTTGCGACAGGTGGACTTGGTAAGATTATTGAGGCAGAAACACAAAGCATAGATATCTACAATCCAATGTTGACATTAGAAGGATTGCGCATTATATATGAAAAAAACAGATAAATTGACCATAGGAAATGTAGTATTAGAAAATCCATATATATTAGCACCAATGGCGGGGGTTACGGACCTGCCATTCCGATTGCTTTGCAAGGAACAAGGAGCAGGGTTGTTAGGTATGGAGATGGTTAGTGCAAAGGCGATTCAATATCACAATCGCAATACAAAAGCATTGCTTGAAATTCACGAAAAAGAACGCCCAGTATCCTTACAACTTTTTGGCTCAGATCCATTTGTTATTAGTGAGGTGGCAAAACAGATAGAAGAATTACCCTTTGATATCTTGGATATTAATATGGGCTGTCCGGTTCCAAAGATTGTTAAAAATGGAGAGGGATCTATGCTTATGAAAGATCCAAAGCTCGTATATGAGATTGTACATCAGACGGTTCAGGGAATTCAAAAACCGGTCACCGTCAAGATTCGCAAAGGATTTGACGAGGAGCATATTAATGCAGTAGAGATTGCAAAGATTGTAGAGGCAGCAGGCGGAGCGGCGGTTGCGATTCATGGACGTACAAGGGAACAGTATTATTCGGGTATGGCAGATTGGGATATTATTAGACAGGTAAAAGATGCAGTATCTATACCGGTCATTGGAAATGGAGATGTTGTATCTGCAGAAACAGCCCGTGAAATGGTTGAACGGACAGGGTGTGATGGCATAATGATAGGACGTGGGGCGCAAGGCAATCCGTGGATATTTTATGAATTGTCGGAGTATGATAAGACCGGTATCATACCACCAAGACCAAGCGTGGTAGAAATAAAAGAGATGATGTTGCGACATGCATCGTTGCAGAAGAGCTATAAAGGGGAATACTTAGGGATTCGAGAGATGCGAAAACATGTAGCTTGGTATACAAACGGAATGCATCAAGCGACAAAACTCAGAAATGCAATTAATCAAGTAGAGTCTTATCGGGAATTGGAACAACTGTTGGAAGAGAAATTACAATAAAACACTAATAAAACAGGGGGTTCTTACATACAATTACTATGTAAAAATATTGACATCTAAGCCCTTATCGTGTATAATGTTAAAATTGTGGCAGTAAATATGGACGCTTAGAATATAGCAAGGAAATCCCTTGTGAATATAGAGTAACAAAGAGAGGAAGTAGCTAATATGGAAGAGAAAAAGACAATACTTACCTATGCTGGATTAAAATCACTGGAAGATGAACTTGAGACATTAAAAGTAGTAGGTCGTAAAACGGTAGCAGGAAAAATTAAAGAGGCCAGAGAACAGGGAGATTTATCTGAGAATGCTGAATATGATGCGGCAAAAGATGAACAACGTGATATAGAGGCTCGTATTGATGAATTAGAAAAAATCTTAAAAAATGTAGAGGTTGTTGTAGAAGATGAAGTTGATCTTAAAAAAATCAATGTTGGCTGTACGGTTGTAGTATATGATCAAGAGTTTAAAGAAGAGATGGAATTTAAGATTGTAGGTTCTACAGAAGCAAATAGTTTAACCGGAAAGATATCAAATGAATCACCGGTCGGAAAAGCACTCATAGGGAAAAAAATAGGAGCTAAAGTACAAGTAGAGACTCAAGCCGGAATTATCGAATACAAAGTACTTAAAATCAATCGTTCAATCTAAGGAGTGAAAATATGTCAGAACAACAAAAGAATGCACAAGAACCAGATTTGAATCAGTTGCGAAAGGTGCGTCGTGAAAAATTAGCTGAATTACAGGAAAATGGAAAAAACCCATTTGAAATTATGAAATATCAGGCATCTCACCACAGTAAAGATATTAAGGATGATTTTGCTGAATTAGAAGGAAAAGAAGTATCAGTTGCGGGACGTATTATGTCGAAACGAGTAATGGGAAAAGCCTCTTTTTGTAATATTCAAGATCTAAAAGGAAATATCCAATCCTATGTAGCCAGAGACAGTGTTGGAGAAGAAGTATATAAAGAGTTCAAAAAATTTGATATTGGCGATATTATTGGACTTACAGGAGAAGTGTTTAAGACAAAGACAGAAGAAATATCAATCCATGCGTCAGGTGTAATGTTATTATCGAAGAGTCTGCAGATTCTTCCAGAGAAATTCCATGGATTAACCAACACAGATATTCGTTATCGTCAACGATATGTAGATCTTATTATGAATCAAGAGGTCAAAGATACTTTTGTAAAACGTTCTCAAATCATCAGTGCGATTCGACGTTATCTGGATAATGATGGATTTATGGAAGTTGAGACGCCGGTATTGGTTCCGAATGCAGGTGGGGCTGCAGCTAGACCATTTGACACACATTTCAACGCGTTAGACGAAGATGTGCATCTTAGAATTTCTTTGGAATTATATCTAAAGAGATTGATTGTGGGTGGACTGGAACGTGTATATGAAGTAGGTCGTGTATTTCGGAATGAAGGGTTGTCAGTACGTCACAATCCGGAATTCACCTTGTTGGAATTATATCAGGCATATACCGATTACAATGGTATGATGGAGCTGGCAGAGAATCTGTATCGACATGTAGCACAAGAAGTACTTGGGACAACCAAGATTAGCTATGATGGAGTAGAGATTGACTTGGCAGAACCATTTGAAAGATTAACCATGGTAGAAGCTGTAAAGAAATATGCAGGTATTGACTTTGATGAAGTGAAAACAGAAGAAGAAGCAAAGGCCTTGGCAGATAAGCATAAGGTTCATTATGAGCCAAGACATAAAAAGGGAGATATCTTAAATCTGTTATTTGAAGAATTTGTGGAAGAAAAGCTGGTACAACCAACTTTTATTATGGATCACCCGGTTGAGGTATCACCATTGGCTAAAAGAAAACCGGAAAACCCTGAATATACAGAACGGTTTGAATTATTTATTACAAAACGTGAAATGGCCAATGCATTTTCAGAATTGAATGATCCGATTGATCAACGTGGACGGTTCGAAGCACAAGAAGAATTAAAGGCACAAGGTGATGAAGAGGCAAATAGTATGGATGAAGATTTCTTGAATGCTTTGGAGCATGGTATGCCACCAACGGGAGGTATCGGTATTGGTATTGATCGTATGGTAATGTTACTAACAGATTCTGCTGCTATCCGTGATGTATTACTATTCCCAACGATGAAGAG
>JAVXHR010000016.1:0-39092 GCA_036656795.1 Lachnospiraceae bacterium | reverse complement strand
TCCTGCACATAATTTTCCACTCCCGCCTGCTTACGGAGCTGGGTATGCACTCTCGCCCGCAGTACGGCAAGGCTGAAGGGCTTTGTGATATAGTCATCCGCGCCCAGCTCAAGCCCCGCCACAATGTCCCCTTCCAAGTCGTTGGCGGTGAGCAAAATAACGGGCACATTCCGGGTTTTGCGCAGTTCTTTCATAAAATCCAGCCCGTTTCCGTCGGGCAGATTGATGTCCAAAAGCAGCAAATCAAAAGCCCGCGCCGCCGTTTTTTCTCTTGCCGAGGCAAGGTCAAAGCACTGCGTCATAGCAAGTTCCTCCCTTTGCAACGCCAAGACAATGCCACTTGAGAGCGCCTTGTCATCCTCAATAATCAGTATATTTTTAATAAGCTCACCTCCGGTACAGGGTTAGTAAATTGAACCCTTCATACGCTTTTAAGTGCAAGCGATTATTTTCTAATTTAGTATACCACGCTTTTTTACGCTGTGCAATGAGCGTGGGGCGGGTCACAAAAGAAGAAAATTACACGCAACGGGTTGATGTCTACTTCAACTTCGTGGGCAAGGTTTAGGGCAGAAAAAAGCCGTAGGATACAATAAACATATCCTACGGCTTTTCTCAAGAACGGAAAACATCCTTATCGAGTGGAGCCGTATGTGACAACTCTTTTTATAGGACTAAATCCCTCTTATTTTGCATTTACAAATGCATTAATTTTTTCAACTAATAACTCTGGATCAATACCGTGTACCATTGCTGCTTCTTCTAATGACTCTCCTTGTGCCGATGGACAACCCAAACAATGCATTCCAACTTCCATAAGAATTGGTGCAACGTCTGGACACACTTGCAGAAGCTCTCCGATTGTCGTCTCTTTCAAAATCTGTACTGCCATAATGATTCCTCCTTTATATTCACATGTAATAACCACATGTTCTTTATTATAATACGAATCCCGTAAATTATCAATGAAATATCATATCTGCAATTTACCTCTATTTTTTGAATTGTACACACACTTTTCAAGGAATTTTGAATACTCAAAAGTCAATATTTATTTCGTTCTTTTTCGACAAATAGATAATTTCATCATTTCTTAACAAAACGTTCGTTCTTTTCTTTCATAAAAGTAATCCACCGAAATACATACCTTTTGTGTGGATAACGTGGATAACTCTTACGAAAAGTACAATTTTCAATGTATTTTCTTCATTTTTCTGTGGACAACTATATTTTTTGCTTCTACAAACTTTTGACAAATTATTACATTTTTGTGCATTTTGTATATACGTTCTTTTAATTTCGACAAAAGAATCCTCAAGAAGGTTTCTTGAGGATTCTCTTAATTATCTGAATTTTACAACATTCTTCTTACCGTAATAATTCCTTTATAAGTAGCCGGTGAAATTCCAATTCCTTTTGCAGGATTTCTTGCATTTACAATTTCACCATTACCCATGTAGATACCAACATGTCCATCATAGCAGATGACATCTCCGGCAATTGCTTCATCATAACTCACACCAAAACCTGCACTTCGCATCTCCCCCGAAGTACGTGGCATATTAATTCCAAAATGAGCATATACTGATTGAATAAAACCAGAACAATCTGCTCCATTGGTTAAACTGGTGCCTCCCCATACATAAGGATTCCCAATAAACTGACATGCATAATCCACTATCGCTTGCCCTGAACCTTGTTTTGTTGCCGCCTCTTCCGCTAATCTTGCCGCCTCTTTTTCTGCTTCTTCCGCCGCAATTCTAGCTTCTTCTGCCAGCCTTATTTCTTCCTCTTCCCTAGATTCTGCATAAGTGAACTTTTCTGCTTCTTGAGTCTCTTCTGTGACTTGTGCTACAACTTCCTGTGCTTTTTTCTCCGCTTCCATACCGGTTAAGATATATTCTGTCTTAACATATCCCGTCACTGTACCTGATTTGACTGCAGTCCACTCACCCACCGGTCCTGCAATCTTTGCTGCATATCCGGGGTATAACTTTCCTACCCATTCACTTTCTTTCGTTGGCGCGCTTCTTATATATAGAAAACTTGTTACATCTGCAAACGCCATATCTAAATACTCACCCTTAAATGTTGGCACCAAATATTGTTCTACCTTTATATCTTCATTTGTAGCATAACAATCATTAAGTACCGCTTCAATTCCTGCACTTGGCAATGCTAACCCTTGTTCTATATCTGCCGCCCTTGCTAAGTCTCCCGGAATCAATAATGCTCCTGTTAATGTAACGAGGAACAATCCTTTCTTTACCGATTTAGAATACATAAGTCTCCCTCCTATATGTGTCCTTATCTTTTGTAAATGTTACAGAATTGTTACAATGTGTTACGATGTTATTATATCAACTCAATTTCTATTTGTCAACTATACATATTGCTTTTCGTATTCCATATTATTCCACGTTTTTTATAATATATTCAAAAATATTGTTTATTTGTTACAAATTGTTACATTATGTATTTTTTATTGACTTATTATCTTTTTAGGTATAATATCAATTATAGTAACTGTTACCATTATTGGAAAGGAGGATTCCCATTGGCAAATTTGAAATATAGTAGACAACGAGAATCTATCAAACAATACTTATCTAGTACTTGTGAGCATCCGACGGCTGATATGGTATACCTTCATGTAAAAGAAGACTTTCCTAATATCAGTCTTGGAACGGTATATCGTAATTTGAATCTATTAGCTGATACCGGAGATGCTATTAAGATCACTACACCAGATGGTGGAGATCGCTTTGATGCAAGAACCCATCCACATAATCATTTTATATGTACCTCTTGTGGAAAAGTAATTGACTTAGATATGGAAAATATTGATTACATCAAAGAAGTGGCTGGAAAAGATTTCGATGGGCTCATTGAATCACATTCTACTATTTTTTATGGACACTGTGGAGATTGCATTCAAAAATCTTGAAATTACTATTGACAAGAGTAACTAATTGTGTTAAATTAATATTAGTAACTATTACTGATATTAAAAAATAAACTATATAAAGAAAAGGAGATTTAATTATGGCAAAATTTGTATGTAGTGTATGTGGGTATACTCACGAGGGAGACAGTGCACCAGCTGAATGTCCAATTTGTAAAGCAGGAGCTGATAAGTTCAAAGAACAAAGTGGTGAAAGAACATGGGCTGCTGAACATGTAGTTGGCGTTGCAAAAGGTGCTAGTGAAGACATTATAATGGATTTAAGAGCAAACTTTGAAGGAGAATGTTCTGAAGTTGGTATGTATCTTGCAATGTCAAGAGTAGCTCACAGAGAAGGATATCCTGAGATTGGTCTTTATTGGGAAAAAGCTGCTTATGAAGAAGCAGAACATGCTTCAAAATTTGCAGAATTATTAGGTGAAGTTGTATCAGACAGTACAAAGAAAAATCTTGAAATGAGAATTGATGCTGAAAATGGAGCAACTGCTGGTAAGTTTGATCTTGCAAAACGTGCGAAAGCAGCAAATCTTGATGCTATTCACGACACCGTTCATGAGATGGCCAGAGATGAAGCGCGTCATGGAAAAGCATTTGAAGGATTACTAAAAAGATATTTTCAATAAAAATACTATAATTACTACACTCAAGGAGGATATGAAATGTCAAAATATGCTGGAACAAAAACAGAAAAAAATTTAATGGAAGCATTTGCCGGTGAATCACAGGCAAGAAATAAATACACATACTATGCATCTGCTGCAAAGAAAGCCGGCTATGTACAGATGTCAAATTTATTTTTAGAAACTGCTGATCAAGAAAAAGAACATGCTAAATTATGGTTTAAAGAATTCCACGGAATTGGCGATATTGCTGAAAACTTAGCAGATGCTGCTGCAGGTGAAAAAGAAGAATGGACTAATATGTATGCTCGTATGGCAAAAGAAGCCAGAGAAGAAGGTTTCGAAGAATTAGCTGTAAGATTCGAAGGTGTTGCCGGAGTTGAAGCAGCTCACGAAAGACGTTACAATAAACTTTTAGAAAGTTTTAAAGCTGATAAAACTTTTAAAGAAGATGCTCCTCTTGGTTGGAAATGTGCAAATTGTGGCTATGTTCACCAAGCAAATGAAGCTCCTGATGTATGTCCTGTATGTTTACATCCAAAGGCTTACTTTGAAAGAAAAGTTGAAAATTATTAATTCCTATTAGATAGAAAAGCAAAAAAGATAGAAGGATATAACTCCTTCTATCTTTTTTGACTTTAATTATACTTTTTGTTTCTTCTGCAAATTTAACAATCCCGTTCTAAGCAAAATAGGTCTCACTGCATTGTATAAAAAAACTACCAACAATGTCGATACCACTGCATTCACAAATGTAGTAACTGCACTCCACTTTGCTAATACCTCCGCCATCTGTTGTGGCTGTCCCAGTATATATTGCTTATAAAAATATCCAACAATCGGATCAAATATCACATTAAATCCCAAACCACATATGGTAGCAATTGTACTCCATTTCAATACATAATGTTTATCTTCACTTTCATTAATCTTTGCAAATTTATGTGCTACAAATCCCACAATCAACCCAATACAAAGTTTTAATACAAATGTCTTTGGCGCACCTACAATATAAATAGGATCTAACACATCTGCAAGTGTCATACCAATTGCTCCGGCTAATCCACCATACCAGCCACCAAGTAGCAATGCACCCAACACGCAAAATGCATTTCCAATATGGAGCGATGTAGCATCGCCTCCCGGCATTGGTATCTTAATCTGTAAAAACGTAAATGATACAAAACATAACGCTGCCAGAATTGCTGTCTGCGCTAATTTCATAATTGTTGTATTTTTTTTCTCCATGTTATGATGTCCTCCCTTTTCTTATTTTTATATCATATCATCAGGGTGGATTCGTGTGAATATCCAGTTATATACTTTTTACCCATACCAGTTTTCTGTTTGGGACGGGGTGTTTTTCAAAAACACCCCGTCCCAAACTAAAAAAACCCTGTCCCTTTATTTTTGATTTGCAGGTTCAATTGCCACTGATTTTCCTTTGATTTTTGCATTTTTCATTGCTGTTAACACATCGTTTGCATATTCTCTTGGAACTTCTACAAATGTATATTTATCAAACATGTCTATGGAGCCAATTAATTTCCCAGGCATTCCACTTTCCCCTGCTAATGCTCCTAATATATCACCTGGTCTTGCTTGTTTTTTACCAATATTAATAAATAACCGCACCATACCTGCTTCTTCTGCCCCGGTATCTCCAAAGTTTACTTCGCTGTTATCCTGCTCTACTTCAGCATCTTGCTTCATTCCCGTACAAAGTTTTAAGAAAGCTGCAGCCATATCCATTGCTGTATAATCCGAATTATTTACCTTGTTCTGAATTGTGTTAATCATTGTCGTCAAATCATCATTTGCAACAATTGTATCAACTTCCTCTAAGATGTTATCTATCTTGGTATTTGCAACATCATCTAATGATGGAACTTTTTGAGCATAGATCTTTGTGTTACAATACCGTTGAATTTCTTTTAATTTATACACTTCTTTTCCTGATACAAATGAGAAGGAACGTCCGATTCTTCCTGCACGTCCTGTTCGACCTACGCGATGTACATAATATTCATCATCTTGTGGAAGGTCATAGTTAAATACCGCCTCAACTTCATCTACATCAATTCCACGTGCCGCAACATCTGTTGCTACTAAAATATCTGTCTTACCACTTCTAAATCCTTGCATTACACGATCTCGTTGTACTTGTTTTAGATCTCCATGCAGGCCTGCTGCAAAATATCCTCTTCCAAGTAATGATGTTACTAACAAATCCACCTGTTTTTTTGTGTTACAGAATATAACAGATAATTTAGGCGAATAAATATCTAATAAACGTGCCAATACCTCTTCTTTGTTCTTTGGACGCACTTCATAATAGAACTGCTCTATATTCGGCACTGTTAATTCTTTTTTTACTACTTTTACAATTTCTGCATCTTTTTGGAATTTCTTAGTGATATCTAAGATTGCTTTTGGCATTGTTGCGGAGAATAAAACTGTCTGACGTTCTATTGGAACTCCTTTTAGGATAGTTTCTATATCTTCTCTAAATCCCATATTCAACATCTCATCTGCTTCATCTAACACGACTGTATGGATTTCGTCCATCTTAATTGTTTTTCTGCGCATATGATCCATTACTCGTCCGGGTGTTCCTATAATTAATTGTGTCCCTGCTTTTAGTGAACGAATTTGCTTCACAATATCCTGTCCACCATAGATTGGAACAATCTTAATTCCATGTAAATATTTTGCTAAACAACGAATTTCCTCCGCTACCTGGATTGCTAGTTCTCTTGTAGGGCAAAGGATAATTCCCTGTAATTTCTTACTCTTCATATCTATCTTCTCTAGCATTGGAATTCCAAAAGCTGCCGTCTTTCCCGTTCCTGTCTGTGCCTGACCAATAATATCTCGTCCGGCCATTACAATTGGAATTGCCTGTGCCTGAATGGGTGATGCTTCCTCAAACCCCATAAATTTAACTGCTTTTTCTATCTCTGGGCATAGCCCAAGGTCTTCAAATCTTACTGTTTCCATACTTGTTTTTGTTTCCTTTCCTATGTGATACTCATTAAAACATTCTATATATAGCAAAGTTATACCTTCTAATACACACCCTATCACTTTGGTAAATGGAGTCTTTACCCTCTATAAAATATTTAGTTTATCTTCGCAAAAATACCCTTCACTTGTCAGCAAGTAAAGGGTATTCACAAAGCATTCGCTCTACATCATAACAGAATAACATAACTTTGTCAAATCAACACTCAAATGGATAAACAATATTCCATTGGTGACGCAACTCGTCCATGACTTTCATCATCTGAAGACTTTCCGCATGAGGTATCTGTGTACACTCAATTGCTCCATTATGAATCGCTTCCATCGATGCTCTGACTTGATCTTCAAACCCCGTAATTTGTTCCGGCATATCTATCTCTTTTACTATTCGCTTAATTTGTTCTGGAACATCTCCGTTTTTTTCTACTTTTGGTTCTGGTGTATATATTTTAACTTTGTTAACATTATTGATATTCTCCGCAATCAAATACCCTTTGGTTCCATAGACAATACCATATTGCTCTGTTGCTGCCAACATTCCACTATGTAATGTTGCCAATGTCCCATTTTTATATTTTAAGATAATGGAATTCTGAACATCTACTCCAGTCTCTCCTTTTACACAACAAGATTGAATCTCTTCAATATCATTTCCAAGTATCATACTGGCAAATGTCAATGGATAGATACCCACATCTAACAACGCACCTCCTGCAAGCATTGGATCGGTAAGTCTTGGAACGTCCTGAATATCATATCCTAGATTTGCCGTTACCGAAGTGACCTCTCCAATCTCTCCTTTAGCAATAATATCATCTATAATCTTACGGGAAGGCATATAACGTGTCCAAATTGCCTCTGTTATAAAAACGTGTTTTTCTTCCGAAAGACGAAAGATTTCTTCTGCCTGCTCTGCATTTGCCATAAATGCTTTTTCACACAATACCGGTTTCCCATGATTTAAACATAATTTTGCATGTTCAAAGTGATAGGAATGTGGAGTAGCAATATATATAAGTTCCACTTCATCATCCTGAACTAATTCCTCATAAGAACCATACGCTTTTTGAAATCCATGTTTTTTAGCAAATTCTTCCGCGCGTTTTTTATCTCTTGCCCCAACTGCACAACAGGTTACGTCCTCCATTTTACTAAGTGTATATCCCATCTTGTTGGCAATTAGTCCTGCTCCTAATATTCCGATTTTCATTCTATATCCTCCTTTACTTCTAATACTTCCATAATCTAGTTGTGTTTTCTCTTGAAATCAAGTATACCCTTTAAAAATTGCTTTTACAATAAAAATATACTTGCGTTTTTACTCTTTCAGGTGTAATATACATATATGCTCTATGTAGTATTGAAAACTACGTGTTGCGTTTATTGAAAGGAGATTCATTATGAACCAAAAACATTTAAAAGACCCAGGTAGTGCAATCACACATTTTATTGGTATGCTAATGGCTATATTTGCCTCTATACCACTTATTATAAAAGCCGCCCATGAGCCAAGTAATATTTATCTTATTTCCATTATTATCTATGTAATCAGTTTGATTTTACTTTATGCCGCCAGTACAACATACCACTCTTTTGATTTGTCCGAAAAGGTAAACAAATTTCTTAAGAAAATGGATCATATGATGATTTTTGTGTTAATTGCCGGAAGTTACACGCCTATTTGTCTTCTTGTACTTGGTGGTCAAATGGGTTATATACTTCTCGCCATCGTCTGGAGCATTGCTATTATTGGTATTTTAATTAAAGCTTTTTGGATATACTGTCCAAAATGGGTATCCTCTGTTCTCTACATTGGCATGGGTTGGACCTGTGTATTAGCATTTACTCAGATTCTTAATTCATTATCTCCTGCAGCCTTTGGCTGGTTACTTGCCGGTGGAATTATCTATACAATTGGTGGAGTTATCTATGCATTAAAACTTCCAATTTTTAATAATAAACACAAGAATTTTGGCAGCCATGAAATCTTCCATTTATTCGTAATGGGTGGAAGTATCTGCCACTTTGTCTTGATGTATGTTTTTATCTTGAATTAATTTTTCTTTTGTTGCTCTTGTCATCTTTTTAATGGCATATTCTCGTTTCATTGCTTCTTCTTTTGTATCAAAAGATTCAAAATACACTAAGGTGACCGGTCCTTTGCCCTTGGTGTATTTTGCTCCTTTCCCTTGATTATGGTCTGTGATACGCTTTTCAATATTATTTGTCCACCCTGTATATAAGCTTCCATCTCTACATTCTACAATATATGTATAATTCATCTGTATTTCCGTACCTCTTCCCTCTACAATTCTATTTATTAGCAAAGAGCCTCGCTAATAAGCAAGACTCTTCTTTTCATATCACTTTATTTTTTAGAATCTAATGTGATTTAATTTTATCACACCAACGATGAATTTTCTATCTTATTCAAGAAAATCCAGAGGATTTACGGGGACTCCATCTTTCATTATCTTAAAATATAAATTGCATCCCTCTACACTATAATATTTTGTTGGTTCGCTGAGATGTCCAATGACAGCTCCTGCATCAATATAATTTCCTTCTTTTATAGGCACTTCTTTTAATTGACCATAGACAGCCTCATATCCATTTCCCATATCCACTGTAATTGTTGTTCCTGTCTCTGCATGAACTTCCACACCCTTAACGATTCCCCTGGCTGCGGATAATACTTCTCCACCAACCTCTCCTGAGATAATAACGGCCGGATTATACTTATATTGGTCTAGGGTTGAAAAATAAACTGTCTTATCCATACTGTAATTTAACAATATACTTCCACTTACAGGCCAGACAACTTTCGTATCTTCTGTAAAGGAAACTGCTTTTGTCTTAGATGCAGTTTGTGTTGTTTCTGTTTTGGGAACTTCTTGTTTTGGGACTTCCGTAGATTCTTTTGGTGTCACTTTTGGTACTTCTTTTTGTGGATTATGAATCACAATATTTTTAGTGACTGTTTCTTTTGTACGAACTTTTTCTTTTTCATTGCTTTCTTCTTGCAAAGCCAACTGATTTTTGACACCATTCTTATATTGTTTAAATGTATATGTTCCAACTACTGCAATAGCTGCTACAAAACAGATAACCAATCCAACCGTTGTCCCCTTTTTTTGTTTAGAAGAATTTCTCCTATCATTGCTATTTTTCATTTTTATCACCTCTGGCTATATTTTTGCCAAAAAATGATTCTCTTATTCTATATTTAACAATATTTCTGCAACCTCTTTAATTTGGATTGCATCAAAATAATACTGTAATATTTCTGTATGTGATTTTCCATCTTTTGCCATTTCATTTGCAGAATATTGACTCATACCTAATCCGTGTCCAACTCCTTTTGTTACGACTCGAAGTTTTCCATTATATTCTTGAAATGTAAAGCAGCTGGATACCAGTTGATGGATATCTCTAAATTCTTCTCCTGTATATATTGTCTCACCAACTTTTACACGTTTGACATACCCTGCACTATCTGATTCCAAAACTTCCGCTGATGGATATTTATCTAATTTTCCCAATTCAGTAATTTTCATCTGCTCTTTTGACTCCAAGTCTAACGTGCTTTCTTTCATCTGCAGATATGGATATTCTTTACTACATAATACTTCATTTCCATTTCTGGTACTTCCATTATTTAATTGATGAAATGGTGCAACAATTAGTTTATCATCATAGACTATTACTTCACCTTCTGTTTCGATCCATGCATCTTGCAGTTTATTATAATATATATTAAATTTAACCGTTCCCCATTTGTCTAACATCTCTTGTTGTGTCCAATAAGCTTCTTCGCATACCAATTTTTTCCCTTTTTCTTCAATTTGTCTATAAATACTTGTGCGTACTATAACTGCTTGGGCTTGCAGTGCTTGTTCTTTATAATTTGGTTTTATTTCTTTTGCCAATACTCCAATACAATATTCTTGCAAAGGTATTTTAATAATTTTTTTTTCTTTTTTTACTTTCAGATAAACATCATCTATTGTTCCATTTGTTTCTATGCTTGACCCATTCATAAAAATTGTAATTACATAAGGTAAAAGTAATACAATGATAATTACCATAATAATTTGCTTAACTCGTTGTCTCACTACTTTATCCTCCATGTTTATACTATATGAAACGTATGAACAAATATGTATCTCACTACAATTAAACAGGCATAGCAATCTAAACTCGATTTGCTATGCCTGTTTACTCTTACCTATTAAAATTTACAATTTCCATATTTCATTTACATATTCTTTGATTGTACGATCTGATGTGAATTTACCACAACTTGCCGTATTTAATAATGCCATCTTTGCCCATCTATCTGTATCACGATATGCTTCTTCTACTTTTTTCTGAGCTTCAATATAGCTTCTAAAATCTTTTAAGATAAAATAAGAGTCTGGCCTACTACTACTTTGAGTATTTAATAAAGAATTATATAATTCTCTATACAATTCTGGGTGTCCACAAGAGTATGTACCATCTACTAATTGGTCCACTACTCGTTTAATATCCCAATCATTAAAATAGATATCTGTTGGATTATAACCACCATGATTTTCATAGTTAATAACTTCTTCTGCACTTAATCCAAAGATAAATGCATTCTCTTCTCCAACTTCTTCTACGATCTCTACATTTGCCCCATCCATTGTCCCAAGTGTTGGTGCACCATTTAGCATAAATTTCATATTCCCTGTTCCCGATGCTTCTTTAGAAGCAGTGGATATCTGTTCGCTGACATCGGCTGCCGCATATATTAATTCTGCATTTGACACTCTATAGTCTTCAATAAATACAATTTTAATCTTCCCATTAATACTTCGATCATGATTGATAACATCTGCTACTGAATTGATTAGTTTAATCGTTTGTTTTGCACGCATATACCCAGCGGCAGCTTTTGCCCCAAAGATAAATGTTCTTGGATAAAAAGATACTTCAGGGTGTTCCTTTATCTGATTGTATAGATACATCACATGTAATATGTTTAACAACTGACGTTTATATTCATGCAATCGTTTTACCTGCACATCAAAGATGGAACGAGGATCTATTTCTATTTCATTATGTTTTAATATATAGGCTGCAAGTCGTTCCTTGTTTTTATATTTTATATCCATAAATTCTCTTTTTGCTACATCGTTATCAGCCAATGGTTTCAACTTTTCCATCTGCGACAGATCTGTAATCCACCCGTCCCCAATATGAGCAGTTACCCAATCTGCAAGCAATGGATTTGCATGTAATAAAAATCGACGTTGAGTAATTCCATTTGTTTTGTTATTAAATTTCTCCGGCATCATCTCATAAAAATCTTTTAATTCTTGTGTTTTAAGAATCTCGGTATGAAGTCTTGCAACACCATTAACCGAATATCCGGCTACAATTGCCAGGTGCGCCATTTTTACTTGACCATCAGAAAGAATTGCCATCTTTTTGACTTTTTCTTCATTTCCCGGATACATTTCTCTTACCTTAAGTAAAAAGCGACGATCAATTTCTTGAATAATCTGATAGATACGAGGCAGTAATCTAGAAAATAGGTCTATAGGCCATTTTTCAAGTGCTTCTGCCATAATAGTATGATTTGTATATGCACATGTTTTCGTTGTAATTTCCCATGCTTCATCCCATGTTAGATGTTCTCCATCAATCAATAGATGCATTAATTCAGCAACGGCAACCGTTGGATGTGTATCATTCATTTGAATTGTAACTTTCTCATGTAACTTTTTAATATCATCATGAGTTTTTTTATATTTATCTAATGCTGCCTGCAAACTTGCAGAAATAAAGAAGTATTGTTGTTTCAAACGCAATTCTTTTCCTGCATAATGATTATCATTTGGATATAATACCTCCACAATATTTTTCGCAAGATTTTCTTGTTCTACTGCTTTGTGATAATCTCCACGATCAAAAGAATCCAGTTGAAAGTCTGTAATTGCCCGTGCATCCCAGATGCGAAGCGTATTTACCACATGATTTCCATATCCCACAATTGGCATGTCATATGGAATTGCAAGCACAGATTCGAAATTTTCCTGTATAAAATCTTCTCTTCCTGTCTCTTTGTTCAATTCCATACGAATATCCCCACCAAAACGAACTTCTTTCGCATATTCTTCTCGACGAAGTTCAAATGGATTGCCTTCTTTCAACCAATTGTCCGGTGTTTCCAATTGATATCCATCTTCAATTTTCTGTTTAAACATTCCATAACGATAACGAATTCCACACCCATATGCAGAATATCCCAAAGTTGCCAACGAATCCAAAAAGCAAGCTGCCAGACGTCCAAGACCACCATTTCCCAATGCCGCATCCGATTCTTCGTCTTCAATCACATTCAAATCAATGCCCATTTCATCTAACGCTTCCGCTACTTCCTTATACGCTGTCATATTAATCAGATTATTACCAAGCGCCCTACCCATTAAAAATTCCATAGACATATAATATACCGTCTTCGGATCTTCCTTCTTATATTTTTCCTGAGTCGTAAGCCAATCATCAATAATTGCTTCTTTTACCGCATACGAAACACCTTGAAATACTTGTTGAGGAGTAGCCTCTTCTATTGTTCTTCGAAAAAGAGTCCTCACATTATTTGAGACTTCACTCTTAAATGTTTCCTTGTCAAATCTTGTACTATACATATTTACTTCCTTTCATATCCATTGGGGACAGGGCATTTTTAATTTGGGACGGGGTGTTTTTGAAAAATACCCCGTCCCAAATGAACAAATGAATTAGAGTTCAACACCCAAAACTACGGTTTCTCCATTAATTTTCCATTCTTTGGTATAACCTGTTGGTGTTTTCTTTGTTACGGTATCTGCCAATACTTCGCCACCTATTTCTTCACTATGATTTGTGAAAATATTATCTACTTTTTCGCTTCCTTCGTAAGTCACTTTTATTCTATCTGTCACTTGGAAATCAGCTTCTTTTCTCATCGTCTGAATTTTACTGATAATTTCTCGTATATACCCTTCTTCAATTAATGCTTCATTTAAATTGGTATCAAGTACTACCGTAATTCCATTATCATTTTCTGAAACATAGCCTTCTGTCTGTGCTGTGTCAATTAATAAGTCTTCTCTGGAAAGTATCACTTCTTGTCCATTTATATTTAATTTAAGATGTTCGGTTTCATTGATTTCATCCATTGCAGTATTTCCATCTAATTTATCTAATTCTGCTTTAATTCCACCTAATAACTTTCCATATTTTGGTCCCACTGTCTTTAGTTGTGGTTTGAATGAATAAGACGTGAAGTTTCTAACATCTTCGGTAAATAATATATTTTTGACATTTAATTCTTCTTTCATTATTTGTTTATAAAATTCAGATAATTTAAAATCTGCCTTTACGAACATCTGTCCAATTGGTTGACGATTTTTAATATTGGCAACATTTCTACAAGCACGTCCCATTACAACGATTTTTAACACTTTATCCATATTGTCTTCTAATTCTTTATCAATCATACTCTCCTCTGCCACTGGGAAATCGCACAGATGGATACTTTCTGGTGCAGTTGTATCAATACTTTTTACAAGATTTTGATAAATATCTTCTGTCATAAATGGAATCATTGGTGCAGCCACTTTTGCTACTGTTACAAGTGCTGTATAAAGTGTCATATATGCATTAATCTTATCTTGTGGCATCTCTTTAACCCAAAAGCGTTCTCTACTACGTCTTACATACCAATTACTCATATCATCTACAAATTCCTGTAAAGCTCTCGCACTTTCCGGAATTCGGTAGTTTTCCAAATTGTCATCTACCGTTTGAACTAGAGTATTCAATTTTGACAACAACCATTTATCCATTACCGGTAATTTATCATATTCCAATTTATATTTAGTTGCATCAAATTGATCGATATCTGCGTATAGAACAAAGAATGCATATGTGTTCCAGAATGTTCCCATAAACTTACGTTGTCCCTCAACTACAGCCTTTCCATGAAAACGATTAGGTAACCATGGCGCACTATTCACATAGAAATACCAACGAATTGCATCTGCTCCATATTGATTTAGTGCATCAAATGGATCTACTGCATTTCCTTTAGATTTACTCATTTTCTGACCATTTTCATCTTGCACATGTCCAAGAACAATTACATTTTTATAAGGTGCTTCATCAAAGATAAGTGTTGAAATTGCAAGTAATGAATAAAACCAGCCACGAGTTTGATCTACTGCCTCTGAGATAAAATCAGCTGGAAATTGTTGCTTAAATAACTCTTGATTTTCAAATGGATAATGGTGTTGTGCAAATGGCATTGCTCCACTATCAAACCAACAATCAATTACTTCAGGCACACGATGCATCTCTTTTCCACATTTTGGACATGTAATTGTAACATCATCAATAAATGGTCTGTGCAATTCAATTTCCTTTGGACAATTGTTAGACATCGACTTTAACTCTTCAATACTTCCAATAGAATGCATATGTCCACATTCACATTCCCACACATTTAATGGTGTTCCCCAGTATCTATTACGACTAATACTCCAGTCTTGAATATTCTCTAACCAATCTCCAAAACGTCCTTTTCCGATACTTTCCGGAATCCAATTAATTGTATTATTATTGCGAATCATCTGATCCTTTACATCAGTCATCTTAATAAACCAAGATTCTCTGGCATAATAAATAAGCGGAGTATCACATCTCCAACAATGTGGATAACTATGTTCAAATTCAGGAGCTGAAAATAATAATCCTCTTTTTTCTAAATCATCTAATACAAGCTCATCTGCTTTTTTACAAAATGTTCCTGCCCATGGTGTTTCTTGAGTCATTTCACCTTTTTCATCTACTAACTGTAAAAATGGTAAATCATATTTACGTCCAACCTGTGCATCATCTTCACCAAATGCAGGTGCAATATGAACAATTCCTGTTCCGTCTGTGAGGGTAACATACGTATCACAGGTAATATAATAAGCTTTTTTATCTAATTTGACAAAAGGGAACAATGGTTCATACTCTTTATATTCAAGATCTGTACCTACATAAGTTTCTAATATCTCTATCTCTCCGGTTAATACTTGGTCGAGAAGCGCTTCTGCCATATAGTATACATATCCATCATTCTTAACCTTTACATAAGTTTCATGAGGATTTACACAGAGTGCTACATTAGATGGCAACGTCCATGGTGTGGTTGTCCAAGCTAAGATATAGGCATCTTCTCCTTTTACCTTGAATCTTGCAATTGCTGATTTTTCCTTCACATCTTTGTATCCTTGTGCCACTTCATGACTTGATAATGGTGTTCCACAACGTGGACAATATGGTACAATCTTGTATCCTTTATAAAGAAGACCTTTTTCCCATATTTGTTTTAATGCCCACCATTCAGACTCAATAAAAGTATTGGCATATGTTACATATGGATTCTCCATATCTGCCCAAAATCCGACTGTTGAAGAAAATTCTTCCCACATACCTTTATATTTCCAGACACTATCCTTACAGTGTGAAATGAATGGTTCTAACCCATATTCTTCGATCTGTTCTTTTCCGTCTAACCCCAATAGTTTTTCAACTTCCAATTCTACTGGCAATCCATGTGTATCCCAACCGGCCTTTCGTGGTACCATATAACCTTTCATTGTTCTATATCTTGGAATCATATCTTTAATTACACGTGTTAGAACATGTCCGATATGTGGTTTTCCATTTGCTGTTGGTGGTCCATCATAAAAAGTATAGCTTTCCCCATTTTGACGATTTTCCATACTTTTCTCAAAAATATTATTCTTTTCCCAAAATTTTTCTATTTCCTTTTCTCTATCTACAAACTTTAAATCTGTGGATACTTTTTGATACATAAATATTTCCTCCTTCATATACTGATAATTTTTTCGTACATCATTTCATAATTAATCTAAAAATCCCTCGTCCTGTAAAAGGACGAGGGATTTCATTCTTCGTTTAACCACCTAATACAACATACTAACATATGCGTTCCCTGTAACGGCGAAACACCGTCAGTGCTTACCAAATACTCTTCAGCCCTGCAACTCGGAAGTGATATTCAAACATACCTTACTCACATCAGGCTCTCACCACCCCTGATTCGCTTTGGCTTTCACATACATCTTACTGTCTTCGTCACTGTTTTTATTTATATATAAATTACATTATATGACTAACCTTCTAGTTAGTCAAGTTCTACTTCCTCGGGTTCTCCCAATATCTGTTCAACTGGTTCTTCTAACAACTCTTCTTCTTCTAATTCTAATTCAGCGGAAGTTTCTTTTACTTTTGCAATACTTGCCACAACATTATTATCCTTTAAATTAATTAATTTTACTCCGGAAGTAACACGTCCTAGTTTAGAAATTCCACTACATTCCATACGAATGATAATACCCTCCGTATTAATAATCATGACTTCATTCTCTTCATTCACGGCTTTCACACCAACAACATTACCGGTTTTTTCAGTAATCTTATAGCATTTCACACCTTTTCCACCACGATTTTGTCTTGTAAATTCATTCATATCAGTACGTTTTCCCATACCTTTTTCCGATACAATAAGAAGACATTCTCCCTGTGTATTCATCTGCATTCCAACTACTTCGTCACGATCTCCAAGATTCATGCCACGAACACCCATAGATGTTCTTCCAGTAGAACGTACATCTTTTTCATTAAAACGAATACATTGTCCATATTTTGTTACTAAGATAATATCTTTCTCATTATCTGTGGCCTTTACTTCTATCAATTCATCTTCTTCTCGAAGTGTAATTGCTGCAAGTCCTGTTTTTCTAACATTGGCATAATCTTTAATTGGAGTTTTCTTTACAAGCCCTTTTGCAGTTGCCATAAAGAGATATTGTCCATCTTCATACTCTCGAATTGGAATAATTGCTGTAATCTTTTCTTCCGGCATTAATTGTAGTAAATTAATAATTGCAGTTCCCCTTGCCGTTCTGCTTGCTTCCGGAATCTCATACCCCTTCATACGATATACACGCCCTGTGTTTGTAAAGAACATAATATAATGATGGGTTGTTGTCATAAATAACTCTTCTACATAATCTTCATCTATGGTCTGCATTCCCTTAATTCCTTTTCCACCACGATGTTGTGCTTTAAAGGTATCCATACTCATACGTTTAATATATCCTAATTTTGTCATTGTAATTACAACATTTTCTCTCGGAATCAAATCTTCCATGGAAATGTCATATTCATCAAATCCGATACTGGTTCTTCTTTCATCTCCAAATCTTTCTGCAATAACTAAAATTTCTTCCCGAATTACTTGTAATAAAAGTTTACGGTCTGCAAGAATTGCTTTAAATCCTTCAATTTTATCCATTAATTCTTTAAATTCATTCTCTAACTTTTCGCGTTCTAAACCAGTCAATGCACGGAGTCGCATATCCACAATTGCTTGGGCTTGTACTTCAGTTAATCCAAAACGTTCTATTAATTCTATTTTTGCAATTTGAACATTTTGTGAACCTCTTATGATTTTGATTACTTCTTCAATATTATCAAGTGCAATCAATAATCCTTCTAAAATATGTGCACGTTCTTCTGCTTTGTTTAACTCATACTTTGTTCTTCTTGTTACTACTTCTTCTTGATGTGCTAAATAATGCTTTAACATGTCTAATATATTCATAACACGAGGTTCATTATTTACCAACGCAAGCATAATTACACCAAATGTATCTTGCATCTGTGTATGTTTGTAAAGTTGATTTAAAATGACATTGGCATTTACATCACGACGAAGTTCTATACATATTCTCATTCCCTCACGACTGGATTGATCTCCCAAGTCTGTAATACCATCTATCTTTTTATCTCGTACCAACTCAGCAATCTTTTCAACCAATCTTGCTTTATTAACCATATAAGGAAGTTCTGTTACAACAATACGATTTTTTCCATTATTCATTGGTTCAATATTTGTTACTGCTCTTACACGAATCTTACCACGTCCTGTACGATAAGCTTCTTCAATACCATGAGTACCTAGTATTGTTGCACCTGTTGGAAAATCCGGTCCTTTTACAATCTTAAGAATATCATCAATTGAAGTATCTTCACGTTCTTCAATCTGATCATCTATAATTTTAACTACCGAATTGATAATTTCCAATAAATTATGTGGTGGTATATTTGTAGCCATACCTACTGCAATTCCAGAAGTACCATTTACCAATAAATTCGGGAATCTTGCAGGTAATACAACCGGTTCTCTTTCTGTTTCATCAAAGTTTGGTGCAAAATCAACTGTATCCTTATTAATATCTGCTGTTAATTCTGTAGAAATCTTACTTAAGCGTGCTTCTGTATAACGCATAGCAGCCGCACCATCTCCATCCACAGATCCAAAATTTCCATGTCCATCAACTAATGGATATCTCGTAGACCATTCTTGTGCCATATTTACTAATGCACCGTAGATAGAACTATCCCCATGTGGATGATATTTACCCATAGTATCACCAACAATACGTGCACATTTACGATGTGGCTTATCAGGACCATTATTTAATTCAATCATGGAATATAAAATTCTACGTTGTACCGGTTTAAGACCATCTCTTACATCTGGTAATGCACGGGCTGCAATAACGCTCATAGCATAATCAATATAAGATTTTTCCATAGTTTTTTGTAAATCAACTTCATGGACTTTATCAAATATATTGTCTTGCATTTGTTAATTCCTCCTATTAGACATCCAGATTTTGGACATACTTCGCATTTTCTACTATAAATTCACGTCTTGGATCAACTTTATCACCCATTAATGTTGTAAATGTAAGATCCAGTTCTGAAGATGTTTCTTCATCCATTGTTACACGAAGAAGTATTCGATGTTCCGGTGCCATAGTTGTTTCCCATAATTGTTGTGCATCCATCTCTCCGAGACCTTTATAACGTTGAATCTTATTATTTCCATCACGTCCAATATCTTTCAAGATATTGTCTAGTTCTTCATCACTATATGCATACCATTCTTTTTTACCTTTTTCAACTTTATAAAGAGGTGGTTGTGCAAGATATACATATCCATCTTTAATAAGATCCGGCATAAAACGATAGAAAAATGTTAATAATAACGTACTAATATGTGCACCATCTACATCGGCATCTGTCATAATTATAATCTTATGGTACCGAAGTTTCGTAACATCATAATCATCATGTATTCCCGTACCAAATGCAGTTATCATAGCCTTTATCTCCGCATTGGCATATATCTTATCAAGTCTTGCTTTTTCTACGTTTAATATTTTACCACGAAGTGGTAAAATAGCCTGGGTTGATCTATCTCTTGCAGTTTTGGCAGAACCACCTGCAGAATCCCCTTCGACAATATATATCTCACAATTTGCAGGATCTTTATCAGAGCAATCTGATAATTTACCTGGAAGAGACATACTTTCAAGTGCTGATTTTCTTCTTGTAAGATCTCTTGCCTTTCTCGCTGCTTCTCTTGCCCTTTGAGCCATAACAGATTTTTCAACTGTCATCTTTGCAACATTCGGATTCTGTTCTAAAAATATCTCTAATTGATTACTGACAATACTATCAACAGCTCCCCTTGCTTCACTATTTCCCAATTTTTGTTTTGTCTGTCCTTCAAACTGTGGATCTTCTATCTTTACACTTATGATTGTAGTTAATCCTTCACGTATATCTTCGCCTGAAAGATTGGGTTCACTATCCTTTAATAATTTATTTTTCCTTGCATAATCATTAAATGTCTTTGTAAGTGCATTTCTAAATCCAACGACATGTGTGCCACCTTCAGGGGTTGTAATATTATTTACAAATCCATACGTATTATCATTATAAGAATCATTATGTTGCATTGCTACCTCTACATATACTTTATCTTTTGTACCCTCACAATAGATAATCTGATCATACAATGGAGTTTTGCTTTTATTTAAATATGCAACAAATTCTTTAATTCCACCTTCGTAATGAAATTCTTTTTCAATTGGTTCTTCCGGTCGATCATCTCTAATAACTATTTTAAGATTTTTAGTTAAAAAAGCCATTTCACGAAATCGCTGTTTTAATACATCATAATCATATATTGTTTCTTCAAAAATAGTTTTATCAGGTAAAAAAGTGACTTTTGTACCTGTTTTCTCTAATTCACATTCTCCAATAATAGATAATTTTTTATCAACTTTTCCACGTTCATAACGTTGTTTATAAACTTTTCCCTCACTATATATCTCTACTTCCAACCATTCAGATAGAGCATTTACAACTGATGCACCTACTCCATGGAGACCACCTGATACTTTGTATCCACCACCACCAAATTTACCACCTGCGTGAAGTACTGTAAAAACAACTTCTACCGCCGACAAACCAGCCTTATGATTAATTCCTACAGGTATACCACGACCATTATCAATAACAGTAATAGAATTATCTTTATTAATAAATATTTTAATCAAATCACAATATCCAGCTAAAGCCTCATCTACAGCATTATCAACAATTTCATATACTAGGTGATGAAGACCCCGCGAAGAAGTTGTTCCTATATACATACCCGGTCTTTTCCTTACTGCTTCTAATCCCTCTAATATCTGGATTTGATCTGCACCATATTCCATACTCATAATATCCTCCTAATTCTCTTTTGCTACTTGTCCACTCTGGACATGAAATACTTTATTTATAGAAAAACGATGATTCACAAACTCATCTAATCCTGTACACGTAATCAAAGTCTGTATATCATGTATACTATCTAATAAATAGTTTTGCCTATGTTTATCTAATTCAGACAGTACATCATCTAATAATAACACAGGTGTGTCTTTAATTATACTTTTAACTAATTCTATCTCAGAAAGTTTTAACGACAATGCAGCTGTTTTTTGTTGTCCTTGAGAACCAAATTTTCCTATATTCAAATCTTCAACCATAAAGCACATATCATCTCTATGAGGTCCTACCGATGTACTTTTCATCCTCATATCGCGTTCTCTATTTTTATGTAATGCTTGTTCAAAAGTTAAATTCCCTGTGCTTTTTTCATATGTTAACAATAATAATTCTTTTCCACCAGTTAATTTTTTATGTATATTAGAAATTATTTTATTTACATCATCAATAAATTCAATTCTTCTTTTTATAATTTTATTACCATAACTAATTAATTGCATATCCCATATATCCAATGTTTCATATAAAGTTTCTTTTATGTATATGTCTTTTAATAACTTATTTCTTTGATTTATAATTCGATTGTAATTAGATAAATTACTGAGATATGATTTATCTAATTGAGCTAATTCTAAATCTATAAATCTTCTTCTTTCCGAAGGACCATTTTTAATAATATTTAAATCCTCTGGTGAAAAAAACACAAAATGAACGATACCAAATAATTCACTTGCTTTTTTTATTGGTATCTTGTTAATTGCAATTCCTTTAGGACTATTTTTTTTTAAATGCATATCAATTTTAAATTCTATACCATTTTTTTCAATTATAGTTTCAATATGTGATTCATTAGATTCAAATTTAATAATATCACGATCTCTTGTTCCCCTATGAGACTTGGTAGTACCGGACAAATAAATAGCTTCTAATATATTTGTTTTTCCTTGTGCATTATCACCATAAAATATATTTGTTTTATCATCAAACGTGAGACTTAGTAAATTATAATTTCTAAAATTTTTTAACTTTAAAGATTTAATTTTCAATTTTTACTTCTTCTCCATTAAAAGAAACAATATCACCTACGCGTAACTTTTTACCACGTTGCGTTTCTATTATACCATTTACTTTTACTTTTTCATCTTTAATTACTAATTTTGCCATAATACCTGAATCAACAAGCCCTGCTGCTTTTAAAGACTGTCCAAGTTTAATATATTCTTCTCTTAATTTTATAACTTCCATAATTGCTCCCGTCCATTCTCATTTTTTTAATTGATACTTTTCTTAAAATTATCCAATTCCATTAAAGTTAACCGGCAATATCAAATAAACATAGCTTTCTTTAGCATCACGTATAAAACAAGGGGCTTTTGCATTCATAAGATACATATTAATTTCTTCATCATCTATAACACGAAGTGCATCTATTAAAAACTTAGGATTAAATCCAATTAAAAGATCTTTTCCTTCTTTTGTAATTAATATTTCTTCATCCATAGATCCAACCTGAGATTGTATCTTTAACTCCATAGATTCATCTAGCATATTAATAATAATAGGCTTTTTATCTCCTTCTTTTACAAGAAGAGTTGCTCTATCTATACAATTTAATAGTTCCTTTTTATTAATTATAACTTTTGTTTCATAATCACTTGATAACATCTGATCAATTCTAAAATATTCTCCTTCTATAAGTCTTGATATCACTACTGTTTGATCAAATTCAAACACAATGTGATTTGATGTAAAATAAATAGATACATCTTTATCTGCTTCACCTGATAAAATTTTGCTTATCTCCATTAATGTTTTTCCAGGAACTACTACTTTTTTATTAGGATATGAATTTTTCAATTCTATTTTTCTAATTGAAATTCTATGTCCATCTAATGATATTACTTTCAATAAATTATCAGATACTTCAAACAATTCTCCTGTCATCAATTTATTACTATCATTATCAGCAATAGAAAATATAGTCTGCCTAATTACTTCTTTTAGTGTAAACTGAGATACAACAATAGAATCCTCTTTTTCAATATATGGAAGATATGAAAAATCTTCTCCTGATTTGGCTGATAAATTAAATTTTGATTTTTCACATGTAATAGTTGCTTGAAGATTATCAGTTGTTTTAATTACAATTTCATTATCAGGAAGCTTTCTTACTATTTCAGAAAACAATTTTGCATCAAGAGCAATCAATCCCTTTTCGCAAATATCACCTTCTATAATGGTTTCAATTCCTAATTCCATATCATTAGCTGTTAATTTGATAATATCTGTTGTTGCATCAATTAAAATACATTCTAATATTGGCATTGTTGTCTTAGAGGGAACTGCTTTAGAAACAATAGATACTCCTTTTGCTAAATTAGACTTGTTACATATAATTTTCATGTGTGTATAACTCCTTTCGGTATTTTTATAGATAAAATATATAAAATAAATTAGTAGTATCCTTAATAGGGGCTGTGGATATGTGTATAACCCATGTTAGCCTTACATAAATATAGAATTGAACATCTTATAACTATGTTGATATCAAATGTATAGACATTGGATAGAATATGGATAACTTTTAATGAAATAAGTATAGAATTTTTATCTACAACTTAGTAACCTATTATCCACATGGTTGTCCATACTTTTATTAGTTAGATAGGATTAATTTTCTTTTTAATAATATCAATTGTGTTAGAAAGTGCTTCATTTTCTTTAATATCTGCGCTAATTTTATCGACTCCATGACAGATGGTAGAATGATCTCTTCCTCCTAGCAATATTCCAATTGCTTTAAAAGGGGTATCGGTCATAGTTCTACATAAGTACATAATGATTTGTCTTGGAATGGCAATATCAGCATTTCTCTTTCCACTTTTTAATTCTGTAATAGAAATATTAAAATGTTCAGACACAATATTCATAATTAAATCAGGTGTTACTTCCCTATTTTCATCAGGTGATATAATATCTTTTAATGCATCTGCAGCAAGGGTTATATCTATTTCTCTTTTTTCAAGAATTGCAAGAGCTACTAATTTATTCAAAGAACCTTCTAGTTCTCGAATATTAGATTTTACATTTGTTGCAATGTATTGTAATACTTCATCAGGAATATGATATCTTTCTAATCCATCTAATTCTTCTTTTTTACGAAGAATTGCCATTCTGGTTTCATAATCCGGAGCAGATATGTCAGCAATTAATCCCCACTCAAAACGTGTACGAAGTCTTGCCTCTAATGTTTCTATATCTTTAGGTGGTTTATCACTAGAAAGGATAATTTGTTTGCCGGATACATGAAGGTGATTAAAAGTATGAAAAAACTCTTCTTGTGTACTTTCTTTTCCTATTATGAATTGAACATCATCAATAAGAAGTACATCATTATTTCTATATTTTTCTCGAAAAGTAGTCATTGCAACTTCATTTCCGGTTTTACCACTTTTAATTGCATCAATTAATTCATTTGTAAAAGCTTCACTTGTTACATATAATACTTTTTTAGTAGGATCATTATCTAATATAAAATGAGCAATTGAATGCATAAGATGAGTTTTGCCAAGTCCAACACCTCCATACAAAAAGAGAGGATTATAAATTTCACCAGGAGATTCAGCAACTGCCAAAGAAGCAGCGTGTGCAAAATTGTTGTTTCCACCAACTACAAAAGTATCAAATGTATATTTGTGATTTAGATTTGCCTTCTCTATAATACTGTTTGATTTTTTAACTTGTTTTACTTCATTTTCCAATTTACCAAGTTGAATATCATCTTCAGTAATAAATTTGATATCGTATTCCTTCCCGGTAATTTCACCAATACATACTTTGAAAGGAAGTAGGTATTTATTTTTAATAATTTCTACACTTGCTTTCATGTTTACTAATATAAAAATAGTAGTATCTGTAGCCTCATATAACTTTAAAGGTTGTATCCATGTAGTATAAGAAATACGGGAAAGACAATATTCTGTGTTAATTTTTTCAATTATTTGGTTCCATTTTTCTTCAATAATATTCATTTTTAAGCTCCTAATCTTTCCTTTACGAGTATATTTATAGACAAAAACACTCTCCTATATTTTACATCAAAAGCAATATTTAAGCAATGAAAAATAGTGTGGATAAGTTTTACAACGGCTAGAAATGAAGTAAAAGTACATATATATCAACTAAAATAGTTTATATTCACAGTTTATCCCCTATATTTAAACAAGTTATCCACAATTGGTGGGTAACTTGTTATTTGGTTAATTTATAAAATAATTGATTAAATACTATGTTTTACTTGACGTATTGGAACTTTTTTTATATAATTAAGGGCGATGTCTTTACAAAAGTACACAATTGACTTATTTATATATGTAAGTTTAAATTTTAAGGAGGTGGATATCAATGAAGATGACATTCCAACCAAAAAAGAGATCTAGATCAAGAGTTCATGGATTTAGAGCAAGAATGAGTTCAGCAGGCGGAAGAAAAGTATTAACAGCCAGAAGAGCAAAAGGAAGAAAACAATTATCAGCGTAGGCCGCAAATATGTGGCCTTTTCTTCTCTAAAAATTAGGAGAATAAGTATATGAAATTTTCCGAATCATTAAAGAAAAACAAAGATTTCCTAAAGGTATACAAAAATGGAAAATCTTATGCGAATAAATATCTTGTAATGTATGTAATGAAAAATGAATTACATATGAATCGTATAGGAATATCTGTAAGTAAAAAAGTAGGAAATAGTGTGGTAAGACATAGATTAGCACGTTTAATAAGAGAGAGCTATCGACTACACGAAGAACAATTTCCATGTGGATTAGATATAGTAGTGATTGCAAGAATAGGCGCCAAAGATAAAGAATATAAAGACATTCGTAGCGCCTTACTTCACGTGGGAAAACTTCATAATATTATAGATAAATAAATGGAGATGTAAGGATGAAAAGAATATTTATAGGGCTTATTAAGTTTTATAGAAAATACTTATCTCCCCTAAAGCAGACAACTCATTGCATATATATACCAACATGTTCTCAATACGGAATTGAAGCAATTGAAAAATATGGTGCATGCAAGGGTGGTCTTATGACTTTATGGAGAATATTACGCTGTAATCCATTTGCAAAAGGCGGATATGATCCTGTACCTTAAATAGGAGGAAAAGAAATGGCAGGTTTATTATTAACACAAGCAACCACACCAATTATTGGACAAGTGGCTTGGTTACTTGGTAAATTAATGAATGGTATATTTAATGTATTAAGCAGTGCATTTGGAATTCAAAATATTGGTTTATGTATTATTATATTCACACTGATTATATATACATTAATGATACCACTTACAATTAAGCAACAGAAATTCTCAAAGATGTCTGCGGTTATGAATCCAGAATTGCAGGCAATCCAAAAAAAATATAAAAACAAAAAAGATCAAGCATCTATGACAAAGCAGCAAGAAGAGATGCAATTAGTATATCAAAAATATGGTACTTCACCTACAGGTGGATGTTTACAAATGGTAATTCAAATGCCAATCTTATTTGGTTTGTATAAAGTAATACAAAATATGCCCGCATACGTAGATGGCATTAAAAATGCATATATGCCTCTTGTAGATGGTATTATGTCATCAAATGGTTATCAAAATATTATAGAAACAATTGGAAAAGCAAAGCCAATTATGATTAGTCCTGAAAAATATGACTATTCTCAAGTTAATACAATTATTGATGTGTTGTATAAATTTCAAGCAACAACATGGGATACATTAATAGATAAATTTCCTGCATTAGAATCAGTAATAGATACAACGATTCAAAATGTTGGGCATCTAAATAATTTTTTTGGACTTAATATTGCAAATACACCAATGAGTACGATGATGGATAGTTTTAAAGCAGGAGCTATTGGAATTGCAATTCTTGCTCTTTTGATTCCTATAATATCTGGTTTAACTCAATGGCTTAATATTAAATTGATGCCTCAAGCACCGGGTGGAGAAGATAATCCAATGGCATCTTCTATGAAAACTATGAATATGACAATGCCGTTATTCTCAGTTTTTATGTGTTTTACATTACCTACAGGATTAGGATTATACTGGATTGCCAGTGCGGTATTCCGTTCATTACAACAATTAATTATTAATAGGTCGTTAAATCATCAATCTATGGATGAGTTAGTGAAAAAGAATATGGAAAAAGCATCAAAAAAACTTGAGAAAAAAGGTGCAGCTACCGGAATTGCGCAAAAAGCACAAACAAGTGCAAGAAATTATCAAGAACCAAAGAAACAAAATATAGCAACAAAAAAAGTAGACAAAGAGGTAACTACTACTAACAATCCAACACCGGGAAGTTTAGCATCAAAGGCTGGAATGGTTAAGAAGTTTAACGAAAACGATTAATCAAGGAGGTTTAATATGAGCGAGATTACAGTATCGGCAAGAACATTAGATGATGCCATTACAGAGGCATCTGTAGAATTAGGAATTACAAGTGATCAACTGGATTATGATATTATTGAAAAAGGAAGTACCGGGTTTTTAGGAATTGGTATGAAACAAGCAGTTATTAAAGCTCGTAAGAAAAGTTTAAATATTCCCACTCCAAAGGTTGAATCAAAAACTACAGTGCATAAAAAAGTAGAAGTGTTAAAAACAGAAGTTCCAAATAAAGATTTAAAAGAAGAATTAAAAGAAGAACCAAAAGAGGAATCAAAAGAAGAAATAAAGATGACTACAAAGAGAGAAGCTGATTTGGTAGAAGTGACTGTGGAAACCAAAGAAGTATGTGAGAACTTTTTAAAGGATGTTCTAAAAACAATTGGCATGGAAGTAAAGGTTACATCTACCATTGATGAAGAAGGTGCATTGAGCATGGAGATGGTTGGTGATAATATGGGAATTCTAATTGGTAAAAGAGGACAAACATTAGACTCTCTTCAATACCTAACAAATCGTGTTGCAAATAAGATGCAAGAAGGATATGTTAGAGTAAAACTAGATACAGAAAATTATCGACAAAGAAGAAAAGAAACATTGGAAAATCTTGGAAAAAATATTGCACATAAGGTAAAGAGAACGAGAAAATCAGTTTCACTTGAACCGATGAATCCATATGAAAGACGTATTATTCATTCTGCACTTCAAGGTGACCATGCAATATCTACTCACAGTGAAGGCGATGAGCCTTACAGAAGAGTTGTTATTACATTAGCGAAAAATAAATAAGATAGACGAATATAAACCTGGGCAAAGACGGGGGCGTGTCTATATCCGAACAAGATTTTTGTCATAGACAAGAGGAATGTATGGATTAGTCATGTCTCCATTTCTATTATGGGGGAACATAGGAATGAGAACAGAAACAATTGCAGCTATTTCTACAGCAATGACAAATGCAGGGATAGGCATTATTCGAATGAGTGGAGAAGACTCATTTTCTATTATTGAAAAAATATATAAAAGTAAAAATGGAAAACTGCTTACAAAACAAAAAAGTCATACAATCCACTACGGTCATATTGTAGATGAAAATGAAATTATAGATGAAGTACTGGTATTGTTAATGCGAGGACCTCATAGTTATACAGGAGAAGATATCATTGAAATAGATTGCCATGGTGGTGTTTACGTAGTTAGAAAAATATTGGAGATATTGTTTCATTATGGAGCTAGACCTGCAGAACCAGGAGAATTTACAAAACGTGCTTTTTTAAATGGACGTATGGATTTATCCCAAGCAGAAGCGGTAATTGATGTAATTCAATCTCAAAATGAATATGCATTAAAGAGTTCTATTAGTCAATTAAATGGTAGTCTAAAAAAACAAATAAGTAATATAAGAAATCAAATAATTTACCACACTGCTTTTATTGAAACGGCTTTAGACGATCCGGAACATATTAGTGTGGATGGATATGGAAGAACATTAAAACTTACAGTTGACACATTACTAGAACAAATTCATCAATTATTATCAAGTGTTCATAATGGAAAAATTATTAAGGAGGGAATTAAAACGGTAATTCTTGGTAAGCCAAATGCAGGCAAATCTTCACTTCTTAATGTTCTTGTAGGAGAAGAACGGGCAATTGTAACAGAGATAGCAGGGACAACTAGAGATACATTGCAGGAGAATATCAGTCTAGATGGTGTTAGTCTAAATATTATAGATACCGCAGGGATTAGGGATACGGAAGATGTTATAGAGCAAATTGGGGTTCAACGTGCAAAAGAACATGCAAATGAGGCAGATCTTATTATCTATGTAGTAGATGCATCTCTTCCACTTGATAAAAATGATGATGATATTATTAAGATGATACAAGATAAAAGAGCAATTGTATTATTAAATAAATCAGATTTAAATACCGTTGTTACAACACAGATTTTAGAAAAACAGCTTAATAAACCAATGATCTCTATTTCAGTTAAGGAAGAACAAGGGATAAAAGAATTAGAAAGACTATTAAAAGATATGTTTTTTCAAGGAGAAATTTCATTTAATAATGAAGTATACATTACAAATATGAGGCATCAAGTAGCTTTAGAGGATGCATATCATAGTTTAGAACGAGTCAATGATAGTATAGAACAAAACATGCCGGAAGATTTTTATTCTATTGATCTTTTAGAAGCATATGAAACTTTAGGAAGTATCACAGGAGAAACGATAGGAGAAGATTTAGTCAATGAAATATTTAGCAAATTCTGTATGGGAAAATAAAGACCATTATGATGTGGTTGTAATTGGAGCTGGTCATGCCGGGTGTGAAGCAGCACTTGCAACTGCAAGATTAGGTCTTCAGACAATGATATTTACAGTCAGTGTAGATAGTATTGCATTGATGCCTTGTAATCCCAATATTGGTGGAAGTTCAAAAGGACATCTTGTACGCGAATTAGATGCATTAGGTGGAGAGATGGGGAAAATTATAGATCAGACATTTATTCAATCTAAAATGTTAAATTGTTCCAAAGGTCCTGCGGTACATTCCCTTCGAGCACAAGCTGATAAAGCACATTATAGTCGTACAATGCGTCAAGTATTAGAACACCAAGAACATCTTGATATTAAACAGGCTGAGGTTACAGATATCTTAGTAGAAGATGGAAAAATTACAGGGGTACAAACGTATGCCGGAACAATTTATACATGTAGAGCGGTCATTTTATGTACAGGAACCTATCTAAAGGCTCGTTGTATCTACGGTGAGGTAAGCACAAAAACAGGCCCAAATGGACTTCAGGCGGCTAATTATCTTACGGATTCATTAAAAAATCTTGGAATCAAAATGTATCGGTTTAAGACAGGTACTCCTGCTAGAATTGATAAGAATAGTATTGATTTTAGCAAGATGGAAGAACAGTTTGGTGATCCACACATTGTGCCATTCTCTTTTAGTACAAATCCAGACGATATTCAAATTGATCAGGCCTCATGTTGGCTTACTTATACAAACGAAGAAACTCATAATATTATCAGGAAAAATTTAGACCGTTCTCCACTCTTTTCGGGAATGATAGAAGGTACAGGACCAAGATATTGTCCTTCTATTGAAGACAAGGTTGTAAAATTTGCAGATAAAGATAGACATCAAGTATTTATTGAACCGGAAGGACTGGAAACAAATGAAATGTATATTGGTGGAATGTCCAGTTCACTTCCTGAAGATGTACAATATGCAATGTATCGTACCGTTCCAGGACTTGAACATGTGAAGATTGTCAGAAATGCATATGCAATCGAATATGACTGTATCGATGCTAGACAGCTATATCCAACTTTAGAATTTAAAAATATTGAGGGACTTTTTAGTGGAGGACAATTTAACGGAAGTTCTGGATATGAAGAAGCTGCCGCACAAGGGCTTATAGCGGGTATTAACGCGTCTATGAAGCTGTTAGGAAGGGAACAGATAGTTATTGACCGTTCAGAGGCTTATATTGGCGTTTTAATTGATGATTTAGTTACCAAGGAGAGTAAAGAACCTTATCGAATGATGACTTCACGTTCAGAATATCGTTTATTGCTTCGCCAAGATAATGCAGACCAACGGCTTATGCATATTGGATATCAAGTAGGTTTAATATCTGACGAGCGTTTTCAAAAGTTGTTACGAAAAAAAGAATGTATTATACATGAAGTAGAACGACTAGAACATACAAATATTGGAGCAAATAAAGAGGTACAAACATTATTAAAAAATTATGAAAGTACACCCCTTAAAACAGGAACAACATTAGCAGAACTTGTAAGAAGACCGGAATTAGATTATAAGAAACTTGAATTAATTGATAGAAACAGACAACCATTAGACGATGAATCTATAGAACAAATCAATATAAATATTAAATATGAAGGTTATATTAAAAGACAATTAAAACAAGTAGAGCAATTTAAGAAAATGGAGACAAAACGTATACCGGACGGAATTGATTATAAAAGTATCAGAAGCCTTCGGGGAGAAGCAATACAGAAATTAGAAGAGTATCGGCCAATTTCTATTGGTCAAGCTTCTCGTATCTCCGGAGTATCTCCTGCAGATATATCAGTACTATTAGTGTATATGGAACAATATAACCTTGCCAAGCGAATCTAAAATAACCGATTTACCATTAAGATGAGGAGTATATGAATGGGTCAAACATTTGAAAATAAATTAGCAAAACTAGATATTATTTTGTCAGAAAAACAAAAAGAACAATTTGATGTATACTATAAATTGTTAATTGAATGGAATCAAGTCATGAACTTGACAGGAATTACAGAATATCAAGAAGTGCAGGAAAAGCATTTTATTGATAGTTTATCTCTTGTAAATGCGATAGATATGAGTACGATTAATTCGTTGATAGATGTAGGAACAGGAGCAGGGTTTCCAGGAATACCACTTAAGATTGTTTTTCCTGAATTAGAAGTTGTTTTATTAGATTCTTTAAACAAACGAGTCAAATTCTTAGATGATATAATAAGTAAGCTACAACTTAAGGGAATTACTGCAATACATGGACGGGCAGAAGATTATGCTAAAGAAAAAAAGTATAGAGAATCATTTGATTTATGTGTGTCTCGTGCAGTTGCACATCTTGCTACATTAACAGAATATTGCATACCATATATCAAGGTAGGGGGTTTCTTTGTTTCTTATAAAGCAGGTGAGATTGATGCAGAAGTGAGTGAATCCAAAAAGGCGATTGGTATGTTAGGCGGAGAATTAACAGAAATAATAAAATTCACATTGCCAAGTTCAGATATTGCAAGATCATTTATCAAAATAAAGAAAATCAAAAAAACAGGAAAAAAATATCCAAGAAAGTCCGGACTGCCTGCAAAAGAGCCACTACTATAGTGGCTCTTTTATATTAGATTTAATAGAAATTATTATTTAAAGATGCTTATCCCTCACAGAGTATATCTATAATAGAAGTAAATTCCGCTGGGTTTTCTATCTGAGGAAGAAACTTCGCATTTTCAATTGTAAGAATCTCAACAGAAGAATTATAAGTTACATATTGGTCAGCAATTAATCGATATAATGGGTCACAAGATCCAATCAAAATAAATATTGGAGTATTACTGTCCTCTAGAGCTTGCAATGTGCTTACCGTGGTATATCGACCAACAATACTGGCATATAGATATTTTCCCCTATTATTATTGGTATGAGAACTTTCATAACAAGTACGAATATAGAGTTGACTTATATCTGCTGGATTATAGAAATAGTGCAACATAAATTGCTTTTCTAAAACCTTTTGTGAAGATAATATATTATATATAAAGGTACCAATAATAGGGCAACAGATAATATGTTTTTTGATCTTTGAAAATATAGTTGGTATCTTTGTGGAAGAAACCAAATCTTTTGGATTAATAAGAATTAATTTTCGCAACATAGTATCATCATTTCGAGATGCCATAATCCCAATCTCTGAGCTACTTCCAGAAACGACTAAGTCCACAGGATTACAAATAACATTTTTAATAAAATCATCTATTAACTGTACAAAAAAGTAATTCGTATAAGTAATAGATGGTTTGGAAGAGCGCCCACACCCAAGTAAATCAAGAGTATATACGGTGTGAGTAGAAGATAATGAATCGATTACATTATTCCATTCACATGCCGATCCAGAAGGAGACAAATCGTGTATTAGAAGTAAAGCATCCCCATTACCTTGTTTTGTATAGAAGACATCCCCATATTGCCAGTTATAATAGTGTTCCTTTGGATGAAACAATAAGTTATCCACTGTAGCTAAAAAATAAACAATTTTATTAAACAAAAACATCATTAGAGAAAATAAAAATAAAAAAACAGCACTTCTTTTAAGCTTTTCTATTACCTTCATAAGACACCTACTTTCTGCACATATTCATTAATACTATTATACTACAATAGTGACAATATGAAAAGAAATTTAAAACTTTGGTTGAAAATGTTTCACGTGAAACATTGAAAAGAAAAAAATAAAATGTTTCACGTGAAACATTTGGTGGATTAAAGAAGAAAAAGGTGGTATAATTAATAACATGAGAAAGAAAGGTGAATACAAATGGGAAGAATTATAGCCGTTGCAAACCAAAAGGGTGGAGTCGGGAAAACAACAACTGCGATCAACTTATCGGCATGCCTGGGATCCAAGGGAAAGAAAGTACTTGCTATTGACATGGATCCACAAGGAAATATGACGAGCGGACTGGGATTAAATAAAGAAGAACTTGAAAATACAGTATATGATTTAATATTGGGAGAAATTGACATTAATGAAGTGATTTGTAAAGATGCATTGGAAAACTTAGATGTATTACCAACAACAATTGATTTATCAGCGGCAGAAATTGAATTAGTAGACGTTGAAAATAAAGAGTATATTATTAGAGATGAAGTAGAAAAAATCAGAGATAATTATGATTTTATTATTATTGATTGCCCACCATCACTAAGTATGCTAACAATTAATGCAATGACGACAGCTGACACAGTACTTGTTCCAATCCAGTGTGAATACTATGCACTTGAAGGGCTGAGCCAACTGATCCATACAATAGAGTTAGTAAAGGAACGATTGAATTCAAAACTCGAGATGGAAGGCGTCGTATTTACTATGTATGATGCAAGAACTAATTTATCACTACAAGTAGTGGAAAACGTGAAAGACAATCTCGCTCAAACAATATACAAGACAATTATACCACGGAATATTCGGCTGGCGGAGGCTCCAAGTCATGGAATGCCAATACATTTATATGATTCAAAGTCGGCAGGAGCAGAAAGCTATATGTTACTAGCAGAAGAAGTGATTCACAAAGGAGAAGAAGAATGGCAATAAAACGTGGAGGGTTGGGAAAAGGACTGGATAGTCTTATTCCAGATAATAAAAACACTAAAACAGTAGAAAAGGTTGGAACAAGTACAAAACAGGAACATGATTTGAAAGATGAAAACAAATCAGAAGAATTATCTGGAATGGGAGAACAAGTTGTAAAAATAAACAAGGTGGAACCTAATAGAGAACAGCCAAGAAGAACATTTGAAGAAGATACATTGCTGGAATTGGCAGATTCCATAAGACAATTTGGAATATTGCAACCACTTTTAGTTCAAAAAAGAAAAGATTATTATGAAATTATAGCTGGAGAAAGACGTTGGAGAGCCGCCAAACTAGCAGGACTTAAAGAAATTCCTGTAATGATTAGAGATTATACAGAGCAAGAAGTAGTTGAAATTTCTTTGATTGAAAATATACAAAGGGAAAACTTGAATCCAATAGAAGAAGCGATGGCATTTAAAAAACTACTTACGGAATTTTCACTGAAACAAGATGAAGTAGCAGAGCGGGTATCAAAAAGCAGAACAGCTGTTACAAATTCAATGAGATTACTAAAGCTCAATGATAAAGTACAACAAATGATAGTAGATGATATGATATCTACAGGTCATGCACGTGCGCTGTTAGCACTAGATGATGAAAAGCAACAATATTTGTTGGCAACGCAAATATTTGATGAAAAGTTAAGTGTTAGAGAAACAGAAAAATTAATAAGAAATTTGAAAAATCCAAAAAAAGTGCAAGAAAAGAAAATTATAGAAGATGATTTTATATATAAAGATATAGAAGAAAAATTAAAGACAAGAATAGGAACAAAGGTGTATGTTAGTCAGAAGAGCAAAGGAAAAGGGAAGATTGAGATAGAGTATTATTCAGAGGAAGAACTCGAACGTATATTCGATTTAATAATGACGATTAGAGAAGAGGTTTAATATATGAAAAGTAATTTATTGGAAAAGATAGGAATTGATCCAGCGTATATTCTGATTGGATTAGGATTGTTAATTATTCTATTGTTTGTATTGTATATTAGTGTTAGTATGAAATATAATCGATTGAAATCTAGTTATGCATCATTTATGAGAGGTGGAGATGGCAAAAACTTAGAGGAAAGTATTATTGATAAGTTTAATGAAGTCGATGCTATAACAGAATTAGCAAAACAAAATAGACAAGATATTAAAGAAATATATCGAAAAATTGAGAACGATTATCAAAAAGTAGGTATTGTAAAATATGATGCATTTAATGAAATGGGTGGAAAGCTAAGTTTTGCATTAACTTTATTAGATGGAAATAGCAATGGCTGGATAATTAATTCTATGCATAGTCGTGAGGGGTGTTATACGTATGTTAAGGAAATTGTAAAAGGGGAAAGCTATATTGAATTGGCAGAAGAAGAGGCAGAATCACTAGAAAGAGCAATCTATCAAGAAGCATATGGATTAGATATTAAAGGATTATAAAATTAGAAGCATAAATAATAGAAGCATAAATAATAGAGGAGGTATCTATGTTAGATATTAAATTTGTAAGAGCAAATCCGGAGGTAGTACGTACAAATATTAAAAACAAATTTCAAGAAGCAAAACTTCCATTGGTGGATAAAGTGTTGGAATTTGACCAGGAAAATAGAAATATTAAGCAAGAAGTAGAAGTTCTAAGAGCTGATAAGAATAAGATCTCTAAGCAGATAGGAACACTTATGGCACAAGGAAAAAAAGAGGAAGCGCAAGAATTAAAAAATCAAGTAGAGACACAGGCGGATAGGATAGAAGCACTTTCTGCAAAAGAACGTGAAGTGGAAGAAGAAATCAAAAAAATTATGATGACAATTCCCAATATTATTGATCCTTCAGTTCCAATTGGCAAAGACGATAGTGAGAATGTGGAAGTTGAGAGATATGGAGAACCTGTTGTACCGGAGTTTGAAGTTCCATATCATGCAGAAATCATGGAGAAATTTCAAGGAATAGACCTTGATAGTGCAAGACGAGTTGCCGGAAATGGATTCTACTATCTTATGGGAGATATTGCAAGACTACATTCAGCCGTGATTTCTTATGCACGTGATTTTATGATTGATAAAGGGTTTACGTACTGTATTCCACCATATATGATTCGCAGCGACGTAGTTACAGGCGTTATGAGTTTTGCTGAAATGGATTCAATGATGTATAAAATCGAGGGTGAAGATCTTTATCTTATTGGAACAAGTGAGCATTCTATGATTGGAAAATTCATCGATACAACGCTTAGAGAAGAAGAGTTACCACAGACTTTAACAAGCTATTCCCCATGCTTTAGAAAGGAAAAAGGAGCACATGGAATAGAAGAACGTGGAGTGTATCGTATTCATCAATTTGAAAAACAGGAAATGATTGTAGTATGTAAACCGGAAGAGAGTATGGAATGGTATAATAAAATGTGGAAGCATACTGTAGATTTATTTCGATCTTTAGATATACCGGTTCGAACCTTAGAGTGTTGTTCCGGAGATTTAGCTGACCTAAAAGTAAAGTCAGTTGATGTGGAAGCTTGGTCACCAAGACAAAAAAAATATTTTGAAGTAGGTAGTTGTTCTAACTTAGGAGACGCTCAGGCACGACGTTTGAAAATACGTGTAAATGGGAATGATGGCAAGTATTTTGCGCATACATTGAACAATACAGTTGTAGCACCACCAAGAATGCTGATTGCATTTTTAGAGAATAATTTGCAGTCTGATGGAAGTGTAAAGATACCGGTTGCATTGCGTCCATATATGGGAGCAAAAGAAAAAATAGAAATAAAATAGTTTTCAAGGAAATAATAACGGGCAATAAGAAATATAGGAGTGGCGAAAAAGTGCATCAATATATCAAGGCAATTGGTTTTTCAACTATAAAAACAAAGAGAGAAATCAAAAAAATAGTGCAAGAAGTCAGAGATACATTTTCTCACCACGAACTTGTTTCCTTAGAGCAGAATATTGATTTCTGTGAATATAGAAAAGAGTATGGAGAGAATATAGGAATTAGTGTATATGGAGAAACCGATGAATACGAACAGTTTGAATGTGAGTATTATATCCCTTATTTTAGAGGAACGGTAGTGTCGTCGTATGGAGATATTATTGTAGATAGGCGTATTGACAGAGAAGAATACGTTGGAACATGTGAAGATGTTAAGGTAGGGGTAAGTCTGATTTTTCACCTGCAAAATGGGATTGAGTATATGCGAGAGAAACAGTTGGGACAGTTACCGAAATCATCTACATCTGTGATGCTCTCCGGTATGGCATTGTCAGGCATGATACTATTTCCTGTTCAGAAAAACGAGGAACAGGTAAAGACAAGAAGAGAAGAATCTCGAAATCGAATGATGTTATTAAGTGCAGCCAAAGATGGTGATCAAGCGGCAATCGAAATTCTTACATTGGAAGATATTGATACCTATGCACAAGTGTCAGAACGTTTAATTACAGAAGATGTGTTTAGTATTGTAGATACGTATTTTATGCCTTATGGAGTAGAGTGTGATCAATATTCTATACTGGGCGAGATTTTAAAGATTCATAAAAGTAAGAATCAAATTACAAATGAACAATTATATATGATGACATTAGATGTGAATGAATTGGAATTAGATGTATGTGTTCCGGTGAATGAGCTGCTAGGGGAGCCACAGATAGGAAGACGTTTTAAAGGGAATATTTGGTTACAGGGATATATTAACTTTTAAAAGAACAGTAATAACCCATAAGGGATTGACAAGAACGTGGTTTGCAAGTAAAATTAAACATAGATTTTTTGAATGTTTCTGTAGCTCAGCAGGATAGAGCGTCCGCCTCCTAAGCGGAAGGCCAGCGGTTCGAATCCGCTCAGGAACGCCACAAATAATGCCGAAAACCTATAAAACCAAGGTTTTCGGCTTTTCTTATTTCCTTAACAAAATTGAACTTGTAACAAACAGCGATTAGCAGGAGCGTTTCCTGCTAATTTGCCGAAAAAAGCTGCTAAAAATCCTGCTAATTGAATAGGCGATTGTTCCTTGTTCAATGCCCCGTTATCTTATTTGTTTTACTCCCAATTATTGCACCTTTGAGTATCTTTCCGCTCCTGCATATAATGAAATAAAAAACGGAGGTCATGATGATGAGAGAGAAAAAATACCATACATATCTGGATAACCACGAAAGGACAATTCTGTTACATAGCCTTGTGGAACTGAAAAATCAGCTTATAGGGCAAGGCAGATATACAGATTGTGTTGATGAACTTATCTTTAAGGTAACAAACGCACCCATTAAGAAACTGAAAGTAAAGGAAGTGGCTTAGGGGGAATAAATGGACGAAATCGAATTTAGTGAATTGGTAAAAGTAGCAGCAGAAAAGATGAAGAATATTACGGTACATCAGATGCTGCAAGGAAAT
>JAVXHR010000015.1:0-40638 GCA_036656795.1 Lachnospiraceae bacterium | reverse complement strand
CACTTGCAATAAAAAGATGGGTGACATCTTGAGGTGCTATTATCGTTGTGCCTTGATTTTTACCATCGCTGTCACAATTGTAAATTTCACCGTTAAAACCAGAAGAAATAAGTATTCCATACACCTCGTTTGCCGCAAAGACAGGCAGCGACGGTGCCACGCTAAGAAGGAATGACATTGACAGTATGAAGGCGAGCAGTTTTTTGCCTAATTTATTCTTCATAATCTTTTCCTCCAACAAAATTTTCGTCTTTATATTTTTCTTTCATAATAAGGCAGACTTGCCACAACAAATTCATCTGTGATTTCATATAAAGTTCATCTTCAAACAGTGCAAAGTGAACACTCGCACGAACAAAGGTGAAGATCATAGGCTGGATAACGTCCCACGGGATATTAAGACGAGGCTCAAGTTGCTTTGCGTATTCGGTATAACGCCCCTCAACGCCTTTAAAAAATAGTTTTCCATATTCAAGATATCTAGGGGAAGTATATACCTGATACATAAAGCGATATTTTTTACCGTGATGTTTCGCAGTCCAGTAAGGAGCTTCATCTAAAAAGCGTTTTATATCAGAGATATTCTTCGGAGAGAGCGCCATGAATTCTGCCTCAACCTTAGACATACAATGAGCGGTGGACTTTATAATAAGGTCATCAAGGTTGTCAAAATACGCATACAAATTAGCAGAAGTCATATTGCAAGCAGCTCCTAATGCCTTTATCCCTGTATTATTAATACCATGTTCACAGTAACAATCAAAACATCTTTCCATAATCTGGTCGACTTTTTCTTTCCGCTCTTGTGACGAACTCATAACACAACACCCCTTTTCGCTTATGACGAATCAATTAATTGATTAATTGGCTAATTTATATAATTATACATCATTTTCTTGGGGTTTGAAATAGATTTTAATCATCTTCTCTCATTTTTAATATATTTTTGTGTGGAAATAGAAAAAACCCCCGATATAGCGAAAAACCCCGATATTATCGGGGTTTTTCGCTATATCTTTTTTTGTCGCCATTTGATGATGCGGAAGAAGGGAATCGAACCCTCACGAGCGCATTGCTCACAAGATCCTTAGTCTTGCTCGTCTGCCAGTTCCGACACTTCCGCGTAACAACACATATCGTACGTTATATATTCTACTATTTTTTAACAAAATTGTCAATCTTTTTTCCTTATTCAGAAATTCTTCAGGATTTCTTTGTGGAAATCCAAACGCCAAACTCTTTATTTATTCTATTACATAAGATATCTTTCTTATTCTCCGAAAGGAATGCCCCTTTCACTGCATTTAATGCAAGTTGTTTTAATTCATCTACAGAAAAAGAGAAATATTTTTCAAGGAGTTGATATTCTTTTTTAATTGTTGTTCCTGAAACAGTCATATTATCTGTATTAACCGCTACAAGAATTCCTTGATCTATAAGCTTTTTTATAGGATACTCTTTCATATTTTTCACCGATTTTGTTTGTAAATTACTAGAAAAGCAAGTTTCAAGTATGATTTTTTTTGCTTTTAATTCATTAAGTAATTCTTGATTCTCTATGGAATGAATACCATGTCCAATTCGAGATGCCCCTAAAACCAAAGCACTTTTTACACTTTCAGCACCTGCCGCTTCTCCTGCATGAATTGTAATGGGAATCCCCACTTTTTTTGCCTTTTCAAAAACATCAGCAAAATTATCTGTCGGAAAATCGCGCTCATTTCCTGCCAAATCCACTGCACATATACCTTTAGAAATAAATTCTTTTGCAACTTCTATTGTTTCCATATTTTCGCAATCATTATGATCCCCACGCATGCAGCACAATATCAATTGACATGGTATTTTAAAACATTGAATTCCTTTTCCAAGACCAGACAACGCTGCTTCAACTACCTGTATCTGAGTCAGCCCTTTCCGCAGATGAAGCTGTGGTGCAAATCGAATTTCTGCATAACATAATCCTTGCTTTGCAAGTTTTGCTACCATTAAAAACACGGATTGTTCAATTGTTATACTACTTTGAAGTACTTTTAATGGAAGTTCAAATTTTTCTAAATATTCTACAAGACTTGTGCAGTCCTCTTGAACTGTTACAAGCTTGCGTAGATTTTCCACGTCATATGTAGGTAATTTAACATCTGCAAGTTTTGAAAGTTCTATGATTTCTTCAGGTTCCAACGAGCCGTCCAAATGCACATGTAAGTCAATCATCGTATTCCTCCTTATCTCATTGATAACCAGCAATTTCGTTCATTTATTAACCCATCTGCTTTCAGTAATAATACAATGCAAAAAAGCCCTGTATCTTCAAGGGCTTCATCAATCGGGGTGACAGGATTCGAACCTGCGACCTCCTGGTCCCAAACCAGGCGCTCTAGCCAAGCTGAGCCACACCCCGTAATATTTTGTTTCATTGACACAATCACTATTATACATAGGCTTTTGGCATCTGTCAACCCCGAATGTTATTTTTTTAACTTTTCCTTTTCGTTCGTTGCAAAAGCATTGATTTAGAATTGATTTTACCCTTTTTCCATGGCGAGGTAATAGAAAATCCGAATAAAACATTACGGTTTTATTCGGATTTTAATGATTTACTATATTCTAATTATTGATAATTTTTATGCAACTTTACTTTTTGCAAGTTCAGCTAATGCTTTAAATCCATCAGCATCATTAATAGCCATATCAGACAAAATCTTTCTATTCATCTCTACTTCAGCTAACTTTAAACCATGCATAAATTTACTATAAGATAAACCATTCATTCTTGCTGCCGCATTAATACGTGCAATCCACAATTGGCGCATTTGACGTTTACGTTCTTTTCTACCGGCATAAGAAGATGTCAAAGCTCTCATTACTGATTGTTTTGCAACTCTATATTGTTTTGATCTGGCACCTCTATAACCTTTTGCCAGCTTTAATGTTCTATTATGTCTTTTTTTAGCGTTCATTCCGCCTTTAATTCTTGCCATGTCTTATTCCTCCTTCAATCTTTACAAATCTTATAGATACGGTAAAATCTTTTTCATATTCTTCAAATTACTTGCATCAATAATAGTTGCATGTCTAAGATTTCTTTTTCTTTTTGTAGATTTCTTAGTTAAGATATGGCTCTTATAAGCTTTGTTTCTTTTTAGTTTCCCTGTACCTGTTTTTTTGAAGCGTTTTGCTGCTGCTCTACATGTTTTTATTTTTGGCATGATGTGTTCCTCCTTAATTGTAATTATTTATTTTTAACATTTTCAGTTAAAACCATGCTGATACTTCTGCCTTCGAATTTCGCCGGTTTTTCCATTACGGCAACATCTTCCAGTGCCTTTGCGAAATCATCTAAGATGTGTCTGCTCGCATTTACATGAGCCATCTCTCTTCCTCGAAAACGTAATGTAACTTTTACTTTGTTTCCTTTTTCAATGAATTTTCTTGCATTATTCATCTTAGTATTCAAATCATTGGAGTCAATATTCGGTGATAGTCGAACTTCCTTTAAATCAACAGTCTTTTGTTTTTTCTTTGCCTCTTTTTCTTTTCTGGTCAGCTCATATTTGTACTTACCATAATCGATAATTTTACAAACAGGTGGCTTTGCCGTGGGAGCAATTTTAACTAAATCAAGCTCTGCTTCTAATGCAAGTTGTAGTGCTTCTTTTGCAGAAACGACTCCTAATTGGTCTCCATTTTCACCAATTAACCGTACTTCTCTGTCTTTAATTTGCTCATTAATCATTAAATCGCTAATAGTAGTGCACCTCCATCATCAAATGATATAAATTGTTATTTGTGCAAAAAAAATGAATAATCTTCAAATTATCCACACCATATCTATATATCAGACTTTGCATCTCTACATTGCCACATATATTTCAATATTGAACCATTAGACACACAATTATGCTACGGTGAGAGTGGATACTCTACTTTATTTTGCTTCACACAAGATATAATCTAACATAATAAGTATCCACTGTCAATACTTTTTCTTGAATTATCTAGGATTTCCCATGAAAAACAATGCAATTGTTCCGGGCCCTGAATGCGTTCCAATAACAGCACCTACCGGATGAATTATAATATTCTCAATACCAAGTCGTTCTCTTACACATGATTCAACTAATTTTGCATCTTCTATACAATCTCCATGGCTAATCATAACCACATTATTTTCATATCCTTTGGCTTGTTTTTCCATATGTTCCACTAATGTAAGTAGCGATTTTTTTCGACCTCGTACTTTTCCTATATTAACCAAATGACCTTCATTGTCTACATGTAAAATGGGTTTGATATTAACGGCTGTTCCAATAACTGCAGTTGCCTTTGATATGCGGCCTCCACGCTGCAAATGATTCAAATCATCGACTGTAAAATTATGACATACATGCAATTTATTCTGATTCAGCCATGATGCAATCTCGTCCAATGACCGTCCTGCTTGTTTCATTTCATTGGCTTTATATAATAATAATCCTTCTCCCATAGATGCACTCAGAGAGTCAATAACTTCAATATGAATATTTTCATACTGTTCCATCAGCTCTGCCGCCGCCAGTTGTGCACTATTATAACTTCCACTTAATCCAGATGAAAAAGCAATATGAAGAATATCATTTCCCTTTTTGATAAGTGTTTCAAATATTTTTTTTGCCTGCTCCGGATTCACCTGCGATGTAATTACCTGTGAACCCGCTCGTATCTTATCATAAAATTCTTTACTCGGTAATCCATGAACATCCTCATATGTTTTTCCTTCCACTAGATAGGATAATGATAACATAGTATTCTGATGTTCTTCTAGATATTCCTTTGGTAAATCAACTGTGCTATCTGATGTGATCACAAATTGTTTCATGCCTTTATACCTCCTGTTTTTGCTTGTTTTTATCCTATCACTTTTTTTGTGGTTTCGCAAAACTTATTACAAGAATTTTTCTTAATTTTTTCTTATTTTGAGATAACTTCTGCCTGATAATGTTTTATTAAAAATAATGGCACAAACAGCAATTACGCATCCTACAGCAAAGCCGATTCCATTGAAGAGCGCCGTAAAGACTAATAATAATATTCTCACAAATTTCAATGCATATCCTAGTTCAAAATTGGGTTGTGTATAATTGGCAACCGCTACAAATGCCATATATAACATAACTTCTGAATTAAACCAACCTGATCTTACAGAGAATTCTCCCATTACAATACCGGCAATCACGCTTAACGGTGTACTAAGCATACTTGGAGTATTCAGTGCGGCAAGGCGCAGCCCATCAATAGATAATTCCAAGATAAGTAGTTGATAAATAAGTGGTATATTCACAGTATCCCTTACAGCTACAAATTCAAATACTTTTGGCAGCCATTGTTGATTCTGCATAAATAACAAAAAAACAGGGGTCAAAAAAACCGTTGCAAGAGTAATCAACACACGGGAAAATTTAAGATAGATGTTGGTAATAGTTGGAAAATAATAGTCATTTGCCTCTTCAATCATATCCAATATTGAAGTAGGTAAAATCATTGCTGATGGCGAGTTATCTACAAGAATAATTACCTTCCCCTCTAATAGACAAGCCGAAGCTGTATCAGGACGTTCTGTGAATTTAAACTTTGGAAATGGATTGAACCATTTTCTTTTAAACAATTGATTGGCAAGACTTTGATGATTGAGTGGCAATGCATCTACATTGATGGATTCCATGCGATGCTCTAGATTCTGCAATAGTTCTCCATCTACCCGATCTTCCATATAGCAGATTACAACGTCACTTCTGGAACTGTCTCCTATTTCATACATGCTCATTATAAGATGCGGATCTCGAATCCTTCTACGCATTAACGCGGTATTAAATACAACCGTTTCCACAAATCCATCTCTGGACCCTCGCAGCGCCTTATCTTTCTCCGGTTCTTCTACTCCACGGGCCGGGTATGTGCGACAATCAATTGCAATTCCCGCATCATACCCATCAACAAAAAGACAGGTTACCCCCGAAAGAACATTCTTGATAATCTGATCAAATTCTTGAATCATCTCCACCTCTACATATGGAATCACTTGGTCTGAAAACGACTTTGCATCTCCCGGCATCTGATCTTTTTTTACCGCAAAAAAGGCGGACATAATTTTAACCATCGCTTCATCTTTGGTAAATCCATCTATAAAATAGAAAGAGCTTTGATGTTCACCTATGACGATATCACGTCTAATCACATCAAAACTCTTTTGTACAGGTAATATCTTTGACAGATACCTATTATTCTCTGCTAATACACTGCTTACCTCTTTCATCTTGGGTCCTCCAATACTCATAATAGTATTAGATTTCCCGAATTTCGAAAAATTATTACATTTATTTTGTAGTACTTCCCAAACCACCATTTCGTACCGATGTTACATCATCATCTAAGGTTATCCCATACTCTACAAAGATCCCCTGCATAAATCCATCTCCTTTTACCAGAGATACCGTCTTTTCCTCATTGCTATCATTCGTTATTTTTGCAAAGATATGACCTTCGTTATCTGAATAGAAATAATCACTATCTATGATACCAACTGTATTGTTTAATTGTAAGCGATATTTAAATCCAAGTCCGCTTCTCGGATAACATTTCAACACCCAATTTTCTTCCATTTCCACACGAATTCCTGTTGGTATCTTCTGCGTTTTCCCCGGCAAAATCACAAAATCTACCGGTGAATAAAAATCATAACCTGCTGATCCTGCTGTTGCACGTTTTGGAATCTTAATATCATTATAGATTACCTGTAATTCGCTTTCTGTACATGTTCCAAATGTATCCACCCAAGACTCATTAAATTGTTTTGAACTCACTTTATAAAATTTTGCAATTCTTTTCATAGATTTCTCCTTTTTCTAAGCTAATCGGGACTTGAATCACACGTTGATTTGCGCTCCCTTTCCAATGTAGATTCGCATCATATAAGTCTCGTTCAAATTCTCCATCTACAAGCACATCAATATACTGTGCAATCTCCATCTCTTTCACCGTCTCCCATAAAGACCCTGTATAAAGCCATATCGTCTTTGTGGGGAATCGCTGTCGTATCTCTTGTGCAATTTCTGTAATCTCAAGGACATTATTTCCATGCAGTGGGTCCCCTCCACTAAATGTAATTCCACTAATATAATCTTTTTTCAATTCATTAAAGAGCTCTTGTTTTACATCCTCTGTAAAGTCTAATCCACCATTTGGATCCCATGTAATCGGATTATGACACTCTTTACAACAATGCGTACAACCCGATACCCATAGCACTACTCGCAGTCCATCTCCATTAAGCATATCGTCTTTTGTTATATTGTGATATCGCATTACATACTTTTCCTTTCTGCTATCTCTGCCATCTTTGCATCATTCAAGCGTGTATCTCCCTTAACTCTAGAGTAAGAAAGATACCCATTCATACGATCAATCTTTGTTAAATTGGTACTGCCACATACCGGACATACATCCATTGCAAGTTCTTCATGTCCACAATCATCACAATAAGCCAGAGAGAGATTCACTCCCTCATAAAGGCCCATTGCCATTGCACGGCGAATAAGGGATTTAATCGCTTCTATATTATAGTTAATAGGATATTTTACATATTGTATCTTCCCTCCATTACTCAATTCCCAAAACCGATATTCTAAATCTTGTTTTTCAATAGGTGTAATTTCTTCTGTTACGTGGCAATGAAATCCATTACTTACATACTCACGATCAGAAACATTTTCTATGATTCCATATTTTTTACGAAATTGCTGAACCTGTAAGCCACAAAGGTTTTCTGCCGGCGTTGCATAGATTGCATACAAGTTTCCATCTTCTTCTTTAAATTCATTTATCTTTTTATTAATATATTCCAATGTCTTAATTGCAAATTGGCCATCTTCAGCCAATGATTTCTTATTGTGTAATTGTTGTAATTCATTAAACGCAGTAATACCAAATGATGCGGTTGCTGCTCTTAACAATGGCTTAATCTTATCATGAAGTCCAAGATGTCCACCATAGAATCCACCCTCGCAATATGCCAATGGATTTGTTGATGCTTTCATCTCGCCCAGATATTCGTAGGTGCGGATATGCAATTGTCGAATCAGATTCAGATAATAATCTAAGACTTCATAGAAATCTTTACTCTCCTGCTTTGCTTTTGCATAAATCATCGGAAGATGTAAGCTTACAGCGCCAATATTAAAACGTCCAACAAAGACAGGGACATCTGTTTCATCTTTGGGATTCATGCCACCTTTTTCATACCATGGTGACAGGAATGCCCTGCACCCCATGGGGCTGATAATCTTTCCATATTGTTTATACATACTGGAAATATATCCCTTTCCTGTAAGGCTTAACCAGTCTGGGTACATCGTCTTTTGAGAGCATGCAATCCCAGCTTCAAAGACATCTTCCAATGGTTTTCCCTGTCCATGCAGTTCCTCATCATATAAAAATACAATTTTAGGAAATAATACTGGTTTCTTATGTTCTGATTTTCCTTGTCCCATACGTCTTACATCTAACATCTTGATGGTAGCAAGCTTTGCAAACCGGCCCGTTCCGGTGCCTGACGTTACCGTAATAAATGGATAATCTCCACGACTGGAAGATACGGAATTAAACTTATACTCCCACCCCTGAAATCCCTGTTCCATCTCTTTACATAAATCTGACCACGCAACTTCTTCTGCTTTTTCTTTTGAAATTCCAAGTTCAATATATTTATTCACAAATTTTTCATATGATTTTTCTGCAAATGGTTCTAAGATAAGGTCTACACTTGGGACGGTAAAGCCACCATATTGCTGACTAGCAGCACTCAGCACAATATCTCCAATAACATCAAATGCCGTGTCTAATGTCTTTGGCTCGTTATACCATAGATTCCCCATTTCAAACCCACCAGATAGCACATTTTGTACATCAAACAAACAACAATTCATAGTGTCTCGTCTGGCAGACATATCATGAATATAAATATATCCATCTCGGCATGCCTGGATTTCTTCCGTCGTTAGGAAAAATTTCTGATAAAGTTCTTTATTCAATTGATTAAATATCAAGCTTCTCTTCGTTGACACCAATGCACTGTCTGTATTACTGTTCTCTTTATCCCCTATATACATAATTGATTGACTCTTTTTATATACTTCATCTAACATTTGCACAAAATCCTGCTTGTAATTTCGATAATCCCGATAGCTCTTTGCCACCATTGGATTCACCTTTTCTAATGCTCCTTCCACCACATTGTGCATCTCTGCAATTGGTATCTTTGAGATGTTCATTGATTGTACTTTTTCTTCTACAAACTTACATATAAATTCCAATTCTTCTTCGCTAAATTTAATCAACGCCCGATAGGCTGATTTATTAACCGCAACTACTACTTTTTGCACATTGAATTCTTCTTGGGTACCATCTTTTTTCACAACATATATCATATACATTACCTCTTTTCCATTTAGAACCTCTATATTTAGTATATTGTCATTTGTTTTTGACTATATCATGTGTTTCTATATAATATTATCACTTCTTTCCAAGAGCGTCAATCTTGATCTTTTAGAAAAATACACAAAGATTTTTATCTTTTTTTCCAATAATTTTGTTGATAATTAAAATAAGGAATGTTATTCAACATTCCTTATTTTAGTACCTTCACTAATTGTAATATTAATTTCCACATTCAATACTAATCTCATTAAAAAGACGAAGTAAATCTTCTACGGATACCTTTTCTTTTTCTTCCTTTGACTTATCTAAGATAGCTTCTCCTTGATGCATCATAAGTAATCGATTTCCGTACTCTACCGCATATCTAAGATTATGTGTCACCATAATTGCTGTTAATTTTTTTTCTTTTACGATTTTATCCGTTAATTGCATAATAATGTCTGCTGTCTTCGGATCTAATGCTGCTGTATGTTCATCTAAGATTAAAAATTCAATAGGTGTCATCGTCGTCATTAATAATGCCATAGCCTGTCGCTGGCCTCCGGATAATGCACCCACTTTTGTATCCATCTTATCTTCTAGCCCAAGATTTAATTGACTTAAAAGTTCTTTATAATTATTTAATTTTGCTTTATTACTTCCTCTTCCAAGACCATACATCTTTCCTTTATTGTCTGCAAGCGACATATTTTCCAAAATAGTCATTGTTGGACAGGTGCCCAACGCAGGATTTTGATATACGCGTCCAATCTTTTCATTTCTTTTATATTCCTTTTCTTGAGTTATATCTTCCCCTTGAATTAGGATACTTCCAGCTTCAATTGGGATACTTCCACAGATAATATTAAGCATAGACGTCTTCCCTGATCCATTGCTACCTACAACAGATACAAAATCTCCTTGTTCAACAGTAAGATTGAATTTCTGAAAAAGACACATTTCATTTACAGTACCCGGATTATAATATTTATGAATGTTCTTTAGTTCGAGCATGTTCTTTTCACCTTCTTCTTTCTATTCTGGCTTATCACCAAAATGATTAGAAATAGTACTGCTGTAATCAATTTCATATCCTGTGGCTCAAAACTACGTAATGCAATTGCAACGCAAGCTTTATAGATAATCGAACCAATTAATACTGCTGTAGTTGCCTTTACAAATGTTAGATTCTTAAAGATACTTGTTCCAATAATTACACTGGCAAGACCAATTACAATTGCCCCTGTACCACTTGAGATCTCAAACACCCTTTGTTCCTGACAAAACACACAGCCTGCCATAGCAACTAATCCATTTGCAAGTGCCAGCCCTAAGATTTTTACATTTCCTTGATCTTTTGCCAATAGAGTAACTAATTTATCATTATCCCCTACAGCACGAAGTAAAAATCCCGATTTTGTCTTTAGATATGCATCTAGTAATACCTTTGCCAAAAGTGCCAACAATAAAATGATGATTAATGTCATATATTTACTGATACCCACCGGTATATGGGACAACAATGCCTTATTTTTAAAAATAGTCTCTTGAGAAAAAAGTGGTACATTTGCCGTTCCCGCAATCCGTAGATTAATCGTCCACAATGCAGTCATCATAATAATCCCAGACAATAAATCTCTTACCTTAAACTTCACATGTATAATTCCGGTACAGATTCCTGCCAGTACACCTATTGCAAAGGATATCGGCAACGTCAGATACGGATTGATTCCTTTTGTAATGAGCATGGCTGTTACCGCAGCGCCCAATGGAAAGCTCCCATCTACTGTCAGATCTGGGAAATCCAATATCTTATAAGTAATATAGACCCCCAATGCTAATATTCCATATATCAGACCTTGTTCTATAATTGTAATCATGAAATCCATAGGAATGTCCTTTCTTCTTTCTATCTTTTTATTTTTATATACAAGTTTTATTTATGTTCAATTGTATTGAATGTCTCAACCGCGTTGCTAGTAACTTCTTCCGAGAATTTTATTCCCAATAACTCCGCCACTGCCGTATTTACATAAGAGCCACTTTCTGTAATCAGTTCAAATTTCATCTCCGAAGCTTTTTTTTCGCCTTTTAGTATTTCAGCTGCCATCTTTCCTGTTTGCTTTCCTAATGCAATATAGTCAAGACCTTCTGCTGCAAGACACCCGATTTTAACTTGTTCTATCTCACTTCCAAAAATCGGTATTTTTTTTGCATTTGCTTTTTCTATAATGGTTGGCAACGAGCTTACTACTGTATTATCCGTTAAATTTGTAATACAATCTACTTTCTCCAACAAATCATCTGCAGCAAGTGAAACATCTGCTGTTGTGGAGATTCCCACCGTTTCCAGTTTAAACCCAAACTCTGCAACTCTTGCTTCATATTCTGCAATTGCTGATACCGAATTCGCCTCACTTGTTGTATACATAATCCCGATAGTCTTAGCTTCCGGCAATATCTTACGTATCATCTTTAATTGAGCCTCGATTGGCAATTTATCACTAGTACCCGTAATTTCTCCAACAGACGTTCCATCTTCTTTTGCCAATTCTGCCGCAACCGGATCTGTAACCGCTGTATATATTACCGGAATTCCTGCGTCCATTGCTGAATTATAAGCTGTTTGTGCACTTGGTGTTGCAATTCCACAGATAAGGTCCACTTTGTCTGCTGCAAAACTACTACTAATTTGAGAAGCAGTTCCCATATCGGCGGCCGCGTTATTATATTCTACTTTTAAATTCTTCCCCTCTTCAATTCCGGCTTCTTTTAGCCCCTCTATAAATCCTTTTCTACAATTGTCCAAAGAACCATGTTCTGCAAATTGGTTGATTCCAACGGTATACGAGGATTTACTTCCCTCTTCCTTTTTTGTTCCACATGCTGTGATTGCTGCCATTACCATTACCATTCCAATTGCTACTGTCATCATTTTTTTGTTATTCATAATTGACCTCCTTTTTTATTTGCCTATTGGTTTCCTGTTAGTTTCCTGTTAGTTTCCAATAGTTGAGAAATAAAAAAATACCATCTCAAGCTATTGCTTGAGACGGTAATAAGTTTTTATTATCGCGGTACCACTCAAATTGACAAATGTCCACTTTCTCATGTACTAACATACACTCCTGATTGATAACGGGTTCGGTTCCCGCTAACGCCTACTCTCAACTGATTTCAGGTTATCCTCGAAAGTCCATTCAATTATGAATTCCGTATGGCAATCTCACCACCTGCCACTCTCTTTGACTTCATACCACAACTTACTACTCTTTCTCAACGGTTTGTTTTTATTTCCTTTACTTTAATACAATCAAGAAGTTTTGTCAATACTCTTTTCATCATAATTTTTTGACAAATAACCTTTCATTACTTGAATTGTATGTTCCTCACACTCTTCATATGCATCAAATAAAAATGGAATCTCTAACTGTATATATTTCTCTTTGCATAATTTTCGAAAGGGAAGAAATTCTAATTTTTTTATACAAGTAATTGGAGCCAATACTTCCTCTAGTCTTTCTACATTTTCTTTTGTATCATTAAAATTTGGTACAATCACCTGTCGAATCCAAGTAGGAATCTGTCGTTCTTCTAATAATTGTAAGAACGAACATACAGTGTCCATATTGCCCCCTGTATGTTTCCGATACTCCTGCGGTGTTGTCATTTTTATGTCCAAAAGAACTAGATCTGTAACTTTCAATAACTCTATGACCTCTTCATTGACGATACAACCACTTGTATCTAAGCAAGTGTGAATACCTGCTTCTTTACAACAACGAAATAATTCTTTTACGAATTTGGCTTGTTGAAGTGCTTCACCACCTGATACGGTAATTCCCCCTTGATTTCCAAAATAATTACGATATCTAAGTGCTTTTTTCAGAACTTCTTCTGGCGTAACACATTCCTTATAATCTTCTACATTCCAAGTATCTGGATTGTGGCAATATCCGCATCGAAGAGGACACCCTTGTAAGAATACCAAGAACCTCACTCCCGGTCCGTCCAGTGTGCCCATGGATTGATAAGAATGAATATATCCCTTCATCTTACATTGCCTCATGAAAAGTTCTCATGATGACTTCCCGTTGTTGTTCCCTTGATAACTTATGAAAATTAACAGCATATCCTGAAACACGAATGGTAAGATTTGGGTATTTCGTTGGATCCTCATAAGCTTCTTCTAACGTTTTTCGATTCAATACATTTACATTAATATGATGTGCCATTTGTAAGAAGTAACCATTTAAAACTTGTACCAAATTATCAATGCGTTCTTCTTCACTTGTCCCAAGTGCCTGTGGTGTGATTGAAAATGTATTGGAGATGCCATCTCTGCAATCATCATAAGATAATTTTGCAACGGAATTTAACGATGCCAATGCACCTTGTTCTTCTCGATTATGCATTGGATTTGCTCCCGGTGCATATGGCTCTCCCTTTTTTCTTCCATCCGGTGTTGCACCTGTTTTTTTCCCGTACATAACATTAGATGTAATGGTCAATACAGACAATGTATGTTCTGCATTTCGATAAGTCTTTGTCTTTTTAAGTTCCGAAGAAACAGACGCTAAAATCATCTTTGCAAGATCATCTACACGATCATCATCATTTCCATATTTAGGGAATTCTCCTGTGGTTTCAAAATCCACAATATAACCTTGCTCATCACGAAGCGGCTTAACCTTGGCATATTTGATTGCGCTCAAGGAATCTGCAAGTACTGAAAGTCCAGCCACTCCACACGCCATAAAGCGTTCGACCTGGGTATCATGTAATGCCATCTGTGTTTTTTCGTATGCATATTTATCATGCATATAATGAATAACATTTAATGTATTGATATAAAGTTTGCAAATCCATTCTTTGTAGATGTTAAAGCTCTCCATTACTTTATCATACTCTAGAATTTCCCCTTCGTATGCCTTGGATTCCGGACCTGCCTGTGTCTTAGAATACGTATCATATCCTCCGTTTAACGCAAGTAATAATAGTTTTGGCAAATTACATCTCGCCCCAAAGAATTGCATTTGCTTTCCAATTTGCATTGCAGATACACAACAAGCAATTCCATAATCATCTCCATAGATAGGTCGCATCAGATCATCATTCTCATATTGAATGGAGTCTGTATCAATGGACACCTTTGCACAATAATCTTTAAACCCTTTTGGAAGCGCATCCGACCACAATACCGTCAGATTAGGTTCCGGTGCTGCTCCTAGGTTATAAAGTGTATTCAAAAAGCGAAATGAATTCTTTGTAACAAGTGTCTTGCCTTCCACCATCATTCCCCCCAGTGCTTCTGTTATCCACATAGGGTCACCACCAAATAACTCATTATATTCGGGTGTTCTTAGATGTCTTGCCATACGAAGTTTCATAACAAAGTGGTCAACTAGTTCTTGTGCACCTTGTTCATCTAACAGTCCCATACTCATATCTCTTTGAATATAGATATCTAAGAAACTGCTCACTCTTCCCAACGACATTGCCGCTCCATTCTGTTCCTTAATTGCACCAAGATATGCGAAATAAGTCCACTGCATCGCTTCCTTTGCTGTTTGAGCCGGTTTAGAGATATCAATCCCATACATCAATGCCATCTCCTGCATCTTTTTTAGGAACTGAATTTGTTGAAATACTTCTTCGGATAAACGAATTTCTTCCACATCAAATCCGTCCTCCCCAATTCTTTTTTTGTCTTCTTCTTTTTCTTTTAGCAATACGTCCAAGCCATATAATGCAACTCTTCTGTAATCGCCAATAATACGTCCTCTTCCATACGCGTCTGGAAGCCCTGTCAGGATACCTGCATGACGGACTTTTTTCATCTCATCTGTATAAACACGAAAAACTCCGTCATTATGCGTAGTACGGTATTGAAATTCTTGCTCAATCTTATCCGATAACCGATATCCATAAGCCTGGCAAGCCTTTCTTGCCATATTAATTCCACCAAATGGATTTACACCTCTTTTTAGTGGACGATTCGTCTGCAATCCTACAATTAATTCTTCCTCTTTATCAAGGTATCCCGGCTGATAAGCCGTTAAAGAAGATACTTCCTGGGTATCAATATCCAAAACTCCGCCAAACCCTTGTTCTACACTTAGTAATTGAGTCAACTTATTCATTAATTTGCTTGTCCTGCCGGTAGGTCCCTCTAAAAATTCAGCATTTCCTTCATAAGAAGTTACATTTTGTTTAATAAAAGCTTTGACATTAATCTCTTGTTTCCAATCACTACCCAAAAAGCCATCCCATTGTTCAAATTCACATTTTTTCATGTTAATCCTCCTACTTGACTGCTACCACAATTATAGTTGCATCCATTCATGTGCTTTTTTGTCTTTTATATAACTTCTAATACAACTCTATTATATAAATACAAAAAAAGCAATCCTAACATGGATTGCCCAGACGGTCGGCTTCTCAGTTCTATGCTCCCTTGTGGTTATCCACAATTTCCGTCAGTCACATAGAACTTATTAAATAATACTATGTATAAAGTATAAATTGATTATTTCATAAAGTCAACCTTTTTTTGTTTATGTATATGTAATATATGATTATGATATCTTTGCTAGTTTGTCAACTCTCTCTGTAAGCTCGTCTATACGTTGATTAACAAGATTATAAACATCATTATCAATTGTCTTAAGCCGTGTTGCTGTGTTGACTGTGCTTTGAATATTTTCAAGCTTAGTTATAATACTCTCGTCCTGCTCATCTGTATAGCCTAAACAAGTGTTTAAAATGTTATTTTGCATATCATCCATGCACAATATTAAGTCTTGTTTTGTATTGTCAATCTTATTATCTAGCACATTTACTTTATCATCTAATCTCTGTACATCATCTTTTGTTGCCATTGTAGACTCAATTAACACCATTTTAGATAATAGTAAATCAAGTTTTTGACTATCAGTCATATTATACCACCTCACTTATAATAGATAGATTATATCATGTTAGAGGTGTAAAGTCTATTGAAAAGTCAAGCAAGATAGCGTCGAACAGTCAAGCAATGTGACACTTTGCGATACTTTTACTTTCCCTCACTAACACCCACAATCATTGGAAACACTGGTATTGCAATGGTTCTCTTCCAAATCGTATGGTGTCATTTGATATACATAATAATTTAGCCAATTTGTATACAGATTGTTGGCATGTGCTCTCCAAGTTAATAACGGTTTCTTCTCACAATCATCATTTTCATAATAATTTTTTGGCACCTTTATATCCAGCCCTTTATTTTTATCCCTCATATACTCACTATGAAGTGTAATTCTATCATATTCCGGGTGTCCCATTACAAATATCTGATGTCCCTCGTCTGCCATCGTCAGAAAAACACCTGCTTCTTCAGATTTTGCTAATATTGTCAGTCTAGGATCCTTTTCAATCTCTTCTGTTAATATTGTAGTATGCCGAGAATGCGGTGCATAGAACACATCATCAAACCCACGTACCAACGGATTCTTTTTATTTAGTACTTGATGTTTAAACACACCAAATAATTTAGACTCTAGTGGAACCTTATGTAATCCATAGTGGTAATACAATGCAGCCTGTGCTCCCCAGCATAGATGTAATGTTGAAGTAACATTTGTTTTACTCCACTCCATAATCTCTTTCAATTCGTTCCAGTAATCTACTTGTTCAAAAGGCATCTGTTCTACAGGTGCGCCCGTAATAATGAATCCATCAAATTTTTGTTTTTTAATCTCTTCAAATGGCACATAGAATTTATTCAGATGACTTGTGGGCGTATTTTTAGATTCATGACTAGAAACATTAATAAACACAACATCCACTTGAATTGGTGTATTTGATAAGGAACGTAATATTTGCAATTCCGTATCTTCTTTTAATGGCATAAGATTGAGCAGCCCAATCTTGATGGGACGAATATCTTGATGTGTTGCTCGACATTCATCCATTACAAATATATTCTCTCTCTGTAATATCTCTTTTGCAGGTAAATCACTTTGTACTCGAATTGGCATCTTTTTCTTCCTTTCCTGTAACCGAATTCTTAAATTCTTCAGTTCCTACAAATGTTCCACAATGACTCACATAACTTTTTTGATTATAATTTTCTGAATGAGTGGGCAATTTTTTCTTCTCAAGTTTTTGATTAACTATAATTTGGATAATATAGTAAAGAACCGCGAATGTAGGGACTCCCATAATCATTCCAACAAACCCAAACATTCCTCCCCCAAGCAAAATCGAGAATACTACCCAGAATGCAGATAACCCAGTGGAATCTCCCAAGATTTTTGGTCCAATAATATTTCCATCAATCTGTTGCAATATGAAGATAAATATAATAAAATACACTCCCTTTATTGGACTATCCAGCATGATTAAAATTGCACTTGGTATGGCCCCAATATAAGGTCCAAAGAATGGAATCACATTTGTCACACCAACAATTACACTGACTAAAACGGTATATGGCATCTTTAAGATAGATAAACTTATAAAACAAAGTACCCCTATAATCAAAGAATCAATAATCTTTCCTATAATAAATCCACCAAAGATATCATTACTTTTTTGGGTAAGATGTAACGTCAGATTTGCATGATCCGGACTTAAAAATGCATACACACATTTCTTGCACTGTTGCGAAAATACTTCTTTACTAAATAATACATAGACGGATACAATCAAGCCAATCACAACATTTAATAATTCACGAACCACATTAAGCACACCAACGGTAACATTTGACATTAATATATTGGTTTGTTTTAGTAAATCCGTACTTAACCAAGTTTGAAAATAATTTGTCCCTTCTGTTAAGAGATCAGATGCAATTTTCCCAAGTGTAGAATTTCCTCTCTCTAATGTATTAAACTTATGGAGCCACTCATTTAATTGGTCTGGAACTGTAAATATCATATTGCGAATACTGAAATATAATTCCGGCAATACCATATTGCACAATGTAACCACAATTGTAATCAGTACCACAAGAGCAACACCAATCCCAATTCCTCTGGCTATTTTTTGAGCAGTTTCGCCCTTTTTAATTCGTCCTGACAACGGAGCAATCAATACCTTTTCTACCCGTTTTACAATCGGGTTCAACAGATATGCAATCACAAGTCCATATAAAATAGGCTTTAAAACATTGAAAACCTTAATAAATACATTGGAAATATTCGTAAATCTTAAAAATGCAAAATAGAAAACAATGCTGGCTGCAACAACTAAAAAGTAAGTCATACCCTTGCTAAAATACTGCCTTATCTTAGATGGACCTCTTCTCCCGATTTCCGGTTTTTTATCATAATAACTATTTGCCTCCGTAGGTTCCTCTATCTTTATGTTCTTCTCATCATTTTCCATAATTATATTAGTACACTTTCATTGAAAGCATACACTCCTTTCATACACATAGAGTTATTATACCTCGATGAAAGCACCAACGTCAACTAACAATCAAGGGTAAACTCAAAAGACACTTGAGTTTACCCTTGAAAAAGTCATAATTCTTATTTACATTGAAATGTTGCACATTCTGTTTGCTCACACTGGCATGCATTTCCACCCTCTACGCTAATTTTTCCCGCATTACATTTGCAAGAAGAATTATAGGTACAGTCCGTTGCTTTGCAATCAATAGTAGCTGTTGGTGACGCTTCTCCAATTGTATTGTTGTAGTTATTAGCAGTGCGTTCTATGAAACTATCACAACAAGTATCCTTTGCATTCTTTGCCGAACTTCCAACCACTTCAATCTTATCCAAATTACAATAATAATTCTGGTTGTGAGAACATGTTTGTACGGTACATTTTAATTCTGGCATAGTATCCCTCCTTTTTGGTTATTTAAGGTAGTATGCACGTAAACAGAAAAATTATACCGTTTTTGTTTGGGACGGGGTATTTTGCAAAAATACCCCGTCCCAAACAAAATCAAACCTATTCCACTTCTATTTTCCGTATTTCTTTTGTCTTTATTTCTTGATTGATATCTGCAATGAATGTTGCAAGTGTTTTTGCTCCTTCATCTCCTAGATATCTACTTCTCACAGATACAACATTTTCTTCTTCCTCTTTTGCCCCAACCACAAGCATATATGGCACTTTATCTAAGCGTGACTCACGAATCTTATATCCGATTTTTTCTCCTCGCTCATCTACAGTGCATTTGATGCCTTCCTCTTTTAATTGCTTCAGTACACTCTGTGCATAATCATGATATTTTTCAGAAATTGGCAATACACGGACTTGTTCTGGACATAACCACGTTGGAAAAAGACCTGCATATTTTTCAATTAACCATGCCAATGTTCTTTCGTAGCAACCAATAGACGTACGGTGTATAATATATGGACGTTTCTTTTCGCCATTTTTATCCACATAAGTCATATCAAATCGTTCTGCTAAGAACATATCCAATTGAATTGTAATCATGGTGTCTTCTTTTCCATATACGTTCTTTGCTTGAATATCAAGCTTTGGTCCATAAAAAGCTGCTTCTCCTGTTTCTTCTTTATAATTGATTCCAATATGTCCAAGAATCTCACGCATCATCTGTTCTACTTCATTCCATGTTTCTCTATTTCCTAAATATTTTCCCATGTTTTCAGGATCGGACAATGACAGTTGGTACGTAACATCTGCTTCAACACCTAAAGTCGAGAGACAATATTTTGCCAAATCAACACAACCTTTAAACTCTTCTTCAATCTGCTCCGGAGTCACCACCAAATGTCCTTCAGAAATAGTAAATTGTCTGACACGCGTCAATCCATGCATCTCTCCTGAATCTTCATTTCTAAACAGTGTTGATGTTTCCCCATAGCGGCATGGCAGATCGCGATAGCTTTTTTGCTTTTGTTTATATACATAATATTGAAATGGACAAGTCATTGGTCTAAGTGCAAATACCTCTTCGTCTTTTTCTTCATCTCCTAGTACAAACATACCTTCTTTATAGTGTTCCCAATGATCTGAGATAACATAAAGATCTTTTTTTGCCATTAATGGTGTTTTTGTTCTCATATACCCACGACGCTCTTCTTCATCTTCTATCCAGCGCTGTAATGTCTGAATCATCATCGCACCTTTTGGCATTAACAATGGAAGTCCCTGTCCAATTACATCAACCGTGGCAAATAATTCCATTTCCCGTCCAAGTTTATTATGATCCCGTTTTTTTATCTCTTCAAGATGAACAAGATACTCATTCAATTCATCTTTCTTTCCAAATGCAGTTCCATAAATACGAGTAAGCATCTTATTGTTTTCATTCCCTCTCCAGTAAGCTCCTGAAGAAGAAATCAATTTAAATGCCTTAATGGATTTCACACTCATTAGATGTGGTCCTGCACACAAATCCACAAATCCACCTTGTTCGTAGAAAGAGAGTACTTCATCTTCCGGTAAATCTTGAATCAATTCCACTTTATAAGGTTCATTTTTATCTTGCATTAATTGAATCGCTTCTTGTCTAGAAAGCTCAAAGCGTTCAATCTTTGCACCTTCTTTTATGATTTTCTTCATTTCTTTTTCAATTGAGTCTAAATCTTCTCTGGAAAAAGGTTCATGTTCAAAATCATAATAGAATCCTGTATCTATGGACGGTCCAATTGCCACTTTTGCTTCCGGGTAAAGTCGTTTTACTGCCTCAGCCATAACATGTGATGTTGTATGACGAAGAGCTGCTAATCCCTTTTCATCATTAGCTGTCAATATATTCAATTCACAATCATGACTTAATATGGTTCGTAAATCAACCACTTTTCCATCTACTTCTCCGGCTGTTGCCATTCTTGCCAATCCTTCACTAATGTCATATGCAATATCAATAATCGCCTTATCTTCTGAATACTCCTTGCATGATCCGTCCTTTAATCTAATGTTCATATTCTTATCCTCTCTCTTCCCTCTTTCTATGTTATTTCTTATTTTTATTATGTGAATCTTCTAATGCCTTTGTAAACATATCATGAAACTCTATACTATCTTGTTTCAATGAAATTGGTTTTGCGTCTTCCGTCAAGAAGCAATGATTGGTTACACCTTTACAATGTACCATTCCCGAAGTATTTCCAATCACTTGATAGCCCACTGTCAACTTGATTCCATTGTATTCTTTGATTGTCGTTTCAATTGTAACTGTCTCTCCAAAACGTACCATGCGTAGATAATCTGCCTCTACTGCAAGAACCGGACTTAAGATACCACGACGTTCCATCTCATCATACCCTAATCCCATTTGTTCCATGAAATCCGTGCGCGCCTCCTCAAACCACCGAATATAGTTTGAATGATGTACCACTCCCATTTGATCTGTTTCATAATACTGTACTTTGTGTTCATATGGTTTTATACCGTTCATATTCTGATCCTCCTATACAATAATTCTTTCTCTGTCTGGATGTTCTCCTAGCCAACTAGTTGGTGGCATTGTATCTAACCGATACATATCAAGTTGGGAAATTTCAAAAGAAAACAAATCCTGATTTTGTTTCATACGTTCCATACTAGATGTCTTCGGCAAAGGAATCACTCCTTTTTGAATCTCATAGCGAAGGCAAATCTGTGCTGCGGAAACATGGTACTTTGTTCCCAGTTCTAGAATCAATGGATCTTTTAACATATTGCTTCTTCCAATGGGACTCCAAGCCTGCACAAGAATCCCCTGTTTTTTGCAATATGCTACCGCCACTTCCTGCGTATAACCTGGATGAAATTCTAGTTGATTAGTCATTGGCTTGACCTGACAATTAAGAAGCAGATTTTCAATGTGATGTGGTAAAAAATTACTCACACCTATAGCACGTACTTTCTGTTCCGCATACAGCTTTTCTAATGCTTTCCATGTTTCAATATCCAAACTTTCCCAATTTTTTGTATCTGGTTCCGGTTTTGGCCAATGAACCAAGTACATATCTAGATAATCCGTTTGCAACATCTCTAATGATTCTTGAAACGCACAAAGTGCCTCTTCATATCCCATCTGGTCTTTCCATGCTTTACTTGTAATAAAAAATTCTCTTCTGTCAATTCCACTTTCTTTGATTGCCTGTCCAAGATACTTCTCTGTTCCATAAAAAGATGCCGTATCAAAATAACGATATCCTGCTTCAATTGCTGTCTTTAGGATTTTAATATCTTTTCCATCTGCAGCCTTATAGGTTCCATATCCTATACATGGAATCTGTACCCCATTACTTAACGTATAACAATCATATATACTGTTCATACTTCATCTCCTTCTTGCCTTTCACCTCTAAAATTGTATCAAAAAAGTCCCTTACAATAGTTATCCTACTGTAAGGGACGAGTTCACACTACTCGCGGTTCCACCCACATTGTACTGACACGAGATACTGTCAGAACCACTTATCAAGATGATAACGGAATCACCGGACTGTTTTCAATCACTCAGAGGTAGTTTTCACATGTTTCCATAATAAGAAGTTTCCAGCACTAGACTTCTCTCTCTTGATTACTCCACACCCTACTCGTCTCATCAACGTATTTGCTATATATATATCTCATTATAGCATTCTCTTTTTATTTGTCAATGACCCAATATAGATATTTTAGATATTTCATTTTTTTTGAAAACTCTTTAGTTTCAATTGCAAAACTGCGAAAAATTCTCGTACCATATAATTGGGAAATATAATCAAATTAGTACTAGCCGGAATTCCTTGTAACCTTGTATATCCTTCTATCTTTCCAAGCCAAAGTGCACGATACATATGGAAATTATTCGTTACAATCCCAATAGGCTCTGTATAACTGTTTACATACTTTTTACAATACTGTAAATTCTCTTTCGTATTAGTCGACCTGTCTTCAAGCACAATCCTTGTTTCAGAGATGCCACAATTTTTTAGATATTCTGCCATAGCAGATGCCTCTGTAATCGACTCGCCTTTTCCCTGTCCTCCGGACACAATAACTGTCGTATCTGGGTTTCGCTTCAAATATTGTTCTGCCTTCTCTAATCGACGATTTAATGAGCAAGTAATACGAGTCGCATCTACCTTGGCACCCAGAACAATAATATAAGATAGATGTTCATCATATACCGACATCATAGCACTGCTTATTATGATTTCCACCGCCAAAAATATAGCCCATAGGATTACCATTAAAATCCCGCATATGTTCTGAATCCAAAGGGAATTTGCTCTTAAAATCAAACCGATTCCGATATGAGCAGTTCCAAATCCCAACCAAAAAAGTGAGAATGTCGAATCCCACTTCTTCGTATATATTCGAATAACAAGATAATAAACAATGCAAAATATTCCAAAACTTATCATCATTATCTACCACAACATTTTTTATATTTTTTCCCACTCCCACAAGGACATGGATCATTTCTTCCTATCTTCTGCTCCTTGCGAATAGTACCTGATGCTTTTTGTTCTTTATAAAGTGCTTTTTTCTTGTCAGGTTCAAAGATAGTATCCCACTGTGGTAATTCATATAACCAATCTGCCTTTGCATCTACCATGTTTTTGTACAATAATTCCTTGTCATATGCAAGACTCACGACTGTATCTTCGTTCATCTCTTCAATTGGATTTGGAGTTTTCAAACTTTCATTAATACCATCTAAGAATCCCGTCATTGTAAATACTTCTTGTCCGTACTTCTCAGCTAATTCTTTTACCGTTCCAGATACTTCCACTTCCGGCTGTTCCAATAATTGTTCGTAAATTTCTTGTTCTATCTTAAAGTAAGAACTCCAAAATTGTTGTAATTCGCCCTTGTCCATATCTTCTGAATACGCATCTTTTCTCCATGTTTCTAATAATGTCATAGTAATATACTCCTTCATCTATTTTCGTTGCTGGGTTTAGTATATCTTATTTTCCAGATTTTTTCAAATCTAAAATTACAACATTCTATATTCCTGCTACAAATGAAGAGAGATGTCCCCTCCATCGGAACATCTCTCTAACAAAATTGTAAAACTCATGTAATATGCGTTCATATATAATTGCAATTTACTATAATTTTATATATAATAAATATATCATATATAAGAAAAGGAAATCACTATGAAAAAATCAAAACGAACACTGGCTATCCTCGGTGTCTTACTGTTAGCCGGTCTATATCTAAGTACCTTAATATTTGCTTTTATTGATCATACCAAGTCAATGGGTCTATTAAAAGCATCTATTGCCGGAACTATTCTAATACCGGTATTGCTCTACGCTTATTCTATGTTTTATAAGCTCACTAGGACAAAGGACGAGGATCACCATAACGATACATGTAACTAATGCTATCTAAAGGCATCTCCTCTTTTTTTTACATAAGTTTTTTATACATATAGCTCTGCTAACATCACAGCAGCACTAGTCTCTTTAGTTATCCCTCTCTTGCAATTTCTTTGTTGTTCTTTTTCCCTTATCCTTTGTCGTTTACTCAGATATTCTTCCATCGATATTATCTCCTGATTGTTGTCAAAATTATTCTGTTGCATAATAATACCTCCATTTCTTTGTCAAATCCCGACTTTATTATTATATGACTACTTCCCTCAAAATAGACCTCTTTTGGTGTTACAGATTAAGTATAGCGAAGAAATGTGACCAACCTATGTCAAATATATAAATGTTTTATAATGCAATTCTTAAGAAAATATGATACAATTACTCTAATTTTGAAAGAGGAGAGTGACTGTATGGATCATCTGATTATACCAACTAATTATCATGCCCCATTATCAATTCGTGAAACTGAAATGGGAATCAAAGAAGTAAAGGACCACTTTGAACGTTCCCTCGCAAAATCATTGCATCTCACCCGTGTGTCAGCGCCCTTATTTGTAAAACCAGAATCTGGATTAAATGACAATCTTAACGGTGTAGAACGCCCTGTTTCTTTTGGCATTAAAGAACAAAATGATGATGCAGTAGAGATTGTACATTCTCTTGCGAAATGGAAACGATATGCACTAAAACGGTATGACTTTCACTCCGGCGAAGGACTCTATACAGATATGAGTGCCATACGAAGAGATGAAGATACTGATAATATTCATTCTATTTATGTGGATCAATGGGACTGGGAAAAGATTATTTCCAAAGAAGAACGCAATACCGAAACGCTTGAATATACCGTGCGTAAAGTATATGCTTCTTTAAAAGAAACCGAAGAATATATGGCAAGACGCTATAATTATATTGAGCCAATTCTCCCTGATGAGATTACATTTATTACATCCCAAGAATTAGAGAATCTCTATCCGGGTTGCACACCAAAAGAACGCGAATACAACATTGCCAAATCTAAAAAAGCCGTATTCATCTCCCAAATCGGAAAAATATTAGCCTCTGGGAAACCACACGATGGTCGCGCTCCCGATTATGATGATTGGGAACTAAATGGAGATATCATTGTATATTATCCGATACTAGATATCGCATTAGAATTATCCTCCATGGGTATTCGCGTAGATGAATGTGCATTGCAACATCAATTAGCAATCTCCGGATGTGAAGATCGTGTCAAATTAGAATTTCAGCGTTCCCTATTAGCCGGAGAACTTCCCTACACTGTAGGTGGTGGTATTGGCCAATCCCGTATCTGCATGTTCTATCTTAGAAAAGCTCACATTGGAGAAGTGCAGTCTTCTACGTGGCCGGATGAGGTCTTTACATATGCAACAGAGCAGGGAATCCAACTACTTTAAGTCACTGCATATCTAAGTCAGTACCTATCTTAAGACAATATAAAAGGAGAACCGTTTCACATGAAAACGGTTCTCCTTTTATATTGTTATCTTTATTTTATCTGCTACTATTTTTCTCGATAGATAATCTCGTCTCTACCCGGTCCATTAGAGATCATGGTAATTGGATACCCAATCTTTTCTTCCACAAATTCAATATATTTCCTGCAATTTTCAGGAAGTTTCTCATACTCTTTAATTCCACGGATATCACACTCCCACCCTGGCAATGTCTCAAAGATTGGCTTTGCTTTTCCTAGTAAACATGTAGTAGGAAAATCTGTTGTCACTTCTCCATTAATTTCATATGCTACACATACCGGAATCTCCTTTAGATACCCCAGAACATCTAATACAGTAAATGCCACATCAGTAGTTCCCTGTAATCTGCAGCCATAACGTGAAGCTACAACATCAAACCAGCCCATACGTCGTGGTCTTCCTGTAGTTGCACCATATTCTCCACCATCTCCACCACGATTTCTTAATTCGTCTGCTTCTTCTCCAAAGATTTCACTTACAAATGCACCTGCACCTACTGCACTGGAATATGCTTTACACACTGTAATAATCTGTTTAATCTCATACGGAGGTATTCCTGCCCCAATCGCACCATATGCTGCTAATGTTGAAGACGATGTAACCATTGGGTATATTCCATGATCCGGGTCCTTAAGAGAACCCAACTGACCTTCTAGCAAGATGTCTTTTCCGTCTTTAAGCGCTTGATGTAAAAACAAAGACACGTCACAGATATATGGTTCAATCATCTTCTTATATCCTTGTAATTCTTCATACAAATCTTCTGGTTTAATTGCTGGCTTATGATATAAATGTTCCAGTAATACATTTTTTTGTTCACATATACTCTTTACTTTCTCTTTTAACAATTCATCATCAAACAACTCACTAACTTGAAAACCTATCTTTGCGTATTTGTCAGAATAAAATGGAGCAATTCCTGATTTAGTAGAACCAAAAGATTTTCCACCCAATCGTTCTTCTTCATATTGATCAAAAAGAATATGATATGACATTACCATCTGTGCCCTATCAGACACCAATATCTTAGGCATTGGCACATGTCTATCGATAATCTCCTGTATTTCTTCAAAAAGAACCGGTATATTAAGAGCAACACCGTTTCCTATAATACTTGTTGTATGACTGTAAAATACACCTGACGGTAATGTATGAAGTGCAAATTTTCCATAGTCATTAATGATCGTATGTCCTGCATTAGCACCACCTTGGAATCGTATAATAATATCTGCTTTTTCTCCAAGCATATCCGTGATTTTCCCTTTGCCTTCGTCACCCCAGTTAGCTCCTACAACTGCTTTAACCATATCAAATCCTCCTGTGTCTATCATTCCTTCAATATTTACATTCCCTGATCCCTAAGGACCACCTTAAGAATTATACTATACTTTCCATTAGATGTCATTAGAATTTTAATATTTACATCAATGGCGCAACCAGTCGTAATACTTCCCCATATATCTTTGTTGTGAATTTACGATTACGGGCTTCCATAAGGGATATTTTCTGGCACTTTTTAAGTGTATATTGGAAATCCTGTTCAATTTTATCAACAACCGGATTATTATAAATAAAAGCTCCACATTCAAAATGATGGTAGAAACTTCGATAATCCAAATTAATTGTTCCAACAGTTGCCGTATCATCATCTGACACAAAAACCTTTGCATGAACAAAGCCCTTTGTATATTCATAAATCTGAACTCCCGCAATAATTAATTCTTCATAATAAGTCTTTGCCAATGCAAATGCATATGCTTTATCCGGGATATGTGGCATGATAATGATAACTTCCACACCACACTTCGCTGCAAATGTAAGGCTCGAAATCATCTCACTATCTAAAATCAAATAAGGGGTCATAATATGTACGTATTTTTTGGCATGATTTAAGATATGAAAATAGACCTCTTCCCCTACATTCTCATTGTCATGTGGGCTATCCCCATATGGCAATACAAACCCATATTCTTTCCGAAGTTCTGTTGCCATTGGTGTTAGATATGCCTTATAATTCTCCGGTTTTCTCTCATTGATATTCCACATCTGTAAGAACATCATAGTAAAACTTTGAACACCATCTCCTTTGATACGAACAGCGGTATCTTTCCAATGTCCAAATCTTTCTTTTTCATTGATGTATTCATCCGCCAGATTAATTCCGCCTGTATATGCCGTCACTCCATCTATAACACAAATCTTACGGTGGTCTCTATTATTTTGTTTTGTTGATAATATAGGTCTGATAGGACTGAATATCTTACATTTAATCCCTTTTTTACGAATTTGCTTTGCATAGTTATAAGGCAGTAATTCTACAGAACACATACCATCATACATAAAGCGAACTTCCACACCTGTTTTGGCTTTTTGCTCCAGAATATCTAGTATATGTTCCCACATCACTCCTTTTGCTACAATAAAGTATTCCATAAATATATACTTTTTAGCATGTTCTAAATCTAAAAGTAATGATTGGTATTTATCTTCTCCCAATGGAAAATAAGTAACTTTTGTATTCTGATAAACCGGAAAGCTAAGCTGGTGTGACATATAATAGGCTAAATTAGCATTTGCTGGCTTACTAATACGCAATCGTTCAATAATGTTGGGATTCTGCTGCATGTACATATCTGTTTCGCCACGCAATGTACCTAAACGTTGTCCAATATGTCTTGTTCCAAACTGCATTTTCACAAATAGATAAAAGGCAACTCCAAAAATCGAAAATATTAAGATACACAAAATCCAGGTCAATTTGAAATCTGCATTTCCCTTACCATTAATAATATAAATCACAACTGCGGCACTAATAACAAGAAATACACCATACAATAAAAACCAGTAATCACTTAACATTGTAATTGCATAAATAAGACCACTAATCTGTAGTAACAGTAATATAACTAATAACGCTGTTCTACTAAATATAATGCTAAACAGTCCTTTTTTTGCTTTCTTTACCGTTTTATTTTCCATGAATATCCCTTCCTTTTATTAATCTCTTTAAATTAGTTTAGCATACCCCTTTTCATTTTGCAAAAAAAGTATTACAATATTAGATAATCTATACTAAAACCTGATGAAAGGAGTCATGACATGGCTAAATGGGGAAAACGTTTATTAGGAGTCGCTATCATTGGTACAGCAATTGCCGGAATTATCCATCTTTCTAAGGGTAAAAAATGTAATTCGGAAGATGAATTCACCGACAATTTTGAAGATGAAGATTTTGACTTAGATGATGATTTGGAGCCTATTACGAATCGTGAATATGTACCTTTAACTCCAAACACTACAAAAGAAACTGCCGATAGCACTCCTGTCGCAGAAGTAACACAATAAAAAAGCTCTTAGGAGCTTTTTTTATTGCCATACTTTATCTAAGATTTTCATAGCTTTTGTAATCTCATCTTCTGTAACATTTGCATATCCCAATAAGATCGTCGCTTCTCGTGGGGATTTTCCCCCCATATAATATTCAGAAAGCCCATAGACCTTAATCCCGACTTGTTCTGCCGCCTGTATTAGTGTTTCCTCTGTCATTCCATTACAAAAACTTAATAACATATGTACTCCCGCATATTCCCCTGAGATACTGCAGCGTTGAAGTAATGGTCTTAGACCTAGAAGCATCTTATCATGTCTGCCCTTATAAAGTGCTCGTGTCTTATTCAAATGGCGTTCATAATATCCCTCGTCTATAAACCGTTGCACAATCATCTGATCTACCTTAGACACTGTCGAATTTAAGAACTTTGTTTTTTCTTGATAGAGTGAAAGCAAGGGTTTGGGCAATACCATATAGCTAATACGAATTGCCGGCGCTATAGATTTGGAGAAGGTTCCAAGATATATCACTTTCCCCTCCACATCATATCCTTGTAATGCAGGAATTGGTTTTCCGCGATACCGGAACTCGCTGTCATAGTCATCTTCTATAATATATCGTCCCTCCAGCTCTCCTGCCCAACGCAATAATTCCATGCGCCTCTTCATTGGCATTACAATACCCAATGGATATTGATGCGACGGTGTAACATATGCCATATCTGCACCAACCTCGCGTAATTTTGATACTTCCATTCCATTTTTATCCATATCTACTGCGAACACCTCGTAGGACAGATTTTGAAATAGTTTATACGCCTGTCGATAGGTTGGATTTTCAAATGCGATCTTATGATTTTGACCCAATATAGCACCTAACAGCATTAAAAGGTATTCATTTCCAGCTCCTACAATCATCTGATTCGGATTGCAATGCACCCCTCTTGACTGAAATAAGTAATTGCAAATGGTGCGACGCAATTGAAATTCTCCTTGTGAATCTCCCAACCGAAATAATTCCGTTCTATCATCTTGCAACACATCTTTAGATAATTTTCTCCATGTATTATAAGGAAATCCATTCAAATCAATTCCATTAGGTGTAAAATCGTACTGATAATCCGTTCTCTCTTCCTCTTTGCCCTGTCTTGGCTCTTCTATTACCTGTGTAATATGATACAACATGTCAATCTGTGCAACATAGAACCCTTTACACGGTATTGTTTCAATATATCCTTCCGATTGTAGCTGTTCATAGGCTAGTTGAACTGTACTGCGACTTATATCAAGATAAACCGCCAAAGACCTAGTAGATGGCAATCGTTCCCCACGAGGTATCTTGCCTAATTGTATTTCATTTTTAATATAAAAATAAAGTTGTTCATATAATGGAGTTGTAGACTTCAAATTAAGATTAATGGTTAATTCGTTCATTTTATTTCGGTAATTTGAAAGAACTTTTTAGTGATACAATACGATTAAATACCAAAGCATCTGGTCTTGAGTCTTTGGCATCTATGCAAAAGTAACCATGACGTACAAATTGATAACTATCATATGCCTTTGCCCCCTCAAAACTCGGTTCTACATAACACTCTTTTCTTATCTCCAATGAATTTGGATTCACATTTAATGAACCGTCCTCTTCATTATAAACTCCTTTTTCCTCATCCACTATATTTTCATAAAAGCGCACTTCAACCTTCGTTGCAAATGGTGCCGGAACCCAATGAATCGTTCCTTTTACTTTACGTCCTGTAAATCCTGTTCCACACTTCGTTTCAGGATCATAGGTACAATGGACTTCCGTCACATTCCCTTTGGCGTCTTTTACAACGCTTTCACATTTCACAAAATATCCATGCATCAAACGCACTTCATTCCCAGGGAAAAGTCGAAAATACTTCTTAGGAGGTTCTTCCATAAAATCATCTCTGTCAATATATAACTCACGACAAAATGGAACTTTCCTAACTCCCAGTTCTTCATTTTCCATGTTATTCATAACCTCCAGATATTCTACTTTTCCCTCTGGATAATTATCAATGACTAATTTAATCGGATCTAGCACCGCCATCATACGTGGTTTTTTTAATTTTAAGTCCTCACGAATACAATACTCCAACATCGCATAGTCTACAGAACTCTGACTTTTAGACACTCCACATAACTCCACAAACATCTTTAAGGATTCCGGAGTAAACCCACGACGGCGTAATGCTGCAATGGATACTAACCTCGGATCATCCCAACCATCTACAATTCCATCTTCTACTAATTTTTTTATATAACGCTTTCCCGTTACCACATTGGTTAAATACAATTTTGCAAACTCAATCTGTCTTGGTGGATGAGCAAACTCACACTCCCTTACAACCCAATCATATAATGGTCTATGATCTGCAAATTCTAATGTGCAGATAGAATGTGTGATTTTTTCAATTGCATCTTCAATTGGATGGGCAAAATCATACATTGGATAGATGCACCATTTATCACCGGTATTATGATGAGTCATACGTGCTACACGGTAGATAATTGGATCTCTCATATTAATATTAGGAGAAGCCATATCAATCTTTGCCCGCAATACTTTTGCACCATCTTCATAAATTCCTGCTTTCATCTCTTCGAATAAGCATAAATTTTCTTCCACACTTCGTTCTCTATAAGGGCTGTTCTTTCCCGGTTCTGTAAGAGTTCCTCTATATTCACGCATCTGTGTAGCAGTAAGATCGCACACATATGCTTTGCCTTTTTGAATTAATTTCACAGCACATTCATACATACAGTCAAAATAATCTGATGCAAAATAAAGATGTTCTCCCCAATCAGCACCAAGCCATTCAATATCCGCTTTAATCGATTCTACAAATTCAATCTTTTCTTTTGTGGGATTTGTATCATCAAAACGCATATGAAATGTACCATTATATTTTTGTGCAAGCCCATAATTTAATAGAATCGACTTTGCATGTCCTATATGAAGATAGCCGTTAGGCTCCGGCGGAAATCTTGTACATACACAATCGTATACCCCTTCTTTTAAATCTTTTTCTATTTCTTGTTCTATGAAATTTTTTGAAACCACATAATCTTCCATGGGAATCCTCCTCGTATCTCTGCATTCTGCTTTGTATTTTATCATAATTTAAATCTAAGAACAATACAATCTTATATAAAAATCATTGACAACCATCTATCTTTTAGTGTATATTGGACTCGTTGCATAGATAATATATGCATAAGCTGTTATGGCTCAGTCGGTAGAGCGTCACCTTGGTAAGGTGGAGGTCACGGGTTCGATTCCCGTTAACAGCTTTTTTATATAACAACCATTTCTTTTTTCATGTACTCTGTTACTATTCCACCATGATATTCTTAATAATGACATTGGCCTTTTTTTTGATTCGTTGCAGTGCATTATCTACTGTCTTGGGACTTTTATCAATCAATCCTGCAATTGTTTGATAATCTGTCCCCAATAGATGTAGGTATAGCACTTTATTTTCAAGCTCACTTAACTCTTCCTGTAATTTACGTTCCACAAGTTGCAAATATTCCTTATGCAGAACCAATTCTTCTGGATTATTCTCCCCCGTAGCCTGAATCACATCAATTAGTGCAGGGCTTCGTTTTTCTTCTGTAGTTTCACCCTCCTCATAAAGAGAAATATAATAATTCAATGGGATATGTTTCTTTCTTTGAGATGCCTCTATAGCACTATACATCTGCCTGGAGATACATAATTCTGCAAAACTGTAAAAAGAAGCTCCTTCATCCACATTGTAATCTCGAATAGCTTTAAAAAGACCTATCATTCCTTCTTGAATAAGGTCATCATTATCCCCTCCTAGAAGATACATCGCTTTTGCTTTTCTTCGAACTGCAAACTTATATTTGTCCATAACATAATCTACAATTGCTGTATCGCCCACTCGAAGGTCTTTGATTAATTGCTCATCTGTAAGTTTTCCATAGTTATTCATGATTTACCTCATCTACATCACTCTTACATTCTTTGTCTCACAATTTCATATGCTAATACGCCTGTTGCTACCGATGCATTCAGAGAATCTATCTCCCCTTTCATCGGAATCGATGCGATATAATCACATTTTTCTTTCACAAGACGGCCTACGCCTTCCCCCTCACTTCCAATTACAAGTCCAATAGGTCCTTTCAGATTCAGCCCATACATTGATTCACCACCCATATCGGCACATACAAACCAAAGACCTTTTGCTTTTAGATCTTCCATTGTTTTTACTAGATTTGTTACTTTTGCAACAGGTGTATAATTCAATGCACCTGCTGAAGTTTTAGCAACCGTAGCTGTGAGTCCAACCGCACGTCGCTTTGGTATTATAACTCCATGTGCTCCCGCTAGATTAGCAGTACGGATAATGGCACCCAGATTATGTGGATCCTCAATATTATCTAATAATATTAAAAATGGATCTTCACCTTTTTCTTTTGCAATTGCCAGCAAATCATCTACTTCTGCATACTCATAAGCCGCCACATACGCAATAGCACCCTGATGTTTTTTTGTTTCTGATATCTGATCTAATCGTTCCTTGGTCACAAAATTTATAATAGTATCGTATTTTTTTGCTTCCCTTATAATACTTCTAACAGGTCCATCTTGACAACCATCTAATACAAATACTTTATCAATGGGTTTCCCCGCGCGAAATGCCTCCAATACAGCATTTCTTCCCTCTATTACCAAACTCTTAATTTCGATTTCTTCATTCATTAATTTCATTCCTCTCTATTGCATCTACAGTATCTTTCAAACTATCCAATCCTATTTTAATCAAATCAATCATACGTTTCCATTCTTTTTGAAGATACAAATATCCAATTAATGCTTCAAATCCAGTTGCTCTCCTATAATCTGTAATGGTCTGGTTCTTTGCCGGCGATACTGATTTGGCATTGCGACCACGCTTAAAAATAATATGTTCCTCCGGCGTCAGATAATCCTGCATACTACGCATCATTAAAGATTGTGTAGAGGCCTGTACCAAATCACTGGTTTCTTTATGTAATTTTTGCACTTGCTTATTGCCACGATTAATGACCAGACTTTTAATTATCAAATCATAGATGCTGTCTCCTATATAAGCCAATGTAAGGGGTGAATATGTATGAATATCCACCTCTTGCATTGAAAACACCTCTTTCATATAGGCATTCCATTCAAACTCTACGCCTTTTTCCATTTTACTCCTTCACGGGTATCTTCTAGCACAATCCCCTGTTTTAACAACTCATCGCGAATCTCATCTGATCTTTGGAAATTCTTATCCTTTCTAGCCAACTGACGTTCTTCAATTAGTATTTCAATATCTTTCGCTAATAATTCTTCTGCTTTATCTACAATAATCCCCAGAATATCTGTTAATTTCACAATCAATGCAATCAAATGTTGAAAAAATTCTTTTGACTGCTCCACATGAACAGTGGTATTCACATATTTTACAAGTTCAAAGATAGATGCAATTGCATCCGCCGTATTAAAATCATCTTCCATTGCTTTTTCATAATCCGAAACATATACACTTGTTGCATCTAATAATTTCTGTTCCTCTGCCGACATAGCAACTGTCTTCGTCGCACCTATTAGATGTTTCAAATTATCTACTGCATTGATAATACGTTCAAGTCCTGTCTTCGATGCTTCCATCAGTTCTTCGCTAAAATTGAGTGGACTTCTGTAATGTGCACTTAACATAAAAAATCTCAATACTTGGAGATCATATTTTTCGCTAATTTCCCGAACTGTGAAGAAATTCCCTAAAGATTTAGACATCTTACGATTATCAATATTTAAAAACGCATTGTGCATCCAGTATTTAGAGAATTCTTTGCCATTAGCGGCTTCACTTTGTGCGATTTCATTCTCATGATGTGGAAATACTAAATCTTCTCCTCCTGCATGGATATCAATCTGCTCACCCAGATATTTTTTAGACATAACAGAACATTCAATATGCCAACCGGGGCGACCATCACTCCACGGAGATTCCCATGATGGTTCTCCTTCTTTTTTAGGTTTCCATAAGACGAAATCCAGTGGATCTTCTTTTTCATCTTCTCCAGTAATAAGTAGAGAACGTCCACCTGATTGAAGGTCATCTAGATTCTTGTGGGACAATTTCCCATATTCCTTAAAGCGTCTAGTTCTAAAATAAACCGTCCCACTTTTTTCATATGCATATCCGTCCTCAATCAGCTTGTGAATCATCTCCACCATACCACAGATCTCCTCGGTTGCAAGTGGGTGTGTCGTTGCAGGCTTAATATTCATACCTGCCATATCTTTCTTGCACTCTGCTATATAACGTTGCGAAATTTCATTTGCAGATACCCCTTCTTCAATTGCTTTTTTTATAATCTTATCATCTACATCTGTAAAATTAGAAACGTAATTCACTTCATATCCTTTATATTCAAAATATCTTCTTACAGTATCAAATACAATCATTGGACGTGCATTTCCAATATGAATAAAATTATATACCGTAGGTCCACACACATACATCTTAACCTTCCTTGCCTCTAACGGCACAAATTCTTCCTTCCTTTTTGATAATGTATTATACAGTTTCATGAGTATCCTCCTTTAATTCTTGTTCTATATTCTTTTTCTTATCACTCATACATTTTAGATTGCTTTGTAATGTTTGCAATTCATTTCTTAATTCCATATTATCGTGTTGCAATTCATGAATATCATTAGACACTGGATCTGGAAAATGGATTTGATCCATATCTGCCCGAGGAATTTTTTCATCTCTTCTTCGTACAATTCGTCCCGGTACTCCAACAACGGTACAATTAGGTGGAACTTCTTCTAGCACTACCGCTCCTGCTCCTATCTTAGAATTCATACCAATTGTGAAAGAGCCTAATATCTTCGCACCCGCACTTACCATAACATTATCACATAAGGTTGGATGACGTTTTCCTTTTTCCTTACCCGTACCACCTAATGTTACCCCTTGATACAGAGTTACATTATTGCCAATAATTGCAGTCTCTCCTATAATAACACCTGCCCCATGATCTATAAATAATCCTTTTCCTATCTTTGCCCCCGGATGAATCTCAATCCCTGTCTTTCTTGCAGTTCTTTGTGAAATCCATCGTGCAAGAAAATAGTGTTTGTTAAGATACAGTCGATGTGCAATCCGATATTTGATAATTGCTTTAAAACTCGGATATAGTAGCACTTCCATACTCGTCTTAATTGCCGGATCTCGTTCTCGTATAACATTTAATTCTTCTTTCATATAAGATATGATCCCCATCATTTACCCTCCTAACATAAAAACGTCCCTTATACTACCCCAGGTAATATAAGAGACGATTAACATCGTGGTTCCACTCTTTTAAAGAAATTATCTTCTTTCACTCAATACACATAACGTGTGTTACCCGTACTTAATTACTGTTATTTCATTAAGTAAACTCCCGAATGCACTTCTCTCATCTGTCCCTTGGAATTGCTTGCAGCCGATGGCATTTCCTCTCTAATAGTTTCAAATAAGATACTCTCTTCGTTCTCAGTTTTTCTTCTATTTAGGTATAATATATAGTTTATGAAATTTTATACGATTTGTCAACTACTATACGCTTTCTTTCCCTTCTTTCTTTCCTTTATATCAAACAATTTCATTCAAATAAATTCTTGAAAAAGGTATTATCTTTGCAAATTCTCTTTGGAGATGTGAAGATAGGCTTATTCCTTCTTCACATTCAAGCTCTTCTAAAGTCTTATCTCCAAATATAAAACTTGTAAGCGCTGCAATAGAAATCTCCCCCTGACTCTTGGAACGTACAACTTTGGTCACTGTAATCCCTCGCGCATCTCCTTGTATCATAAATGTCTGAGTATTCTGCTCCAATATGCTATCTTCTATTGTAAAACAACAACAAAGTGCTTCCCGCACCTCAAGAAACCGTAAGCATGTCTCCGCATGAATAATTCTTCCCATAATCATCGGTTTAGTAACTTCTTGTCCATAACCAATGCAAGGAATCTTTGTTGTATCTCCTTTTGTAATATAATCCACTACATAGGGTAATGCATGTATATCTTCCTTGCAAAACATAGGCTCTCTCACTTGATATCCATTTTCTTTTACACAAGCTGCTTGTCCTATAAATTCTGAATTTTGATATACCAGTGCAATACCACCATCTTCGCTTTGGAGTTCTCCTAATAACGCATCATAATAATGTTGATTTCGTCTCACATAGATTTGATACCGTTTTTCTAACCATTCATTCGCAAAATTTGCTAACATTCTACTGTCTTCTTTTGTAGCCATACGTATCTGAATCTCATCGTTGTCTCGCGTTTTTTTCCCCTTCACAATGGCTTGCCCCTGCTGATAAATAAATCGAAAATCAAAAGGGCGATAAATTGCTTCTGCAGCAGGCATTAAAAATGTGAATGGTTCTTTTCTCCGATACATTTCATTCATTGCAACCTTTAAAAGACTCGCCATGATTCCCTGCTTTCGATATTTCTGTTGTGTAGCCACCGCTACAATATAATTCCCTTGATTTTGAGATTCTCCAATCTGTAATTGATACGGATTAAGATGTAACATTGCACAGATATGATGATGATCTTCTGATACGTATATCTCATTTTCTAATGTTTTCACATTATAATAATATTCTAAAAATTCTTCTGTATCTTCTTCAAATACAGTTTTCCACAATGCTTTTGTCTGACTATGCTCTTCTCTTCTTAATTTCCTGATTTCCATCGTAATTCCTTTAATTTTTTCCACAGCCATTGCATGTCTGACAAGATCCCTGTTGTATTACATCATAGCTGCTATAGTTTGTAATTTTTTCAATACTGCATATTGCTTGCGCTGCAATTCCTTCACCTTTTCCTGTAAACCCTAAGCCCTCTTCCGTAGTCGCCTTTATATTAACCTGATCTAATTGTAGTCCCAATACACCTGCAATGTTTTGGCGCATTCTTGCTATATAAGGAGACATCTTTGGGCATTGTGCAATAATTGTAGCATCTATATTTTCAATAATATAATTAGCATCTTCTAATAATGTTTTCACTTCTTCTAATAATTTGATACTGGAAATTCCTTTATAAATTTCTTGTGTGTCCGGAAAATGTTGTCCAATATCGCCCATTGCAGCCGCACCTAACAGTGCATCCATAACGGCATGTATTAGTACATCTGCATCTGAATGACCTAGTAATCCAAGTTCATTGGGAATCATCACTCCTCCCAAAATCAGCTTTCTTTCTTTTACTAAAGCATGTACATCATATCCCATTCCTACCCGCATGTTCTATTCCCCCTGAACATTTTTATCTTCATCGGCTTCTTGTTCCTCTGTTTTACATTCTTTCGTATCTTGTTCTTTAGTCTCTTCGCCTATACTTTCTTGGCCTATACTTTCTTCATCATCAGATTCTTCGTCATCAGGTACATCATCCATATTATTTGTTGTCATCATAGTTTTTAAGCTTTTAATTGCTACCGCAACACCTACTGCAATAAAAAAGATACCTGCCAATAAAAACAAAACATAATTATCCGGTTTCTCTTGCCATGCATTTAAAAATAAAGAGCCTCCCAGATAACATAGATAACCACCTACAATTATTCTCAACATATCTCTTGATTTATCACTCACTTGATCTTCCTCCATTAGTATATTACGTCATAAACTCTAGTGACATTATACGAAACACACAATCATATGTCAACACACCTTCCATAGCACATCAAAATCATAACTATTTTTTTAAAAACGAAAAAAAGTGTTGACAATATATTTATCCTAATAGTATAATAGCAAAGCGGGTTCGCATTAAGTGAGTCCGTAAAATCTTGGGATCATAGCTCAGCTGGGAGAGCACCTGCCTTACAAGCAGGGGGTCATAGGTTCGAGCCCTATTGGTCCCATGATATACAATTTTACGTATATCACTTTATAATTTAATATGGCGGGATAGCTCAGTTGGCTAGAGCACACGGTTCATACCCGTGGTGTCGCTGGTTCAAATCCAGTTCCCGCTATTGAAAATCAATGTTAAACTCCCTCATATGAATGATTGCCCAAACATGGGAACATATTCATATGAGGGAGTTTTTTATCCTAACGCTACATCTAATACCATCATAATCACGAATCCTAATGCCACACCAATGGTCCCCACATTAGAATGAGTGCCTGTCTGAGATTCCGGAATCAACTCTTCCACCACCACATAGATCATCGCACCTGCTGCAAACGATAATAGATACGGTAAAACTGGTACTACATAACTAGTAAGCACAATGGTAAGCACTGCACCAATAGGCTCTACAATTCCTGATAATGCTCCATATATAAATGCTTTCTTTTTCCCAACGCCTTCTCCCACAAGTGGCAACGAGATAATTGCTCCTTCCGGAATATTCTGCAATGCAATCCCTACAGCTAGCGCAAAAGCGCCTGCCATCGAGATATTTGCATTTCCTGCCAATGCACCTGCAAACACAACTCCTACTGCCATTCCTTCCGGAATATTGTGTAACGTGACTGCTAAAATTAACATCATGCTGTTACTGAGGTTTGATTTCTTTCCCTCTTTACTTTTGGACAAAGCATGTAGATGTGGGACCAGTGTATCAAGCACCAATAAAAATGCCATTCCCACTAAGAATCCCACCGATGCGGGGAGCCAGGCAATAACCCCCTGCTCTTTAGCCATATCTATAGATGGCATTAAAAGTGACCATACCGATGCCGCAATCATAACGCCTGATGCAAATCCCATCAATAATTTTTGTACCAATGGACTAATTTCATTTTTCAAAAACAAGACTGCTCCCGCTCCTACAACAGTACCTATAAATGGAATAAGTAATCCCCATGCTGTCTGATTCATATTTTTTCCCTTTCTCTAACTATATGCGCATCTGAGCTTGTCATATGCAATTTTTCCCCCTCTATGAGACAGCTTCTGAGTATTTATATTGATTTTATTGAATTTTTAACAAATCCCTTGCGCCGTCATTGCC
>JAVXHR010000014.1:46384-51463 GCA_036656795.1 Lachnospiraceae bacterium | reverse complement strand
CGCTCCAATGCTTCGTTACATTCTGCGCTTTGCAGAGAAGATATAAAATCAAAATAGGATATTTTCCTGCCGCTGTCCACGATTGCGGAGGTGGGAAAGGTATAAATCCGCTGGTTGATTTCACTTTCATCGCCCAGCACCTTTGCCATGTCCCGCACATCCATTTGCGGATAGAGGCAGGAGCCGCAGTCATAAATCGGCGCAATTTCTGCGTGCTGCTTTTGCTCGTCAATCAAGATGCCCCAATTGCCGTTGTGCCTGTCGAAATTACCCAGCCATGCGTCTGCCACGAACAGCTCCCAAAAAAATGCACGCAGCTCCGGCGCAGGAATCAGCACTTGCTCGTCAATCGCCTTTAAGATAGAGTCAAGCTCCGTGCCGTACCCATTTTGCTCGCTGTCTACGCAAGTGTTTTTGAGGTGGGCAAATTCCATCAGCCTTTTTCCGTCTGCAGTAAAATCCTTACAGGCTACCACTAACTTCTCTTTGCCTCGCTTATCGGTATAGGTGCCCAGCAGTGTATCCTGCACAGGCAGGCCGATAGAGGCGAGAATGTGGCAGGCAAGGTATTCGCTGATACAGCTGTTGGAATAGCTCATCACTTTGTTTTTGCTCGGCACCGGCGGAAACTTTAGCATATAGCTTGTGCCGTTGTAAATCACATTGATTTTGTTGCCGTTGGCACCGCCGTACGCCTTGAATTTGTTGACCGCACAGTTTGTAAAATCAATCATCGGAATGCTCCTCTCCATAGAGATATTTTGTGCGCAAATATTGCGCCTGTTCTTCTGTGATGCAGTTCGACCACAGGTCGGAATTGATTGAGCCGTACAGCTCGCCCCACAGGCAGTCCATGTAGGACACCTCGTTTTTTTCGCCCTGCGTATAGTCGCAAATCGCCTTTGTGAGCTGCGGCGAGAGATTGCGCTCTAAATAGCTTTTGTCCTTTGGCTTGCCAAGCTCGGTCACGCCGCCGACCTCTGCACTTAGTTTTAGCACTTCTTCAACGGATAAATCCAGCGCTTTGGAAAGCTTCAAAACCGTCTGCGCATTGCAGCGGCTTAAACTGGTTTTGCCGGAGCAAATATCGGACAGCGTTGCCCAAGGCACGCCGCTCTTTTTAGAAAGGCTGTACCGTGACAGCCCTTTTTCCTTTAATAATGCTATAATTGTCATTGTTTATCACCCATTATCAGTATATCGGATTACCGATATACCGTCAAGATGACTTTTGCAAAAGTTTGTGTCAAGTAATCGTTGGCACAAACGTTCCTAGCGGGTTCCTTTCTTTTTATGGGGGCTTGATGTATAATGAAATAAATCATTACAAGCTAATTTTTCGCAGGCGGGGAGATAATGCGCCATACACTGATTGACGTTTGCCTCGGCTTGATCAAGGTCATAAAGGAGGAAATTCAGATGGGCTTTGCAAAAGATACACAGATTACGATGTTCGATGGTACCTTACGCAATATCGAAGAAATACACATGGGAGAGTATATAAGAGGCGTTGACGAGTGGCTCACTGTGACCAATGTCATTTATGGGCATGATGAAAACCTGCTACAAATTGAGATTGAGGAGCTTGAGAATGTATCTCTACTAAAGCTCCTGCCAGATAGCGTTGTTATGACAACGGCTGGTGCAAGACGCGCCGAGCAAATAGTCAGCGGCGATTCTTTGCAATGCATGGCTGATTGCGTTGCCCATGTACGGGATGTGAAAACCATCGCATATAATGACCTCGTTTATCACCTTTGCTTTGACCAAAACGACATATATTTTGCAAATGGTGTTGCAGTAGGGCCGATGGAGCTGGAGTTTGCCAAGCCGTATGACAACTTTGATTTACAGGCTTTCGCCAACGAGTTGTCGAAGTAGGTCCCTAAAGTATAGAACTCAATCTCTTTCTCTTTTTCTTTGAGTTCCTGATTTAACCACCTTATTTCAGTAGCTGACTCACCTTCATCTTTTTTTGCAGTGCTATGTTTGTATTGGCATTCTTCACCATATTTCTTTGCCTATTCTGAAACTGTGCTTTTGGCAATATTGTAATCAGCAACTATTTCAACTGTTGACCTATCACCTGCCATATAGGATCTTATTCATTCAAGGTGTTACAAATTTAGTATACCAGTACAAACTTCAAAATCGCACTTCATTTTTTCGTGGTTTTTCGGGGTGTAGAACCCCGGAAAAGGCTGATGTCATCGGCATTCTGCCGATGACATCTTTTATTGCCTTTAATTATGACGGAGCGGGTGGGATTCGAACCCACGTGCCCTTACGGACAACCTGATTTCGAATCAGGCTCGTTATGACCACTTCGATACCACTCCCTATTACAATAACTACATCACAATCATCTGTCGCAACAATGTATCTTATGTTTTGACCTTTTACTAGTATATCATGTATGCTATTTACATCAATACTTTTTTCATTTATTTTTCATTTATAGGCTATTAAATTTCTGTAAATAATATATGATATTGTAATTATAATTTTCACATGATAATATATTTAAAAAAGGTAGTGATTATAATGAAACCAAACGAACAAACTGCTGCTATCTGTGGACTTTTTTGTGGAACCTGTCCTTCCTATCCACATGATTGTCATGGTTGCCTATCAGAAAAACTCACACCACATTGTGCAACCTGTAGCAATGGATTTCGTCAATGCGCAAAACAACATACTGTTACTCGCTGTTATGAATGTATACACTTCCCCTGTGCCCGGTTGGAAGAATTCAGCCACCAGCATTATGCGAATGGCATTGGGCATCATGAGTCGGTGATTACTGACCTTATGGAAATGAAAGCACACGGTGTATCAAATTGGGTGGAAAATCAAATACAGATGCACACCTGCACGAAATGTGGCAACTTAATTTACTGGTATGATAGAGAGTGTCATATCTGCAAGTAAAATTCGCAGGCGCATAATATCAGCATTTGACTATATACAAAAAAATCGCAACCCTTAGTGTTTATCGGGATTGCGATTTTTTCAATAATGAGACATCGGGGATTCGAACCCCGGACAACTTGATTAAAAGTCAAGTGCTCTACCAACTGAGCTAATATCCCAAACATAAACTATACAAGCATCATGTACTTGTAGCAACAAAGATAATAGACATAAAGTAAGTTTATTTACTTTTTGGAATATACCTTTGATACCAAACTGGGCTAGTTGGATTTGAACCAACGAATGCAGCAGTCAAAGTGCTGTGCCTTACCGCTTGGCGATAGCCCATTATTCATACTAAGCTTTGGTAAGGGATACCTGGCTAAGTATCAAGGTGGGTAATGGGACTCGAACCCACGATATCCAGAACCACAATCTGGCGCGCTAACCAACTGCACCACACCCACCATATAGTATCTTGTATCAGACATACATATCTAACACAAACGAGCCTGGGGGGATTCGAACCCTCGACCTACGGCTTAGAAGGCCGTTGCTCTATCCTGCTGAGCTACAGACTCATATATTGTTCCACATGCTCACTTATGGAATTTTTCCCATAAGAAAGCGGGTGATGGGAATCGAACCCACGTATCTAGCTTGGAAGGCTAGTGTTCTACCATTGAACTACACCCGCAAAGTCGGGGTGACAGGATTTGAACCTGCGACCTCCTGGTCCCAAACCAGGCGCTCTAGCCAAGCTGAGCCACACCCCGATATTCTATTTTATACGCCTAACTGAAATTCCGTGACGCAAGAATTATTATATAATGACACGGGACAATTGTCAACATCTTTTTTGAATTTTTCTTATATATTTTCTAAAACTTTTTCTATATGTAATTCAAAGTAAAATGTGCTTCTCCCCATCTATCAATATCCATTAAGATAAAGCTGCCTCTTCTTCCCTCCTGGCGTGGATAAGATAAGCTACCCGGATTCAAAGCAATAACATCCTCTCCAATATCAATCAACGGTTTATGTGTATGCCCAAACATTACAATATCTGCTTTGCGCTCTCTTGCTTCTTGTTTAATTCGTTCATGATTCATAGACACATAATAATAATGACCATGAGTAATAAAGACCTGATATCCCCCAATAGAAAATTCCTCTTCTTTTTCTAATGTAGAAAAAAAGTCATTATTCCCTGCCACCATATGTATCGGACACTCCACCACACGTTTTATATATTCTTCTTCACCCTCTACATCACCTAGATGTATCAGCATATCTATATCTCCTACACGTTGCAATGCAAGATCTAAATTACTGTGATGACTATGTGTATCACTTACGATTAATACTTTCATACCTTATTCCTCACATACATTTTTCTTCTATCATTGTTCTCATCTGGCGAAGCGCTTTTCCTCGGTGACTCAGCTCATTTTTCTTTTCTTTTGACAATTGTGCAGTAGTACATTGATACTCTGGAACATAAAATATAGGATCATAACCAAACCCGTTTTCCCCTATAATTTCATATCCAATCCGTCCTTCTATAGTTCCTCGAACCGTTGCTGTTGTGCCATCTGGAAATACTGCTGCAATGACACATACGAATCTTGCCGTACGTTTTTCCTCTGGAACCCCCTCCAAACGCCCCAACAACATCCTGTTTTTGATATCATAAGATGTATCAGTCCCTGCATACCTTGCAGAATAGATCCCAGGTTCTTTATGAAGATAATCAATTTCCAATCCCGAATCATCTGCTAAGATAATTCCCTCTGTCAATTTTGCAATCTCCGTCGCTTTGATTATCGCATTCTCTTCAAAAGTCACGCCATCCTCTACGATATCTACATCAATACCCATCTCTTTTAACGAATATATGGGCATCTTTAAATCCTCCAAGATCATACGGATTTCTTCCATTTTGTGTTCATTTCCCGTTGCAAATATAATCTTTGTTTCTTTCATGACTTTTCCTCACTGTAACACACATATTGTCGCATATATATATTTCTAATCTCTTATTCTAATTTTTCTTGTACTAATTTTTCTTGTACTAATTTTTCTTGTACTAATTTTTCTTTTGCTTTGGCGGTTTTGGACCTAGAAATTGGTAAAAATATGTTTTAATCATACCGTTGTATAATT
>JAVXHR010000014.1:18732-46284 GCA_036656795.1 Lachnospiraceae bacterium | reverse complement strand
GGTTTTGGACCTAGAAATTGGTAAAAATATGTTTTAATCATACCGTTGTATAATTTCCTGTTTTTATCTGCTTTTCTGCCCATATATTTTTCTGCGTCTTCATAACTGGTAATCATGTACGCCGACCAACTATCTAACATTTTAAAACTTTCTCCTAATTGACTATATAACTGTGGTAAATTTTCCTTTTCCTCCAGTCGTTCCCCATAAGGTGGATTCGTGATTATAAATCCATATTTCTTAGGATGCCTCAGATCTTTTACTCCACGTTCTTGGAAATGAATCAGATGCTCAACTCCTGCTGTTTTCGCATTTTCCCGTGCTGCCTTTAGCACTTCTCCATCAATATCATACCCCTGAATATCTACCTCTATGTCATCTTTTACTTTCTCATTCGCTTCATTTACCACATCATACCATACTTTTTTAGGAATCAGATTGCCCCATTCCTCTGCTGTAAAAGAGCGATTCATACCCGGAGCTATATTCGCTGCAATCATCGCCGCTTCAATAGGAAATGTTCCACTGCCACAAAATGGATCTACTAAGATTCTATCTTTGTTCCATGGTGTCAATAGAATTAATGCTGCTGCCAAAGTTTCTGAAATCGGTGCCATACCCGCCAACTGGCGATATCCCCTCTTATGTAATGAATCTCCCGAGGCATCAATACCAACTGTCACTATATCTTTCATCAAAAATACCCTTACCGGATACGAAGCACCATCTTCATCAAACCAGTCCACATGATAATGTTCTTTCATTCGATTTACCATTGCTTTTTTCATGATAGATTGGATATCTGACGGGCTGAAAAGCGCACTCTTAACAGAAGCTGCTTTTGCAACCCAGAATTTCCCATCCTTGGGAATATAGTTTTCCCAAGGAATTTCTTTTGTCTTTTCAAACAATTCATCAAATGAGGTAGCCTTAAATGTTCCCGTCTTTAACAAGATACGTTCCGCAGTTCTAAGAAATATATTGCCTCGACAAATCGCTTTCATATCTCCGTAGAACGTAACCCTTCCATCTTCTACACTTGAAATCTCATATCCTAAATCTTGTATCTCACGTTTTAACACTGACTCCAACCCAAAATGGCAGGGTGCAATTAACTCTATCTTATTCACTCTTATCCTCCAATGCATGAACAATTCCGTCTGTTTCTATCTTGTTTAAACTTCCACTTTCCAAAGTCCGTGAATATTACAGTGTGCAAATACTTCTAGTGCTGTATCATCTGCTAATTTAAAGATTGCAGTTGGTTCTTCTCCAACCTGCAACGATTTTCGTTGTCCACCTTTTTTCGTTTCTACATATATAAATTCAATGTGATGTTCTTCAGTCATTGGATGTTCTGCACTTCCAATCTTCACAGTAACCGTATCCCCTGAAACTGTTACAGCAGGTATATGTTTTTCTTCAGATGCTTCTACTGTATTTGGAACAAGCTCTTTCATTTGTTCCCCACAGCAGGTAAGCGGTACATTAGCATTATTAATCATCCCCACTAAATTTTGGCAATGTTCACATATAAAAAATTTTTGTCTGCTCATTATACATTCCTCACTTTCTAATTTTTTAATAATATAAAATGTTTCCATCATCATAACATGTCATATTTAAAATTACAATTTAGTTTTTTAATCTCTAGTTATAGTTTATTTTTTCACACACAAAGAGTAGCAGACTTTTGTCCGCTACTCTTTGATGCACATCTCTAATTAATATTGGTCCGTTTCATTCATGTTTTTATTACTTACCTTTGTTTTTGCATTTTTATTCATTGCTTTATTCTTACTTTGCTCATCTGCGTAAGATGAATAAGAATTCATCTTACTTTCTGTATTTTTGTTACTTTCCATATTCCTGCTATTATCCATGTTCTTGTCACTGTTTGTGTTGTTGTCTGCTGAACTATAATTTTTTGTCATGTCATTTCCTCCGTTTGATTTTTTGTTACACTTTTATTATGTCTCATTTTATTTCAATTATTCATTGTATATGTTCCGGAATTTTTTATTGTTTTATTATTAATTTTCTTAAATATTTTTTAGGTTTTTCTTGCATTTTTATAATTCTTATATTATACTATTATTTGTAGAGAGGAATACTTTCTACACCCCTTATTAATTATTTATACTCCCCTCAAAAAGACCAATGGCTCCCCCATTGGTCTTTTTACTGTCTTTTTAGATAGAATAAATGGATACCGGGTAATCGGTATCCATTTATTCTATCTATTTCGAAATATTCTTAAGATAAATACAATTATTAAAATCGGAATAATCAATGGTGCTGCCAGGCTAATGATTCCCGAAAAAATCGCCATTACAACACATATAATTCCCATGATTGCCAACATCAGCAAAAGTTTCTTCCACCATGTATTTAGCTCAAATTGATGAATCTTGCCGGAGTTAAAATCGCTTTCCTGTTGATATCCATTATTCTGTGGTTCATATACGTGTTCTCCACTCTCTGCCTTTGATGAATCAATAATGGTGCGCGCAATAATCCACGGATCTCCTAACATATCCAGTACAGATTTCTCTGTCTGTCCATTCCTTACTTCTTCCGTTATATAACTATTATAATAATCTACATTTTCCTGTATAACTTTCCCACTCAAGTCATTTTCCAATGCCTCGCGAAGCTGTTGTAAAAATTCACTTCGATTCATGTGATTTCCTCCTTATTTCCTTCTTACAAGAATCCATACACAAGAGTACCACAAATATGTGTCTATTCCAAGTCCGAGGATTCTTAAATTTTTATGATTTTATCTTAAGGTCCTCTATACCTCGAAAATCAAATCTCCATAAGAAGGCATCGGCCACATCTCTTTATCCACAATCATCTCTAGTGCATCTACCGGAATACGAAGCGCTTCCATCGCCGGACATACATCTGTCATAAAGTAATTCGCTTGTTGTTCGCCCTCTTCTTTTTGACTTGCAACATCTGTCACCCGCTCTAATTCTTTTAACGTATTCTTCGTCTGTATCAGTAATATCGATGTTTCATCTAACAACTCTTTTTGTACTATCGCATCTGCTCCTGCTGATGTAACTGCATTCACTGTATCTGCCAAATTCTTTGTATAGCGGATAACTGCCGGAATAATATGTTTACTGGCAATGTCAATCATCGCACGCGCTTCTATATTAATTGCTTTTGCATATGCCTCAAATTGAATCTCCGCTCTAGATTCCAACTCTGCTTTTGTAAATACATTAAACTTCTCAAATAATGTAATGGATTTTTCAGTCACAAGAGCCGGTACTGCTTCCACCATCGTTTTTAGATTTGGAAGTCCACGACGCTCCGCCTCTTCTACCCATTCTTTGGCATATCCATTTCCATTAAATACAATACGATGATGTTCCGCAGCATATTTCTTGATTAAATCATGTACTGCTTCGTCGAAATCATCTGCTTGTTCCAACACTTCACAAGCATCTGAAAAAGCTTCTGCTACAATCGTATTTAAAACCACATTGGGGGCTGCCACAGAATCGCGAGACCCTACCATACGAAATTCAAATTTATTCCCTGTAAACGCAAATGGTGATGTTCGATTTCTATCTGTTGCATCCTTTGCAAGATCCGGCAATGATTTTACACCGGTATCTAAAGTCCCACCTTTTAAACTATGGGTTGCCGAACCTGTGCTAATCAATTGTTGAATCACATCTTCTAATTGTTCTCCTAAAAATACCGATATAATGGCCGGTGGTGCCTCCGCTGCGCCTAATCTATGATCATTCCCAGGATCAGAGGCTGATTCTCGAAGTAAGTCCGCATGGATATCTACTGCCTTAAGTACGCAAGTGAGAATTAATAGAAATTGAATATTTTCATGTGGCGTCTTTCCCGGTTCTAATAAGTTTTTTCCCTCATCTGTTGTTAATGACCAGTTATCATGCTTCCCGGAACCATTTACACCTGCAAACGGTTTTTCATGGAGCAGACACTGCAATCCATGTTCTGATGCAATCCGTTTTAACGTCTGCATAATAATCTGATTATGATCTACCGCAATATTGCATTCTGCGTAGATAGGTGCCAGTTCATGTTGTGCCGGTGCTGCTTCATTGTGTTGGGTTTTTGCGGATACTCCCAACTTCCACAATTCTTCATTAACTGCTTTCATATAGCCGGCAACTCTCTGACGAATTGTTCCAAAGTAATGGTCATCTAACTCTTGCCCTTTCGGTGGCATTGCGCCAAACAGCGTACGTCCGGTAAAGATAAGGTCTTTTCTTTGTAAATATTTTTCACGGTCTACAAGAAAATATTCTTGTTCTGCACCTACCGATGGTTTTACATGTTGTGCTGTTGTATTTCCAAAAAGACGTAACAAACGAATAGATTGTTTATCAATTGCTTCCATAGAACGCAATAATGGTGTCTTTTGATCTAGTGCTTCCCCTGTATAAGAGCAAAAAGCTGTTGGAATACAAAGTGTTGCACCTGCCGCATCATGTCTAACAAACGCAGGTGAAGTACAATCCCATGCAGTATATCCTCTCGCTTCAAAAGTTGCACGAAGTCCTCCCGACGGAAAAGAAGACGCATCAGGTTCTCCTTTAATAAGTTCTTTTCCCGAAAAGCTCATAAGCACTTTTCCATTAGGCATTGGCGCTGATATAAAAGAATCATGTTTCTCTGCTGTCACCCCTGTCAATGGCTGAAACCAATGAGTATAGTGAGTAGCACCTTTTTCAATTGCCCATTCTTTCATCTCATGAGCAATCACATCAGCTGTTCCAAGGTCCAGATCCTTTCCCTCTTCTATGGCCTTTTTCAAATCTTTATAGATTTTTTTTGGCAAACGCTCCAACATTACCGTTTCATTAAATACATTCTCGCCAAATATCTCTGCTACATTCACTAATTCACTCATAAGTTTATCCTTCCTATTGATAAATAAAGGGCACTCCAATCTCTTGGAACGCCCTCTTGTTTTAAGCTTGACCTACTGAACCAAATAATTCCATCTTTGTCTTAACAGTTGCTTTAATTGCATCTGTACCAGGAGCCAACAACTTACGAGGGTCAAATCCTTTGCCTTCTAAGTCTTTACCTGCTTCAATATATTTACGTGTTGCTTCAGCAAATGACAATTGGCAGTCTGTATTTACATTAATCTTTGCTACACCTAAATCAATTGCTTTTTTAATCATATCATCAGGGATTCCTGTACCACCATGAAGAACAAGTGGCATATCACCAGTTAGTTTTTGAATTGCATCAAGTGTTTCAAAACTTAACCCTTCCCAGTTTGCAGGATATTTTCCATGAATATTTCCAATGCCTGCTGCCAACATATCAACGCCCAAATCTGCAATCGCTTTACACTCTTGTGGATCTGCACATTCCCCACGTCCGATAACGCCATCTTCTTCGCCGCCAATTGCACCAACTTCCGCTTCCAATGACATTCCTTTTTCTTTACAAATTGCTACTAACTCTTTTGTCTTAGCAATGTTTTCTTCGATAGAATAGTGAGAACCATCAAACATGATAGAAGAGAAACCTGCTTCAATACATTTCATACAGCCTTCAAAAGAACCATGATCCAAATGTGTGGCAACCGGAACTGTAATGTGAAGTTCATCAATCATCGCTGTAACCATTGCTGTAATCGTCTTATATCCTGTCATATATTTTCCCGCACCCTCTGATACGCCTAAGATAACCGGTGAGTTACATTCTTGTGCTGTAAGTAAAATCGCCTTTACCCATTCTAAGTTATTAATATTAAAATGTCCGACTGCATAATGGCCTGCTTTTGCTTTTTTTAACATCTCTGTAGCTGATACTAACATATTCTTTCCTCCGCTTCTTGAATCCCATTGCTTTTCCTTATGTTACTGTTGATTTATATCCGTATTCTCATGGAAATTAGTATACCATAACAGCGAGAATCATACAAGTAACTTACAAAATATACTTAGAAAAAAACAGCTAACACGCTTTGTTTAAAGACATGTTAGCTGTTTTGCACAATGACCCGTGGGGGAATCGAACCCCCGATTCCACCGTGAGAGGGTGGCGTCTTGACCGCTTGACCAACAGGCCGAATTTATCGTACTTGCATATTGTAGAACATTTTCGCACAATATACAAGTACTTTTTTATTTATTTCCCAAACAAGCTCAGATACCCTTGCACAAATATTACAAGTACAATGAGTGGCAACAGATACGTAAGGTAAAAACGGATTGCCTTATGTTGTGGGAATTTCATACCTCGCCCACTATTTGCTTCTTTCAAGAAATTGTCCCAACCCCAGCCATACCGTGTTACACAAAACAACAGATAAACAATAGAACCAAGTGGCAACAAATTATTGCTTACTAAAAAATCTTCTGCATCAAAGATACTTTTTCCAAAAATCTGTACTCCAGACCAGTCTGTCATTCCTAAGATGCATGGAAGACCCAGTATAATTAACGCAACTCCATTAATACACAGTGACTTCTTTAAAGACCAGCCCCACAGATCTCTGGCAAATGCAATTATATTTTGAAACACTGCAATAATGGTAGATAACGCAGCAAATGTCATAAACGCAAAGAACAAAGTTCCCCAAACACGTCCGCCTGTCATCTGATTGAATACATTTGGTAATGTTACAAATACAAGACCGGGACCTTCCCCTGGATTAATATCAAATGCAAAGCATGCAGGAAAGATAATCAATCCTGCCACCAGTGCCACAAAAGTATCTAATATAGTAACACTGATTGCTTCTCCTGTAAGAGCACGTTCTTTCCCTATATAGCTTCCAAAGATGGCAAGTGAACCAATTCCTATACTCAATGTAAAAAAGGCCTGTCCCATAGCCGCAAAGATAACCGTTGAAATACCCGCTTCTCTCATCTTATCAAGATTGGGAAGCAAGTAGAACTTCAATCCTTCTATTGCTCCTGGTAAAGTTGCTGATCGAACCATCAACACAACCATAATCGCCAGCAAACTCAGCATCATAACTTTTGTAATGCCCTCCACTCCTTTTTGCAGACCTAACGAGCATATAATTAATGCAAGTACCGATATTAAGACCATCCAAAGAATCATCTCATTACGGTTACTTGTAAGTGCTCCAAACACTTCACCTACCTGTTTTGTTGTCCTTCCTACAAACTCTCCTTTAAACATCTTTACAAAATATGCCAGCATCCAACCACCCACCGTAGTATAGAACATCATCAGAAGATAATTTCCTGCCATACCAAAATAACGGAAAAGGTGCCACTTACTTCCTTTTGGCTCCAGTTCATCAAAAGAACGAGCTATACTTCTTTGACTACCTCTTCCAACCGAGAACTCCATAACTACAATTGGAAGGCCAAGAATCACTAAGAATAGCAAATAAATCAAAACAAATGCGCCACCGCCATACTTACCTGTAATATAAGGGAACCTCCATACATTTCCAAGTCCTATAGCACACCCTGCGGATATTAGTATAAATCCCAATCGCGAAGAAAACTTTTCTCTTTTATCCATATTTCCCTATTCTCCATTCTCATTGCAGCTAAGATTCTTTATCTCATCTTCATTTACTACAATTTGTAATTTCTTCTTACGATTCTCAATAATTACGATGTCATGCTCTCCACCATTTTCACCATCTAATGTCCAAGGGATCTCCTCTATGGATTCAAATGTAATTCTGCTCGCCTTAAATGTATACATATGTTTAGAATCAATTTGTTCCACAAGCAATGCTGCAATGATTTCTTGCAGTGCAATCGGATTCTTCGGTGTCTTAATAAGGGATACTTCAAATTCTCCATCATCAAATACCACATTTTTTCCAATCATATTACGAAAACCACCAACTGATCTGGAATTTGTCACCATTCCAAATACAAACTCATCTTCAATTGTAATACCATCATGTACTACTTTGATACGATATGAGGGAATATTAAACAACCGTTTGGTTCCTTCTAAGATATACGCCAGATGTCCCAATACATTCTTCATCTCTTGGGTCGTCTGATATGAGACATCTGTGAATAGCCCGAAAGCAGCTATATACACAAACACATCTTTATTAAATGCTCCAATATCGCATCGGAATACAGTTCCATGTACTGCTGTATATGCCGCTTTTAATACATCTTTTGAAATATGCAGGCTATTAGCAAAATCATTGGTTGTTCCTGTTGGGATATAACCAATTGGAATCTGCTTTTCCCGTCCCATCATTCCTGTTACAGATTCGTCCAATGTTCCATCGCCTCCGCTGCATACAAGAAGATCATAATCCTCTGTAAAAGTTGATATCTTACGATATCCATCTTTATATGCTTGCGTCGGATATGCAACCACCTCATAATCTGCCTTTACAAAGATATCAATAATCTCTGCCAACTTTGTTTTTAAGACCTCTGTTCCTGCTCGTGGATTATAAACAAACAATAATTTTTTCATTTTTCTCCTCCTCGAATGTACAAAAAGAGCATCTACGAATCATGCTCTTTTAAGTCTATGTATTATTTTGTCCCACAAAAAAAAGATTCCATTCCATCTGCTGCTTCTTTTTCGTCTTTTCCTTCTGCTATAACAGTTAAGTTATCACCGCCTGACAATTGTAAGCTCATCATCCCCATAATACTTTTGGCATTAATTTTTTTATTGTCTAGCTCAATATAAATCTGGCTTACATATCGACTTGCTTCCTGCACTAATAACGCTGTGGGCCTCGCATCCAAGTCCCTATCTAATTGAACAGTAATTGGTTTCTTAATCATAATGTACCTCCTTGTTTTTCCTTGCTTTTTCAGCCATCTCACTCAATTTTCTAAGTCGATGATTCACACCTGACTTTCCAACTGATGGTGTCAACAAATCTCCAAGTTCTTTTAAAGTTGCTTCTGGATATGAGAGTCGCAAGAGCGCCATATCTAACAGGCCTTCCGTCAATTGCTCGAATCCTATATGGTCTCTGATATACACAATATCCTCCACCTGTTTTACTGCAGCCGAAACCGTTTTACCGATATTAGCCGTCTCACAATTAACCTTACGGTTGACTGTATTGCGCATCTCTTTTAAGATACGCACATTTTCTAAATCCATTAATGCTACATGTGCTTCCATGATATTCAAAATATCAACAATCTGAGCACCCTCTTTTAGGTATACAACATAAGACTTTTTCCTGCACACAATCTTTGCATCCATATCAAAACTATTTATAATCGTCTGAAGTTGCACTGCATGTTCCATCGTAGCACAAACAATTTCAAAATGATAGGATTTTTTTGGATCACTCATGGAACCAACTGCTAAAAATGCTCCTCTGATAAATGCACGTTTACAACAGGTTTCCTGAACCACCACATTTTTCACGATAGATAGTTCTTCAAAAATATCTCCTTTTTCCCCTAAAAGTTTTGTTGCCTGTAAGATGCGCATTGCATCTTCATGTTTTCTAATACTAATAGAATAGACAATGCTATGTTTTAACGGATTCCTGCGAACAGAAATTTCAGTTCTTATATTAAATGTTTTCTTAATTAATGTAAAGCTCTTTCTTGCAACTGCTATGTTTTCTGTATGAATCTTGATAGCGTAATTGTCCCTGCTATTAACAGATATATGCCCACACATACTCATTATTCCTGCAATCTCTGCAATCTGGCAATGTCTTGCCGCGCTCCACTGATTGGATAATTCTTCCTTTACATTTCCTGAAAATGACATAACAACTCCTATTTTGATTTTGCGATTGCATCTTTTTCAATATCCCTATGCTCAATTTTGATTCCGTAGATATCCTCTTCCTGTAGTTTCTCACATAACTCATTCGCCAAAGTAACCGAGCGATGTTTACCTCCTGTACACCCAATTGCAATAACTAATTGGTGTTTCCCCTCCAAAATATAATTTGGGATCAAAAAATCAACCATATCTTTTAATTTCTCCAAAAACAGTAATGCATTTTGATTCTCCATTACATAATCTCGTACTACTTTATCATTTCCACTCATAGAACGTAATTCTTCTATATAATAAGGATTTGGTAAAAAACGAACATCAAACACCATATCTGCATCATTTGGAATTCCATATTTAAACCCAAAGGACAAGATTGTTACATAAAGGCTCTTGAATTCTTTATTTTCCACAAAGATTCTGCTCAATTCTTTTTTTAACTCCCTTGTCAGCATCTGACTTGTATCCACAATATATGTTGCTTTCTTTTTCAAAAATTCTAATTTTTTCCGTTCTCGCTCTAGACCTTTTTCTACACGTCCCTCTCCTGCTAATGGGTGGTTTCTTCGTGTTTCTTTATATCGTTTAATCAATACCTCATCACTGGCTTCCAAGAATAATATCTCATAAGCAAGGTCTGTTTCGTCCATACTTCTTAACATAGCATCTAAGTCATGTCCACCACGGATATCAAGTCCCAATGCGATTTTATTAATCTCTGCATTTGGAATGCGAATTAATTCTATCAATTTAGGCATCAACGGCATAGGCATATTATCCACACAATAATATCCCACATCTTCCAGCATCTTAAGTGCCGTACTTTTTCCTGCGCCTGACATTCCCGTTACAATGACACATCTCATCTTAGAATTCTCCTAATCTCTTTACCTCAGGCTCTATCGTAACACCTGAGTGTTTCCTTACTCGTTCCACAACTTCATTCATTAATTGAAGCACATCAGTTGCTGTTGCTTGATCTTTATTAATAATAAATCCACAATGTTTTTCTGATACCTGGGCGCCTCCTACTTGAAAGCCACATAGCCCTGCTTCTTGAATCAATTGTCCTGCATAGTGCCCCTTCGGTCTCTTAAATGTACTCCCTGCACTTGGATATTCCAATGGTTGCTTGGCAATTCTTTTTGCTCTCAACTCTTCCATACGACTTCGAATCATTTCCGAAACTCCTTTTTCTAGCACTAACGTAGCCCCTAATACTATATATCCTCGTTTTGCAACTACACTAGTTCGATAACCAAGAGCTAACTCGTCTTTCTGTAAAATTCGAACATTCCCATTCTCATCTAATACCGTAATATCCTGTAATACATCTTTCATCTCACCACCATAAGCTCCTGCATTCATCATACAAGCTCCTCCCAGTGTACCCGGAATACCCGCTGCAAACTCAACCCCTGTAAGCTCATGAATAAATGCCTCATTTGCAATCTTGGACAATAATACTCCCGCCTGAACATATATGGTTTCTCCCACTACTTCAATGTAATCTAATTCCTTATATATCTGAATAATCACTCCACGATACCCATCATCGCTTACTAGGATATTGCTCCCATTGCCAATGATATAATATGGTATCTTGTATTGCTTACTTAGAGTGACTGCTTTTTGAAGCTCCTTGATACTCTTTGGTATAATAAAATAATCTGCCGGTCCACCAACACGAAATGTAGTATGTTTACTCATTGGTTCATCTAACAGAATCTGTTCTTTTTTCATAAAATTTGCTAATTGTTTGTAAAAATCTTCTTTCATATCATTTCCTTACTCTTAAAATTATTTAATATGTTTCTATCCATCATACAACAAATATCCTCTAAATTCAACGAGCACTTGCAAAACTGCATAAAATAGAGTATATTTATCTCAGTATATAAAAGAAAAAGGAGTGAACACACAATTGGACTCGAGTGCCGCCATACAGATTGTTATATTAATTATATTACTGCTATTATCTGCTTTTTTTTCATCAGCAGAAACCTCTCTAACCACTGTGAATAAGATTCGTATTCGAACATTAGCGGAGGACGGTAATAAACACGCAACGATACTGTTACACATTACAGAAGATTCCGGAAAGATGTTAAGTGCCATTTTAATTGGCAATAATGTAGTGAATATATCTGCCTCTTCATTAGCTGCCACTTTGGCATATGATTTTGGTGGATACGCTGTTGGAATTGCAACCGGACTACTTACTATATTAATCTTACTCTTTGGGGAAATTACACCCAAGACATTGGCCACAATCCACTCAGAAAAGATGGCGTTGTTCTATGCCTCAATTATTAATATCTTTATCAAAATTATGACCCCCATTATCTTCATTATCAATGGTCTTTCCATGGGGATTCTTCTTCTCTTTCGTGTGGACCCCAATGCCAAGAATAATATGATGACCGAGAATGAATTGCGTACCATTGTAGATGTCAGCCACGAAGACGGTGTGATTGAATCCGAAGAAAAAGAAATGATCTATAATGTGTTTGATTTAGGTGATGCAAAAGCAAAAGATGTTATGGTTCCAAGGGTACATGTTACATTTGCTGATATTAACAGTACCTATAAAGAATTAATTGATATCTTTCGCGAGGACAAGTTTACAAGACTTCCTATTTATGAGGAAACCACTGACAATGTTATTGGAACAATCAACATGAAAGACTTGCTGTTATTTGATAATACAAAAGAATTTCATGTCCGGGATATCTTACGTGAAGCTTATTTTACTTATGAATATAAAAATATATCGGAATTATTAATAGAAATGCGTGAAGCTTCTCTCAATATTGCAATTGTATTAGATGAATATGGAGAAACAACCGGACTTATTACTTTAGAAGACCTTTTAGAGGAGATTGTCGGTGAAATTCATGATGAATATGATGAGAACGAAGAAGAGTTCATTAAAAAAATAGGAGCATCTGAATATCTGATTGAAGGTTCCATGAATCTAGATGATCTCAACGACAGCCTTTCTCTTCATTTTGAATCAGATGATTACGATTCCCTTGGTGGTTTCATTATTGAACACCTTGACCGTTTACCGGAAGAGAATGACGAAATCACTACTATTGATGGAATACGTTTGGTAGTAGCCAGTTTAGATAAGAATCGTGTGGAGCGTGTGCATCTGTTTCTTCCTGCTACATCTTGTGAATGTCTAGAGAATGCCACTAACTAATCCAACGAAGTTTCTTCTGATACGAACTATAGAACCTCATATAATAAGGGAGATGCTTTTGCATCTCCCTTATTATATGTTCACTTAACTGATATTTTACGGCACCAACGTATTTACTGAACTTCTGGAATTACAATCTCTTGACATTCATCATGGGTTTTATAATCCGTAACCAATGTTACCGATGTCGGACAGCCTGTATCCGTTCCATAACGCGCCAATTGATAATAATATACAAATTGCTGGTATGAAGTGAGATTTTCCTCGGATTTTAATAATGCTCTGGAATCTACGTCAAACCAATAGATGGTTTCCATATATCCATCTTTCTCCATATTATCCAACAATTCTGAAAATCCGGATACTGATTGTACCACCTTGTCTGTAATTCCTACATCTTCTAAATACTTTACTCGATCAAACCCATATATCACCTTTACTTTAATGACTTCTGTAGTGGCTAAGGGTTCTGTTCCCAAATCTTCAATGGACTTACAATTGCGTAACGACACCATGATGGAACGTGCAATCCCATTATACATTCCAACAGCATCCCTTTTCTTTTTATACACTCCATTTTTTTCCTTATAGGAATAAGTGTTTCTACGTTCTTTTACGTAGTACTCGCTTGGTGCCACTGTTTCCTGCTTTGTTGCAGAATCCACTGTAACCATTGTAGACATTACCATTCCTTTTTTTGCATCCAGAACATAGCTGTTGGTATGGTCTTCTACCCTATCAGGATAAGTGATCACCTCATGAGCAACCATCTCTCGACGTTGTGTTTCATTAAAATTCTCAAATTCTTCCGTAACCCACTCTTTTACTGTCGGTTTCTTTTTTTCCCCTTTGATAAGGGACTTGATCTTTTGGCACCCTGTCATAACTGTGCACAAGATTGTAACTCCTAAAAACATGTACATCAGTTTTTTTGATTTCATGTGCATACCCCTATACTTATTTCAATCTAAACTTTTCTACTAAATTAAGCAACTCTTGTGCCTGACCGGAGAGTTCTTCACTGGCTGCCGAGCTTTCTTCTGCTGTTGCTGAATTTAATTGTACAACTGCCGATACTTGTTCTACACCTTCTCGAACATCTTCTACCGCATTTCCCTGTTCTGAGATAGTATATGCAATCTTATCAATACTTTCTGTGATTTCTTTTGCATGTTCTACAACTTCCATCATAGATTTTGCTGTATCATCTGCAATCAAAGTTCCATTTTGTACTGCATTAATTGTATCTTCAATCAACCTGGAAGTGCTCTTTGCCGCTTCTGCCGATTTACTTGCAAGATTTCTCACCTCATCTGCAACTACCGCAAATCCTTTTCCTGCTGCACCTGCTCGTGCTGCTTCTACTGCTGCATTTAATGCTAATATATTCGTCTGGAATGCAATATCTTCAATTGTCTTAATAATCTTACCAATCTCTGCCGACTTATCACTAATTAGATTAATCGCTTCCGTCATATTCTGCATCTTCTCGTTACATGCCATGATATTCTTCTCAGTCTCATTGGACTGTTCTTTTGCCCTTTGTGCATCAGACACTGTAACACTTAGATGGTCTGATATCTCGCCAACTGTCTGTGCCAGTTTTTCTGTAGAAGAAGACTGCTCTACAGCTCCTTGTGCCAGAGACTGTGCTCCATCAGCAATTTGATGTGAGCCACTGGTTACTTGTCCTGATGCCGTACGAATACTATTCATGGTTCCATTTAATTCATCAGAGATATGCTCCATCGCAGTCTTAACTTTAGCAAATTCGCCTTCATATTCATGAGCCAATGTGAAATCCAATCTGCCTTCGGCAATATCTCCCAATACAGAAGATACTTCATTGATATATTTTACATATTCTCTTAATCTAACAACCGTCTTATTAAAATCAATAGCTAATTGACCTAATTCATCATTGGAACGATATGTAATCTCCTCATTTAATTCTCCTTTTGCAATCCGACGGGCAACCCCACCAATTTCATGAATTGGTTTTATGATTAATCTTCTAAGTAAAAGTGTAATTAAAATTATCAGAGTCAGGATTGCAACAATCGCAATAACTACCAAGGTCCGGGTTAATGAAACAAGCCCTACCATTACTTCAGCTTTTGGTACATATCCCACTACTACCCAATCTGTATCCGGCACTTCCTTAATATCAACATATATTGCACCCTTACTTCCTGCTACTGTCTGCAATCCATATTTTTCTGATGATACTAATTTGCCAATTTGCGAATACATCTTATCCTTGGATTCTCCAAGAACTGTTCCTAATATTTTCTTATCCTTGTGCCCAATTACCATACCGGTCGATACTTCCGTAAGAAAAGCGCCTCCGGTCTTCTCCAATTGTACCGGTTTTACAATCTCCGAAATTGCATCTAGATAAATATCTGCTGCTGCAACTCCACGTACCTCCCCGTTATGATCTTTTAACACTCCCGATGCTCCAACAACATGAGATTTACTAGCGGAATCAAAATAAATAGCTCCCAAGATAAATGGCTCTGACTTTAATCCATCTGTAAACCATGGTTTTTCACTTAATATATAATCTGAATCTGGAACAAAAGAAGAATGAATGACTCTGCCATCATTGGTTCCAATATATATTCCCGCCGGATATGCCGTAGACTTTCCTTCAGTGTGTTTTATATAGTCTAATTCTTCTTCCGCAGTCATTGGGAAATATTCTAATGCATCACGTTGTGTTTCCAACGCAGATACCGTTTTATTCTTCCAAGCCTGCACACTACTTACTACACCCTGCATCTTTGCATCTAATAATGCTTCGCTTTTTTTAAGTTCATTTTTTGATTGCGAAGTATATACAACCATTACTAATACAATAATTGTCGCAATAATCACCGGCAACAAAACTCCCAGTAACTTAATGCTAATACCTCGGTTTCCTTTCCTCTTACCACCTTGATTATCTGATTTTCGTCCTTTAATCTTTGGTTCCATTTTCATAATTTTTATCCCACCTTTGTTGGATTTTTATTATATTTGTTATTCACGTTCGTAGCTATTGGTCAATGCTTCCCATATCTGATTCACTTCCTCCACGCAATTAATATACAATTGAGCAATGATATTTGGTGGAATCCCATATTGGTCTAATATCCCTTTGATTGCTTTCCAATCTGCATTCTCATAACATAAAATCAACTCGTATAACTTCCCTGCATCACCTGCTTTTGATATTAGTGCGTCTTTCACTTCATCTATAATCGGAATATCTTCTAGTATCTCTTCTAAAGAAGCATCAATCATATATTCCAACGTGGAGAACATTCCCATCATATATGCCTCTGATTTAGAGATTGGAAATTCTTTCATCTGCTCCACAATTACTGAAGCAAATGTAGCTCGTAAAAAAGATAATTTTAAAAGTTCTTCTGAAGAGCTATTCTGCTCTTCCGTTGCGCTCATTAAGTATACCCATTGTTTAAGTTGCCCAATTCCTAAGGTAACTACCGCCTGCCGAATAGACGATGTCTTCTTGCGCAATGCAAAATACGCTGAATTAACCATTTTTAAGATGGCATAAGATAACGAAGCATCTCTACTAATGATTTTTTCTATCTCTTCTATATCCGGTTCATCTTGGGTAACCGCAACAACTAGTTGAAAGAAGTTGCCTTCCAAAAATTCCATCTTTTTTGTCTTTGTCAACATATTCTCTGCAATGTAGCTGCCCTCTAAGTAGTCTACGTTTAATATCTTGGCAATATCATATTCTTTTTTTGTATAAATCCCGGTAGCAATGCTTTTCTTCCCAAAGCTTTTCATCATCCGGACAATATTATCAAGTGCAGATACTTCCTGTTGTTTGACATCTATTTTTACAAACTCTACAAACTCCAACATACTGAAATAATGCGGAGAAAACTGAAAATTATTAATTGCAAAACGATACCCCTCTGCACAATACCTCTTAATAATCTGAGTTGCCAAAGGGTGAACCACAAGATTATCGTCAATTTGAATTACAATCTGATCTTTTTCAAAAATTTTGGGGGTATTGCGAAATAATAAAGATGGAGTTACTGTAATAAATGTCTGTTTATCACTAAATATCTTCTCATTATTCTGCATCAAAAACCCAGCCATTGTATCTGCTACACTAGCTTCCGGACTATTAAATAATCCTTCATTATCATTTTGGAACATCAATTCATAACCAATAACTTTGTCGTTTTCTAGCTCTTTAATGGGCTGTCGCACAACATATTTATCCATTGATGTCGCTCCTTTCCAATAGATGATCAATCACTTCTACAAGATGCTTAATCTCCGGTTTAGACAACTGTTCATCTGCCCCCAACTGTTTTCCTTTGATCTGCATTTCTTCATTAATCAATGACGAAAAGATAATAAGCGGAATTTTCTTTAATAACTTATTGGACTTCACTAATTTTGTCAATCTATGGCCATCCATCTCTGGCATCTCAATATCAGTAATAATCAATGCTGCTTTTTCATACAGTTCATCGTCATCTTTAATTGCACTTAAGAAATCCCACGCTTCCTGTCCATTATTAAACATATTAAGATTCACATAACCGGCTCTCTTTAAAGACTCTTCAATCATCTTAGAAAGAAGTATGGAATCCTCCGCCAGAATAATTGGGCAATCACTACGTCTTCTAGTCCCAAGCTCATCAATACTATCCACTTGAATCCCTGTCTCCGGTGCAATATCAGCCACAATTTTCTCGAAATCTAAAATTGTAACTAAATCATTTCCACATTGCGCAATTCCGGTTGCAACTCCTTCTTGTCCATTGCTAATTGTATTATCTGGCTTTTGAATGTCCTTCCAAGAGATTCTTTGAATTCCCTCTACGCTATGTACTCTGAATGCAAGATGCATCTTATTGAAATTGGTAATGATAAAAAGGTCTCTGTCAAGACGTTCCGTTTCTTTATCACTAAGATATTGTGGTAGATCTACTACCGTTAAAAGAAGCCCTCTTGGTTTAAATATTCCTTCTACAGAAGGATGTGCATGAGGAATCGGTTTTATCTTATCTGACATCATAATTTCCCTTACTTTTGCAACATTAATTCCGTACAATTCACCATAAATTGTGAATTCCATAATCTCAATTTCATTTGTCCCTGACTCTAGTAAAATCTCTGTATCTGCCATAGTACTTTCTCCTTTCGCAGTATCTGCGCTTATTAAATTACTTGATATAACTCGTAATATCTGTCCTAATCAAGGACTTCTTTACAGAATCACTTCGGCTCTTCCAAATGTTCGAATTGTTACTTTTCCAGTATTGACGTCCATAGACATTGTCCTTGCATAATTCTCGCCCACATCCTGCGCACACAAGCGAATACGTTCTGCTCTTAAGATATCCTTTACCATAGTGCTATTGCGTAATCCTATATTCCCCAGGTCGGAGCCACCTTTTAATTCAAACATCTTAGCACCGCCTGCTATTTTGCACTCTAGTCTCGCCGGTACTCCACCAAATGCTTTTACTTTACTTAAAGTTTCTCTAATCCCGGTATCTGCATATTTATAAATTTTGTCATCTGTTGCTGACATACGTTCTGGAAGCATGATATGAACTAAGGCACCTAAGCGTATCATAGGATCATAGAACGTAATTCCAATACAAGAACCGAGTGCATATGTAATCAATGTTCCCTCTGCTCTTGTGATTTTCATTTCAGCTATTCCAACCGTATATTTTTTATCCATTATTCACTCCAAGTTGTTTCATAAGGAAATTGAGAGACTCGATGTCCGGCATCATAAGTAGATTACTCTTCAATTCATTCCCATCAACTATAAATGTGCCTTCTATCATCATCAATTTATCTGTTTCATATCCGAATTCCACCATAGGAACACTTAAAATTCCACCTAGCATATTCACCGCAATCTCAGGAACTGTCAAATTAATGCTTACATCTGTAAGTTTAGACATTGCACTAATATAAGATGAGATTACAATATTCCCAATCTCCTCAAGTGCCGAGATTTCTATCACGCTTAGCTGACTATAATCATCTACTTTTTCTTTTAAAAGTTCCTCAATTACTACATTGATAAAATCCAATTTCAGAATAAATAACATCAGTCCATTCATCTCACCGGACATACGTACCAATACTGCTGCTACAATCTCTTCTGGGTTTCCTAACGTATTAATACTATCATTATATCCTTGAATAGAAACCGAGGGTAATGTCATCTTTACTTCCTTGGATAATAGCCCTGATAATGCAGTTGCAGCGTTGCCTGTTCCAATACTTCCAATTTCTTTTATTACGTCCAACTCAATCAAGTTCATGTCATCATAACTTTTTATTCCCATACATGCTCCTCTTTCTTTCCCATTTTCTGTATTTTTTATAACTATTATTACCCTTATTACCTCAATGTATTAATAGTAGTTGTAATCTCATCTGATGTTTGCACCATCTTAAGTGCATATGAATAAGCTCTTTGAGCTTCAATCACTCGTGCCAATTCTGTCCCCATATCAATGCCAGACACCTCCAAAGCTCCCTGCTTCGGCACAGCATCCTCCAATAAAACAGGTTGTCCATTCTTTGCAACTGTTTGATATTCATTGTCCCCGATATTTTGCATCCCATTTTTCATTGGGATCTCATAGATTCCAATATTGGGAACATTTCCATTGATATCTTTTCCGGGTTCACTCATCTGAATTGGCTGTCGGTTTTTATCTAATACCAATTTCCCATTGGAGCTAACCAGATAAAACCGATCCCCCCTTAATGACATATTAAAATGTCCGTCTCTGGTATATGTAATCTCTTGTGTAGCTGGATTTTCTAACATGAAAAATCCTTCTTGTGTAATTGCAAAATCATTCTTTAATCCTGTTTCTGTAAAACCTGCCGGGGCAAAATTCGTGTTTACCTGTCCTACTGTCACACCCGTTCCTGCTTTAAATCTTGTTGCAACATCTCTGGGCGCATTCAAATTATTATACATCAAATCAGAAAATACAGCGTTCTTAGACTTATATCCGGCAGTACTTGCATTGGCCAGATTATTCGATATAATATCCATCTTACTTTGTTGGCTGATAACGCCAAGTGCTGCGGTGTAAAAAGATTGGTACATCTGCGTGTCCTCCTGTCTTCATTTTAACTCTATCTGTTCTGTTATTTTATACTCTTCCAATTTCTGATACGATTTTCCCCATTAATTGATCGTACATCTTTAATACTTGCGCTGCACTCTGTAGCGAACGCTGTCCACTCATCATGGATGTCATCTCATTTACAACTCCTACATTGGCTTTTTCGATATACTTCCATAGCATTGGTGTATTCACTGGTGTGCCCTGCACTCCCGAAGTAAACATTCCATTATCTTGCTTTGTAAGTTGATTATAGTCTGCGAAATCCACAACTGCAATTCTTCCGTATGTGGTCTGTCCTGTCTGATCATAGATATTGCCCTGTGCATCTACAACAATATCATCTGTTCCTAATCGAATTGGGCCATTACTACCCATCACTCTACCAATTCCGGACAATGCAAGATAACCATCATTGTCAATCATAAACGAACCATTTCTGGTATATACAGTTCCATTATTGGTTTGAATCTCAAAAAATCCCTTCCCTTGCAATGCAAAATCAAGCACACCTTCTGTGGACTCAAATCCACCCATGGAATAATCTGTAGCAACCTCTCTGCCTGTCCGAATCATAGCTACTTCGCCAAGTGCTGTCTGGTTTCTTTTGTCTTTGTTTCCCGAACGGTATAACATCTCTTCTTTAAATGTACTGGAAAGGAATTTATCGCTACGATACCCTGGTGTAGACACATTCGCCATATTATTACTAATAACATTCAAATTTCTATTTTGACAAATCATCTCTGATGTCAAACTATAAAATCCTCGAAACATTGTATTTACCCTCCACTTCTAGTTATCCATCAACTGTTGCATATATAGTTTTAATTTACGAATTGCATTGGCATGAATCTGTGATATCCTTGGCTCGCTTACTTGCATTACCTTTGCAATATCTTTCATATTCAGCTCATCCACATAATAAAGTGAAATCACTGTTTGCTCTTTTTCTTTTAAAAGCCCAATCCCACTGGCAATTATACTCTTCATTTCCTCGTCCAACATATGTTGCTCCGGCTGTTCTGACATATTCTGGGAAACCGGTTGTATGGGTTTTCTAGTTTCACTTGCTTCTTCTATTACAATATCCAATGATAGCACATTAAAGAGTGTTGTTTTTCCTAATGTATCTTGGTATTTATCAACATCAATTTCCAGATAATCGGCAATCTCCTGCGAAGATGGAAACCTTCCTAATTCATTATACAACTGCATCGTTGCATTGTCGATATCCTTTGCACTTTTTCTGACACTTCGTGGCACCCAATCTTGCTTTCGTGCCAAGTCTATAATCATTCCACGAATCCTTTTTGATATATAGGTTTCAAACTTTACGTTTTTATCTAAATCGAATTTATCTATAGCATTCATAATCACAAGGACACCCTCATTAATAATGTCATCTAACTGCGTAAAACTCACATAGACATTGCGCATCTGTAACGAGATGCTTTTTACCACATAAACGTAGCGCATAACCAGTTCTTGTTTAATTGCTAAATCATGATTATTTTTATATTCAATTAGAAGTTCTTCATTTGTCTTGTCCTCAAACGGATGTTGATTGCTCATCTTTTAACTCCACTTCACATGATCTTGGTTTTTTGCTACAACGTAATATTTCCTAATGCCTGTATTTGTATATTATTTGAAATCTCATTAAATGATAACACAAACATATTTGGATAAAACTGTTCAATTAAGCGATAGAAATATACTCGAACAACCTGACTTGTTAAGATAATTGGATTCTGAGACAAGTCTGTAAATTTCTTCACTTCTTCCGTAAGTTGTGTGATAATTGTCTGCATCACATCTGGGCTTAACGCTAGGTATACTCCCTGGTCACTCTTACTCAAGCTGGCAATAATCGTCTTTTCTAGCTCCGCATCTAACGTAATTACATTCATGCGTCCATCTGTACAGAATTTCCTTGTAATTGTACGTTTTAATGCAATTCTAATATTCTCAATAATCCCATCTACATCTCGAATTGTAGCAGCTGAATCCACAATTGTTTCTAAGATCGTTTCCATGTCTTTAATTGGAACACCCTCCTTTAATAGATGAGTTAATATCTTCTGGAAGATTCCATAGGATATAATATTTGGAAATACTTCATCTACTAATTCTGGCGCTTGTTTCTTTACATTTTCAGCTAATTGCACCACTTCCTGGCGGCTAAGTAACTCATATGCATGCTGTTTTACTGTCTCCGATAGATGAGTCAGCATAACAGAAAGTGGATCGATTACTGTATAACCATAGATCTCTGCAATTTCTTTATTATCAGCGGTAATCCATTTACTGGGAATTCCATAGGCTGGTTCAATGGTTTCAATTCCATCTATGGTGCCTGCTGGGCTCTGTGGTTCTAATGCCAGATAATAATCTACCAAGATCTCACCCTTTGCTACTTCTTCCCCTTTAATCTTAATTACATATTGATTGGTGTTCAAACTCGAACTATCTCTTAATCGAATCGATGGAATTACAAACCCCATCTCCTGCGCATATTGTCTTCTGAATATAACAATTCTGTTAATCATCTTGCCGCCACTTGCTTCATCTACTAATGGAATTAAACTGTAGCCAAATTCCATCTCGATTGGGTCAACTGCTATCAACGAGTAGACATTATTAATATCTTTAAAATATTCTTCCTCTGTAACCGTTCCACCTTCTGTGGCTCCACTTTCAGCTTCCGCCGTGGTACCTTCCCCGGTATACCCGTCTGGAATCTCTTTCATACGCTGTATCAATCGATATCCACCTATCAAAAAGGTAAGAGACAATGCTCCCATAGGAATCTTAGGCATTCCCGGAACCATCATAAGGATTGCAATAAAACCACCCGTAATCATAATTGCCTGTGGTTGTGCCAAGAATTGCTTAGATACGTCCTCATTCAAACTTCCTTCTGATACAGAACGTGTCACAATCATACCCGTTGCTGTAGAAATCAAAAGTGCCGGAATCTGTGATACCAATCCATCTCCAACTGTTGCGATAGAATACATGGATAGCACTTCGGGAAAGGTCATGGTAGATTGCACCATACCAATAACGGTACCACCTATAAAGTTAACTGCGGTAATGATAATGGACATGATTGCATCACCTTTTACAATCTTGGTAGCACCATCCATTGCCCCGTAGAAATCAGCTTCTTTTTGAATCTTATATCTTCGTTCCCTTGCCTGTAGTTCTGTAATAAGACCAGAGCTTAGATCAGCATCAATTGCCATCTGTTTTCCCGGCATCGCATCTAATGTAAATCTTGCAGCAACCTCTGCAACACGCTCAGCACCTTTGGTAATAACCAAAAACTGTACTAATACGATGATAAAGAATACAATAACTCCAACTACGATATTTCCCTGTAGTATAAAGTCTCCAAAGGCCTTAATTACTGCTCCCGCCTGACCTTCATTTGTCAAGATATTCTTGGTTGAAGACACATTAATCCCAAGACGGAACAACGTTGTAATCAACAATAAAGATGGAAAAATGGAAAACTCCAAAGGTTCACTTATCTTCATCGAAATCACAAGAATAATCAAAGATATCGATATATTTATAGTAATCATTATATCCAACATAAATGGACTTAATGGGATAATCAATAACAATACGATGCCGACTACAAATATAACAACGGCATTACTCATTAATTTCTTCATACTTCACACCATTTCTATGTAACACTTTTATGATTAAGGCGGTATACATATACTAGAATCTCTGCTACCGTTCCATAATACTCTTCTGGTATCTCCCCACCGATTTGTGTTCCAGCATAAATTGCTCTGGCTAGTGGTTTATTTTCTAACACATAGACTCCATGATCCTCTCCCTCTTTAATAATTCTAAGAGCAAGTTCATCTTGTCCCTTTGCCAAAAGAATTGGGGCACTGTCTTTGTCAATATCATACTTTAACGCAACTGCATAGTGAGTTGGGTTCTTAATAATAACATCTGCCGCTTTTACATCTTGCATCATACGGCTTCTTGAGCGTTGACGTTGGATATCTTTAATCTTTCCTTTAATTTCAGGATTTCCTTCCATCTGCTTATACTCTTCTTTTTGATCTTGTTTGGACATCTTGATCTTTCTCTCATAATCCCACCATTGATAAAGGTAGTCAAACGCGGAGATGGCGATAAACACCATTCCTATCTTTACAATCATACGCATAATTGTCTGAAACATATAGGTAGAAGACGCCAGAATGTCCATATCAATTGTCTTAGTTATATTCACTAATTCGCCTTGTATCATATTATATAATATCGCAAACAATATACTGATTTTCACAAGGTTCTTTAATAACTCGATAACATTCTTGATGGAAATCAAATTCTTAATTCCCTTTAGTGGACTTAGTCTACTAAACTGTGGTGCCATATTCTTCCCTGTGAAGATAAATTTTGTCTGAATCCCCGTAGAAATAATTGCCACTACAATTACAATTACAAGTAAGGGCAACATCATCTTCCCACAAACAAGCACTGATGCATTAACCACTTCTTGAAGCGTGCCACTGTTAAGCTCGTCCATCTGCCCTGCATAATTCACATTGGAGATCAGATATTCTCGCATGGTCTTGTGCATAAACGGAAAAAGGGTCTTTAATCCATAGAAGGAAGCAAGCAGCGAAGCAATTGTAACAACATCTTTACTAAAGAATACATTACCTTTTTTTCTTTCGTCCTGCCGCTTCTTACTGGAGGCCTTCTCGGTTTTATTATCATCAGCCAATGTCGTTCACTTCCTTTTCTTACACGTTTGGCTTCTCTGCTAGAGTAAGGTCAATATCTCCTGCATCGACTTTAACATCGTGGTCATCAATTTTTGTAAGAATTCAGACATTGGAGAAAATAAAAACATAAGCATTAAAAGACCAATCAAGATCTTTGCCTGTATATTAACTACGAATACATTAATCTGTGGTATGACCTTCATTAATATTCCAACCCCTACTTCTGTTAGAAATTCCACTGCAATAATTGGAAAGGCAAACTTCACTCCCAATACCACACATTGGCTAAACATATCCAACATAGCCTGAGCCATACCCGTTGTAAATACCATTTCGCCATAAGGAACTACCTGCGATGAAGTAATTAATATCTTCATCAATGCTAAGTGACCATCTACTGCAAAAAAAAGCAACATATAGTAGATTGTAAAAATCTGACCACTCAACGGAATCTGTGAATTGGTCTGTGGGTCATAGATGGTTGCCATAGACATACCCATCTGATAATCTATAATTCCACCGGCAAATGTAATTGCAAATGTAAATAGCTCCATTACAAATCCCAGAATATAGCCTGCCGCAAATTCTTTTATCAAGACAAACGCATACATAATCGGACTCGTTATCTCAATTGCCGTTCCTTCCGAGAACGAATAAATTGCAAAAGTTAAAACCATAACCAATCCTGATTTCACAATACTTGGTATGTTCTTTCTTCCAAATATTGGGTTCATCAATATGAGACCAGACATTCGCATAAAAACTAGCGAAAACAATATAAAATGTTCAGTATCTATAGTTGTCATGTCTGTCTTTTCCTCCAAAGTAACAGTCTTATTACACCAGCATCAACTGAAATACCTGCTTGGTAAAATCTTGTAACATGCCAAGCATCGTGCTACCGGTAAATACTAAGATTAACGCAATGATAATTAACTTCGGAAGAAATGTAATTGTAGCCTCGTGAATCTGCGTTGCCGCTTGAAACAGTGCAATAATAATTCCCACAATCATACTGATAATCAACGCCGGTCCCGCCATCTTTACTGATATAACAAAGACCTCATACATGATATCCGCTACTTCTCCATTTGTCATCAAATCTTCCTTTCTGTCTGTCAGTTAAAACTGGTAACAATTGTTGAAAATAATAATTGCCAGCCATCTACTGTTACAAATAACAACAATTTAAATGGAAGTGCAATCATCGCCGGTGGTAGCATCATCATACCCATAGACATCAATGTACTTGATACCACAATATCTATTACTAAAAATGGCAGAAACAATAAGAATCCAGCCATAAACGCCCGTTTTAACTCACTCGTCATGAATGATGGGATTACGACTGTCATAGGAAGCTCTTCTAATTGCTCTGGTTTTTTCTCTCCTGATAAATCCATAAATAAATTCACTGCACTTTTTTCTGTATTCTTAAGCATAAATTTCTTCAAAGGAACCTTTGCGTACTCAATTGCCTCTTTTTGTGTCATCTCACCTGCAATATATGGCTTATATGCGTTGGTATCAATATCTGTTAATACCGGTTGCATAATAAATAAGGTTAAAAATAAAGCAAGTCCTACTAATACAATGTTGGGAGGGGTCTGTTGCACTCCCAGTGCATTTCTAACAAAAGATAGAATAATAATGGTACGCGTAAAGGAAGTCATCATAATGATGATAGACGGCAACAGCGCAATAATTGTCATCATCAGTAATATCTCTAGTGTTGGAACGCTATTTCCATTTATATTAACAAGTGAATCTGTATTCATTCTTGCACCTCTTCTATCTATAACTTGTTATTTCTTATGATTCTTAAATCTATCCATCCTCTGAAACATTTCTTTAAAATCCTTAGGCATTGCTGTGGTAGATGCAATATCTTGTGGTAACGCCACAAGGTCCTCTGCACTCAGCTCCGCCAATACGCTAATTCCCGCCCCCGTAATTCCTATCAGATAATAATTTAATCCTGCCTGTATCACTGCAATTGACCGATCCTGTCCAATTACCAATTGGTCAATCACTTTCATGTACGTAGAATTACTTCGTCCACCAATGCCTCTTTTTGCAATATATTTACTGCATATATAACTAAGATAGATAATCGCAATTACAATTACTAGGGTAAATACTGCTGTTCCAATACTTCTCATCATATAGATTCCTACTCTGTCACGACATTTTTCTTTACAATCTCTGTGATTCTGATACCAAAATTGTCTTCTACTACAACTACATCTCCTTTTGCAATACATTGTCCATTTACAAAAAGATCTACTTGTTCCCCTGCTGCTTTATCTAACACTACCAAAGAACCCTTGGAAAATTCCAGGATATCTTTTACCAATTTTTTTGTTCTTCCAATTTCTACTGAAATATCCAGTGGAACCCCTAAGATTAGTTCCATGTTCTCTTCTTCACCTTCGCCACCACCCTCTTGGTTCAGGTTTGGTTGTGGCATTGAACGTACGTTAAAAGTTCTCGGCTCACTCTTTGGCTGAGGTGTCGACTGCATCTGTTGCATCATCATCTGCATCTGCTGCATCATCTGTTGTTGTATTGCCAATTGATTCTGGACTGCTTCAGCACTTACACTATCTATTACTGGTGCTGCTGGCGTAATTATAGGTGCTACAGGTGGTGTTGGTGTTGGTGTTGCTTCACCAGAACTAGCAGC
>JAVXHR010000014.1:12224-18632 GCA_036656795.1 Lachnospiraceae bacterium | reverse complement strand
GGTGTTTCATTATTACTAGCTGCGATCATCGCTGCAATTTCCTCTTGTGACAGCATCTTGTCACCTGTTGGCTCTTTCGGTGGATCTGGCGTCACTTGTAACTCACCATCATCTCCATCTGGCAAAAATCCTGCCACCATACCCTTTGCCAATTCAGTAGGCATAACATTAATAAATTCACTTTGAAGTTTATCTGCAATCTTCAACGAGAATCCAACTACTACCATCTCTTCTTTATCTTCAGGGAAATATTTATTTTTAAACTCTCCTTCATCCGTAATCTCAAAGGATATCGGTGTAGAGATATTGACTGATTTATTCAGGAATTCGGACAACGCTGTAGCCGATGCCCCCATCATCTGATTCATAACTTCGCAAATAGCACTGATGTTCATCTCGTCTAATACAAATTCATCGTCCGGTATGTCCATTCCCATCAACATCTCTACAATGACTTTTACGTCCTGCCGTTTTAACAACATAATGTTGTCGCCCTCTAATCCGGACACATATGTAATCTCAACTCCTACCGCAGGCTCTAAATTCGTAAATTCAAATTCGTCACGAGATACTACCTTTACAACCGGAGTCGTGATATCAACCCTGGCGCTCAGCATAGTAGATACCGCCGTGGCCGATGCCCCAAGACTAATATTCAATATTTCACCTATGGCATCTATCTCTAACTCACTAAACCCTCTAGAACTCATATTATCATTTCTCTCCTTACTATGGACTTTTTGTTACCCCATGTCCGTCTTACCTGCCAATCTCTAATGCTTTTTGTGCCATCAACTTAATCGCATTAAAAGCAGTAATATTTGCCTCATAAGACCGTGTCGCAGACATACTATCCACAGTTTCCTTGGTCAAATCAACATTTGGCATCAACACATAACCATTTGCATCTGCATCTGGGTGTTCTGGGTTATAGACAGCTTCAAATGGTCTTGTATCGTCTGAAACCTGTGTTGCAATTACACCACCCGGTGTTTTACCACGTGTTGCTGCACTGTTAAATGCCTGCCTAAAATTACCGGTATTTGCCGACTGTAATGTTACCACTTTTCTTCGGTACGGTCCGCCCGCTGCCGTCCTTGTTGTCTCCATGTTAGAGATATTTTCTGCTGCTGTATCTAGACGAAGCCTTTGTGCTGTCATTCCTGAAGCACTGATATTCATGGAACTTAGAAAAGACATCTATTTGACCCCCTTTTTATCCTACAATACTGCTGACTGTTTTTAAGATTCTATCCGGTTTAAAAGGTTTTACAATAAAGTCTTTTGCCCCTGATTTAATTGCTTCAATAACCATTGTCTCTTGTCCCATTGCAGAACACATTACAATTGTTGCCTCTGGATGTTTCCCTTTAATAGTCTTTAATGCTTCTAGTCCATCCATATTAGGCATCGTAATATCCATAATAACCAAATCTGGCTTCACTTGTTCATACATCTCAATTGCTTGTACTCCATCTGCTGCTTCATATAAATCTTCATAACCATTCTTTGTCAAAGTATCCTTTACCATCATTCGCATAAACGCTGCATCATCCACTAATAAAATTTTCGCCATTTTCATTCATACCTTTCTTGTAAATTATTTTATTTATATCATACACAGACAAAAAATGTCTGGTAATTTCCATGTGCCTATGAAACTTCTGTAGTAACCAGCTCTTCTGGCTCTAGCTCTGTCTCTTCCTGTATATTACTGATTCCTGGTTTCTCTTGTTGTTCTTGATTCTTATGTCCATCACCCATTACATCGATGAGGCGCTCATCTATCTTAATAGCCATCTTACGATTATGTACCCCTAGCTGCCCTGTAAACCATGGTTGCCCTTCTATTGCCACCTGTACGGTAGCATCTTGCGGCTTATTAAGATTAATGACATCTCCCACACGAAACTGTGACACTTCTTCAAGGTCTAGTTGGACTTCTCCTAATTTTGCCGATACATCTAATACGGAATTTTTAACATTATCCATAATTTCTTCCCTGTTTCCTCTGTTATCTCCATCTTCATCTAGTGAAATATGCTTTCTTCTATCCATAATGGTAAAGATACTTAACAGGAGATTACCTGGAGCACAGATACTAATTCTACCCGATGCACCTTTCATCTTTACCTCTAATACAATAATAACAATAGTCTCATCTACTCCTATATCTTGAAACATGCTTGGATTTTTTTCTAATCTGGAAAATTCGAAATCAAGTTTCACATAATTAGCCCAGGCATCTTTCAGAATCGCAATAAAATATCGAACAATTCTTTCATATAATACCACCTCTATCTCTGTATAATTATAAGTTTCATCTACCGGAACAGCTTCTCCTGTACTTCCTAGCATTCGGTCTATCAAATTGACCATAACGGGAGTAGATGCATGAATCAACAGTGGTGGGTTTTTTGAATTATCTGGTAACTTTACATCTACCAACGTCAGAATATCACTTTCATTAAGGGCATTACCAAACTCATAATACCGTTGCTCTTCCACCGTTAGTATCTCCACTTCGCTTGATACCCGAAACAGACTGTTTATCTGTGACGTAGCAATTCTGGCATAATTGTCATAGACGCTCGTGATAATCTTGAGCCTTTCTTTTGTGAATTTTTTAGGGCTATAAAAATCATATTTCCTATAGTTTTTATCCTTGCCTTGTTCTTCTATAGGAGTGGGTTCCGACGTTTCGTCACTGTCACCTCCTAACGAATTCAGCAAAGCATCTATCTGACTTTGAGATAATACTTCTGCCATCTATGCTATCCTGCCTTTACTTAATTATTGTGTTGTACCATATATCTCATCATAATAAGTTGAGAGACTTTTCTGTACTGCATCATTTTTAGTAATAATAATCTCTACACGTCGATTTTTTGCACGTTCTTCTCGTGTTTCAAATGATGCAATTGGTCGGTACTGACCAAAACTTGACTGCACCAGTTTTTCACCACTGATAACATTCTTCTGTTGCATATATATCAAAACTTGTACCGAACGCATTGCAGAAAGCATTCGGTCTGTGTATACATCATTGGGTTCATTGGGTGTCGCTTGTGAAGTATGTCCTAAAACATTCACTTCTTGAATGGCATCGTTTGCAGTACCTAAGGCATTCACAAATTCATCCAGTACTTGTTTCCCCTGCGGCTTAATGGTAGAACTGTCTCCATCAAAGAATACTTGATTCTTAAAAGAAATAAATGTGTACCCTTCCCCTTTTGTCACTTCCACACTACCTTCCAGTCCTTGGGCTTCTACCGCCTGCTTTAAAGTATAATAGAGTTCATCAAAGGTTTCTGCAGTAACTTCCGGTTTTTCCATAGAACCTGCCACATCTCCTTCACCATCTGCTGTTGCAGTATCTGTTACAATCTGTGACGTAGCCTCTGCGTTAGGATTCATACTCTTAACAATAATCTCCCACTTCTGTTGATCTACGGAGGATATCGAATATAATAACACAAAAAAGCAAAGCAATAATGTTACCATGTCTCCATATGTATCCATCCAACTGGCTCCACCTTCTTGTGGTTTTTGTCTTTTTTTCATTCAAACACCTTATTTCTTCTAGAGTCTCTCTGTCATTTATTCTTCCTCTGCTCCATCTGATTTCCCTTTTTTCCCTTTACTTGCTTTTCCTGCACCTTTTCCTTCTAAGATATTGCGTTGTTGTTTCTGGTCAAGGTAAGAAACTAATTTTTCTTTCAAAAACTTAGGATTATCTCCGGATTGAATGGATAACACTCCCTCTATAATCAATTGTTTGTACAACAACTCTTCTTCATTTCTAATTCGTAATTTTTTTGCTATAGGCATAAATATCAGATTGGCAAGTACACACCCATAGAATGTAGTTATCAACGCAACCGACATATCTTCACCTATATTACTGGAACCACCTGCATCTAGATTCAGGCCCTTTAACATATTCACCAATCCTACTAAGGTACCAATCATACCAAAGGCGGGCGCCATCGCCGCCGCTCGATCATAAAGTCCTGCTTCCTCTTCATGCCTTGCTGCCATATTATCTAATTGATTTTCCAACAATTCCCGTACTTTCTCAGTATCCATGGCATCTACAATTAATACAACACTTTGTTTGAAAAATGGATCCTTTAACGCATTCGCCTTTTCTTCCAGTGCCAATAATCCGTTTTTCCTTGCAAGCTGTGCTAGTTCCACCAGCATATCTATGGCCTTGATTGGATTATGCTTTTTCCCACCAAATAATAACTTGATATGTCTTGGCATATTCTTTAATATACGGAATGGGTAACTTGCAATTACTGCAGCAAAGGTTCCACCCACAACGATAATAACGCTGGGCATATCTATGAAATTGCCAATTTGTTTCGTTCCAATGCCCTGTATAATTAATGCGATTCCCACAACCATTCCGATAATACTTGTTAAATCCATTTACTTGGCCCCCATACTACATTTTTATATTCTCGAACTTTCATTCTACAACATTTTACAACATTTTTCTACTTAAAGCGTTAATTTTTGCATTATATTCTATTGATTTTTCAATAATCTCTTCTGCACTTTCTTTTACAATATAAAATTTTCCATTCATCATAATGATTTTAGACTCCGGAATAATATCGATACATTCAATCTGCGCACTGTTAATTACCAATATTTTATCGTTCAATCTCGTAAGTTGAATCATCTTTTACATCTTCCCCTTTAATCTCGGAGAGGTAACAATACCTCTCCGAGCAACTATCTTATCTATGTATTTTTCTCATATTAACTATCTCTTCATATTAACTAATTGTTCCAGCATCTCATCCGATACTGTGATAATCTTGGAATTCGCCTGGAACCCTCTCTGAGTTGTAATCATCTCTGCAAATTCCTTGGCAAGATCCACATTGGATAATTCCAAAAATCCACTTTCGATACTACCAACAGATCCACCATTAGGTCTTCCTGCGGTAACTGATCCCGCATTATCACCTATCCCGTAGTAATAACCAGTGGTTTTTTCTAATCCATTTGGATTATCTACAGCTGCAAGCGCTATTTGACCGATAACAACTGCTTTTTTTGTATCTTTATCCACACCAACTACAGTACCATCATTATTAATCTTATAATTTTGAAGACTATATGCTGTCTTATCTGGATATGCAGGATCTGCAACATAGGTAGGTACACGAATTGGTGTTAATTTTGTCGCAACATTAGCCATCTCTGCATCAGATATCTTGCCATCATTATTTGCATCAGCAGAAGTATTTGTTTTAGTCACATATTCGCCTATATCGATTTTCCCATTTGCGTTTGCGTCACGTATCCCGTCTATATATGTCTCTGGTTGCCCTGCAGCATTATTGATTATATTAGTCCCGGATTGAATTCCATATACATAATTTCCATCAGCATCTGTCAGATACCCTTCATTATCTGTAGTCAGCATCCCTACTCTTGATAAGGATAGTCCTGAACCCGCAAGTGGATCTCCAAGTCGTACCATACTGGCATCTGCTAATCTAGGCCCTACAATAAAGAATCCTGTACCGTCGATAACACAGTCCATGCCAAGACCTGTAGAAGACTTTCCTCCGGCTACAAACGAAGCGGTTATAGAACCTGCACCTGCACCATATCCAACCTGAGATGCATTCACACCACCTAGCCCACCTACTCCCGTGGTTCCACCTGAAGAACCTGTAATTGTCTGATAAACAGCATCTCTAAAAGCATAGCTAGCTGTCTTGAATCCGAATGTATTTACATTGGCAATATTATTACCGATTACGTCCATTTTTTGTTGATGTGCTCTTAATCCTGAAACTCCTGCGTACATTGATTTAACCATTTTTTTACTTCCTTTCGTATGTGTTGTGCATCTTGCATGTCTCTCTATCATTCGGATAGGGGACGAAGCCTCCATAAAATGGTCCGGCTACATAATAACTGCACTGTCAATATTGGTAAATATATTATCCTTCATTTCGTTTTTGTCAACGGTCGTAACTACGATATTATTAGGTACATTCACGATAAATGCTCCATTGTCCGCAATAACTACTACGTCCTTGACTCCCTTGCTTCTCGCCTTGTCTACCGCATGGTTTAAGCCATCCAAGAATGTCTCTGACATCTCAATCCCCCGTTGCTCCACACGTTGTGTCGCATGCTTTGAGAACTGAAGTCCCTCCTTCTTATGTAATTGTTCGTTCAGAAGTGTTTGAAATCCATTGCTTGTCTTTGCTTTGACCTCATGTTGCAACTGTAATTGTTTTACACTACTAATCTGATCTACATTTCTAATCATAAGCCCTTCCTCACTTAGTCATCTATCACGTATCCGACTATTTTAGATTATCGCGACTCCATTACGCTAACTTTGGTGGATCTGTCGGTTTGTCCGGGTCT